>JAHBWG010000020.1 GCA_019637095.1 Sandaracinaceae bacterium | reverse complement strand
CCGGGGGGCGGGCCAGGCGGGGGGCCGCCGAAGCCGCCGCCGGGGGGCGCGCCAGGCGGCGGCCCGGGCGGGGCGCCGGCCTCGCCGGCCTGCGGGATCTGCACCCCGCTCATCATCATCGTCCCCTTGAACTTGGCCGGGCTCTTGGGTCGGAGCTCCGTGCCGCAGGCGACGCACTGCGTCGCGCTGTCGAGGTTGGGCTTTCCGCAGTTGGGACAGAAGAGCGTCACGAATCCTCAGCGGGTTGGGGTCGAAACGAGCGGCCCGAGGGTAGCCGGTAGCACGCCTGATGGGAAGCGAAACGCGCGGCCTTGTCGCGCTTGACAGCCGCGCCACGCCAGCCTAGCGTCCGACCCGCGCGAAGCCCCCGGTCGCACTTTTTGCCCCGATTTTTCGCGCGGTTCCGTCGTCCCGAGACCCCCAGAGCTGACGGCATGGTGTTCAGTCTTTCCGACGAGATGGAGAAGGTCGTCGACGAGCTCATCGCTCGCTATCCGACGCGCCGCGCCGCGTGCATCCCGGTGCTGCACCTCTGCCAGGAGCGCGAGGGGTGGGTGAGCCCCGGGGTGATCGACTACGTCGCGGGGCGGCTCGACATGAGCACGGCCCAGGTGCAGGGCGTCGTCACCTTCTACACGATGTACCAGAAGGAGCCGGTCGCCCCGAACGTGATCTGGGTGTGCCGGACCCTCTCGTGCGATCTGCGCGGCGGGCGATCGATCCAGGAGCACCTCGAGCGTCGCCTCGGCTGCTCGGCGGGCGGGACGAGCGCGGACGGCAAGGTGACGCTGCTGAAGGCGGAGTGCCTCGCCTCCTGCGGCACCGCGCCGATGCTCCAGCTCAACGACGAGTTCCACGAGGACCTCGACGTCGCCAAGCTCGACGCGCTGCTCGACGGGCTCGGCGTCGCGCCGCTGCCGTCTGCGCCGCGCGCGGTGAAGGCGCCGGCGTCCGAGCCGCCTCCGCGCGCGGCGTCCGAGGCACCTCCGCGCATGGCGTCCGAGCGGCCCGTCGCGGTGCCGCGACCGGCGGCGATCGCCCACCGGGAAGAAGAGGAGTAGCCGATGGCCGAGCACCGGAAGATCCTCTCGAACCGCTTCGACGTCGAGGACGCGTGGACCCTGCCCGTCGCGGAGCGACACGGCGCGTACCGCCTCGCGCGCAAGGCGGTGACCGCGATGACGCCCGAGGCGATCCGCGACGAGGTGCGGGCGGCGAACGTGCGCGGCCGCGGCGGCGCCGGCTTCCCCGCGGGGGTGAAGTGGGGCTTCCTCCCGAAGGACGCGGACACCGTCTACCTCGTGATCAACGCCGACGAGGGCGAGCCGGGCACCTTCAAGGATCGCCAGATCATGGAGAAGGACCCGCACCGCCTGATCGAGGGCTGCATCTGCGCGATGTGGGCGATCGGCGCGCACGTCACCTACATCTACGTGCGCTGCGAGCTGGTGAAGTCGATCCGCCGCCTCGAGGCCGCGATCGAGGAGGCCCGCAACAAGGGTTACTTGGGACGGCGCCCGTTCGGGAAGGACTACCCGATGGAGGTCCACGTCCACCCGGGGGCGGGCGCGTACATCTGCGGCGAGGAGACGGCGCTGTTGAACTCGCTCGAGGGCAAGCGCGGCGAGCCGCGGCTCAAGCCCCCGTTCCCGGCCGTCGAGGGGGCGTTCGGCAAGCCCACGATCGTCAACAACGTCGAGACGATCGCGTCGGTGCCCGACATCCTCGAGATGGGCGGCAAGGCGTGGTCGGACATCAGCCTCTTGCCCGAGTCGTTCCGCGACGGCGGCACGCGCCTCTACGGGGTGAGCGGGCACGTCAAGAACCCTGGCGTGTTCGAGGCGCCGGTCGGCATCACGCTGCGCGAGCTCATCTACGATCTGGGCGGCGGGATGCTGCACGACGATCGCCCGCTGAAGGGCGTGATCCCGGGCGGCAGCTCGACGCCGGTCCTGCACCCCGACCACGTCGTGCACGCGCCGGCCGAGACGGACCCGCTCCACCCGTGGCATGGCAAGTCGCACCTCGACGTCCCGATGGGCGTCGACCCGATGCGGGGCATCGGCACCATGCTCGGGACCTGCTGCGCGATCGTGATGGACAGCTCGGTCAACATGGCCGAGGCCGCGCGCAACCTGATGAAGTTCTACAAGCACGAGTCGTGCGGCCAGTGCACGCCGTGCCGCGAGGGCTGCGGTTGGCTCGTCGACGTGCTCGAGCGCATCGCGCGCGGGGAGGGCGTCCGCGAGGACGTGGACCTGCTCGTCGACATCTCGAACAACATGATGGGCAACACCATCTGCGCGCTCGCCGACGGAACGGCGATGCCCATGCTCGCGTTCATCCAGAAGTACCCCGAGGACTTCATCGCCGCGATCGAGCGCGGGCTCGGCGCGCACACCCGGCTCGACGCGTCCGACGCGTCCGGCGCGTCCGGCGCGTCCGGGAGGGCGGCGTGAGCGGCGGCGGAGAGCTCGTCTTCCTGCTCTGCGGCCTCGTCGCCATGGTGACGGCCGTGCTCACGGTGAGCGCGAAGAACCCGCTGCGCGCGGCGCTCTCGCTGCTCGCGCACGTGGTCTCGCTCGCCGGCCTCTACCTGACGCTGCACGCGCATCTGCTCGCGGCGATCCAGATGCTCGTGTACGCGGGCGCGGTCGTCGTGCTGTTCATCTTCGTGATCATGCTGATCGGGCCCTCGGGCATGAAGCCGTCGGACAACCCGCGCGGCCGGGTGCTCCGCGGCGCGGCGGCGCTCGTCATGGCGATGGTGGGGGCCTCGATCGCGTTCGCCGTCGCGGCCACGCAGGCT
Organism: Sandaracinaceae bacterium; assembly: GCA_019637095.1. Lineage (GTDB taxonomy): Bacteria > Myxococcota_A > Polyangia > Polyangiales > Sandaracinaceae > JACKEC01. Next base: position 103,714 of record JAHBWG010000020.1, on the reverse strand, counting down.
CCCTACGTCGACCTGGACCAGTGCCGCGACGGCTCGGCCGAGTGCGGGCAGTTCGGCGGCGTCGACGCGCTCGGCGACGCGATCTTCTCGGGCGCGGCCGTGCCCTTCGAGCTGGTGTCCGTGCTGCTGCTCGTGGCGATCATCGCCGCGGTGGCGGTCGCGCGCGGGCACTCGCCGGAGGAGAAGAAGGCGCTCGAGGGGCGCGGCAAGGCGGTGGAGTGAGCCATGCAGATCGGACTCGGCACGTACCTCGCGCTCGCCTCGGTGCTCTTCACCATCGGCGCCATCGGCTTCCTCACCCGACGCAACGTCCTGCTCCAGCTCATGTCGATCGAGATCATGCTGAACTCGGTCAATCTCACGCTCGTCGCGTTCAACCGCTGGAGCCCGGGCGCGCCCGGTGAGTGGATGCTCCAGGGTCAGGTGCTCGCGTTCTTCGTGATCGCGGTCGCCGCCGCCGAGGCCGCGGTCGGCCTCGCCATCATCATCAGCCTCTTCCGGCTCAAGAACACGGTCGAGAGCGACCGCGCGGACCTCCTGAGGCACTAGTCGGGCAGCCCTCCATGTCGTTCGACGTCAATCACATCCTCCTGCCGATCGTGCTGCTCCCCATCTTCGGGGCGCTCTACAACGGCATCATGGGTCGCCGGGTCGACAAGACCGTGGTGACCACCGTCGCGGTGGGCTCGGTCGTCGGCTCGTTCCTGCTCTCGCTCGTCGGCTTCGGCTACCTGCTGAGCGCGGACGCGAGCGTGCCGCCCGTCCTGGTCCACGACGTCTACGAGTGGTTCTCGATCACCGTGGGCAGCGTCGACGTCCCGGTCCGCGTCCGGTTCGTGATGGACCACCTGAGCGGGATCATGACGGTGATGGTCACGGGCATCGGCGCCCTGATCCACGTCTACAGCACCGGCTACATGGAGGACGACCCGGGGTACGCGCGCTTCATGGCGTACCTCAACCTCTTCATGGCCTCGATGCTGGTGCTCGTGCTCGCGAGCAACTTCCCGCTGATGTTCGTCGGCTGGGAAGGCGTCGGGCTCTGCAGCTACCTGCTCATCGGGTACTGGTTCACGAACCCGGACTACGCGGCCGCGGGCAAGAAGGCGTTCATCGTCAACCGCATCGGCGACTTCGGCGTGCTGATCGGGATGTTCATCCTCGTCGCGTACGTCGCGCCGCGGAGCGCCGACGCGTTCGAGTTCTCGACCATCAACGCGATGGCGCGCACCACCCTCGAGTCCGGGCTCGGCCTCGGCGACGCGCCGTTCTCCTTCTCGGGCGGCGCCGCGACCTTCACCGTCGCGACGGCCGCGGGGCTCTTCATCTTCCTCGGGTGCACGGGCAAGAGCGCGCAGATCCCGCTCTTCGTGTGGCTGCCCGACGCGATGGCCGGCCCGACGCCGGTCTCCGCGCTCATCCACGCGGCGACGATGGTCACCGCGGGCGTGTACCTCTGCTGCCGGCTCAGCCCGGTCCTCGTCGAGAGCCCGACGTGCATGGCGGTCATCGCCATCACGGGCGCGCTGACCGCGCTGCTCGCGGCGAGCGTGGCGCTCGTGCAGAACCAGATGAAGCGAATCCTGGCGTACTCCACGGTGAGCCAGCTCGGCTTCATGTTCTCCGCGGTCGGGATGGGCGCCTTCGCGGGTGGCTTCTTCCACGTCTTCACGCACGCCTTCTTCAAGGCCTGCCTCTTCCTCGGCGCCGGCTCGGTCATGCACGCGGTGCACGCGCACGGCGACGCCGACATCCGGTACCTCGGCGGGCTGCGCAAGAAGCTCCCCGCGACGCACCTCACGTTCCTCATCGCGACGATCGCGATCGCGGGCCTGCCACCGCTCGCCGGGTTCTTCTCGAAGGACGAGATCCTGCTGGGCGCGATGACCTGGTTCTTCGAGGCGCCCTCGCGGTGGAACGAGACGATGTCGTTCACCGAGAACGTCACGAGCGGGAACTGGGCCGGCGGCTGGGTCGGCATGTTCGTCTTCGTGGTGCTCTCGATCACCGCGGCGATGACCGCCTTCTACATGTTCCGGCTCTACTTCCGGACGTTCTGGGGCGAGTACAAGGGCGGCCACGCGCCGCACGCGCACCACGACGAGCACGGCCACGAGGGCGAGCACGGCCACGGCGAGCACGACGACCACTGGGTCGAGCCGCACGAGTCCCCCGACGCGATGACCACGCCGCTCTGGGTGCTCGCGATCGGCGCGGCGCTCGTCGGCTTCCTCGGGCTGCCGCACCTGATCCCGGTGCACGGGATCAACTGGTGGAGCGGGTGGCTCACGCCGCAGCACGAGGAGTTCCTGCACGTCTACGAGGAGGCCGTCGCGAGCGGCGCCGCGCACGTCGACGCCCTCAACCAGGGCACCGCCGCCGCGCGCCGCGTCTGGTCGGGCGTCGCGACGCTGTCGTTCGACGACCAGCTCGTGCACGCCTCGCCGCTCGCCGCGGGCCTCGCGATGGGCGTCGGCACGACGGTCGCGCTGCTCGGGTTCCTGTTCGCGTTCCTGTGGTACCAGAAGGCGGACGGCGAGATCCCGGCGAGCATGATGCAGCGGATGCCCGCCCTGCACCGCTTCTTGATGGACAAGTGGCGCATCGACGAGCTCTACGGCGCGACGATCGTCGCCCCTATGAAGTGGCTCGGCGTCGTCGCCGCCAACCTCGATCGCTTCCTCGTCGACATGGTGCTCACCAAGCTGAGCGCGTGGGCGATGAAGGCGCTCGGCTTCGTGGTGACGCGGGCGCAGAACGGCTTGCTCTACGCCTACGCGGCCATGTTCGTCGTCGGCTTCGCGGGGCTCACGTGGTGGTTCACCTACCCGCACCCGAGCCCCGAGGGCGAGGAGACGGCGGTCGGCCAGGTGGCGTGGACGGTGACGCCGTCGCTCGGCACCGAGTTCCGCTGGGACTTCGACTCCGACGGCGAGTGGGACAGCGAGTGGACGGCCGAGGGCCGCGCCGAGCACGACTACGCGAGCCACCGCCGCGCGGACCCGAGCGACCACAGCGGCGCGCAGATCGACGCGCTCGTCGGCGTGTTCGAGACCCTGGCCGACAACTTCGGCCCGAACGAGCACGTCGTCGCGCAGGGCGATCGCCCGGTCGCCATCGAGTTCCCGAGCGTCATCCCCAACGAGATGTGGCTGCACCCAGGCGCGCGGCGCGAGGGGCTCGCGGGCGTCTTCTCCGATTGGTTCCCCTCGCGCCCGGCGCTCCAGATGGCGACGGTGCAGCGGTTCCAGGGGCGGCTGCCCGAGGGGCAGGTCCCTCAGCCGGGCGAGGACGGCAAGCGCCGCGTGCGCCTGCGCTTCTCGATCCACCCGCTGCCGACGGAGGGGAACGCGTCGCCGGCCGCGACGTGGGGCCCGATCGAGCGTGAGGTCGTGGTCGCCGAGGACGGCCGCTTCGGGGTCCTGCTCGGCGTCGAAGAGCCGCTCCTGCCCTCGCAGCTCCCGCGCGCGATCGAGCGGCAGGACGACGGGAGCGAGCTCGTGCGCACCCACGGCATCGTGCGCTTCGGCACCGCGCCGGAGGCGCAAGAGGCGATCGACTTCGCCCCGCAGACCGGCATGGTCGTGCACATCAACGACGCGGCGATCCGCGACGACGACATCGACGACGGCCTGCTCCTCCTCGAGCCGGGCAGCCGCATCCCCGTCGGCAACGAGATGTTCCTGACCGTGGCGGTGCAGGTGCGCGCGACCGTCGAGGCGCGCAACGCCTTCGGCAACACGACGCGGCGGAGCGAGTCGTTGACGCTGCGCGTCGCGCGGCGCGCCCACGCGCAGGCGGAGGTGGCGCGATGAGCAACGTCCTGAGCACGCTCTTGATGTGGCCCCTCGTCTGGGTCCTCGTCACGCTCTTCGTCGCCGTCGTCTTCTGGCCCTGGCTCCAGAAGATGCTCGGGCTCGAGGACGCCCACCGCGCCGGGCCGGGCGCGTACCTCGCCGGCATGGTCGCGGCGGTCGTCTTCACGACGTTCACGTTCGGCGCGCCGTCGAGCGACGGCATCCTCACCGCGCTGCTCGCGTGGCCGGCGTTCGGCGCGTTCGCGCTGATCTTCCTGCCCCGCCAGTGGTCGGACGGGACGCGCCGCCTCGCGAGCGTGTGGGCCTGGGCGGGCTTCGTGCTGTCGCTCTACCTCGTCGGGCCGGTCGTGCGCGACGCGCTCGCGCCGAGCGAGGCGGAGCTGGCGTCGGCGAGCCTCTGGACCCGCGGGTTCTGGTCGCACGTCGCCGAGCCGTTCTTCGGCGTCTTCGCGACCGACGCGACGTTCAGCTTCGGCACCGCCGGCTACCGCTTCGTCGAGAGCTCCATCTGGATCGAGACGTTCGGCATCCAGTACAAGCTCGGCCTCGACGGGATCAGCCTCTGGCTGGTCATCCTCACCACGCTGCTGACGCCGATCGCGCTCGACGTGAGCTGGACGTCGGTCGACACGAAGGTGAAGGAGTACGCCGTCTCCTTCTTGCTGCTCGAGGTGGGGATGCTCGGCGCGTTCATCGCGCTCGACCTCTTCCTCTTCTACGTCTTCTGGGAGCTGATGCTCGTGCCGATGTACCTCATCATCGGCATCTGGGGCGGCAAGGACCGCATCTACGCGGCGCTCAAGTTCTTCATCTACACGATGGTCGGCAGCCTGCTGATGCTCGTGGCGATCCTGTACATCGTCCTCGAGTTCCAGAGCGCGCCCGAGAACGTCGCCCAGGTGATGACGTTCGACCTCGAGCAGATCAGCTACCTGTCGCTGCCGCGCTGGCCGCAGGTGATCCTCTTCTTCGCGTTCGCGATCGCCTTCGCGATCAAGGTCCCGATGTTCCCGTTCCACACGTGGCTGCCGGACGCGCACGTCCAGGCGCCGACGGGTGGCTCGGTGATCCTGGCCGCCGTCCTGTTGAAGCTCGGCGGCTACGGGTTCCTGCGCTTCGCGATGCCGCTGTTCCCGTGGGCGGCGCGGCTCGTCGCGCCGACGCTCGCCGTCTTCGCGGTGATCGGGATCATCTACGGCGCCTACTGCGCGTGGGTGCAGCGCGACGTGAAGAAGCTCGTCGCCTACTCGTCGGTGAGCCACCTCGGCTTCGTGATGCTCGGGCTGTTCGCGGCCACCGAGGGCAGCGTCTCCGGCGGCATCCTGCAGATGATCAGCCACGGCATCTCGACCGGCGCGCTCTTCATCCTCGTGGGCGTCATCTACGACCGGCGGCACACGCGCGACCTGGCCGACTTCGGCGGGCTCGCGAAGGTGATGCCCGTCTACGCCACGCTCTTCGTCATCGTCGCGATGAGCTCGGTCGGTCTGCCCGGCACGAACGGCTTCGTCGGCGAGTTCATGATCCTCAGCGGCACGTTCGTGTCGAGCAACCTCGGCGTGTGGCAGAAGACGTTCGCGCTCTTCGCCGCGACCGGCGTGGTGCTCGCGGCGATCTACATGCTGCACGCGGTGCTCAAGACGTTCTGGGGCCCCGTGGACAAAAAGGAGAACGAGGAGCTGACGGATCTGACCGGGCGCGAGAAGTGGATCCTCGCGCCGCTGATCGGGCTCGTGTTCTGGATCGGCATCGTCCCCGGGTTCTTCCTGAGCCCGATGGAGGCGTCGGTGGAGAGCTTCCTCGCGACCTGGACGACGCGCGCCACGGCCGCTGGGCGGGCGGACGAGTCGCACATCCTGCCGGGCGGGATCCCGCCGGTCCCCGCGGCGCCGGCCGAAGAGGCGGCGCCCGAGGGTGACGCCCCGGCCGCCGAGGAAGAAGAGGCGCTGCGGCTCGCGCCGCCGCGCGACGACGTGCGCGTCGCCGCGCTGGGAGACGTACGATGATGACCGAGTCCCTCATGGTCGTCGGCCCGCTCCTCATCGTGGCCGTCGGCGGCCTCGCGATGATGCTGGTGGACGCGTTCTCCACCCAGAAGGCGGAGCTGTCGATCGTCAGCGCGGTCATCCTGCTCGGCGCCGCCGCGATGTCGCTCGGCCTCTGGTTCGGCGGGCCCGAGGCGACCGCGCCCGGGATCATCGGCAGCTACCTCGCGTACGACGGCCTCGCGCACTTCCTCGACCTCGTGATCTGCGGGAGCACCGCGGTCGCCTCGCTGCTCGCGGGCGGGTACCTGCGTGAGCACCGGATCGAGCGCGGCGAGTACTACGTGATCCTCCTGTTCAGCGCGTTCGGGGCGATGGCCCTCGCGCGCGCCGCGGACATCATCACGCTCTTCATCGCGCTCGAGACGCTGTCGCTCGGGGTGTACGGCCTCGTCGCGTTCCGGCGCGCGAGCCCGCGCTCGGCCGAGGCGGCGGTGAAGTACTTCCTGCTCGGCTCGTTCGCCTCGGCGATCCTGCTCTTCGGGATGGCGCTGCTCTACGGCGCGACGGGGCTGACGAACCTCCAGCAGATGAGCGTGTTCATCCGCAACGGCGCGGCCCCGCCGGCGCTCGTGTTCGCGGGGATGCTGCTCACGACCGTCGGGATGGCCTTCAAGGTCGGCGCCGTGCCGTTCCACGCGTGGGCGCCGGACGCCTACCAGGGCGCGGTGACGCCGGCGACGACCTACATGGCGGTCGTGGTGAAGGCGGCGGTCTTCGGCGCGATGATCCGCCTGCTCGTCGACGCGCTCGGGGACTTGTCGATCGCGAACGACAGCGCCGGCTGGCCGCCCGCGCTGCTCGGCCTGTCGGTCATCACGTTGGTCGTGGGCAACGTCGCCGCGCTCGTCCAGAAGGACGTCAAGCGCATGCTCGCGTACAGCTCGATCAGCCACGCGGGCTTCCTCCTGCTCGGCATGGTCGCCGCGTGGAAGCTCGGCGGCGGGCTCGGCGTGCGCTCGGTGCTCTTCTACCTCGCGGGCTACGCGGTCTCGAACCTCCTCGCCTTCGGCTCGCTCATCGCGGCCGGCTCCTACGGCAAGGAGGCGACGAGCTACGAGGATCTCGCGGGGCTCGGGCGCCGTCACCCGTGGCTCGCGATCCCGTTCTCGCTCGGGATCCTCTCGCTCATGGGCTTCCCGCCGACCGCCGGCTTCTTCGCGAAGTACTACGTCATCCTCGCGGCGGTGCAGGGCGGCGGCGCGCTGCTCTGGGTGGCCGTGATCGCCGTGCTCGCGAGCGCGGTGGGCGCCTACTACTACCTGCGTGTGCTCGTGTACCTCTTCATGAAGCAGCCGGAGAAGGACGCCCCGGTCGCGGTGCCGATGGCGAGCGGCTACGTCGTCGCGGCGCTCGTGATGGCGGGCTACTTCGTCGTGCGGATGGGGCTCACGCCCGGCGCGTACCTCGCGCTCGCGGCGGATCACTCGCACCACGACGCGAACCTCGACTGGACCGTCTTCCTCATCGACGCGGGCGTCGCGGTCGTGGGCGGCGCCATCGCGGCGGCGATCCACACGATGCGCCGGCGCGAGCAGGCGGGGGAAGCGGCGCCCGAGGTCGCGGGTTAGCCTGTACGGCGTGACCCGTTCGACCCTCCGCGAGCCGCTCGGCCTCCTCGCGCTGATCGCGGTCCTCGGCGGCTGCGACGGCTGCGGGAGCACCCAGGAGCCGGCGTCCGACCCGGCGGCGCGCGAGCCCGGCGCGGCGACGGCGACGAGCGCGACCCTCGAGGGCGTGGTGCGCCTCGCCGAGGGCGCCGCGCCGCCGCGGTACCCCGAGAACCCGATGATCCCGCCGCCCGGGCGCCCGGCCCCGCCCGAGACGTGCGCGCCGCCGCAGGAGCGCGACCGCGCGCCCCTGTCCCCGGGCCCCGACCGCGGCCTCAACGACGTGCTCGTGATGCTCGCCGACTTCGCGACCATCCCCGAGCACGAGCCGGTGACGCACGACGTCTCGATCACCGACTGCCGCCTCACGCCGCGGCTCGTCGTCGGGATGCAGGGCGATCGGCTCCGCATCACCAACCGGACCGATTACCCCTTCCTCCCGGACCTCGGGGCCAGCGTCCTGCAAGCCGTCTTGCACGAGCGCAGCCGCGAGGTGGAGCTCGGCCAGGGCGGCGTGCGGACGCTCCAGTGCGCGTTCGCCGCGCCGTGTGGGCGCGCCGAGATCGTCACGCTCTACCACCCGCTGTTCGCGGTGAGCGACGAGTCGGGCCGCTTCCGCATCGAGAACGCGCCGGCCAACGAGGAGATCCGCATCAGCGCCTGGCACCCGCTCGTCGAGGAGGCGACGCAGACGTTGACGCTGCGCGCCGGCGAGACGCGCCGCGTCGAGCTCGTGGTCACCCCGGCGCCGGTCCCCGAGGTCCCCGCGCAGCCCGCGCGCGAGGGCCCGGCCGAGAACGATCCCGACATCCTGTTCTGAGCGCGCGGAGGAGCGCGTTCCAAGCGTCGTCGTCTGTGTCGCGCAGAGGCGCGAAGAGCGGGGGCGGGAGATCGAGTCTCGCGCAAAGGGGCGAAGGCGCGAAGACAGGGCGGGTCGGGCGTGGTCGACGCCACCCCGTACGCGCCCCCGGCACCCGCGCCCAACGAACGCTCCCGGACCGACCGAGCGTGCGCGCCTGCGCGCGGCGCCACTCCCCGCGCCCGATCGGCCGCCATCCCGCGGTAGGGACAGCCCTTCGAGAGGCACAGCCCTTCGAGAGAAGGGATGCGTCCTCTTGGCGGTCAAGCGGTCTTGACGCGCTTGGGTACGGGGACGCGGTCCCCGTCGCGCACGGCGACGACGTCGTCGTGCACCGCGCGGGCCTCCTCGAGGAAGGGCTTGAGCGAGCCGTACCGCTGTGAGAAGTGGGTCAGGACGAGCCGCTTGGCGCCGGCCTCGCGCGCGATCGTGGCGGCCTGCCGCGCGGTGAGGTGCCCGTGCTCGCGCGCCTCGCGCTCCTCGCTCGACAGGTACGTGCTCTCGCACACGAGCAGGTCCACGCCCTCGGCGAGCGCGAACGCTCCGTCGCACAGGCGCGTGTCCATCACGAACGCCATCCGCTGGCCGCGCTTGTGGATCGACACGTCGTCGAGCTGCACCGTCTTGCCGCCGACCTCGATCGAGCCGTCGCGGATCAGGTCGCGGATCATCGGGCCGCGCAGGCCCGCCTCCGCGAGCTTCTCCGGCAGCATGGTCCGTCCGTCCGCCTCCTCGAGGCGGTAGCCGTACGTCTCGACGGCGTGGTCGAGGCGCGCCGCGTGGAGCGACAGCTCGCCCCGGCGCCACAGCTCACCCGGGCCGTCGATCGGGCACGGCCGGATGCGCGAGACGTCGTGGTAGATCGACGCCTTGCGCAGCCGGTCGTAATACTTCTGGCCCGAGCGCGGGAAGTGCACGTCGATCTCGTGCGGGACGCGGTCGAGGCTGATGCGCTGCGAGATGCCGGCCAGGCCGAGGCAGTGGTCGCCGTGGAAGTGCGTGATGCAGATGCGCGTGACCTGCGTCACCGTCACCTCCGCGTAGATCATCTGCCGCTGCGTCCCCTCGCCGGGGTCGAAGAGGATGCCCTCGTCGTCCCACCGCAGGAGGTAGCCGTTGTGGTTGCGGTAGCGGGTGGGCACCTGGCTCGACGTGCCCAGGGCGATGATCTCTCGCGCCGACATCGGGGCGGGGAGGATGGACGACACGCGCGCGGATCGCCACCCCGGCCTGCACGGCGCGGGCGGATCGCCTTGACGGGGCGCGCGCGAGGCCGAACGATCCCGGCATGCAGAGCCACGCCCAGGGATACTTCGCCGCCGACGCTTCCGTGGACGAGCGCGCGGCGTTCATCACCAAGACGTACGTGCACCTCGTCGGCGCGGTGTTCGCCTTCGTGCTCCTCGAGGTGGGCCTCTTCCTCTCGGGCGCCGCGCAGCTCTTCATGACGATGTTGGCGCGCTCCCCCATGCCGGCGCAGTTCACGTGGCTGGTGGTGCTCGGCGCCTTCATCGCCGTCGGCTGGGTCGCCAACTCGTGGGCGAGCCGGGCGACGAGCCCGGTGATGGCGTACGCGGGGCTCGGCCTCTACGTCGCGATGGAGGCGCTGATCTTCGTCCCGATCCTGTCGATCGCCGTCTACTACTCCGACCCTGCGGTGCTGCCGACCGCCGCGATCGTGACGCTCGTCCTGTTCGGCGGGCTCACCGGGATCGTGTTCCTCACGCGCAAGGACTTCTCGTTCCTGAAGGGCATCCTCGGCGTCGCCGCGCTCGGCGCGTTCGCCACGATCGTCTGCGCGCTGATCTTCGGGTTCCACCTCGGCGTCCTCTTCAGCGGGGCGATGGTGGTGCTCGCGGGCGGCTACACGCTCTACTACACGTCGAACGTGCTCCACCACTACCGCACCGACCAGCACGTCGCCGCGGCGCTCGCCCTCTTCAGCGCCATCGCGCTGATGTTCTGGTACGTGCTGCGGATCTTCATGGACCGCCGGTGAGTCGGCGGGAGGGGTTGGAACGCAAGCCGCCTCGGCGGCGGCGAGAACACGACCCCTCCGAAGACTCACCGCAGCGCGGCGAAGAGCGCGCCGAGCGCGCCGGGGACGTCGCCGAAGACGTCGGCCAGCGCTTCGTCGGTCGCGCCGAGGCGGAGCGCGATCGCCGCGCTGCTCGCCATCGTCGCGGCGCCCGGGCCCGCGGCGCTCAGCCCGAGCACCTGGCCCGTCGACGAGTCGCACGCGAGGCGCACGAACCCCTTCCTGTCGGCGCCCTCGCCGACGCCCTCGAGCAGGCCGCCGAGCGCCTCCTCGGTGCGCGCCGTGTAGATGACCACCTCGCGGCCCGCGAGCAGGTCGGGCGTCATCCCGACCTGCGCGAGCTGCGGGTGGCTGCGCACGATCTCCGGGATCTGGCGCGGATCCCACGGGCGCACCTCGCGGCCCGCGGCGGCGCGCCCGGCGAGCCGCCCCATCGCCTCCGCGTGCGCCGCGCTCGGGCAGTGGCCGGTGATCTCGCCAGCCGCGAAGACGTGCTCGAGCCGGGTCGCGAGGCGCTCGTCGACGTCGAGCGCGTCGAGGCCGAGCGCGTCGAGCCCGAGCGAGCTCGGCGGCGGCGCGCGGCGCCCGGCGCAGATCACGGCGAGCGGACCGTCGTAGCCGTGGCCTCCGTCGAGGCGCACGACGGCGCGGTGCGCTTCGGCGGTGACGTGGGTGACCCGCTTGCCGTGGACGAGCTTCACGCCGCGGCCGAGCAGCACGTCGGCGAGCGCCTCCGCGAGCTCGCGGTCGAAGCTCGGCAGGATCCCGAGCTCGTCCATGATCCAGGTGACCTCGACGTCGGCGAGCTGCGCGAGCGCGTCGACGAGCTCGGCGCCGGCGGCGCCGCCGCCGACCACGATCACCTCGGGCGGCAGCGCCGGGAGATCGAGGAGCTGCTCCGGCGTCGCGAGGCGGCGGCCGTCGGGGGCGTCTCCGTCGAGCGGCGCGGCGCCCGCGCCCGCCGCGATCACCGCGTGATCGAAGCGCACCTCGGCGCCGCCCTCGACCTCGAGCGAGCGCGGCGACGTGAAGCGCGCGCGCCCGCGGAGCGCCTCGACGCCCGCGTCGGCGAGGCGCAGCTCGAGCCGCTCCTCGCGCAGCGCGGCGAGCCGCGCGAGCTCGGCGCGCGCCTCGTCCCACACCGGCGCGCGCTTCGCCTCGCCGCGCGCGAGGTGACGCCCGACGGTGCGCTCGAGCACCCGCCAGCCGAGGAGCGCGCGCGGCTCGCCGAAGCGCGCCGCCTCCACGAGCACGACCATCACGTCGCCCTTCGTCGCCGCGCGCGCGGCCGCGATGCCCGCCGTGCCGCCGCCCACCACGACGACGTCCGTCTCGATCGTGCTCACGCGAGGGCCTCCTCCACCAGGGCCGCGAGGCCGCCCGGATCGTCGACGTGCACCCAGTGGTCGGCGTGCTCGAGCACGTGGACCCGCACGCGCGCGTGCCGCGCGGCGAGCGCGGCGGCGCGCGCGCGGTCCGCCTCGCCGTAGACGTCGGAGCGCCCGGCGATGATCACGTGCGCGACGGTCTCGCCCGCGGGCGGGTCGAGCGCGTCCCAGAGGTCGCGCGCGAAGTAGTCCGCGAGCAGCGCCCGGATGCGCGAGAGGTCGAGCCCGAACGCGAGGCCGCCGTCGGTCGGCTCGAGGTTCTGGCCGAGCCAACCGGCGAGCGCGCGCGAGTAGCCGAGCCCTTCCACGTGCGTGTGGAAGGCGACGCGGTCGGCGAAGCGCGCGGGCAGCGACTCGAGCATCCCGATCACGCGGTCCGGCCCCTCGTCGCGCCCGACCCGCTCGGGCTGCGCGCTCGGGAGCGAGTCGACGAGGAAGAGGTGCGGCGGCGGGTGCGCGCGAGACAGCGCGAGCGCGACCTTGCCGCCGAAGCTGTGCCCGATCACCGCCGCGATGCGCCGCTCGGTCACCAGCGGCACGAGGTCCGCCGCCGCCGCCTCGAGCGTGTCGGGCGGGGGCAGCGCGCGCGAGCCGCCGTGCGCGCGCAGGTCCACGAGGAGCGCGCCGAGCCGTGGCGTCGCTTTCGCGAGCCCGCGCGCGAAGCCGCGCCAGTTCGAGCCGCGCCCCAGGATGCCGTGGCAGAAGAGGATCCAAGCCTCCGGCGAGGCGCCCGGCGCCACGACCGTGTCGTAGTGCAGCACGAGCGAGCCCATAGCACGGCTCAAGGGAGCGCGGCGCAGAGGTCCTCGAGCATCGCCTCGACGAGGCGCGCGCCCTTCTCGGGCGTCGCGAGCGTGGCGTCGCCGTAGAGGCCGAGCGGCGCGTAGCTCGGCGAGCTCCGATCGGACGGAGACCACACCCCCGGACGCACCTCTTCGACCCACGTGGCCGCGTCCGCCATGCGCACGCGCTCCGGGCAGAGGTGGAGCATCACGCTCGTCTCCGCCTCGTCGGCGTGGCCGCCGCGCGGCTGCTCGAGGACCTCGGCCGCGACCTCGGCGTAGCGCGCGCCGCGGTAGACGTGCACCGCGCGCGCGCTGCCCTGCTCGCGACAGGCGCCGTCGATCGCGCGGATCGTGCTCAGCCCCGTGTTCAAGACGAGCGGCGCCGCGCTCGCGTCGCGGGCGAGATCCTCGAGCAGCGCGAACACCGTCCCTTCGAACGCCGGCTCGGGGGTGCTCGTCGAGCCCGTGTACGCGCGGAACGCGGGGTAGTGCCCGTAGCTCAGCGTGGGCCACACGAGCACGTTCGCGCGCTCGGCGAGTCGGCGCCCGAGCGCCTCCGCGGTGAGGAAGTCCGTTTCCATCGGCAGGTGCGCGCCGTGGACCTTCGCGGCGGCGCCGACGGGCAGGACCGGCGTCGCCCCGGCGCGCAGGAGCGGCGCGACCTCGGGCCAGGCGAGCTCGGCGAGGCGGTGTCCCATGCGCGGCATCATCGCACGCGGAGCGAGCGGACCAAGGTCCAGAGGCGCGGCGCCCACTCGGCCTCGCGGCTCGCGAGCACGCTGCCGCGCACGAGCAGCGCGCCGCCGTCCGCCTCGAGGTACGCGCCGAGCAGCGCCACGGCCTCGCCCTCGACCTCGGCCCGCGCGTGCATCGCGATGCCGGGCAGCCCGTCTCCGTCCTCGAGGCGGGCGAACGCGGGGCCCTCGACCTCGAGGCCGCGGAAGCGCTGGCCGAGCAGGCGCCCCTGCGCGAGCTCGTCGGGGGGCGCGGGCAGGGCGACCCAGACGACGTCGAGCGCGGCCCGCGGCCCGGCGAAGGGGGCCGCGATCCCGCCCTCGCGGAAGACGAGCTGCTCGGTCGTGTTGCGCAACAGCGGGAGCTCCTCGGTCGGCTCGGCGTCGAGCGCGAGCGCGGCGCGTGGGTCGATCGGGCGCTCGGGATCGAACGAGAGCGAGTCGATCACGCGCGCGGCCAGCCCCGCGTCCTCTACCGCGTGCGCGATCGCGAGCCGGCCGACCGCGCCCGCGCGCCACACCACGATCGCGCGCAGGCGCGGCGACGACGCGACGTCGATCTCGACGCCTTCGGCGCCGCCGAGGGCGAACGGGCGCGGCTCGACGGGGGCGCCGGCGCGCGCCGAGAGGTGCGCCAGGTACGCCTCGACGACCGCGCGCTCCGCGCCTGGCGCGACGGTCGCGTCGGCGAACGCGAGCTCGAGGGCGTCCGCGCGATAGGTGAGGGTGTGCGGGACGCGCGTCGCGCGCGGCGCGCGCACGCGCATGCGGCTGCCCGGCGGCGCGAGCTCGTCCCAACGCGGCGCGCTCGGCGCAGCGGGCACCGCGGCCTGGGTCGGGGCCCCGCCGCACGCCACCAGCAGCGCGGTGACTGCAACGAACGTTGCGTACTTCGAGACGCGCACGCTCAGCGCTCGACCCACGCCGGGTTGGTGCGGGCGGTCAGCACGTGATCGCGCCATGCGCCGTCGATGCGCAGATAGTCGCGCGCGTACCCTTGCGGCACGAAGCCGAGCCGGCGCAGGAGCCCGGCGCTGCGCACGTTCTCGGGGCGGTGGTTCGCCTCGATGCGGTGCAGCCCCAGCTCGGCGAACGCCCAGGCGATCGCCGCCTCGAGGGCCTCGCGCATCAGGCCCTGGCCGAGGTGCGCCGCGCCGACGCCGAAGCCGAGGTGGCACGCCTGGAACGCGCCGCGCACCACGTTCGCGAAGTGGACGAAGCCGACGATCGCGCCGTCGCTCCGGGCGCGCGCGAAGAAGCGCACGCGCTGGTCCGCCGCGAGCGCGTCGGCGTCGGCCGCGAGCTGCGCGCGCCAGAACCCGGGCTCGAAGAACTCGGCCGGGCGCACCGGGTCCCACGGCGCGAAGTGGGCGCGGTTGTCGGCGAAGAACCGCGCGACGTCGGGCGCGTCGTCGGCGCCCAGGGGCGCGAGGAGCACGAGCCGATCCGTCTCGAGGCGGACCGGGCCCGCGATCACTGGAGCTCGTCCGGGAGCGGCTCCTCGGGCGCCGCGGTCGCGCCGCCCTCCACGAGCGTGAGGTCTCCCTCGCGCACGAGGCCGCGGATCGCGACCGCGTCGTCGACCGCGAGGAAGACGTCGACGAGCCCGCCGTCCTGGCGGCCGAGCTCGCGCGCCCAGCCCTCGCCGCGCAGGCGCGCGATGGTGCGGTTCTGGAAGCGCACGCGCGCGCCCGAGGCGACACGGTGGAGGGGCCCGCTCTCGAGGCGCATCCACACCGGGCGCCCGTCGGTCGACGCGGCGACCACCGGCGCGGGCCCCGGCATCGGGCCCTCGCAGGGGCTCAGCGAGCCGCGGACGTAGCCCGTGACGTACGGGCCGTAGCCCGCGCGCACGCCGAAGAGATCGCCCTGCGCGCGCAGGACCGCGACCGACAGCGGCGGGTCGAGCGCGGGGAGGGTGGCGACCGGCTCGCCGCGCGGGCTCTCGTCCACCGTCACGGTCTGGCCGGGCGGGAGCCGGTAGCAGTCGGCCGGGGTCACGCCCTCGGCGTCCTCGCCGGGCGGCGCGTCGCGCAGCTGATCGGCCGGGTACGTGCCGACGAACGGCCCGAGGAAATTGCCGCCGCCGAGCCACGGGCGCACCTCGACGCGCATCTGTCCGGGCGTCTCCGACGCGCCGAGGATGCCGAGGAAGTCGCCCGGGCCGACGTACGTGCGCGTGCCCTCGACGCGGCCGCGCTGCTGCGCGTACGCGCCGACGCGCGAGACGGGGACCCAGCCCTTGGTGGCGAGCGCGCCGCCGACGAGCACCTCGACGCGGCCGTTGACCACGTTGCTCTCGAGCCGCACGCGCGCGCCCGCGCTGAGGTAGCCGACCGCGGGCGCGTCCTGCGCGTGCCCGAGGAAGAGCGCGGGCCCCGTGCCCGGGCCGACGACGAGCACGCGCGGCCAGTCGGGCGGGGGCGGCCCGGCCTCGACCGGCGCGGCGCCGCCCGTCGAGCGATCCTCCACCGCCGCGCCGCTCTGTCCGCGCCGGCACCCCGGCGCGACCAGCGCGAGCGCCACCAGCAGCAAGCAAGTCGTGTAGCCCCACCCGAAGCGAGTCGCGGTTCCCATGCGGGGCTTCGTAGCAGACTCGAAACCACCTGACCAAGATCGCCGATCGCGGGCGCCCGGCGCGACTACCGATACCGCAGGCGCAGCTTGACCCCGAGGAAGTCGGCGATCTTCTGGGCCTGCATCCGCGGGATGCGGTCGAGGCGGCCCTCGACGGTCGCGCGCGCCCGCGCGTGCGGCTCGCCCTTGAGCGCGGGGAGCACGATCTCCGTCCACGTCACGAGCGTCTTGGGGTCCGCCTCGCCCAGGGCCTTGTTCAGGACGTCCTCGAGCCGCTTCTGGTAGGCGACCGAGGCGGTGCAGAGGCCGGCGAACGTGCGCACGAGGCCGTCCTTGCCGGGCAGGGTCGCGTGGTCGTAGCCGGTCTTGAGCTTGGCGAGGTGGCGGGCGACCCGCGCGGGGGCGATGCGCGCCATGTGCGGCAGCGCCTTCGCGGCGGACTGCGCCGGGCGCTTGTCGGGCTGGCTGATCACCACGACGTAGCGATCGATGATCGGCACGACGGCCTCGGGGGTGCGATCGACGATCTCGTCGAGCACGCGCGCGGCGTTCGCGGCGGCGGCCTTCTTGCCGCTCGCGAGGTCGGCGCCGAGCTCGACGACCGAGCGATCCGCCTCGATGGGAGCGGGGTCGTCCGAGACCTCACCGGCCGCCTCGTCGGCGAGCGCGGCCTCGTCGTCGTCGTCGGCCTCGGCCCGTCGCTTCGGGGCCGCCTTCTTCTTCGAGGCGGCCTTCTTCGCGGAGGCGTCGTCCGCGGCGGTGATCTTCTTCGCCATCGTGGTGTCGGTCCTCGGTGACGCGAGGATACGCGATGCGTTCCTCGAAACCCAAGCTCAGGGACGGATCGCCTCGAGAAGCAGCGGCAGCGAGCGATCCCAGCGGAAGGAGGTGTTGCGGTGCGTGCCTTCGAACTCTTCGTGCACGTGCGGTACGCCCCGCGCCGCGAGCGCGGCGGCCAAGAGGCGCGCGCCGAGGGCGAGGCCGTGCTCGTCGCGATCGCCCGCGTCGAGGAACACGAGCTTCGCGTCGGCGAGCGCGCGCGGGTCGCGTTCGACGCGGACGAGCGGGTCGTGCGCGGTCCAGCGCGCCCAGGTCTCTTCGCGCGGCAGGCCGGTCGCGACGTCGAAGGGCAAGGCGGCGTGCGGCCACGGGGCGTCGAGCGCCGGCGCGTAGGCGGCCGCGCACGCGATGGTCATGATCGCCTCGAAGTCGCCGCCGCCGCGCGGGCCGCCGCGCTCCTCGAAGCGGCGTACGAACGCCTCTGGGCCGCCCGCGAGGCCGAAGGTGATCGCGAGCGCGGTGAACATGGGGCGCACGCTCACCTCGAACGCGCAGTCGGCCGCGTGCGCGCCGTAGACCGAGAACGCCTCCGGTCGATCGAGGCCGAGCCGCAGCGCGCCGAAGCCGCCCGACGAGTGTCCCGCGACGGCGCGGTGCGCGCGCTCGGGGATCGTGCGGTAGCGCGCGTCGACGAACGGCAGCACCTCCTCGACGAGGTAGCGCTGGTAGGGCCCGGTGGCGGGCGAGTCGAGGAACTGGCTGCCGCCCCAGCGGGTCATCGCGTCGGGCGCGACGAGGATCGCCTCGGGCACCGCGCCGGCGGCGAGGAGCCGCTCGTAGCGCTCGAAGATCGTCTCCTCCCAGATGCGCCAGCTCGTGAACGAGCGGTGGCTCGCCGCGTACGCGGGCAGCAGCATCAGGAGCGGGTAGCGGCGGCCCGCGTCGGCGTCGTAGCCCGGCGGCAGGTAGACCAGCACCTCGCGCGCGCTCGGGTCGTCGAGCGGGTTCTGCGCGAGCAGGCGGCTCGCGAGCAGCGGCAGCTCGATCTTGCCGCGCAGCGGGGCGGGGACGGTCGGCACGGTCGGCACCGCGGGCCTCCTACCACGATTCGACCGGCGGCGGTCGGGTCGGCGTACTATGCTGCTGCTCCGCAGCGTCGATGTCGGACCGCCTGAACCGTCTCGCCGTCGCCATCGGAGGCGCCGGCCACTCCGGCTCCACGCTGCTCGGGATGGTCCTCGGGGGGCACCCGGACGTCTTCTACGCGGGGGAGGCGAAGAAGTCGCTCTTCCTCGGGGACCCGAGCAAGCCGGCGCGCAAGCGCTCGTGCAAGCTGTGCGGGCCCGACTGCCCCGTCTGGGGCCGGCTCTCGAGCCCGCCGGCGCCGGACCTCTACGAGGCGCTCGCGCGCATCACCGGGCGGCCCGTGATCGTCGACTCGACCAAGCGCGTGGACTGGATCCGCGCGCGGCGCGCCGAGCTCGATCGCGCCGGCGTGCCGCACAAGCTGCTGTTCCTCGTGCGCGACGGACGCGCGGTCGTGAACAGCCGGGTGCGCAAGTACCCGGACCGCGATCCGGTCGAGCACGTGCGCGAGTGGGCCGCGCACGTCGCGGCGACGGACGCGCTCGTGCGCGAGCGGCCCGAGGACGCGCTCGAGGTGCGCTACGAGCGGCTCGCGACCGAGCCCGAGGCCACCGTGCGGCGCGTGTGCGCGTTCCTCGGCCTCGCGTACGACCCCGCGATGCTCGCGTACGAGCGGCACGAGCACCACCCGCTCGGCGGCAACACGGGCACGCAGTCGGTGGTCGCGCGCGCGAAGGGGGCGCCGATGGTGAAGGTGCCGGCGCGAAGCGCCGGCTTCTACGGCGGGCTGCGCGGGGGCTTCGCGCTCGACCTGCGCTGGCGCGACGAGCTCCCGAGCGAGGTGCTCCGGGCGTTCGAGGCGCACGCGGGGGAGCTCGACGCGCGCTTTCGATGGGATGCCGCATGACGAAGGTCGCCTTGGTGTTCCGCACGATCGGGGAGCGGACGAGCGAGCGCGCGCTCGAGCTCGCGCGCGAGCACATCCGGCCCGACGAGGAGCTCGTCCTGTCCGACTGCCGCCCGTTCACGGAGGCCGTCGCGCGGATGGTCGCGCACGAGTACGCGAGCGATCTCGTCGTCGCGGTCGACGCGGACTGCCTGATCCTCGAGGACCTGCGTCCGTTCCTCGAGGCCGACGATCGACCGTACGTCGACTGCTACGTCTTCGACCGCTTCCGCGGGCGGCTGCACTGCGGCGTGCACATCACCCGCGCCGACGTGATGCGCAAGATGCGCGACGTGGTGCCGCCCGAGCTCGATCCGGCCTACGTGCTCCGGCCCGAGTCGCGCCTGCGCAAGCTCGCGCTGAACGCGCTCGGGGAGATCAAGTGCTTCAAGGGCTTCCACATCCTGCACGACCACCTGCAGTGGCGCCGCGACGTGTGGGCCAAGTACGCGCTGCGCGAGCTGCGAAGCCGCACGCCCGAGCAGCGACGCCGGCTCGACGCCGCGGTCGAGCGCTGGGCGGAGACCGACGACCTCGAGCTGCGCGTCGCCTTCGAGGGCGTGCGCTGGGCGCGCCGCGAGGTGCCCGAGGACGCGCCGCCGAACGTGCTCTCGGAGGTGATCGCGTCGCTGCCCGCGCGCGGCGCGGGCGAGCTCGCCGCGCTCGGCATCGAGGAGCTCCCCGAGCTGAGCCGCGCCGAGGTCGACGCGTACGCGCGGGCCCACGCCGAGCGCCACCCGCCGCGCACCGAGCGCTACCCGGTGTTCGGCCTCGGGCTGAGCCGCACGGGGACGCGCAGCCTCACCTCGGCGCTCCACACCATCGGCATCGACGCGATCCACTACCCGGTCGACGAGGACACGTTCCGCGCGCTCGAGACGGGCACCCTCGACTTCCGCTTCATGGGGGCGTTCGACGGGATCACCGACATCACCGCGGCGCCCTACTACGCGCAGCTCGATCGCAGGTACCCGGACGCGAAGTTCATCCTGACGGTGCGCGAGGAGGAGGCGTGGCTGCGCTCCTGTCACAACCACTGGCTCGGGCGCGATCCGTTCGAGGTGCCCACGAGCCCGGGCCGCGACACGCACCTGAGGATCCGGCGGTTCCTGCGCGCCGCCGTGTACGGAACGTATCGGTTCGAGCCGGAGCGCTTCCGCTGGGTCTACCGCGAGCACGTCGACGCGGTGCGCCGCCACTTCGCCGGCCGCCCCGACAAGCTCCTCGTGATGGACATCGCCGGGGGCGACGGCTGGGAGCCGCTCTGCGCGTTCCTCGGCCGGCCGGTCCCGCAGCAGGTCTTCCCGCACAAGGGCGGCGTGCTGAGCCAGCGCATGCTCGCCGAGACCGACGACGCCGACGATTGAGTGGCGCCGGGCGAGCCGGCGGCTCGAGTGACCAGCCGGTCATCGAAGTGGCCGCCCCGGTCGCCACGTGGAGCCCGCCGGGTTCCACCGCGCGTCGATGGCACGGCCGCTGCTGAGTCGGCTCGGCATGTCGACCCTCCGCTTCGCCCTCGTCTTCGTCTCGCTCGCGACCGCGCTCGGCGGCTGCGCCGCCACCGGCGGTGATCAGCGCTACGAGGGGCCCTACGATCCCGAGCCGGAGGACGGCGGGGACCCGACGCCGCGCGAGCCCGGGGACGAGTGCGGCAACGGCTTCGACGACGACGCCGACGGGCGCGTCGACGAGGACTGCGTGTGCGTGGCGGGCGAGCAGCAGCGCTGCTTCCTCGGCGAGCGCGCGCACGCCGGCGTGGGCCAGTGCACGTGGGGCTCGCAGGACTGCGTGGTCGCGATGGAGTTCGGCACCTGGGACGACTGCGTCGGCTACGGCGTGCCGTCCGACGAGGTCTGCGACGGCGTCGACAACGACTGCGATGGCATCGTCGACGAGGGCTGCGAGTGCCTGCTCGACGAGGAGCGCAGCTGCTACACGGGCGCCCCCGGCACCGAGGGCGTGGGCCTGTGCCGCGCGGGCCGCCAGTACTGCGTGCCGACGGAGACCGGCTCGGTGTGGAGCGAGTGCGTCGGCGAGACGCTGCCCGGCGCGGTCGAGCTCTGCGACGGCGCGGGTGACGAGGACTGCGACGGCCTGATCGACGAGGGCTGCGAGTGCGTGCTCGGCACCGAGCGCGCCTGCTACGGCGGCCCCGCGGACACCCTCGGCGTCGGTGAGTGCCGCGCCGGCGTGCAGCTGTGCGAGGGCGTGGACGACGCGTCCTCGTGGGGCGCCTGCGCGGGCGCCGTGCTCCCGCGCGCCGAGGCGTGCACCGGCGGCCGCGACGAGGACTGCGACGGGCTCGTCGACTGCGCGGACCCGGACTGCGCAACGGATCGTGCGTGCTGCACCCCGTTCCTCGAGGACCTCCCGATCGTCCCGCCGGACGGCGAGGTGCTCTTCGTCGTCGACCGCTCGGGCAGCATGCAGTGGCCCGCGTCGGGCACGACGCGCACGCGCTGGCAGGAGCTCGAGCGCGCGATGACCACCATCCTCCCGCTCACCGGCGACCTCCACACCGGGCTGCTCACCTTCCCGCAGGTCACCGGCGGCGACGAGCGCCTCTACTGCGGCGTCGCGACCACGCCCGACGTCGGCCTCGGGCTCGCCAACGGCGGCGCGATCTCGGCGCGCCTCGCCTTCGCGCAGCCGCGCGCCGGCGACACGCCGACCCCCGACGCGCTCGCGACGGTGCGCCGCTACCTCGAGACGCGCGCGGTCTCGCGCCCGCGCTTCGTCGTGCTGCTCACCGACGGTCTTCCCGAGCCGAACTGCGGCGCGACGGTGCCCGCGACCGTCTCCGCGATCGCCGCGCTGCGCCGCGACCTCGGCGTCGACACGTTCGTCGTCGGCATCGTCGGCCCCGACCGCTACGGCAGCACCGCCGGCATCCCGGCCCTGCGCGCCGGCCTCAACGAGATGGCCGACGCCGGCGGCCGCGCGCGCGCTGGTGACCGCCGCTACTACGAGGCGGTCGACGGCCCGGCGATCGACCGCGCGCTGCGCGCCATCCTCTCGGCCGCGACCGACTGCCACTTCGAGCTGAGCGCGCCGCCCGCGCGCCCGGCCGCCGTCGAGGTCCGGCGCGACGGGCTCCTCGTCCCCGCGAGCGAGTGGACGCTCACCGGCCGGCGCCTCGAGCTGAGCGGCGCGGCGTGCGCCGCGATCCGCGCGGGCACCGTCGGCCGCGTCGAGATCGCCGACCGCTGCGGCGGTTGAGTCCTCGAAGCGCTCCGAAGGATCAGCCCTCGGCGCGCTCGAGGACGGCCTCGAGCCAGCGCAGGGCGCGCTCGCTCGGGCGGTCGAAGCGCACGCCCATGCCGGGCTCGCCGTCCGCGCTCACGCGCGCGACGACGGCGGGGATCGGGATCGCCGGCGCCGCCTCGGGCAACAGCGTGACCTGGCAGCGAGTCCCGACCTCGTCGAGCAGCGACGACGCGATGAACACCCCGGTGCGGCTGAGATCGTACGTGAGCGCGTCGATGGTCATCGTCTCGGACGTGTAGACGACGGGCACGGCGAGCGCGAGGCGGTCGGCGCTGCGCCGGTCCTCGTCGCCGAGGTCGTCGTCGCGCACGGCCTGCTCGAGCTCGCGGTCGACCTCCTCCATCGGGAGCTGCTGCGTGAGGGCGCCGGGGCGGCCGAGGTGGAAGGTGTAGCCGCACGTCGTGCAGTGCGCGTCGGCCGCGGCGACGCGCGCGCGGCAGCGCGGGCAGGTCCGCGCGGGCGGCGGCGCCGGCTCCGTCCGCGGCGCCTCGATCTCCGAGAGCGCGTCCTCTGCGCCGAGCACCTCGGCGGCGAGCCCGGGCGCGTCGGGCCGCGTCGTCTCGACCGCGAGGTCGGGCGCGTCGTCCTCGACGAGGTGTACCTGGAGCTTGCGCCGGCCGAGCTGGATCGTGTCGCCGTGCGCGAGCGGCTGGCGGCCCTCGAGCGGGGCGCCGTTCAGCCAGGTGCCGTTGCGGCTCGCGAGCTCCTCGACGAACGCGCCGTCGGGACCGAAGAGGATCCGGACGTGGCGGCGCGAGACGAAGGGGTCGTTGAAGCGGAGCGCGCAACCGACGTTGCGTCCGATCACCGTCTCTCCGATCGGGACCTGGACGCTGCCCTCGCGGTACTCGAGGTAGAGCTTCACCGCGGGCAGCCTACCACCGCCGCGGCTCGGCGCCCTCCGAGGCGGCGTGGCGCTCGAGGATCTCGAGGCGCGTGCGGTACGCCCCGACGACGCCGTCGATCGCGGACAGCTCGGCGAGCGCGGCGGGGCCGGCGCCCGGGATCGCGGCGAGGGTGGCCTCGAGCTCCGCGTAGAGGACGCCGAGCGGCGTCTCGAGCTCGCGGCACGCGGTGAGCGCCTCCTCGACGCGCCGCTCCGCCCGCTCGACGACCTCGTCCGGCGCGCGCACGAACGCGGCGAGCCGATCCTCCGCGCGCCGCAAGACGTGCTGCGCGTCGGCGTCGTCGACGGGGGCGTCCGCCGCGCCCTCGGACGCGCGCAGATCGAGCGTCTCGCCGCCATAGGAGTCGGTCACGTCGCCGGGCAGGGCGTGGCGTGCGACCGCGAGCTCGAGGTTGGCGGCGACGAGCCCCGCGCGCAGCTCCGCCTCGCGCGTCCGGTGCGCCTTCTGGGCCTCCTCGAGGGTCGCCTCGGCGATCGCGAGGTCCTCCTCGGCCTCCTCGAGCACGACCTCGGCGATGCGGATCCGCGCCTGCAAGCCGGCGACGAGCGGGACGGGCGCCTCGCCGAGCAGCTTCGGCACGAGCTCCGTGAGGCGCTTGCGCCGCACCCGGTTGAGCCGCGCGATCTCCGCGTGGAGCTCGCGCCGATCGAGGAGCAGGCCCTCGTCGAGCGACACGACGGTCGTCGCCGCGACGGGCGCGCCGCCCGCGCGGATCGAGTCGATCTTCAGGTCGCGGCTCGCGTCGTCGACCGCCGCGAGCGCGTCGCGAACGCGCCCCATGTGGGGCGGGCGATCGAGCGGGTCCTTCGCCATGCAGCGCATCACGAGCTCCGCGAGCCCCGGCGGCATGCGCACCACGTTCTTCTGTGCGGTGAGCGGCGTCGGCTCCGCGTAGAGGTGCTGCTGCAAGAGCTGGATCACCGTGTCGCCGCGGTAGGGCAGGGCGCCCGAGAGCACCTCGTACGCGAGGATGCCGAACGCGTAGACGTCGGCGCGGGCGTCGACCGCGCGCCCCTGCCACTGCTCGGGCGCCATGAAGTCGGGCGTGCCGATCACGTCGCCCTCGCCGGTGAGCAGCGCGTCCGAGTCGGTCATCTTCGAGAGCCCGAAGTCGACGATCTTCACGCGCTCGCGGCCCCCCGGCTCCGGCGCGACGACCATCACGTTCTCCGGCTTGAGGTCGCGGTGGATCACGCCGAGCTCGTGCGCGCGCGCGAGGCCCGCCGCGATGTCGCGCAAGAGCCGCATCGCGCGCGCCGGCGCGAGCGGCCGCCGCACCCCGCTCAGCGGCTGCCCGTCGATGAGCTCCATCGTGAGGAAGTAGAAGCCCTCCTCGGCGAAGCCGAAGTCGAAGACGCGCACGACGGCGTCGTGATCGATCGAGGACGCGGCGCGCGCCTCCCTCGCGAAGCGCGCGATCGTCTTCTTGTCCTCGGCCCAGCGCGGGTAGAGCACCTTGAGCGCCACGTCGCGGCCGAGCGCGGTGGAGCGCGCGCGGAACACCACCGCCATGCCGCCCGACCCGAGCCGCTCGAGGATCTCGTAGCGGTCTTCGATGCGGTCGCCCTCGCGCGGCATCGCCGCCATGCCCTTGCCGAGGTGCGACAGCGGCGTCCCGTCGCGGGGGCAGAACGTCGCCTCCTCCGCGGGCTGGCCGCACGTGGGGCAGACCGGCATCGGCCGCATTAGAGCAGCTCACCGCGCGCCGCATGCACGAAATTTGGCGGCACCGATCCGGCTCCTGTACTGACGTGCTCGGGCCCCACGCCCGGGAGCGGAACCAGAGGATGTCGGACAACGAAATCATCGCAGGGCTCGATCTCGGAACCACGAAGGTCTGTGCCATCGTCGCCGAGCTGACCGACGACGGGCTCGACATCATCGGGATCGGGTCGGTGCCCTCCAAGGGGCTTCGCAAGGGCGTCGTCGTCAACATCGAGTCGACGGTCCAGGCGATCCTCGCCGCGATCGAGCAGGCCGAGACGATGGCCGGCGTCGAGATCGCGAGCGTGTACGCCGGCATCGCCGGCAGCCACGTGCGCGGCATCAACCAGGACGGCGTCGCGGCCATCTCCACGCGCGAGGTCACGGCGGAGGACGTCAAGCGCGTGCTCGAGCAGGCCAAGGCGATCCCGCTGCCCGGCGACCGGCACGTCATCCACGTGCTGCCGCAGGAGTTCATCGTCGACGACCAGGACGGGATCCGCGAGCCGGTCGGGATGAGCGGCGTGCGGCTCGAGGCGCGCGTGCACCTCGTGACGGCCGCGAACTCCGCGGCGCAGAACATCGCCAAGGTCTGCGAGCGCTGCGATCTCCACATCGCCGAGACGGTGCTCGAGCCCCTCGCGAGCGCGCACGCGGTCCTCAGCGACGACGAGAAGGAGATCGGCGTCGCCCTCATCGACATCGGCGGCGGCACGACCGATCTCATCATCTACGTCGACGGCGCGGTCGTGCACACCAGCGTGATCCCGATCGGCGGCATCAGCCTGACGAGCGACATCGCGACGGGCCTGCGCACGCCGATGGCGGAGGCCGAGCGCATCAAGATCAAGTACGGCTGCGCGGCGACCTCCATGGTCGACGCGGAGGAGACCATCGAGGTCCCCTCGGTCGGCGGGCGCGCGCCGCGGGTCCTGCCGCGCGCGGTGCTCTCCGAGATCATCGAGCCCCGCGTCGAGGAGATCTTCAGCGCGGTCGCGCACGTGATCGCGGAGACGGGCTACGCGGACATGCTCGCGTCGGGGGCCGTGATCACCGGCGGCACGACGCAGCTCGACGGCATGCCCGAGCTCGCCGAGCAGATCCTCGGGCTCCCGGTGCGGCGCGGCGCGCCGATCGGCGTCGGGGGGCTGATGGACGTGGTCAAGAGCCCCGCGTACGCGACGGGGGTCGGGCTCGTGAAGTACGGGGCGGAGCGCCTGCGGGCGGCCGGTGCGCGCCCCGAGGAGAAGGCGGTCCCGCTCGCGGCGCACGCGCCGAACGGGTGGGGAAGCAAGCTCGGGCAGTGGTTCCGAGAGGTGTTCTGAGCGGTTCTTCGGGGAGCAACGGTTCGAGCAAGAGACTTTGCGCGCCGCCTGCGGAGGGCGATCCGAGGGGCGCGGCACAGGGAGGACGACGATGGGTATCTCGATCGAGTTCGCGGACGACGCAGAGATGAACGCCCGCATCAAGGTGGTGGGCGTCGGTGGCGGCGGCGGCAACGCGCTCAACACCATGATCCACAGCGGGCTCGACGGCGTGGAGTTCATCGCGGCCAACACGGACATGCAGGCGCTCGAGGACAACCTCGCGGCGACCAAGATCCAGCTCGGGCCGTGCCTGACGAAGGGCCTCGGCGCGGGCGCGAGCCCGGACGTCGGCCGCAAGGCGGCGCTCGAGGACGTGCAGCGCATCAGCGAGGCGCTCGAGGGCGCGGACATGGTCTTCATCACCGCCGGGATGGGCGGCGGCACGGGCACCGGCGGGGCGCCGATCATCGCGCAGATCGCGCGCGATCTCGGGGCGCTGACCGTCGGCGTGGTGACGCGGCCGTTCCTCTTCGAGGGCAAGCGCCGCTCGCGCAACGCCGACGAGGGCATCGACGAGCTGTCGGACGCGGTCGACACGATCATCACGATCCCGAACCAGAAGCTCCTGAGCCTCGACGACGAGGACATGTCGCTGCTCGAGGCCTTCCAGCGCGCGGACGACGTGCTCGTGCAGGCGGTGCGCGGGATCAGCGACCTCATCACGCACAGCGGGATGATCAACGTCGACTTCGCCGACGTGAAGACGATCATGAGCAGCATGGGCCGCGCGCTCATGGGCACCGGCTACGGCAAGGGCGACCGGCGCGCGATCGACGCGGCGATGATGGCGATCAACTCGCCGCTGCTCGACGAGGTCAGCGTCGAGGGCGCCACGGGCATCCTCATCAACTTCACCGCGGGCCCCGACGTGCGGCTGCGCGAGATCAACGAGGCGGCGAGCCTGGTCCAGCAGGAGGCGCACGAGGACGCGAACATCATCTTCGGCCTCGTCACCGACATGGACATGGGCGAGGTGGTGAAGGTCACCGTCATCGCCACCGGGTTCGACGGCAAGGCGCGCGAGGCCGAGGAGTCGGTGGTGCAGTCGGCGATCCGCCAGAGCCGCCCGACCCTGCCGATCAAGGTGCCCGCGGCGGCGCGGCACGCGCCGGCGCCCGTGCGCGCGAGCCGCGCGCCGGTGCGTCGCGTGTCGCACGCGCCGCCCGAGCAGGTCTCGCTCGGCGAGAGCCGGACCGGCCGCGCGTTCGGGGCGCACGCGCTCCACGACGAGGCGGTGCTCGACATCCCGGCGTACCTGCGCCGCGGCGTCGCGCACGAGTAGGGGCTCCGTCAGCGATCGAGGAGCCACCACCCGAGCGCGCCGGCGCCCGACAGGACCGCGCCGAGCAGGATGCCGGCGGCGAGCCAGCGGACGCGCGCGCTGTCGCGGCGAGGTGCCGGGGGCGGGCTACCGCCCACGAGCGCCTCGCCGCACGCGTAACAGAAGTTGTCGCCCGCGTCGTTCGCGATCCCGCAGCTCGGGCACACGCGCGCGTCCGCCGCGGGCGTGCCGCAGCGCGCGCAGTACTTCGCCTTGTGCTTCAGCGCGTGGCCGCAGCCGCGGCACGTCGGGTTCATCGCGCGAAGAGCATAGCCCGCGCGACGCGCGCATCGAGGCCGCGCGGTGGACGGAGGGTCAGTGGCCGGCGCGGGCCGCGCGGTCCTCGCGCGCGCTCGCGTCGAGCGTGAGCTCCTTGTAGAGGAACATGCGCAAGAGCCCGGGCAAGAGGAACAGCCCGAGGCCGGTGCTCGAGACCATGCCGCCGATGACGACGGTCGCGAGCGGCCGCTGCACCTCGCTCCCCGCCGAGCTCGAGATCGCCATCGGCAAGAAGCCGATCGCCGCGACCGTCGCGGTGAGGAGCATCGCGCGCAGCACCGCGACCGAGCCGTCGCGCAGCGCGTCCTCGAGCGGCGCGCCGCCCTCGACGCGGCGCTTGATCTCGCTCGCCATCACCACGCCGTTGAGCACCGCGATGCCGCAGAGCGCGATGAAGCCGACCGCGGCCGGGATGCTGAACGGCATGTCGCGCAGCGAGAGCCCGAAGATCCCGCCGATCATCCCGAACGGGACGCCGGAGAAGACCGCGAACGCGTAGCGCGCCTCGCCGAACGCGAAGAACAACATGACGAAGATGATCGCGAGCGCGAGCGGCACCACGACGGCGAGCCGCGCGCTCGCGCGCGCGAAGTTCTCGAACTGGCCGCCCCACTCCATGTCGTAGCCCTCGGGCAGCGTCACGCGCGCCTCGACGGTGCGCATCGCGTCCTCGACGAAGCTCACGAGGTCGCGGCCCCGGATGTTCACCTCGACGCGCGCGCGGCGCCGCATCCCCTGGCGGCTGATCTGGGCGGGCGCGTCGATCTCGCGCAGGTTCGCGAGCTGCGCGAGCGGGATGACCTGGCCGTCGCTCGCACCGATCGGCAGGTTCCCGAACGACTCCACGCGCAGGTCGCTCGGCGGGACCATCACGCGCAGCGGGTAACGCCGCTGGCCCTCGAACACGTTGCCGACCAGCCGGCCCTGCCGCGAGGCCTCGACCGCGGCGAGGACGTCGGAGACCGGGATGCCGTAGCGCGCGAGCCGCGCGCGATCCGGCTGGACCTCGAGCATCGGCAGGCCGAGCGCGCGCTCCATCCGCACGTCGCCCGCGCCCGGCACCGTGCGCAGCACCTGCATCGTCTCGCGCGCGAGCCCGGCGAGCCGCTCGATGTCGTCGCCGAAGATCAGGATCGCCACGTCGCACCGCGAGCCCGAGATGAGCTCGTTGGTGCGGTCCTCGATCGGCTGCGAGATCGACACGAACGTCGACGGGACCTCCGCCTCGATCGCCGCCTTCATCGCCTCGCCGAGCGAGTCGAGGTCGTCCGCCGTCGTCCACTCCTCTCGCGGCCGCAGCCGCACCAGGATGTCGGTGTTGTCCATGCCGACGGGATCGGTCGCGACCTCCGAGCGGCCCGTCTGGCCGACCGTGCTGAGGACCTCCGGGAAGCGGTGCAGCACCTGCTCCACCGCGAGGTCGAGCCGCCGCGCCTCGCTGAAGCCGATGCTCGGGATCCGCCGGGCGGCGACCACGATGTCGCCCTCGTCGATGCGCGGCACGAAGTCGGCGCCGAGGCCGAGGGCGACCGGCGCGGTGGCGACGAGCAAGAGGCACGCGCCGGCGAGCAGCGGCACGCGCTGGCGGATCGCGAGCGCGACCGCCTTGCCGTAGGGCGCCTCGAGCTTCGCGAGCAGGCCGTGGTGCCCCGCCTTCTTCGGCAGGCGCAAGAGCAGCGCGGCGCCGGCCGGGAAGACGAACAGCGCGAAGATCACCGAGCCCGCGAGCGCGAGGCCCATGGTGATCGCCATCGGCCGGAACATCTTGCCTTCGACGCCCTCGAGCGTGAGCAGCGGGAGGTAGACCAGCAGGATGATCGTGACGGAGAACACGACGGGCCGCGCGACGAGGCGCAGCGCCGCCGCGATCGAGTCGACGCGCCGCTCCTCGGTCAGGCCCTCGAGCGCGAGCTTCGCGATCACCGCCTCCGCCATGACGATCGGTCCGTCGACCAAGAGGCCGAAGTCGATCGCGCCGAGCGACATGAGGCTGCCCGGCACGCCGAGCTGGATCATCCCGACCGCGGCGAGGGCCATCGAGAACGGGATGCCGAGCGTCACGAGGATGCTCGCGCGCCAGCTCCCGAGGAACACGAGGATCACGAGCCCGACGAGGAACGCGCCCTCGGCGAGGTTGGTGCCCACCGTGCGCAGCGTGCGGTTGATGAAGCTCGCCCGGTCGTACACGACCTCGACCTCGACGCCCTCCGGCAGCTCGGCGCGGATCTCGTCCATGCGCGCGTGCACCGCCGAGACGACGTTCCGCGAGTTCTGGCCGACGAGCATCATCACGATCGCGGTGACCGCCTCGCCCTCGCCCTGGCGCGTGACGATGCCGTAGGGGAGCGTCGCGCCGACGCGCGCCTCGCCGAGGTGGCGCACGAGCACGGGCGTGCCGTCCTCGTTCGAGCTGACGACGACGCTCCCGATGTCCGTCACGTTGCGGAGCTGGCCCTCGCCGCGGATCACGAGCTGCTCGGCGCCGCGCTCGATCCAGCCGGCGCCGACGGTCGCGTTGTTGCGCTCGAGCGCCTCGAGCACCTGCCCGAGGGTGATGCGGTGCGCGGCGAGGCGGCGCGGGTCGAGGACGACCTGGTACTCCTTGGCCGCGCCGCCCATCGGGTTGACCTCGATGACGCCGGGCACGCTGCGCAGGCGCGGCGCGAGCTCCCACTGGAGCATCTCGCGCAGCTGCATCGGCGTGTGCCGGTCGCTGCGCAGCACGAACTGATAGATCTCGCCGAGGCCCGTCGAGACCGGCGCGAGCTGCGGCCGGCCGACCTGGGGCGGGATGTCCGACTCGATCTCGCGCAGCCGCTCGCTCACGAGCTGGCGCGCGAACCAGATGTCGGTGGCGTCGCTGAACACCACCGTGACCGACGAGAGGCCGCCGCGGGTGACCGAGCGCAGCTCGCTCAGGTCGGGCAGCCCGGTGAGGCCCATCTCGACGGGGAAGGTGACGAAGCGCTCCATCTCCTCGGCGGACAGGCCCGGCGCCTCGGTGAGCACGACGACCTGCGTCGTCGTGACGTCGGGCACCGCGTCGATCGGGAGCTCCGGCACCATGTAGATGCCGCCGGCGAGCGCGGCGATCGCCATCGCCACGACCGCGGCGCGGCGGTCCACCGCCAGTGTGACGATCCGTTCCAGCATGGCTCCTCCGGGGAAACTCGGTTCGGCCGGCTAGCGCTGCAGCTCGCTCTTGAGCGCGAACGCGCCGCTCACCACGACGGGCTCGTTCGCGGCGAGGCCGGCCAGGATCTCGACCTGATCGCCGTGGTTGGCGCCGAGCTCCACGGCGCGCGGCTCGAAGCGCCGCTCGCCGCGCGACACGAAGACGGTCGGGAGCCCGTCGAGCTGCACGATCGCGCGCCGCGGGAGCATCAAGCCGCGTCGCTGCTCGTCGCCCGACGTCAGCATCGCGTGGACGAAGTGCCCCGGGCGCAGCCGGCGGTCCTCGTTCTGTACGACGATCCGTACGCCGGCGGAGCGCGTGCGCTCGTCGATCGTCGCGTCGAGGTAGCTGACCGTCCCCGCGAAGGTCTCGCCGGGGTAGGACTCCGAGATGATGTCGACCGTGTCGCCGACGCGCACGCGCGTGAGGTCGCGCTCGTAGACCTCGAGCGTCACCCACACCGACGAGAGATCGGCGACCCTCAGGACGGGCGCGGTCGTCGAGACGACCTGGCCGAGGTGCGCGTAGCGCTCGATCACCTCGCCGGCGATCGGGGAGCGCAGCGTCATGCGGCGGATCGGCGTGTCGCTGCGCTCGACCTGTCGCAGCTCGCCCTCGCTGATGCCGAGCGCGAGCAGGCGCTGCTCCGCGCCGCGGACCTCGGCCTCGAGCGCCTCCGCGGTCGCCGTCGCCGTCTCGAGGGTGCCCGCGGTCGTGAGCTGCCGCTGGCGCAGGCTCGTCTCGCGCTCGGCGCTCGTGCGCGCCGCCTCGAGGCGCGCGCGCGCGGCGAGGAGCGCGGCCATCGCCTCGCCGAGGACCGGCGACTCGATCTGCACGAGGGGCTGCCCCTCCTCGACGATGTCGCCGACGGAGACGAACATGCGGACGATCCGCCCCTCGCTGCGGCCGCCGATGTCCGCGACGCGGCCCTGATCGAAGTCGACGGTGCCGACCAGATCGAGGGTCGGCGCGATCGCCTCCTCGGTGACCGGCCGCACCTCGATCCCCGCGTTGTCGGCGAGCGCCTCGGGCAGCTCGACGAGGCGCGGCGGCTCGACGGCGGCGGCGCCCGAGTCGGGCTCGACGGGGCGTGACGCGACGAGGACCCCGATCCCGACGCCGACCGCGAGGCCGACGACGCCGCTGATCGCCCGGCCCGCCCACGCCCCCGGGGCGCG
Organism: Sandaracinaceae bacterium; assembly: GCA_019637095.1. Lineage (GTDB taxonomy): Bacteria > Myxococcota_A > Polyangia > Polyangiales > Sandaracinaceae > JACKEC01. The sequence continues at coordinate 71,849 of JAHBWG010000020.1, read as the reverse complement.
GGGCGCGGGCGGCGTGGCGGCGGGCGCGTCCGCGGGTGTGGGCTCGGCGTCGAGCACGTCGTCCGGGGCGACCGCCTCCTCGTGGGCCACGTGGGTCATCGCAACGCTCATCGGAGCTCTCCTCCCGTCGCGCGGTCGAGCTCTGCGCGCGCCAACCACGCGGCGAGCAACAGGTCGACGCGCCGCTGTCGCAGATCGAACAGCGCCTGGCGTGCGAGCAGCACGCGGAAGACCTCGGCGGCGCCCGCGTCACGCAGGGCCTCCGTCAGCTCGAGCGCGCGCTCGCTCGCGGGGAGCGCCTGCTCCTCCACGGCGCGCAGCTCGGCGAGCGAGGTCCGCAGCGCGCGGTACGCCGCGGCCGCCTCGCGCCCGGCGATGCGCCCGGCGAGGCCCGCGTTGACGTCCGCGGCGTCGGCCTCGCTGAGGGCGACCGCGCGGTCCCCCTGCGCCGTCCAGAACAGCGGCAGCTCCATGCTCGCGCCGACGCCGAACGAGGAGAGGCGCTGCGAGTTCGTCTGCAGCTCGTACTCCGCGGACAGGACCAACGGGGAGACCGAGTCGGCGAACATGCGCGACTCCGAGACGCGGTGCCGCCGCGCGGACAGCCGCAGCACCTGCGGCTCGCGCCGGCGCTGCTCGGCCATCGCGATCGCGCGCTCGAGCGTCAGGCCCTCGGGCACCTCGGCGCGCGTGAGCGGCTCGACCGCGACGGACACCGTGGGCTCGAGGTCGAGCGCGGCCCGGAGCGCGTCGCGGGCGGCCGCGAGCTCGCGGCGGCGCGCGGCCACGTTCGCGGAGGCGGTCGAGACCTCTTGCTCGACGAGCGCGTGGTCGAGCGCCGTCGCGGCGCCCGAGTCGAGCCGCTCGCGCGTCGCGCCGAGCAGCCGCTCGGCGACGACGAGGCGGGCGCGCGCGATCTCCAGCGAGGCCTGGCCCGCGGCGACGCGCGCGGCGGCGACGCGCGCCCGCGCGCGCGCCTCGATGCGCTCGAGCTCGAGCTGGCCGTCGGCCTCGTCGAGCAGGATGTCCGTCTCCTCGGTGCGGTGCGCCTGGCGCGAGCTGAGGTCGAACGGGATGCCGAGGAAGAACGAGTAGGTCGCGGCGGCGTCGTCGGGCACGCCGAAGAGGGCGCGCACGCCGACGATGGGGTTGCGCAGCACGGGCATCGCCGCGTGCTCGCGGTGGCTCTCCGCGATCGCGAGGCGCGCCGCCGCGGCCCGCACGCTCGGCGCGGTGCTCGCGGCGCGATCCATCGCGCTCTCCATCGACCACGCGCGCGCGGCTGGTGGCTCGGGGACGTCCTCGCGTCCCTCGTCCTGGGCGGCGGCCGAGGCGAGCGGAGCCGCGAGCGCGGCGGCGAGCGTGACCACGGACCAGCGGATCCGAGGGGTCGAGCCCAGGTACTGCACGGCCGGCGTTCTGGCTCGCCCGAGCCCGCCGCGCAAGTCCGTCCCCGGGCGAGGAGGGGGGCATGGCCCGAGCCGCGGCGCTCTCGAGCGGGCGCATCGTCTCGATAGTGCTCTCGAATTCGGCGTCCGCGCGCGTCCGCGGGCGCGGCTCGACACGCGCGCCGCGCGTCGGCGAGACTGCCGGGCGGTGAGCCTCCTCGACCGGCTGTTCCGCCGCCGCGCGCGGGACGTCGCCTCGATCGCGGGGCCGACCCGCGTCGAGCTCGAGGCCCGGATCACCTCGGCGGACGCGGTCGTCAGCCCGGTGACCGGCGTGGCCGGCGCGCTGATCCGCTGGAGCCTGCTCGAGGAGCGCACCACCCACGGCGGCCGCGGCGGGGGCGTCGACACGCGCTACACGGTGCTCGCGGTCGGGTTGTACGGGGAGCCGTCGGTGGAGCTCACGGTGGACGGGCACGCCGTGGTCGTGCCGCTCGAGCGCGCGCGGCTCGCGCTCGTCGAGGACCGCGAGGACGGTCAGTTCCTCTCGACGATCCCGCCCGCGCTCGCGGAGGCGGCGCGGGGCGTCTCGCCGCGCGGGCCGCTCGCGTACCGCGAGGCGGTGCTGCGCGCGGGCGGCCGCGTCCGGCTGCTCGCGACGCTCGACTGGACGCCCGCGCCGGGCGCGCCGAGCTACCGCGAGACGGCGCCCGCGCCGCGCCGCCTGTTCGTGTGCGAGGACGACCGCGTCGAGCTGCGCGAGCGGCTGTAGCCCGCGGCGGGAAGGGCGGCGCGCGAAGGGCGCGCGGGCGAGTCACGCGCGCCCTGACGCGAAGCCGCAAAGAGACGGAGCCTCGGCGACTTGGCGGCTTCGCGCGATCTCATCGCCCTGCCATGAACTGCAGCACGGGAGAGGGCGAGAGCGGGAGCGCGAGGAGAGTGCGCCTGCGGCGCGGGCGCGAACGATCTCGGGTGCGCGTCCCCTCTTGCGCTCCTCGTCTCGTCGCTTGCGTCCGTTCAGGCGGCCCGGCGCAGGGAGGTGTCTCGAGAGCATGCTACGCTCGCACGGTGTCGCGGTGGGGAAACCGGCATGCCTTCGCACCGATGAGGCAACTCGGAGGTGAGCGGATGACGAGACCGACGTGGTTCCTCTTGACGGCGACGCTGGTCGTGGCGGGCGACCTGTCGATCGCGCTGGTCGCGCCCTCACACGGCGAGGCCCAGGTCCGCCGCGGCGACGGCGAAGCGAGGGAGCGAGGCGGCACACGCGGCGGCCGCACCTCACGCGGCGATCGCGTACGGCAGATCTCTCACGATGTGGACTGGGTGGGGATCGCGCTGTTCGCGGTAGCGGGGCCGATGATCGCGCTCGACGATCCGATGGACACGAGGTGGCGCTGGGCCGACCACCCGTACGCCGACGACGTCGACGGCCACGCGGTGTTACCGCAGGGGGGCCCCGACGATCCGCCGATCCAGGACGTCGCGGTGCAGGGGCGCGTGGAGGGCGGCTACGCGTGGCCCGCGATGGGGCGCGCCAGCGCGGACGTGCGGGTCGTCACGCCGTTCCGGTCGACGTTCGGCGCCGGCTACACCGCGCTCCTCGGCGCGCGCGAGGGGGGCGGCGTCGAGCACCAGGGCCTCGTCGGCGGCCGGGTGGGGCTGCTCTTCGCGCAGGACGAGTACCTGCAGTTCCGCTTGGACATCGGGATGCTGATCTTTCACGACGCGCAAGGGGGGGTGTGGGGAGGCGAGCTGCGCTACGGCGTCGACATCTTCCCGATCCGACCGCTGGTGATCTCGATCGAGGCGATCGGCGGCCCATTCGAGGACGACTCCTTCTTCGTCGGCGGCCGCGCGACCCTGGGGCTGCTCGCCGGCCCCGTGGAGTTCTACCTCGGCTACGACCACCTCGAGATCGTCCCGATGGCCACGCGCTCGCTCCGCGGGCGGATGAGCGGGCCCATCGGCGGCGTGCGGCTCTGGATCTGAGCGAGGAGGCGTACGATGCGAGCACCGCACTTGGCAACGTTCCTTGCTTGTTCGACCATCGTGGCAGGCTGCGACGGTGGCATCCGCCGTGGCGACGCGGGCTCCTCGGAGGACCGCGACGCGTCCACCGCCCCGGATCCTTGCGTGGCGCAGGCGTCGAACGCGATCAGGACGGTGGGGTGCAACGGTGGGTTCGCGACCCCGGCACCGAACGAGGTCGGCGGAGCCTGCGAGCGGCCCGATCCCGTCATGCCGCGAGGGACCTGCGGGCCTCGCGCGGTCTGCGTCGTCCCGCGCGCCGGCGAGAACATGTGCATGACGGGCTGCGCGGTCGCCGACGACTACGTCTCGACCGGCGGCTGCCCGCGCGGACACCGCTGCTTCCGCGTCCGCACCGCCGACGACGAGGTCCTCGGCATCTGCTACCTCGACTGCGACGCCGAGCACCCTTGCCCCGAGGGGTGGGTGTGCGACCCGGACGGAGGCTGCGACGCGCCGGGGTGACCGTCGCGACGTGGAGCCCGTGCGGCGCGAGCGCCGGCCGTCAGCGGTCGAGCGCTCGCGCCGGGTGATGGCGCGACCACGCGCCCCACTCGAGGTCGAGGGGATCGGGCAGCAGCGCCTGCGGCTCGAACCGCGCGCGCGGGCCCGCGGCGCCGTCGCGGCGGTCGAGCGCGTCGAGCGCGAGCGCGACGTGCAGCGCCTCGCCGCACGCCCGCAGCTCCGGCCCGTAGTACGGATCGAGGCCGGGACCGAGGCCCAGCGGTGAGGTCTCGCTGAGCGGGTCGCGCACGTAGGCGTAGGGGCGGATCCCCGCGGCGATCCCGAGCGGGCAGGGGCTGAGGTACTGCGCGGCCTCCGGGTCGAAGGCGCGCCAGAGCGACATCGCGAGCCCGGTGTCTTCGTCCTCGAGGTGCCCCGGGAAGCGCCACGGTTGGCGCACCTGCTCGAGCTCGCGCCACCCCGCGCCGAAGCAGTCCACGCCGCCGCGCCAGCTCAGCGATCCGTCCTCGCCGACGACCTGCGAGACGACGCCGATCGGGTCCGTCAGCACCGCGTGGCGCCGGCCGCCCTGCAGCGTGCCGACGAGCTCGCCATCGAGCCAGATCCAGCTCGTCGTCGCCTCGCCCTCGACCTCGTGCAGAAGCGTGAGCCCATCCCACACACGGGACCACGTGCGCGCGCCCGCGCACCCCGAGCTGCGGAGCATCGCCAACGCGTCGCCGCATCTCAAGGCTCATCGGTGGTGTCGGGATCGAGCGACGGGTCGACCGCGGCGGCGAGCGCGCGCACGGCGCGGCGCAGGGCGCGCATGGCGGCGGGGACGCTCGGGAGGCCGGCGTCGCGCGCCGCCTCGGCCCACGGCCGGCGGGCGAGGGCGCGCGCCTCGACGAGCGCGCGGCTGCTCGCGTCGAGCCTCCCGAGCGCGCCGCGGTGCGCGTCGATCCACGCGCCGATGGCGAGGGCGCTCGCCTCGAGCGGGCGCGGGCCGAACGCGTACCCGGTGATCGCCTCGCGCATCGCCTCGCCCGTGAGCGGCGCGGGCGGCGGGAGGTCCTCGAAGAGCGCCGCGCGCAGCCCAGGGTCGAGGGGCAGCTCGTCTCGCATCATCGCGAGCTGGGCCTCGAGGTCGCGCGCGAGCGTCGCCGCGAGGGCGCCGACCATCGCGCGCGCCGCGGCGCCGACGGGGCGCACCATCACCGCCGACGGCTCGCCGGTGCGCACGCCGCGCGCGCTCCCGACGCGCACGAGCACGTAGCCCAGGCGCCGGCGGAAGCGCAGCAGCGCCGGGGTCGCGCCGAAGAGCGTGCCGAAGAGCTCGGGCGCGTAGCGCGCGTGCACGTGCTCGACGAGCGCGCTCGCGAGGCCCTCGTCGCGTCGGTCGGGGTGCGTCGCGATGCGAACGGAGCGGATCATCGCCATCGCGCCGGCGTCGCGGCGCCCCGAGTGCGACACGAGCGTGTCGGCGAGCGCGTGCCCCCGCAGGCGGATGCGCCCGCGGTAGACGTCCTCGACGAGCCGCGCGTCGAGGCCTCCCTCGCGCGCGACGAGCGTCGCGGCGAGGACCGCGTCGCCCTCGAGGAGCGCGTGGGCCTCGAGGTTCGGTGCGTCGAGCAGGCGCGCGAGGTCGGACGGCGTCGTGCGGTAGTGCGCGTGCACGAGCAGGCCGAAGAGCGCGGCGAGCCGCGCTTCGTCGGCGGCGAGCGCGTCGCGATCGATCGCCTCGACGCGCCGCGCGCCCGCGCCGCGCGCGGGGCCGGGGGCGGCGTCGAGGAGCAAGACGTCGTGCACGAGACGCTCGAGCGGGTCGTCCTCGTCCCAGCGGATCGGCGCGCTCAGCGCCAGCCGCTCGATCGACGGCGCGTGCTCGGCGAGCCACGCGAGGAAGCGCAGGACGAACCCGCGCCCGGTCCCCTCGTAGCCGCGCGCGGTGGTCGCGAACGCGAAGCGCGCGCGCGGGTGGGCGAGCGCGACGCGCCGCAGCGCGGGCACCGCGAGCTGCGCCGCCTCGTCGATCACGATCACGTCGTACGGCGGATCGGCCGGGGTCCACAGCGCCTCGAGGGGCGTGAACCGGAGCCCCGGCGGCGCGAAGCGCAGGAGCTCCGCGACCGACTCCGGGGACCCGGCGCTCACCGCGACCTTCGCGTGCGGGGCGGCGCGCAGGACCTCGGCGAGCGCGAGACCCAGCGCGCTCGACTTTCCGCGCCCGCGGTCGGCGAGCAGCACGGTGGCGCTCGGGGTCGGCTCGCGCAGGCGCGCCGCGAGCCGCGCCACCGCCTGGGCTTGCGCCTCGGTGCCGCGCGGCGCCTCGATCGCGGCCGGCGCGAGCGGCCCGCGGCTCGCCACGGCGTCGAGCCGCGCCTCGAGCCGATCCCACGCGCGGTGGCCGACGGCCCGCAGGTCGTACGGCGCGACGGCGAGGCGCGGGTCGCGTGGTGGCTCGGTGTCGCGCGGCGGCTCGGTGTCGCGCGGCGGCTCGGTGTCGCGCGGCGGCATCCGCAGCACGAGCGCGCCGCCGCCCCAGACGAGGCCGTGGGCCTGGCCGAGGAGATCCGCGTCGAGCCCGCCGTGGAGGTCGAGCACCACCGCGGTGAACGCGCGCCCGAGCAGCCGCCGCACCGCGGGCGGCGGCGTCGCGGCGAGGGGCGGCGGCGGGTCGTCGCCCACCCAGAGCGCGTCGGTCGTGCCGAGCTCCGCGAGCCGGCGCGCGGCGTCGGCCGCCGTCTCGGCCGGCGTCCCGCGGCAGACGACCAGGCGCCGGTGACGGGGCAACGTGGCTCGCTCTCGTGCGGGCGCTACGGCTCGTCCATGAACGGGTAGCGGTAGTCGGTCGACGGGGCGAACGTCTCCTTGATCGCGCGCGGGCTGACCCAGCGCAGGAGGTTCAGGTACATCCCCGCCTTGTCGTTGGTGCCGCTCTGGCGGGCGCCGCCGAACGGCTGCTGCCCCACGACGGCGCCGGTCGGCTTGTCGTTGACGTAGAAGTTGCCGGCCGCGTCGCGGAGCGCGTCCTCGGCGGCGCGCACGGCGGCGCGGTCGCGCGCGAAGACCGCGCCGGTGAGCGCGTACGGGCTCGTCGCGTCGGCGAGCGCGAGGACGTCCTCGAAGCGCTCCGCGTACGGGTAGACGGCGAGCACGGGGCCGAAGATCTCCTCCTCCATCAGCCGGTGCCGCGGGTCGGCCACCTCGAGCACCGTGGGCTCGATGAAGAAGCCGACCGCGTCGTCGCAGCCGCCGCCCGCGACGAGCGTGGCCGTCGCGCGCCCGAGCTCGACGTAGCCGCGGATCTTGTCGAAGGCGCGCCGATCGATCACCGCGCCGCCGAAGCAGGTGAAGTCGCGCACGTCGCCGAAGCGCGCCGACGCGAGGTCCGCCGCGACGCGCTCCTTCACCCGCGGCCACATCGACGCCGGCACGTAGGCGCGGCTCGCGGCGGAGCACTTCTGCCCCTGGTACTCGAACGCGCCGCGCACGAGCGCCGTGGCGACCGCGTCCGGGTCCGCGCTCTCGTGCGCGATGACGAAGTCCTTGCCGCCGGTCTCGCCCACCAGGCGCGGGAAGGTGCGGTAGCGATCGAGCCGCGCGCTGATCCCGCGCCAGAGGGCCTTGAACGTGCCCGTGCTGCCGGTGAAGTGGACGCCGGCGAGGTGCTCGCTGTCGAGCGCGACCTCCGCCTGCTCGGCCCCCGCGCCGGGGACCATCGAGAGCACTCCGTCGGGGAGCCCCGCCGCGCGGAGCAGCGCGAGCACCTCCCACGCGCCGCGCAGCGACGTCGTGGCCGGCTTCCAGACGACGACGTTGCCCATCAGGAGCGGGGCGGTCGGGAGGTTCGCCGCGATCGACAGGAAGTTGAACGGCGTGATCGCGAGCACGAACCCCTCGAGCGGGCGGTGGTCGAGGCGGTTCCACTGGCCGCGCGGGCTGATCGGCTGCTCCGCGTAGATGCGCTCGGCGAACGCCACGTTGAAGCGCCAGAAGTCCGCGAGCTCGCACACCGCGTCGATCTCGGACTGGAAGCACGTCTTGCTCTGTCCGAGCATGCAAGCGGCGTTGACGCGGTCGCGCCACGTCGTCGTCAAGAGCTCGGCGGCGCGCAGGAACACCGCCGCGCGATCCTCGAACCGCGTCCGGGACCACTCGCGCCGCGCCTCGACCGCGCGCTCGATCGCGCGCCCGACGTCCTCGGGCCGCGCCGCGTGCGCCGTCGCGAGGACGTGCGCGTGCGCGTGCGGCATCACGACGTCCATCGCGCGGCCCGCGCGCACCGCCTCGCCGCCGATCATCGCGGGGATCTCGACGCGCTCGCGCGCGACGGCGTCGAGCGCCGCCTTCAGCGACGCGCGCTCTCGGGAGCCCGGCGCGTACTGCCCGACCGGCTCGTTCACGGGGGTGGGGACCTGGGCCATGCCGCGACTCTAGCAAACGCGCCCCCGTGCGCGCGCTCGTCTCTGTGCGCCGGCGCGGAGGAGATCTCGCGCGAAGGCGCGAGGTCGCCAGGACGCTCGGCGTAGGTCGCAGACCCTCACCGGCGCATGGCCAGGCGGGCTCGCGCCAGCGTCGGGGGCGCGGGCCGAGCGCGGGCCTCGTCGCCGGGATCGCTCGCGCGCGAGCCTGGCGCCGGGTCCCAGCCGATGAAGCTCGAGAGGCGGATCTCGAGGTCTGCGTAGTCCTCCCAGCCGCCGACGCGCACGCCGGCCTGCAGGAGGAAGTCGTCGGTGATGTCGAGGAGCGCGCCGACCAGGCCGCTCGCGTACGGCTGCCCGTCGTCGACGTCGAGGTAGAGCTCGGCGGTCGGGCGCAGCGGCCAGTCGGGCGGGCCCTCGTACATCACGGTCGAGAACACGTCGATCGTCTCGTACTGCGTGTACGTGAGCCACACGTTCGCGTGGAACGAGCCCGCGTCGGTGCCCCAGCCGAAGAGGATCGCCACCGAGGAACCGAAGTTGTCGGGCCCGAGGGCGCCCGGGATGTACACGCCGATCTGGAGCGCGAGCGAGGGGCCCTCGAGCTCGTCGTCGTTGTAGGCGCCGTTCACGAGCATCCGGCGCACCGCGACGAAGTGCTCCTGGATGGAGTAGGGCGGCTCGTCGGCGTCGTCGAGCCGCACGTAGCCGCGCGTGAGGTGCAGGAGGTCCCAGTCCGTCGCGAGGCCGATCGACCACTGCATCGACGGGGCGATGAGGTATCGCTCCTCCTCGCCGAGCAGCGTCATGTAGTAGCCCGCCGGCTGGAACTCGATCTCCATGCGCCCCGGGTCGGTCACGCGCGCGTCGTTGAGATCGATCAGGTAGGCGCGCGCGGAGCCCGCGGCGAGCCACACGACGGCGAGCGCCGCCCAACCAATGCGCTTCATCCGGTTGACGCGAGGGTACCCGATGTTTATGGAACGCGACCGTCGGGATGATCGTCGTCGAAGGCGTCTCCAAGTTCTACGGCCGGAGCCCGGCCGTGCGCGACCTCTCCTTTCGGATCGCCGAGGGGGAGTGCGTGGGCTTCCTCGGCCTGAACGGCGCGGGCAAGAGCACCACGCTGCGCCTGCTGAGCTGTCTCCTCTTGCCGACGAGCGGCTCGATCCGCGTCGGGGGCTTCGACGCGGAGCGGCAGCCGCACGAGATCCGCAAGCTCATCGGCTACCTGCCGGACTCGCCGCCGCTCTACCCGGAGATGCGCGTCGACGAGTACCTCCGGTTCGCCGGCCGGCTGCGCCGGATGACCGGCGCCGAGCTCGAGAAGCGGCTGCCCCGCGTGCTCGAGCAGACCGGCCTCACCCGCGTCGCGGACGCGGCGATCGAGACGCTGAGCCACGGCTACAAGCAGCGCGTCGGCATCGCGCAGGCGGTGATCCACGCGCCCAAGCTGCTGATCCTCGACGAGCCGGTGCAGGGCCTCGACCCGGTGCAGATCGTCGAGATGCGGCAGCTGATCCGGTCGCTCCGCGGCGCGCACACCATCTTGCTCAGCTCGCACCTGCTCTCGGAGATCGAGCGCACGTGCGATCGCATCCTGATCCTCAAGGAGGGCCGCCTCGTCGCCTCGGGCACCGAGGAGGAGGTCGTCGAGCAGATGAGCGCGCGGCCGGCCTCGTCCCGCGACGCCGCGCGGCTCCACTGGGCGATCGCCGAAGTCCGCGGCACCGAGGAGCAGGTGCGCGCCGCGCTCGCGGCGGCCGACCTCACGATCGTCGAGCTGCGCTCGACGGCGGGCGGGATCTGTCGCGTCAAGATCGAGAGCGGGAGCGACTCGCGCGAGCGGGTCGCCGCGCGGATCGTCGGCGCGGGCCTCGGCCTCTTGACCCTGACGCGCTCGCAGAGCGCGCTCGAGGACGTGTTCGTCGCCCTCACCGCGCCCGGCGGCGAAGCGCCCGCGGCGCGCGCCGCGGAGGTGGACGCGTGAGCAACGTGCTCCTCATCGTGCGGCGCGAGCTCGGCAGCTACCTCAAGCGGCCGAGCGGGTACTTCATCGCCGCCGCGATCCTCCTCCTGCACGGCCTGCTCTTCAACGCGTTCGCGATCTCGGACCAGGAGCAGCTCAGCGCGGACGTCCTGCGCATCTTCCTCTACTGGGGCGGCATCGTGACGATGCTCGGCGGGATCCTCTTCTCCATGCGCCTGCTCGCCGAGGAGCGCTGGACGGGGACCGACGTCCTGCTGTTCACCTCGCCGATCCGCGAGGGCGAGATCGTGCTCGGCAAGTACCTCTCGGCGCTCTCGTTCCTGAGCCTGGTGACGCTCGCGTCGGCGTACCTGCCCGCGCTGATCTTCATCAACGGGCGCGTCTCGGTCGGGCACATCGCCTCCGGGTATCTCGGGATGCTCCTGCTCGGCGCGAGCACGCTCGCGATCGGGACGTTCGCCTCCTCGCTCACGAAGAACCCGTTCTTCGCGGTGATCCTCAGCGCGCTCTTCGTGGGCTTGCTCGAGCTCTGCTGGCCGCTCGGGCAGATCGCCGATCCGCCGATGCGGGAGCTGCTCTCGTACGTCGCGCTCCACACCAAGCACTACGCCCAGTTCCAGCGCGGGCTCTTCCAGCTCAGCGACGTGGTGTTCTACGCGGGCGTCATCTACCTCTCGCTCCTCGCGGCGACGAAGGTCCTGGAGAGCCAGCGATGGCGATGAGCACGCGCACCAAGCGCCGGCTCGCCGTCGGCGCCGCCTATCCCGTCCTGGGCGGGGTGGTGTGGTACCTGTACGAGGGGCTCGGGCTCGCGGCGCTCACGCTCGTGCTCGTGGTCGCGCTCGGGGCGCTCGAGGCGCTCGTGCCCGACGAAGAGGGCGGCGGGCACGTGGAGCGCTCGGCGATCCGGCGCTCGTTCTGGGTCGGGCTCCTCCTGCCGCTCGGGCTCGGGCTGCTCTACGTGTCGGAGCGCATCGTCGGCGCGGCGCACGAGCTGATCTGGGCGTGGCGCGCGCTGCCGCTGCTCGCGCTCGCCGCCACGGTCGGCTGGCGCGGCTACGCGCTCTCTCGCGCGCGCGGCAACCAGCGCCAGGTCGAGGTGGCGCTCGCCGCGGCGACGGGCGGCGTGCTCGCGGCGCTCGCGCTCTACGCGCTCGGGACGGAATCGGGCGTCGCGGCGATGGGCTTCGAGGACAGCGGCGCCGAGCGGATGCGCGGCGTCCTCGGCGTGCTCTGGCCGGCGACGCTCGTGGTCTCTCTCGCCGCGCTGTTCGCGATGGAGATGGCCTACCGGGTGATGCCGGTGGAAGAGGCGATCGAGCTGCGGCGCGTGAGCGCCGCCGCGGGCACGGGCCTCTCGATCGCGCTCTCGCTCGTGTTCGTCGCGTCGATGAGCTACGTGGCGACGGAGCGCGACGTCACGCGGGACCTCTCGTACTTCAAGACGACGCGGCCGGGCGAGCAGACCCTGCGCATGGTCGAGCGGCTCGACGAGCCGATGCGGGTCGTCCTGTTCTACCCGCCGGTCAACGAGGTGCTCGAGCGGCTTCGTCCGTACTTCGACGAGCTCGACGCGGCCTCGGACGCGCTCAGCGTCGAGGTCCAGGACCACGCGCTCAGCTTCGAGCTCGCGCAGCGGCACCGCGTCTCGCGCAACGGCTTCGTGATGATCCTGCGCGGCCCCGACGGCGAGGGGCAGCAGGCCGAGCAGTTCGAGGTCGGCGTCGAGCTCGAGAGCGCGCGCAGCCGCCTGCGCACGCTCGACGCGCGCTTCCAGCAGCACTTCGCGCGGCTCGCGACCCGGCCGCGGGACCTGCACCTCACGGTCGGGCACCGCGAGCGCAGCGCGTCGCCGACCGACGGGGACGCCGAGGGCGAGCGGCTCAGCGAGCTGTCCACCGCGCTCCAGCGCAGCAACATCCAGAGCCGCAACCTCGGCGTCGCCGAGGGGCTCGCCAACGAGGTCCCGGAGAACGCGCGCGCCGTCGCGGTCATCGGCCCGCGCTCGCCGTTCCTGCCCGAGGAGGCGCAGAGCCTCTTACGCTACGTCGGCCGCGGCGGCCGCCTCCTGGTGTTCGTCGACCCGGACGTCGACCACGGGCTCGACCCGCTGCTCCACGGGCTCGGCGTCTCGATCCCGCGCGGCGTGCTCACGTCGAGCACGCACCACATGCGGCGGCGCACGGGCGAGGCGGATCGGCTCGCCGTCTACTCGAACGCGTACACCGCGCACCCGACGGTGACGCTCGCGAACCGCTACCGCAGCCAGGTCGTCTCGGTGTTCCTGCGGGGCGGCGCGATCGAGCGGCGCGAGGGCGCCGAGCTGCGCGGCGCGGCGGTGACGTTCCCGCTGCGCACCGAGGGCACGTTCTGGCTCGACACGGACGGCGACCTCCAGCGCGGCGCCGAGGAGCCCGAGGGCCGCTTCAACATGATCGCGGCGATCACCGTGCCGGTCGACGGAGGCGAGGAGGGCCGCGCCGTCGTGATCGCGGACGGCGACTTCATCACCGACCAGCTCATCGGCAACCGCGGCAACGGCTTCGTGCTGATGGACGCGGTGAACTGGCTCGTCGGCGAGGAGCAGGTGCTCGGGCCGACGCAGACCGAGGAGGACGTCCCGATCCGCCACACGCGCGAGGAGGACGAGCTCTGGTTCTACGCGACGAGCTTCGGCGCACCGATCCCCCTCCTGCTCGTCGGGGTGTGGCTCGCGTGGCGGCGCCGCGAGGGCAAGCGCCGCGAGACGACGCCGAAGGGCGCGCCCGAGGCGGCGGCGAGCGGTGGCGCCGCGGCCGCGCCCGCAGAGGAGCGGCCGACCGATCGCGAGGCCGCCGCCGACGAGCACGCGGCCGGCGAGGACGCGCCGACGGCGTCTCCGGTCGCCGCGGCCCCTCGCGAGGAGGAAGAGGAATGAATCGCAAGAGCGTTCTGGCGCACGCGATCCTCGCCCTCGGGGGGCTCACGCTCGCCTACGTCGTGTGGACCGACGACGCGCCCGCGCGCGAGCGCGACGAGGTGGTGATCGTCGAGTGCGCCCCGGACGCGGTGAGCCGCGCGGTGCTGCGCACGGCCGACAAGGACACCACCCTCGAGATCACCCGCGACGGACGCGAGGCGACCACGCGCGGCACGGTGGTGCGCCGCCGCGAGGGCGCCGAGGACGAGACGCAGCAGTTCGTCGCCTCGAGCGACGGCGTGACGGAGTGGCTCGCGCAGATCGCGCCGCTCACCGTGCGCCGCACCCTCGGCACGCTCGACGCAGCGCAGCTCGCCGAGCTCGGGCTCGCCGGCGACGAGGCGACCCCGAGCCGCTTCGCGATCACCTGCGGCGGCACCACGCACGCCTACCTCGTCGGCGGCCGCGCCTACGGCTCGGGCGACCGCTACCTCCAGCTCGAGGCGGGCGGGCCGGTGCACCTGCTCGGCAGCGAGCGGCTGCAGGCGCTCGAGTCGGCGGAGTTCCGCCTGATGGAGCGGCGCCTCCACGCGTTCGAGTGGACGGCGGTGACCGAGCTGCGCGTCGAGGCGTGGGGCCAGCAAAAGACGTTGCTCCAGCGCAACCGCCTCGACACCGAGGCGGCAGAGTGGGTCGATCAGGCGGCGCCGGATCGGCGCAACGAGACGTTCGGCAACTGGCTCTCGCGCTACCCCCAGCTCCGCGTGCAGCGCTACCTCGCGCCGGGGGCGGAGCCGGGCTCGGAGCTCGACGAGCCGGCGGCCGCGGAGCGCTCGCTCTCGCTGGTGGTCCGCGGCGAGCGCGGGGAGCTCGGCCGGCTCGAGCTGCGCCGCGTCGAGCGCTTCCCGCTCGTCTACTACGCGCGGACCGAGACCACGCGCGACTGGGTGCTCCTGCCGACCAGCGTCGCGCAGACGTTCGAGGACGACGCGCGCACCGTGCTCGGGCTCGACCCGCTCGATCGCCCCGAGCCGCCGCCGCCCGCCGCGCCGACCCCGACCGCGCCGACCGACGCCGGCGCCGAGGGCGCCGAGGCCTCGCCCGCCCCGAGCGGCGACGCGCCGCCGGGAGACGACCACGGCGGCGAAGGCCACGACGAGCACCACGGCCACGCGCACTGAGCCTCTTCGGAGGGGGCGTTCCAACCCCTCTCGCCATCGCGGCAACGCCGCGATGGGGCCCCCCACCCGAGACGAACGCGGCAGCGCCGCGCTCGACCCCTTCGACTTCGCCCGGTAACGCAGGCTCGGCCTTCGCGGGTCGCGGCGCCGCGTGCGGGTCTCGAACGCGCGTCGATGTCGAAGATCCTCGACCCGTCGACGGTCGTCGAGCCGCGCTGGGCGCGCGAGAGGGGGGCGCCGACGCCCGCTCGCGGCGCGCCGGCGTCGCGCTTGCGGCGCTCGGTGGGCGCGGGTATGAATTGGTCATACCATGAGCGCCGAGAAGATCGCCGTGTCGCTGGACCCCGCGCTGCTCTCGGGCGTCGAGGCGCTCCGCCGGCGAACCGGGGAGTCGCGCAGCGCCGTCGTGGCCCGCGCGCTCCGCGCGCTCCTCGACGAGGAGCGACGGCGGGCGAGGGTCGCGGAGTACGTCGAGGCGTATCGCCGGCTGCCGGAGACCCCCGCGGAGCTCGAGGCGGCGTCTCGCCTCGCGGACGAGGCGCTCGCCGCCGTCGCGTGGGACGACGACCCGTGAGGCGCGGCGAGGTCTGGTGGGCCGAGGTGGACAAGCGGCGCCCCGTCGTCCTGCTGTCGCGCGACGAGGCCTACGCGGTGCGGGCGATGGTGATCGTCGCGCCGGTCTCGACGACGCTTCGGGGCTTCGCGGTGGAGGTGCGGCTCGGGCGGCGCGAGGGGCTCCCTCGCGCCTGCGTCGTCAGCTGTGACTGGCTCGTGACGCTCCCGAAGGGGCGGCTGGTCGAGCGCGCGGGAGCGCTCTCGGCCGCGAAGGTGGCGCAGCTCGACGACGCGCTCCGCTTCGCGCTCGGGCTCGACGGCTGAGCGCCGTCGCGCCGTCGCAAAGCCGTCCCCCACCGCGCGCGAACGGTGCCATCATCGACCGATGTTCGAATCCGCCGAGCTCGGCCACCAGGTCTCCAAGGCCGACTACGAGGCCCAGGTCCCCGCCGTCCGCGAGCGCCTGCTCAACGCGCAGTACGAGCTGCTCGAGTCGCGCAAGTTCAGCCTCGTCGTCGTCGTCGGCGGCGTCGACGGCGCCGGCAAGGGGGACACGATCAACCTCCTGCGCTCCTGGCTCGACCCGCGGCACGTGCGCGTGCACGGCATGGGCCCGCCGAGCGAGGACGAGCGCGGCCGCCCGCCGATCGCGCGCTTCTGGGCGCGCCTGCCCCCGCGCGGCAAGACGGCCGTGTTCATGGGGAGCTGGTACACCGCCCCGATCGTCGACCGGGTCTTCCGCCGCACCAAGCCCCCCGAGCTCGACACCGCGATGGAGCACGTCCGCCACTTCGAGCGGATGCTCACCCAGGAGCGCGTCGTCCTCGTGAAGCTCTGGTTCCACCTCTCGAAAGAGGAGCAGCGCCAGCGCCTGCGCCGGCTCGAGAAGGATCCCAAGCAGCGCTGGCGCGTCACCGAGACGGACTGGAAGCACTTCGAGCTCTACGACCGCTTCCGGCGCATCTCGGCGCGCGCGCTGCGCGAGACGAGCACCGACTTCGCGCCGTGGCTCGTCGTCTCGGGCAACGACGCGCGCTACCGCCAGCTCACCGTGGGGCGCGCGATCGCCACCGCGCTCGAGCAGGCGCTCGCCGCGCCGAGCGCGCCCGCGCCGGCGCCGCCCGTGCCCCCGAGCGCGAGCGACGTCGACGGCCTCACCGTGCTCGACCCGCTCGATCTGTCGAAGTCGATCGCCGCCAAGCCGTACCGGAGCCGCCTCGAGAAGCTCCAGGGGGAGCTCGCGCTCGCCACGCGTGATCCGAAGTTCGTGAGCGAGCGCGCGCTCGTCTGCGTGTTCGAGGGCGCCGACGCGGCGGGCAAGGGCGGCGCGATCCGCCGCGTCGCCGAGCCGCTCGACGCGCGCATCTGCAACGTCGTCCCGGTCGCGGCGCCCACCGACGAGGAGGCGGCGCGCCCCTACCTCTGGCGCTTCTGGCGCCACATCCCCGGGCGCGGCCGCGTCGTCATCTTCGATCGGTCCTGGTACGGCCGCGTCCTCGTCGAGCGCGTCGAGGGCTTCGCGCCCCCGTCCGAGTGGGCGCGCGCGTACTCGGAGATCAACGAGCTCGAGGAGCACCTCGTCGAGCACGGCATCCGCGTCGCCAAGCTGTGGCTCCAGATCAGCCCCGAGGAGCAGCTCCGCCGCTTCGAGGAGCGGCAGCAGACCGGGTTCAAGCAATTCAAGATCACCGAGGAGGACTGGCGCAACCGCGAGAAGGCACCGCAGTACCGCCTCGCGGTCAACGACATGATCGAGCGCACCAGCACCGAGCTCGCGCCGTGGACGCTGGTCGAGGCGGAGGACAAGCGCTACGCGCGCGTCAAGGTGCTCGAGACGATCCTCGAGACCCTCTCGCGCTGAGTTGGCTGAGGGGTGCTTCGCACCCCTGCCCGGTGCGGACGCGGCCGAGCCGCGTTCGACCCCATCGCGGGGCGATGGCGCCCCCTCGGCCAGCGGCCATCGCTGCGCGATGGCCTGGCCTCGACGTGTGCTCGAGCGGCGCGGAGCTCGACTCGTCGACCGTCCTCGCGTCACTTTGGACGCTCGGAGGCGCGGGCGAGCGAGCTCGCCCGATCCGAGCGCGCGCGATCGGCGCCGCTACTCCTGCGCCTCGTCCGCCTCCTCGAGCGCGCGGGCGAACAGCGACATCGCGTCGGCGACGGTGAAGATGCCGGCGACCTCTTGGCCCGACAGCACGAGGGCCGAGCCGATCTTGCGATCCGCCATCTCGCGCACCACGCGGCCGAGCGGCGTCTTGCGGCTCACCGCGTAGGGGACGGGCATCATCGCCTCCTCGACCTTGGCCTTGGTCGCGTCGACCCCGTCGAACCCGGCCGCGAGGGCGAGATCGCGCTCGCTCACGATCCCCTCGAGCGCCTTGCCGCGCAGGACGGGGAGGTGGCGCACGCGCAGCTCCTGCATGAGCTGCTGCGCGTAGGCGATCGTCTGGTCCGCCCCGACGGTGTGGGGCAGCACGGTCATGAACGACTCGATCGGCGTGTCCTTGGTCACGAGACGGACGTAGTCACCGCGCGACCGGGGCGCCAGCGCGATCAGGCGAGGAGCCGCGCGAGCTCGGCCTCGATGATCGGGAGCGACGCCGCGAGCTCGTGCCCGTCGTCGACCTCGACGAGCGTGACGTTCGGGTGCGCCGCCGCGTACGCGCGCGAGCTCTCGATGGGGACGCGCTCGTCGCGCACGCCGTGCAGCACGCAGGTCGGGCACGCGGGGGCCGGGAACGCCGCCTCGCGCCCCGCCTCCTCGAAGAACGCGTAGTGCACCGGCTCGAGCTCGCCCGCGCCGTTCGCGAACGGGAGCGCGCCCTCGCGGCGCCAGCGCTCGAGCGCGCCGGGCGGCAACAGCGCCGCCCAGCGACCGGCGACGTCGAACGCGGGGCACAGCAAGAGGAGCGCGCGCACGCGCGCGGGCCGGCGCTCCGCCCAGCGCGCCGCGAGCCAGCCGCCGAGGCTCGAGCCGACGAGGATCCAGCCCTCGTCGTCGCCCTCCTCCGCGTCGAGCCGGTCCACGCGCTCGAGCATCGCCGCGAAGCTCAGCGCGCGAAACGAGGGCGCGTTCAGGTCCGGGAGGGCGAGGGCGATCCCGCGCGCCGCGAGGTGCGCGCGCAGCGCGAGGCCCTTCTTGGTCTTGGGGCTGCTGGCGAACCCGTGGAGGTAGGCGACGCGCATGCGGAGCCGGCGAGCCTACCGGAGATCGTGCGCTCCCGACGTCTCTGGGCGCGCCCGACGAGGAGCTCGCGCCAAGACGCGGAGACGCGGAGAGTGACGAATCGAGCGGCTGCGCTGCGGGCGCGCCATGCGGGGAGGGTCGGAACGTGCTCCTCCGGAGACTCGGTTTCTCGACGCGCGCGCCCGGGGCGGGTACCACGGAGGCGTGGCGGCGCTCGAGGGCCAGATCGCGAAGTTCGAGTCGTACCTGCGGACGGAGCGGCGCAGCTCGCCGCTCACCGTGGAGACGTACGGCCGCACGCTCGGCGAGCTGTCGCGCTGGCTCGCGAAGCAGGAGCTCCCGCGCGACGCGACGCAGCTCTCGCCGGTGATCCTGCGCGCGTACCTCGCGGCGTGCTTCGCGAAGAACGACAACGCGACGCTCGCCAAGAAGATCGCGACGCTGCGCGCGTTCTATCGCTTCCTCGTGCGGCGCGGCCACGCGAAGGTGGATCCGACCGAGACGCTCGAGACGCCGCGCGTGAAGCGCAAGCTGCCGCGCTTCCTCACCGTCGACGAGGCGTTCCGCGTGATGGACGCGCCGGCCGAGGACGGCGCGCGCGCGCCGAGCCTCGCGCTGCGCGACGCGGCGATCCTCGAGCTGTTGTACGGCGGCGGGCTGCGCGTGAGCGAGGTGACCGGCCTGCGGCTCGACGATCTCGATCGCGAGGGCCGCCGCGTGCGCGTGCTCGGCAAGGGCAACAAGCCGCGGCAGGTCCCGCTCGGCGCGAAGGCGGCCGAGGCGCTCGACGCGTACCTCGCGGTTCGCGGGCGGCTGCGCCCGGCCCGCGGGGAGCGCCCCGCGTCCGACGCGCTCTTCCTCGGGCGCGGCGGCACCGCGCTCGGGCGCGGCGCGGTCGGCGCGATCGTGCGCCGCTACGGCGCGCTCGCGGGCCGCGGCGATCTCCACCCGCACGCGCTGCGCCACACGTGCGCCACGCACCTGCTCGACGCGGGCGCGGACCTGCGCTCCATCCAGGAGATGCTCGGGCACGCGAGCCTCTCGACCACGCAGCGCTACACGCACCTGACCGTCGATCGCCTGATGGAGGTCTACGATCGCGCCCACCCGCTCGCGCACGACGACGGCGAAGACTGAGGTCGAGGGCCGCTTGCGGTCCGCGCGAGGGGGTGCGTTACTCGGCGCGATGCCGCGCGGATTCTTCACCCAGAGCGCGACGGTGCTCTTCGCCGACGCTCCCTCGAGCGAGGCCGTCGCCAGCGCCCTCGACGCGCTCGACGTCCCCGTCACGCGCCGGAGCGCCGAGCCCAGCTGGCTCTCGGGCGGCACGGAGCTGCTCGTGCCGTTCGGCGAGCCGTCCGGTGGGCACGTGCACGTCGACGTCGTCGCGCACGCCTGGCCCGACACGATGGGCGACCCCGAGAAGGAGCCCGCGCTCTTCGCCGCGTGGAGCATGGGCGCGTTCGGCCCGCTGGTGTTCCCCAGGAACCTGGAGCGCGCGGTGGGGCAGGCGGTCGCGTTCCGAGACGCCGCTCGCGCGGTCTCGGGGCACCGGGCCTTCGTCCGCATGCGCACGAGCTACCTCGTCGGCGCGGGCCCCGAGAGCCGCGTGATGCCCGAGGGCTGGAGCGCGTTCGAGGAGATCCACGCCATGCTCCAGGTCGTGCGGCCGCTCCTGTCGCTCGAGGGTGCGATCGCCTACTTCGACCCGAACGCCGAGGTGCTCTTGCCGGCCGAGGGCGTCGAGCGGGTGCTCGACTCGCCGGAGGCCGAGGGGGCCACGCCGCTCGAGCTCTTCTCGCACGTCCGCCTGTTCAACATCGACCCGACGTGGTCGATGATGGACACGGTCGGGCTGGATCGCTTCTTCCTCCCCGACGTCGAGGTGTTGATCACGCGCGACGTCGACCCGAACCAGGTCGCGGGCTTGTTGCGCAACCTCTCGGGCTACCTCCTCGACGGCGAGGTGGTCGAGGACGGACACACGGTGGAGGCGCCCTTCGGCGTCCTCCACGTGCACGCGCGCGACGAGTCCCTGACCGAGCCTCCGCGCCGCGTGCTCCGCATGGTCCCGGACGGCGCCGAGCTCCCCGAGGGCGCGCTCTAGATCCAGCGACCTCCGGCCACCTCACGCGCCGGCGGGGTCGAAGTAGACCGCGTCGACATCGAGCACGACGCCGATCGAGCCGAGCGCGATCCGCTCGCCCGCGAGCGCCTCGCTCAGGATCCAGCCCTCCGGCGTGCGGCGGAACACCTCGATGCGGCGCTCGTCTTGGCTCACGAGGACGTACTCCTCGAGCGAGTCGAGCCGCCGGTAGTGGGCGAACTTCTCGCCCCGGTCGTCGCGCTCGGTCTCGCTCGAGAGGACCTCGACGAGGACCTTGGGGTTGGTGATCGCGTGGCGGTCGACCGGCGAGGTCACGCGCGGTCCGCAGACGACGGAGGCGTCCGGGTAGGTCGTGCGATCGGTGGCGTCGACGCGGACGCGTCCGTCCGAGCTCAAGACCACGCAGGGCTCGCCCGCGAGCGCGGCGCGAAGCTCTCCCACGACCGCGGCTTGCAGCCGCGCGTGCTCGATGGTGCCGCCCGCCATCGCCCAGGCGACGCCGCGGAGGTACTCGTGCTTCACGGGCCCCTGCGCCTCGAGCGCCAGGTACTCGTCGTAGGTCAGGCGAGTCGTCTCGGCCGCGGTCATCGCGGTTCAGCGTAGCGCGGGGTAGAGGGCACGTCTCGGCCTGTCAGCGCGACTTGCCGTGCTCCGCTTCGTAGCGCGCGGCGAACTCCTCCTCGGGCGAGAACACGAGCCGGTGGCGCGCGTACACCGCGAAGTAGACGAGCCCGAGCGCGTACCAGATCGCCGCGCCGACGACGACGAGGCGGTAGATCGGGTCGACGACGAACAGCGCGATCAGCGTCACGACGGAGATCACGAGCGCGATCAGCGCCCCCGCGATCCCGAGCGGGCTCCGGTACGGCCGCGCGAGCTTCGGGAACTTCACGCGCAGGAGCACGTACGAGAGCATCTGCAGGATGTAGCTGATCACCGCGCCGAACACGGCCATGTTGAGGAGCACCGCGCCGACCGGGTGGCCGCTGCCGAGGAAGTGGATGGCGAGCGCGACCGCGTAGCCGAGCGCGGCGCCGACGATCAGCGCGACGTGCGGCGTCTTGCGCTTCTTGCCCGTCACGCTGAGCCAGCGCGGGAAGTAGCCGGCGCGCGAGAGCGAGTAGATCTGGCGCCCGTACGCGAAGATGATCGCGTGGAAGCTCGCGACGAGCCCCGTCACCGCGACGAGGGCGAGCCCGCGGCTCCCGATCCCCTCGCCGAAGATGGTGCGGAAGCCCTCGAACAGCGGCTCCTCGCTCCGCGCGAGCGCGGCCGCGCCGGGCGGCATCGCGCTCGAGAGCACCAGCGTGAGGAACGCGAGCGCGACGAGCGTGGCGAGCCCGTAGAGGATGCCGCGCGGCATGTCGCGCACCGGGTCGTGCGCCTCCTCGGCGGCGAGCGGGAGCTGCTCGATGGCGAGGAAGAACCACATCGCGAACGGCAGCGCGCCGAGGATCCCGAGGGGGCCGCGCGGGAGCCAGCGGCTCGGGCCCTCGAGGTCGAGGGCGTGCGCGAGATCGAAGTGCCCGATCGCGCCGACGTAGAACACCACGAGCGTGGCGAGCGCCGCGAGCGTGATGACGACGGTGAAGCGGAAGCTCGCCTCGACGCCGAGCACGTTGAGCCCGACGAACACGCCGTACGCGAGGAGCCAGAGGAGCGGCGCGGCCCACTCGGGCGTACCGAAGATCGCGCCGAGGTAGCTCCCGATCGCGACCACGATCACCGCCGGGGTCAGCACGTACTCCATGTTCTCGGCGAGGCCCGTGAGGTACGCGCCCCACGGCCCCATCGCGGTGCGGGCGAACGAGTACGCGCCGCCGGTGTGCGGCAGCGCGGGCGACATCTCGGCGACCGAGAAGCACAGGCCCGCGTACATCACCGTGATGATCACGGTCGCGGCGAGCATCCCGCCGAAGCCGCCCTCGCGCAGGCCGAAGTTCCAGCCGAAGAAGTCGCCGCTGATCACCGCGCCGACGCCGAGCGCCCAGAGCGACCATACGCGCGCGTGGCGGCGCAGCCCGCGCTCGGCGAAGTAGCCGTCGTCGACCCCCTCGTACTGGACGCTCCTGCGCTCCTTCACGCGCGCACGATACCGCGCGCCAGCGCCGCGCGGACGAGCGCGTGATCGTCGCGCTCGCGAGGGCGCGGCGCCCGGACAGAAGTGAAGTCGCCCAGCCAGTCCCCAAAGTGCGAGCTCGCGCGCGCGACGGCCGGGCGCTCGCGATCAATGCAGGAGTGAGCCCGTCGAGCGCTCGGAGCCCGGTCCGCGCACCGCCGCTACGCACGCATCGTAGTCGGGCGGCTCCCCACTCCACATCGGGAAGGCGGTCTCGTCGTCGAGCGCGAGCTCGACGTGGGCGAGGAGGAGCTGCTCCAGCAGCCGTTCACCGCGCTGCTCGGGGCTCGGGCGGTGCACCCGCGGCAGCGAGCGACCGTCCGGCGCGCGGAGCTCGAGGTTCCGCTCCGCGTCGAACGCGAGCGACCACCCGCCTTCGTGCACGAGCCGGTGGTGGAAGGTGCAGAGGGTGATGAGGTTGTCCTTGCTCGTCGCGCCGCCGTCGGCCCAGTGCTCGATGTGGTGGCAGTCGACGAAGCGGTCGTGCGTGCAGCCGGGGAACGCGCACCCGCGGTCGCGAAGGGTGATGGCGCGCCGCAGCGCGGCGGGGACCTTGCGCGTCTTGCGGCCGACGTCGAGCCCGTCGCCGCGTTCGTCGCCGGAGCCGCTCACCGCGATCAGCGAGCAGTCGCACGCGAGGCGCCGAAACGTTTCCGCGGAAACGCGCGTCCCGTCGTCGAGGGAGGCCGACCACGGCGAGTCACCGGACGCCGCGTCGTCCGAGGCGGGCGAATCGGGCGCGAGCAGATCGGGCGCGAGGTGGAGCACCAGCGAGGTGCGCTCGCCGCCGGTCCGCGACGTCTCGCGAGCGGCCCGGTCGTGCGCCTCGACCTCCTCCGCCATCCGCACCAGCGCGTCTGCGAAGCTCGGCTTCGGTGCGCTGGGCGCGTCCACGCTCTGGGCAGTCGCATCCACCTGCTCGGCGCGCATCGACGAGCGCATCGTCTGGATCGCCTCCATCAAGAGGGCGGCCTCGTCCACGGTGAGCTGCGCCTCGACGCGCGCCGTCCCGTCGCCCATCGGTCGTTGGCGCACCCAACGATCGAGCGTGTGCGAGCCGTCGGCCGTGCCGTCCACCTGCGCGTTCACCTCCCGCACCCCGCGCACGATGCGCTCGAGCTGCGCGGCGGTGGAGACCTTGGCGAGCTCGATGAGCCGCGCCTCGTTCTCGCCCGTCGCGACGCGCGTGATCGCGCGCACCTGGGAGTAGGTCACGCGGGCGTGCTTCAGCTCCTCGTCGAGGCGAGGCAGCTCGGCGAGGCGGTTGGCGACCCGCACCTGCTCGCGGGCGGTGCCGGGCTCGAGGTTGAGGCGCCAGCTCAGCCAATGAGCGCACGACTTCGGGCCTCGTTCGGCCCACCGACCCGACGCGTCGATGAGGCGAATCAGCTCGAGACGCCGGTGGATTGCTGCATTGATGTGCGCATCCAACGTGGCCAGCTCGGCCTCGGCTGCGTCCATGTCGACGCCCATGAAACATGGGTCGAAGGAGTCTGAGGCTGTGCATGCGTTCAGCATGCGATGGGCGTGGCATATCGATTGGTTCAATGCACACTCTTTGTCGAGATGAAGCGTGTTGTTGGCCTCGCCGATCTGGGCTCGCCGCGCACTCACCGCGTGGAGCGGGTAAAAGGCGGGGCGAGGTGCTGTGATGGGAGACTGGGACGACACGGCGGCGGTGCGGGCGGCGGTCGCTGCGGGGCGGGTGAAGCAGCTCGCGAGCGACTTCCGCCACGATCGACACGGCGAGGTGCTGCTCGCGCTCTCGAGCGAGGAGCGCGAGCCGATCCTGGCCGCGAGCGAGCCGATGCGGAACAAGGCGGGCCTCCTCGCGCGCGTGCTGGCGAGCGGCGGGCGTCCGGTCGAGGCCTTCACGATCTACGAGGCGATCGGCGCGCGCCTCGGCGCCGAGCCGCTGGGCGAGGTGATACGGCTGGTGCGGCACCTCCCGTCCACGGGCAGCGTGATCGATCCGCAGCGCGTCCGGGTGCTCCTCGAGAGCGCGCTGCTCCGCGTGCGCGAGTGGACCGCGATGACGGCCCACGTCGCTGCGGTCGCGACCCGTATCGGTGCGCACGAGCTCGCGCTCGAGGTGGTGCGCGAGGGGATGCGCGGCGGGCTCGATCCCACCGCGCTCGCGACCGATCCTGCGCTCGCCCCGCTCCGCGCGGATCCGCGATGGCACGAGATCACGACCACGCTCTTCCCGCCGCGCGAGGAGGGAAGGGAGATCGACGTCACGCCGCTCTCGCGCCGGTGGAACGAGGCGGGACGCGCGCACTTCGCGGCGCAGCACGAGGGGCTCGTCGGGATCTACGAGCGGGGCGTGGAGGTGGAGCTCGCGCCCGACCCACGCGAGGCGGAGCTCGGCGACGCGGTGGTCGCCGCGGTCCTCGCGCTGCGAGACGAGCCCGGCGCCGCGCGTGCGGCGTTCGACCACGCGTGCATGCCGTTCGTCCACCGCTTCCCGCCGGGCGCCGGGCTGCCGATCGGGCACGTGACGATTCTCGGGCCGGACGATCTCGTCGTGCGCGCAGGACCCGCGTACCTGCCGGCGCGCGTCCTCCGGCTGCGTGGTGGCGGCGCGGAGCTCGTGCCCGGCGTGGTCGCCGTGGCGGCGAACCGCGCCCACACGCGCCTCGCCCTCGCGCGGCCCAACGTGGGCATCGAGGTGCTCGCGTCGCTCGAGGGGCCGGTCGAGGGGATGTTCCCGTGGCCCGACTGGAGGGCGCTCCTGCCCTTGGGGGCGCTGCGCGACGACCGAGCCGATGAGCCGTTGCGGCTCGAGCTCGTGCGGCTCTCCGGCGATGGTCAGCGTGTCCTCGTGGTCGGCTACCGGCAGGGCGTCTTCCTCGGCTCGCGTCGCCCGGGTGAGCCCGCGTGGCGCTACCTCGGCGGCGCAGGGCAGGACATGCTGCACGGCGACCTCTCCGACGACGGGGCGCTCGTGGTGAGCGGCAGCCAGGGCTCGCTGCACGAGCTGCGCGCGATCGGGGCGGACGGCGCGATCGTCGAGCGCGCGAGCGTCGGGCCGCGCAGCGAGTACCCGCACTTCGCGTGCTTCACCGACGACGGTCGCGGTGTCGCGCTCAACGCGTGCCACTTCTACGCGGGCGCTACGGGCTACTTCGACACGATCGCGGGCGCGGGGGCCCGGAGCGAGCACTACGAGGAGTCCCCGCACCTCCGGGTCATCGACGACGGGCTTCGGGTCTACGCCGGCGCGTGGCTCGCGCCCGACGTGGCGGGCTGGCTCGGTGCCGAGCGCGGCGCGTTCGCGCTGGTCGGCGCGGGCGTGCTCCGCGTGGTGACGCCGGACGCGCGGCTGCTCGCGGCCCAGGTCCTCGGGTCGTCGGGATCGAGCGCGGACCATCACCCGGCGCTCGGCCTGCTCGCGGTCGGCACGTACGCGGGCCAGGTCCACGTGCTCGACGCGCGCGAGGGCGCCGAGATCGGGACGCAGGACGGCTGGACGCGTGGGGGCGCCACCGCGGGGCTGCGCGAGGTGCGGCGCTGGCTGCTCTGGCCGGAGCTGGCCGGCGGCCCCGTGGCATGGTGAGGACGGTCGCTCGCGGACGATCAGTCCCTCGGCTACGCGCTCGAGCTCGAGGGGTACACCCTGGAGAAGCTCGAACGTCGGCGCGACCGTGACCGTCTCGGCGATCGAGGGGGGCTTCGCGATCACGCGCATCCACCTCGACCTCGAGGCGTCCTTCCCCGGCATCACCGACGAGGAGCTGGAGCAGACGGCCGAAGCCGCGAAGGCGCTGTGCCCGCTGTCGATGGCGCTCCACTCCGTGCCGGTCTCGCTCGCCGTGACGCGCGGCTGGGCGCCGGGGAACGCGCTGCGTCCGCTGCTCGTGGTGGTCCCTCTCGGCGTGGCCTGTCAGACGCCGCGCCACTTATCGTTGGGCGCGCGATCGACCTGCATACCGAAACCACGGCGCCTCGGGGTCTGGGTCGGCTCTCCGACTTGTGGCGGCTCTCCGAGGATCGCGAGGGCCTCGTCGACCTTCCCGTTCAGATTGCTCGCC
The DNA here is from genome assembly GCA_019637095.1 of Sandaracinaceae bacterium. Taxonomy (GTDB): domain Bacteria; phylum Myxococcota_A; class Polyangia; order Polyangiales; family Sandaracinaceae; genus JACKEC01. The sequence goes on along the minus strand of JAHBWG010000020.1, from coordinate 45,490 downwards.
TGCTCCTCCCGGAGCTCGATGGCGCGTTGGGAGTGCTGGCGATACGCCTCAGCGAAGGCGGCCGCCTCGTCCAGCAGGCGCTGCTTCACGTCGAGCGCGGCGTCCCGCAGCAGCGTCTTGGGTCTTGTCCCGCCGGGGCTCACGTACTGGTGCGTGAGCGCCCAGTGAGCGCCCCGACGCTCAACGCATATCATGTCGCGGGCGCGGAACTCGCCGAGCGCGTTCAGCAAGACCTGGGCGGCGGACGCGTTGTGGACATCCAGAACTGCGGGACGGTCTAGCTCCCACTCGAACCTGACCCCCGTTGCGAAAGCGTGGGCGAGGATACCGGTCTCAAGCCGCTCGATGGCCGAACAGATCGCTTTGGCGCCCTCGGCGCGCAGTCTCTCCTTCTTCACTCTTTCCTTCTTTCTGGGCCGTTGGACCCTGGCGCCGCGTCCCTGTTAGAGCTGCGGAAGCGTTCAGGCATTCTGGCACGCCCACCGCGCGCGTCAACTACCCAGACCTCCCCGCTGGGCTGGCGTCTGCTCGCAGCCGCGAGCGAGGCACGACGCTGCTCGGTGGCCGCGATGGATTGTCGGGCTGTCACGGGAGCGCTCGCCACGCGGGCGCCCTCTCCCAGCTCTCGAGTACCCCGCGCACCCGCGCGGCGGCCGTGCAACTTACGGACCGAGAGGCTCACTAAGATCGGGATGCGCGTTGCTCGTTGGACAAGAGCTGTCGTCACGGCACGAGCCCATAGACGAGTCCGCGGGAGCCAGGCTAGAGCCGCTGCGACTCGGCGCGAGTAGCGGTGGTGGACGAGTCGTAGTCACCGAATTTCCAGGCCTCGCCGGGGGGCATGACCCCGGTGAACAGACGTAGAAAAGCGTGTCTATTGCCGACAGTCACGGTGGTAGGATGGCGAGGTGACGCCACGGGACCTCCAAAGTTGGTTCGACGAGATCGAGGAGCGCGCCTGGGGAGCGGCCGCCGAGAGAGACATGGGCCGGCGCTTCTATCCCGCCGACGCCGCTCTTCAATGGGTCGCCGACGCGGAGTCGGCGCTGTACCAGGTCTTCCCTGACCGGCACCCGATCCGAATGCAGTGGGCAGAGCGGCTCGCACAGGCGAACGGTCAGGCCTGGCTGATTCGGGAGGACGAGCGCATGGAAGCACTGCGGGCGGTCTTCCGCTCCGAGGGTGCGGTGACGTTCTGGGACGCCGAGCTCATGCGTAGATCCTGGGATTCTTGAGCAAGTCGGGTGGGCCATCAGGTTGCCACCATGGAACTGCAGAGCTGATGGACCAGTCGAACAGGTTGTCGAAGCGCCCTGTCTTGAGGTAGCTGCGAAAGAGGAGCATCGCCTGAGCGCTGCTTTCGAGCCAGAACGCACCATTACCCTTCATGCGGAGGTTCACTACCCGGCGGATGGCGCTCTCGATCGCGCCGCTTCCGATCGGTACGTTGGCTACCTGGAACGCTCGGTAGTGCATCCGGTTGATGTTGTCGGCGAAGTAGGCGCGGTGCTTGCGCGTTTCCTCGGTGTCGGGGCTCGTGCCGAGCGCGTCGAACATCAGGAGGACCGATGGCACGTCACCGCGGCGAAGGTGGCGAACAGCGCGAGCGACCCAGTCACGGCGGTCCGACGAGCTCCAGCCGACGGCGGCCGCGGCGGCCTCGTGCAGCGCGCCGACGGCGTGGCAGAAATCGATGACCTCGCGAACGCGTGTCGGGTCGATTCCGAGGGCCTCAGTGAGAGCAGGGACGCGGTTCCAGATCCAGGCCGCACCATCACCGACGACGATGAGCTCGCTCGCCTCGTGGGCGCCCAGAGCGCGCAGGTAGGCAACGATCATGGCGAAGCAGGCGTCGGCGTCGTCGAGCGTGCCATCGATGACCGGAGCGAACGTGTGTTCGAGCTTGCCCGTGGCGTCGATCACGTAGATCGTCAGCAGCTTCGGCTCACGCCAGGGCGCGTCGTACGCGCGATGACCGTTCTTCCGGGGCCGACCGTGGCGCTTGGGGCACCGCTGGCGGAGCCGTCCTCCGTCCGCAGCCACGACAACGCGGCGACCCGCAAGCGCTCCACCGGCGGTTGCTGCTTCGCTGCGGGCACGCTCAAGCCACTGATTGCGCTGTGCGACCGCCCGGTCGCCGAAACCCTTGAGAATCCGAAGGGTCTGCTTGTGCCCCGGATCGATGCCCCGGCGAGCCAGAGCGGCGCGTCCCACCCGCACCGATTCGCTTTCGGTCACCTGCTTGCAGATCTCCGCCCCCAGGGCCGGCGTCACGCCAAACCCGATGCCCAGCGCGTCCAGTGCTGGGTACCCTCCCTTCCGTACGCGTGCTCGTCCTTGCCGGCCTGGGCGCAGGTACTCAGCGCGCACACGGACTCGCCCGCCTCCGAGCAGTCGCACCGTCACCTCACGCTTCTCCGCCCGGCGGCCTGTGCTCCCACGCGCTGCGAGGGACGTCATGCCCTGGAAGACTGGATCCCGCAGAGTCGCTCGAAGTACGCCTTCGACAACCGCGTCGGCAAGCCTTCGCGCGTCCGCGTGCGCGGCCTCCTCCATCTCGCGGAAAGCGACGGGCGCGCGGGCCGCAAGCCAGTCCTCGAGCTTGTCCTCGACATCGGCGCGGAATTTCGCCAAGATCTCGTCGATCTGCGTCAGCAGATTCCTCGGCATGGGGTCTCCTTCCGGTGTGGTAACCAGAGGAGATCACCCGTGCCGCGGTTTGTCCAACGCGGCCTGAAACCGATCGAGTTTCAACAGGTTCCATCGCCTACTCCGCGAGTCAGCACGTTCGAGAGCCACCCGTCCCAAATCGGGATCGCACCCCCGCTCCGCCGCGCGACAGCTCCGCGCCGGCCGGCTTGCCTCTCTTGCGGAGGGCATCCGTGCTGAAGACGCGAACGAGTTGCTGGCGCAGGCCGACGCTCTCGCGAGCGCAGGACATTACCTTGCGGGCGCCGTGATCGCGGGAGGAGCCCTCGAAACTGTTCTCCGCTACCTCTGCGAGAAGCACACAATTCTACCCATTGGGTCTGGGACGATCGCGAAGTACCAGCAGGAGATGGCCAAGGCTCGTGGGGCGGGCAACGAGGTTATCTCGAACGGCGATGAGAAGCAGGTTCTCGCCTGGAGCGACCTTCGCAACCAAGCGGCGCACACACCGCTCGACTTCATGAAGAACCGGACCGCCCCAGAGGTGTCGCTCATGATTGCGGGGATTCGCAGCTTCATCGCGAAGTACACGTAACGTTTGAGCTTCACCGCAACGATGATGCGCGTCTTCCAATACGCCGCGCACAGCGGCCGCGAGGAAGGGGGCCAAGTTTCGCGCCCGCCCTCGCGCAGGCCGAAGTTCGAGCCGACGAAGTCGCCGCTGAGCGCCGACGCCGAGCGCCCAGCGCGAGCCCACGCGCGCGTGGCGGCGCAGCTCGCGCTCGGCGAAGTAGCCCGCGTCGACCCCCTCGTACTGCACGCTCTTGCGCTCTTCGCGCGCGCACGATGTCGCGCGTCAGAGCCGCGCGAACGAGAGCGTGATCGTCGTGCTCGCGAGGACGCGGATCTCGCACGGGATGAAGACGTCGCAGCCGCCGCCCTCGAAGCGGTCGAAGCGGTGGCCCGCCGCGACCTGCGGGTAGATCGCGTAGAGGGTGCCCGGGTCGGTCGTGAGCACGAAGCGGATCCCGCTCGCGACGTTCCAGCCGCGGCCGGTCGCGACGTTCTGGACGAGGAAGCCGCCGCCGGGGCCCGCGAGGATCGTGAGCTCGACGGGGCCCGGCGCGACGCCGCCGTCGGGGGGCGGGCCCGCGTCCGCGGGGACGCCGCCGTCCGCGTCGCACTGGTTCGCGCGCGCCTCGTCGGACGGCGCGAGGGTGACGGTGATCGGGTCGCCGCCGATCGTGCCGACCTCGCAGCCGACGCCGATGGTGCGGCCGGCCGCGTCGTACGCGGTGCCGAGGAAGCAGTAGCGCGCGCCGCGCGCGAGCCCGCTCGGCGCCGGGCCGCGCGCGCCCATCGCCACCGTCGAGCAGTACACGCGCGCGCCCGGCGGCCGGCACGCGAAGCCGCACTCCGCGCCCTCGTACACCTCGGCGACGAGCCGCGCCGGGGCCTCGTCGGGCAGGCCGGTCCCGCTGCGGAACTCCCACGGCTGCTCGGCGCTGCAGCCGGCGGCGAGGAGCGCGAGGGCGAGGGACGACCGCACCCCGAGGTGATAGCAAGCGGCCGCCCCGCTGGGAACGCGGTCAGGGCCCGAACACGATCGGGATGGTCTCGGTCTGGACGAAGAGGAACTCGCACGGGCTCGCGTTCGCGCAGTGCGGCACACCGATGCGCTGGACTCGCTGGCCGCCGCCGGGGCTCGCCTCGATGCGCGCGTAGAAGCCGACCCACGCGTCGACCCAGAGGCGGTGACCGTTCGTGAGCCAGCCGCCCATCAGCGAGCCGCCCGAGTCGAACACGCCGACGGTGCCGCTGCCCGAGACCTCGAAGTAGACGCGGACCGGGCGGCTGTAGTCGACCGCCGGGCCCGCGTCCGCGGGGATCTGCGTGCCCGCGTCGAAGCCCGCGTCGAAGCCCGGCCCCGCGTCGAAGGCCGGCCCCGCGTCGAAGCCCGGCCCCGCGTCGAGCCCGCCGTCGGCCAGGCCCGCGTCGAAGCGCACCATCGGCCCCGGGCGCTGGCAGCGACGGCGCAGGACGCGCCCCGGCTCGACGGGGCTGAGCACCACCTGGATCGGCTCGCCGCCGACCGTGCCGACCGCGCAGCCGATCGCGTACGCCTCGCTCGCGGCGTCGAGCGCGGTGCCCATGAAGCAGTAGCGCTCGCCCTGCCGGAGCCCCTCGGGCGCGCTCCCGCGCGCGTCCCCCGCGAGCTCCTCGCAGTACACCTGCTGGCCCGGCGGCTGGCACGCGAAGCCGCACTCGCCGCCGGTGTACACCTCGGCGACCAGCAGCGGCGGCCGCGCCTCGTCGAGCTCGCTCCCGTTCTGGAACGTCCACGCCTGGCGCCGCTCGCAGCCCGCCAGAGCGAGCACGCACAGGAGAAGCGGCGCCGCCCTCATCGCCCGACACTCTGACAGACTCTCGCCGCGGTTGCGACGCGACGCCGCGCGCCCTACGCTCGCACCGTCCGTTCACACCCCCCCCGGAGGCGGAGCTCGATGGCCGAGATGGTGTTCTGCGTGAAGACCCAACGCGAGGGCGAGAAGCTCGCCCGCCCGCCGTTCCCCAACGAGCTGGGCGCGCGGATCCACGCGAGCGTGAGCAGGGAGGGGTGGGACCAGTGGATCAAGCACTCCACGATGCTGATCAACGAGTTCCGCCTCGATCTCGCGAGCAAGGAGGGCACCTCGTTCCTCCTCAAGCAGTGCGAGGAGTTCTTCTTCGGCGAGGGCGGCGAGCTGCCCCCCGACTTCCGCCCCGAGTCCTGAGAAGTCGGGAGACGTGACGGAGCCCGCAGCCTCTCCGCTCGCCCACCACCAGGCCGCGCGAGACCGCTTCGAGGCGGAGCGCGAGCGCCAGGACCGCGTCGCCGCGCGCTTCTCGATGGCGCAGCTCGGCCTCTTCGGGCTCTCGGTCGTGCTCGGCGGCTCGGGCCTGTTCGGCGGGCTGAAGCCGCCGCTGCTCGGCGCCGGCGGCGCCGTGTTCCTCGTGTTCCTGATCGTGCGCGCGTTCCAGGCGCGCGTGATCCTGCGCCGCGAGCAGGCGGAGGTGCGGCGCGAGATCCACGACCGCCAGGTCAAGCGCATGACCGGGCAGCTCGCGGCGCTCCCGCCGCCGGGGGCCGCGCTGCCGCCCGGCCACCCCTACGCGGGCGACCTCGACGTGTCGGGGGACGCGAGCCTGCTCGCGCGCATCGACACCACGCACACGACGCTCGGCGCGCGCTCGCTCGCGTCGTGGCTCGCGGCGCCGGCGCCGCTCGAGGTCGTCGCGGCGCGTCAAGACGCCGTGCGCGAGCTCGCGGCGGCGACCGAGCTGCGCCAAGAGCTCGAGGCCGCCGTGCTCGAGACGGGCCGCGAGCGGCTCGACGCTCGCCCGTTCGTCGAGATGATGGACAAGAAGGGCATCCTCGAGGAGCGCCCGTGGCTCGCGTTCGTCGCGCCGCTCCTGCCGCTCGTGACGATCGGCGTCTGGGCGGCGGGCACCTTCGGGCCGCTCAGCGGCTGGGCGTGGCTCCTGCCGCTCGCGGTGCAGATCCTCGTGGTGCGCGCGACCGAGCCGCGCTCGCGCGAGGTCTACGAGGCGATGGGCGAGAAGAAGGGCTTCGTCGACGCGTACGCGCGCCTGTTCCGCGTCGTCGAGGGCGCCTCGTTCGACTCGCCCGGCCTCGTCCAGCTCCGCGACGGCCTCTCGATCGACGGCGCGCCGCCCTCCGTGCAGCTCGCGCGGCTCGAGCGCTGGACGAGCTGGTACGACCTACGCGAGCAGGGGATCGTCCACGTCTTCGTGAACCCGCTGCTCCTCTGGGATCTCAACTGCCTCGTCGGCATCGAGCGCTGGATCCGCAAGGTCGGCCGCAAGTGCGGCGCGTGGTTCGACGTGGTCGGCGACATGGAGGCGCTCGCCGCGCTCTCGCTCCTCCTGCACCAGGACCCGCACGCCACGATGCCCGAGGTGGTCGAGGGCGGCGCGCTCGAGGCCGACGCGATCGGGCACCCGCTGCTCCTGCTGCCGACGCGCGTGACCAACGACGTGCGCCTCGAGGGCCCGGGCCACGCGCTCATCGTCACCGGCTCGAACATGGCCGGCAAGAGCACGCTCCTGCGCGCGGTGGGCATCAACGTCGTGCTCGCCCTCGCCGGCGGCCCGGTGATCGCGCGGCGCATGCGCGTGCCTCGCCTGCGCGTGCGCGCGAGCATGCGCATCGCGGACTCGCTCCAGAGCGGCGCGAGCTACTTCCAGGCCGAGCTGACGCGGCTGCGCCTGGTGGTCCACCGCGCCGAGGCGGCGCCGCCGATCCTGTTCCTGCTCGACGAGCTCCTGCGCGGCACCAACGCGAAGGCGCGCCACATCGGCGCGCGCGCGGTCGTCAGCCACCTGCTCGATCGCGGCGCGATGGGCTTCGTCGCGACGCACGACGTCGCGCTGAGCGAGCTCGAGCAGGAGCGCGCCGGCAAGGTCCGGAACGTCCACTTCACCGACGTGATCGAGGACGGCACGATGACGTTCGACTACCACCTCCGCCCCGGCGTCGTGCGCACGTCGAACGCGCTGCGCCTGCTCGCGGAGGTCGGCATCGACGTGGTCGACGATCCGAACCTCTTCGACGGGGTCCTGCCCGCGCCCGAGGCGGCGCGGCCGGCCGCGGATTGAGCCGCCCGCGGTGGCCCGCGCGCTGCGCGTGATCATCGACAGGCGGCCTCGATTCTCCGACAATCCGAGAGCGTCCGTGCGCTACGAACATCAGTACCTCGACGGCCTCGCGCGCCTGCACCGGATCGCGGATGACGACGAGCGACGCGCGAGCTGGCGCCAGAGCATGGCGACGCTCGCGGCGGAGGCGGCGGAGCACCGCCCGGTGCCCCTCGAGGGCCTGGACCCGGAGCAGGTCCGCGCGAGCGTCGCCGTCGCGATCGGCGCGGGCCTCGTCGACGACCTGGACTTTCTGTCGTCCGCGGCGTCCGCCGCCGCGCTCTACGAGCTCGCGGCGGTGGTCCCGATGGGCGAGGAGCGCCGCGAGCTCGGCCGGCGCGTCGCGCGGCGCCTGCACCAGGGGGACGCGACGACGTTCGTCGCGCTCGCGACCCAGCTCGCGCTCGGGAGCAAGCGCGCGCTCGGCGGCCCCGCGATCCGCGCGCGCGTCGCGCTCGCGCTCGATCTGCCGATCGGGAGCGGCGTGCGCGCCGACGCGCTCGCCCTCGCGCTCACCTCGCGGCGCGACCTCGCGCAGGAGTGGCTCGTCGCGCCCTCGACCGGCTCGCTCCCGCAGAGGCGGCTCGCCGCGCGGCTGCTCGAGCGCGCCGCGCGCGAGGCGGCGCGCCGCGCGGACGGCGGCGACGACGGCATCCTCGCGGTGTTCGAGCGCGACGGCGTCGCGGCGGCTTGGGCGCGCCTGCTCGACGACCGCGAGCCGCTCGTGTGGCGGCACGTCGCCGCCGCGCGCGGCCTCTTGTCGGGGCACTCGGCGAAGCTCGCCGACGAGATCCGCGATCACCTCGACCCGACGCTGAGCGCGACGGAGTGGCGGCGCGCCGCCGCCTCGCTCGCGGCGAGCGTCGCGGTCACGCCGAGCCGCTCGATGGCGCTCGCGATGGCCGTGCTCGAGTCGCCGCTCACGGAGAAGGACAAGGGGCTCGCCGGCGCGATGCTGCTCGGCGTGCCGCGCGCGGCGGAGGTCGAGCCGGAGGCGACCGAGGAGCTCTGCACCGCGCTCGTGCGCGCGGGCGGCCTCGACGCCGCCGAGGCGCTCCTCGCCCTGCGCCACGAGCGCGTCGGCGGCGAGTTCGGCGTCTGGGCGCTCACGATGGCGCGCGCGAAGCTGCGCGAGGCCGGCCACCTCGACGCCGCCGACGAGGGGGCCGCAGCGCTCGCGGCCGCGCTCGACGACGACCTGCGCCCCGAGGAGGAGCGGGTCGGCCCGCCGACGCTGCGCATGTACCTCGAGGGCGCGCTCGCGGCGTTCGCCGAGGACGGCGCCGAGGCCGCGTACGGCCGCGCGCGCGCGGTGCTCGCCCAGGTCGAGGCCACCCTGCGCCGGCTCGAGGCCGCGCCCCAGCACATCGACTCGGGGCGCCGCGAGGCGTTCCTGGCGCTGCGCGAGCTCGACGGCGCGCTGCTCGAGACGAGCACGCTCGCGGATCTCTTGACGCTCGGCGCGCGCGGCGACGACGCGGCCGCCGCCCTGACGCCCCTCGAGGGCTACTTCGAGCGCCTCACCGCGTGGCTCCTGCGCGAGGAGCGGCGCCCCGTGCGCAAGCACGAGCGCATCGAGCACCCCACGCTGCGCATCCACCGCGTCAAGGCGCTCCTGCACCTCGTCGACGCCGACGCCAGCGGCGGCGACGCGCGCGGCGAGGCCGTCCGGCAGCGTCGCCTCGCGACGGTGCGCACCCTGCTCGCGCGCGTGCGCGACGACGAGCCCTCCGCGGTGCGCCGCGTCGTGACCGCGGCGGCGGCGCGCGCGTGCGACGCGCTCCTGCGCGAGGAGATCGGCGAGCTGTCGGACGTGTTCCTCGTCGCGGTCCGGCACGTCACGCACCTCGAGGGCCTGACCACGATGGCCGAGGCGTCGATGGTCCCCGAGATGAAGGCGATGTTCCGCGCGTACGCGGCGCTCGTCGAGAAGACGCAACGCGACGTGCGCACGACGGGGACGCGCTCGCGCGCGACGCTCGACGCGCTCCGCGGTCTCATCCGCGCGATCCCGCCGGCGACGACGCCGCGCGTCGACGCGCTCCACGCGGCGCTCCTGGGGTTCGGCCGCGCGGTCGAGGACGTGCGCGCCGCGCGCTCGCTCGCCGAGCTCGCCGGCGAGAGCGACGAGGGCGGCTCGCGCATCGTCGCGCTCGAGGCCTCGAGCCGCCTGCTCGCGCGGCTCATCGTCGGCGCGCGCCGCCGCCTCGGGGAGCCCGTCGAGGACGACGAGATCGGCGTGGCCGGCGCCGCGCTGCGCGTGGTCGACCTCGCGATCGAGCGCGCGTGGCGCGGCGACGCCGAGTCGCTCGGCGAGTCGATCGCCGCCGCGATCGACGGGCTGCACGAGGACCTCCCGTCTCACCTCGCGGAGGTCGCCGCGACCGCGCTGGTGCGCGCCATCCAGATCCCGCGCGAGGCCGAGCCGAGCGAGGACGCGCGCGACAGCTTCCGCCCCTCGCCGCCGCGCGAGGCGCCGCTCCCTCCCTGGATGCCGCCCTCGCGCACGCTCGGCGGCTTCTACGTGCTGCGCACGCTCGGCGCGGGCGCGGTCGGCAGCGTGTTCGTCGCGCGCCGCGCGGAGGAGAAGAAGGACGAGGACGCCCCGCGCTTCGCCCTGAAGGTGCCCGAGTACACCGGCGCCGCGGCGCGCACGCTGAGCGAGGAAGAGTTCTTGCGCATGTTCCGCGAGGAGGCGGGCGCGCTGCTCGCCATCCCCGAGCACGCGAACCTCGCGCGCCTCGTCACCTTCGACGCGGGCGCGCGGCCCAAGCCGATCCTCGTGATGGAGCTCGTCGAGGGCCCGACGCTCGAGCGCCTCGTCGACTCGGGCGGCCTCGACGTGCGCCAGACCTTCGCGGTGCTCGACGGCATCGCCGCGGGCCTCGGCGCGATGCACAAGGTCGGCGTCGGCCACCTCGACCTCAAGCCCGGCAACGTGATCCTGCGCGACGTCGATCCGCTCGGCGGCCGCGCGGGCACGCCGGTGCTCGTGGACTTCGGCCTCGCGGGGCGGCAGGTGCGGCCCGGCTGCGCGACGGCGAACTACGGCGCGCCGGAGATCTGGGGGCTCACGCCGAAGGGACACCGGTCCGGGCCCGCGCCCGCCGACGTGTACGCGTTCGGCTGCCTCGCGTTCGAGGTGCTCACCGGGCGCGAGCTCGTCTACGGCAACGGCGAGATCGCGATCATCACCGCGCACCTCTCGCACGACGGCGACTTCGACGGACTGCGCTGGCTCGCGCAGGAGCCCTCGCTGCGCCCGCTCGCGGAGGTGCTCTCGGGCGCGGTGCGCCAGGACCCGCGCTCGCGCGTGAGCATCGACGAGCTGCGCTCGCAGCTCGCCGAGCTCGCGCCCACGCTCGCGACGCAGCGCTGGCCCCTCACCGTCGACGAGGCGGCGTAGCGCTCGCCGCAGGCGCTCACGGGGTGGCGTGTAGCGAAAGACCCCATCGACGTGGCGGAGCTCCCAGAGGGACCATGGCACCGCGAAGAGGCGCGCGAGCGACGTCCAGCCTGTACGCCGACTCCTGCGCCGAGCGCCCCGCGCGGCTCACGCGCCTTCGGCGCGGGCGGCCTCGCCGCGGGCGAAGCCGGCGAGGTACGGCTCGCCGAGCGGGCCGGTCGCGAGCCGCGCCTTCGCCTCCGGGGTCGCGCCGCCGGAGAACGCGCTCGCGATCCCGAGGCCGCGCGCGAGGTGCGGCGCCACGTCGGGCGCGACGAGCGCGAGGCGCGCCTCGATCGCCTCCACGTCGCCGGCGGTCGCGAACCAGAGCGCGCGCCCCGCGCCGACCCAGACCGGCGGCGCGTCCACCCCGAGGCGCACCGCGCCGCGCAGGCGGTGCGGCTCCACGAGCGCGCGCGAGAAGCCCCAGCCGTCCCAGCCCGCGTCGCGCAGCGCGGGCGCGAGGGCCGCCGGCAGCGCGTCGCGCCCGAGCCGGGCGATCGCCATCCCGGCGCCGAGCGCAGGGAACCACGGCCGCGGCTCGGCGAGGAGCGGCGCGAGCCGCGGCGCGGGCTCGGGGCGCAGCGCGTCGAGGAGCGCGGCCGCCATCCCGAGCCCCTCGCGCGCGATCGCGGGGCGCGCCACCGCGCCGACGTCGCGACCCTCGAGGCCCGCGCGCACGCCCGCGTGGAACGAGTCGACGGCCTCGACGAGCGCGTCGCGCCCGGGGCCGCGCGCCAGCATCCCCACGGCGCTCGCGCCGCCGTCGGCGAAGCGCGCGAGCGCGCGCGCGAGCGGATCGCTCACGCGGCGTCCCGGATCGGCAGGGCGTGGGGCTCGCCGCGCGCGGCGCGGGCGAGGACGTCCTCGGCGAACGCGCCGAGGCGCCCGACGTTGTCCGCGAGCGTCGCCTCGAGGGCGCGGCGGCCGAGCGCGGGCGCGAGGCCCGCGTAGAGCTCGCGCAGCACGTCCACCTCGCCGTGCGCGAGCCAGCCGCCGGCGGGCCCCGGGCTGCGCGCCGCGATCGCGCGCAAGGCGGCTTGCGACGTGGAGTGCAGGCGGCGCGCGCGCTCGAGCGCGGGCCTCACCGCGCCGAGCATCGCGGGATCGCCGAGCGCGCCGTTGCGGAAGAGCAGCGCGTGGGTCCCGAAGTAGAGCGCGCTGTCCCACGCGACCTTGTGCGCCATCGCGAGCGGGGCGCCGAGCAGGCGGTACGCGCCGCGGTACTGCTCGAGGTAGCCGCCCGCGAGCTGCTGGAACACGAGCTCCGAGATCCGCGCGAGCCCCGCGATCGGGCGGCCGGCGAGATCCGCCTCGATGAGGCGCGCGACGAGCGTGTTGCCGATCGCGATGAAGTCGATGCCGGGCGAGTAGAGCGGGTCGAGGTAGAGCGCGGCCTCCCCGGTGAGGGCCCAGCGGTCGCGCGAGAAGACCTGCGTCGCGTCGTAGGCTTCGCCGTCGAGGAAGCGGACGTCCTCGATCGGCGCGCGCTCGAGCGCGGCCGCGAGCTCGGGCTCGCGCGGGCGCAGGAACGCGAGGAGCGCGTCGAGCGACGCGCGCGGCTCGATCGGCGCGAGCGACGGCTCGCTCATCACGCCGACGCTCGTGGCGCCGCCGGGCAGCGGGATGAGCCAGATCCAGTAGCCGGGGCCCACGAGGTGGTTGGTGGCGAGGTGACGCACGCCCGGGCGCCACATGCGGTCGACGAACCCGGGGGCGCTCGTCCAGTCCTCCACGCGCAGCGACTCGCCGACGCGGGCCCAGAGGGCGCGCGCGCCGTGCGGCAGCGTGCGCGCGAGCCCGCCGCGCCGCGCGAGGAGCCGGCGTCTCCCGCTCGCGTCGATCACCCAGCGGCTCTCGATCGTGTCGCCGCCCTCGAGGCGGACGACGTGCGCGCCCGCGCCGTCGAGGTCGACCGACGCCACGCGGCGCACGAGCCGGCGCGCGCGCAGCTCCGCCGCGAGGTGGTTCTCGAGGCGCCCGCGATCGATCTGGTGGCTCGGGACGAGCAAGCCCGTGAAGTCGTCCTCGGGGCGCAGGCCCGGCGGCCTGAACACCCCGTACTCGAGCCGCTCGCCCAGCGGCCGCGGTGATCCGTCGCCGAAGAAGAAGCGGAGCCCGAGCTTGGGCACGTGCCGCGCTTCGAGGTGATCGGCGAGCCCGAGCACGTCGCGCAGGTAGTGCGAGCTCGCCTCGACGAGCGACTCGCCGACCTTGTGCGTGCGCTCGCGCACCGGCAGCTCCGTCCGCTCGACGACGATCACGCCGGCCCGCGGCAGCTCGCGCTCGAGCTGGCGCGCCAGCGTCAGCCCGGCGAGCCCGCCGCCGACGATCACCACGTCCGCCTTCATCGCGTCAGCTCCGCGCGCACCCAGCGGCGCACCGCCTCGGTCGCCGCCCAGCCGTCGCGCACGCTCGGGTCCCGCGTCGCGAGCGCGCTCACCTCGTCCATGTCGAGCGCGCGGGTCTCGCCGCCCTCGATCGCGACGCGCAGCGCGGCGTCGCGCGCGACCGCCACGACGCCCCAGCGCCGACCGGCCGCGTCGAACGTGAGGGTGCTCGCGATCACCGCGTCGAACACCGCGCGGCCGCGGTCGCTCACGACGGCGGTGCGCTCGCCTTCGCGCAGCAGGTAGGCGAAGCGCTCGCCGCCGGTGACGGGGTGCCCGGCCCACGTCCCGTGCGTGACGGTGTGCGCCCCCGCGTGTACGACGCTGCCGCCCGCGCGCCGCCCGACGTAGACGACGCGGCCCGCCGCGTCGAACGCGGGGCCGTCGATCTCGACGTACGCGGGCCCGTCCTCTGCGTCGACGACGACGCGCGCGCTGCCGGCGTCGCGCGCGACGTACGCGAGCCGCGAGCCGTCGGCGGAGAAGGTGAGGGTGGTCCCGTCGACGCGCCCGTGGAGCGGGTGCGAGACGCCGTCGAGCCACACGCCCTCGCGCTCGCCCTCGCGGCGCACGCACGCGACGCGGCCGGCCCGGCTCACCTGGAGCGCGACGAGCTCGTCCTCGGGCGCGGTCGCGTGCGCGCCGTCGAGCACGAGCACGAACCGGCGGTCCTTCTCGGCGATGTACGCGAGCCGGCCGTGGGCGAGCACGATCTCGGGGACGTCGTCGTAGCGCGGGCTCGGGCCGGCGCGCGTGACCACGCGGGACCACGCGCCGTCGCGCGCGACGTACGCGAAGCGGCGCTCGGCGAAGCGCACGGCGCCGATCCCGGCGAACGCGGGCCCCGCGGCGCCGTTGATCACGAGCCGCGCGCCCTCGGCGTCGCTCGCGACGTAGCGCAGGAGCGCGCGTCCGCGCGCGGGCTCGGCGAAGGCGAGGGTGCCCGCGTGGATCGCGTCGAACGCGCGGTGGGCGTGTCCGTCCACGACGACGCGCCAGCGCCCCTCGTCGTCCTCCGCGGCGTAGGCGACGTGGCGCCCGTCGGCGCTCATCACCACCTCGCCGATGCCCGCCCACGGTGGCCCCTCGCGGCCGTCGACGACGAGGCGCCAGCGCCCGCGCGTCTGCGCGGGGTACGCGACGCGATCCCCCGCCGCGCTGGTGACGAGCTGCGTGAACCCGACCGCCTCGTAGCCGGGGTGGTTCGCGCCGCCGACGCGGACGAACTGCCGGTCGATCAGCTCGTGGACGGAGATCGCCTCGCGCCGATCCGGGGAGCGCCCCTGCCACACCGTGAAGCACCCGCTCGCGCCGAGCGCGAGGAGCGCGAGGAGCGCGAGCGCCGTCGCTCCCGCGGTGCGCGGCTCGCTCATCGCCCCCCGCTCCGCGCGGGCACGCGCGTCGAGCCGGTGATCGAGCCGCGCGCGACCGGGCGTCCGTCGACCCACGCCTCGACGGCGAAGCGCGCGGCGTCCGCCACCGCGTGGGTGCGGCGCGCCTCGTACGCGATCGTGACGCCGGGGTAGACGGGCTCGAGCAGCTTCACGTCGACCGCCGCGCTCATCCCGACCGGCGGCGGCGCCTCGAGCCACGGCGCGCCGGCGGCGCTCGGCGCGCCCGCGTCGAGCGCGCGCAGCGCGGCGGCGAGCGCGGCGGCGTCGCCCGCGCGCTCGACCAGCGCGTCGAGCGCGGAGAGGAGGTTCGCCGCCTGCCCGAGCCCCTCGATCGTGTAGGCGCCCGGCCAGAGCGGCGCCCCGGGGAAGTGACCGGCGAAGACGGGCTCGTCCGCGCCGATCGCGCGCGCGCAGCGCACGCGCGGGCGCGGCCCCGGCTCGAGCCACTCGACGCGGTCGACGAGCAGGAGCGGCGGGCGCTGCGCGAGCAGGCGCTCGAGCGCGCGCGGGCCGAGGTCGAGCGCGATCCGCGCGCTCACGCAGCGAGCTCCCGCGCGAGGCGCGCGACGTCGTCCGGCGCCTCGCACGCGTGCGTGGCGAACGGCGCGCCGCGCGCGAAGAGGCGCAGCGCCTTGCCCGGCCCGCACACCACGAGGTCCGTCACGCCGAGCCGCGCGAGCGTGCGCATCGAGCGCGCCCAGCGCACCGGCCGCGTGAGCTGGCGGACGAGCAGCCGCGCGACGTCGCGCGGCGCGGCGGGCTCGCCGGTCGCGTTGGCGACGAGCACCGCGCAGGGCGGCGCCGGCTCCAGCGCAGAGAGCGCGCGCGTGAACGCGCCGGCGGCGCCGGCCATCGACGGCGCGTGCCACGGCCCCGCCACGGGGAGCCGCCTCCCGCCCGCCTGCGCCTCCGCCGCCCGCAGCGCGGCGGCGTCGCCCGCGAGCGCCCACTCGCGGCCCGCCGCGTTGTGCGCCGCGATCGACAGCTCGCCGCCGCGCGGCCGCTTCGAAGCCGCCCCGACGAGCGCGAGCGAGCTCGAGCTGAGCGCGAGCATCCCCCCCGGCCGCGCGCGGGCGGCCTCCTCCATCGCCTCGCCGCGCGCGCGCGCGAGCCGCACCGCGTCGGCGGGCGCGATCGCGCCGCTCGCGGACCACGCCGCGAGCTCGCCCAGCGAGTGGCCGAGCACGACGGCCGGCGCGACGCCCGCGGCGCGGAGCGCCTCGCTCGCGCCGAGCCCGACCGCGACGAGGGCCGGCTGGAGGTCCGCCGTTCGTGTGAGCGCGCGGCCGCGCGCCAGCGCGTCGACGACGTCCGCGCCCGCCGCGTCGAGCAGCGCGCGCGCCGGCGCGAACGCCTCCGCGAGCGCGACGCCCATCCGCGGCGCCTCCGCGCCTTGCCCCGCGAACGCGAGCGCGACGCGCCTCACAGCGAGAGCCCCCCGTCCACCACGAGGGCGTGGCCGGTGACGTAGCTCGCCGCGTCCGACGCGAGGAAGCGGACCGCCTCGGCGACCTCGCGCGCGTCGCCGAGGCGGCCGAGCGGCACGTGCGCGGCGCGCTCGTCGCGGCGCCGGCGGTCCATGCGCTTGACCATCCCGGCGTCGATCAGACCCGGCACGACCGCGTTGACGCGCACGCCCCGGGGGCCGAGCTCCGCCGCGAGCGTCTTGGTGAACGAGAGCAAGCCGCCTTTGCTCGCCGCGTACCCCGCCTGGCCTGGGCTCGCGCGGATCGCCGCGACGGACGCGACGAGCACGATCGCGCCGCCGCCTGCGCCGATCATCGGCCGCGCCACCGCCCGCGCGCAGCGCATCGCGCCGGTGAGGTTCGCGTCGAGCACCTCGAGCCAGTCGCGCTCGGGGGCCATCGCGAAGAGCGCGTCGCGCGTGACGCCGTGCGCGCAGACGAGCGTGTCGATGCGCCCCTCGCGCGCGAGCACGCCGGCGAACGCGTCGCGGACGGATTCCGGGCTCGTCACGTCGACGCGGATCGCCTCGCCGTCGCCCGCTCGCGCGACCTCGCGCGCCGCGGCCTCCTCGCGGTGGTAGCCGCACGCGACGCGCAGCCCGTCCTCGAGCAGGCGCGCCGCGATCGCGCGGCCGAGCCCGCGCGAGGCGCCGGTCACGAAGGCGACGCGCCGCGCCTCGCTCACCGCGCGCGCTCCGCGTAGCGATCGCGTCGGGGATCGACGAGGAGGCTCTGGTTGCGCAGCACGGGCGGCGAGACGGCGCGGGCGGGGACGGGCCCCGCGGGCCCGTCGACGAAGAGCCCCTCGATCCCCGGCGTCGCGACCGCGCGATCGAGCAGCGCGTGCCCGACGTGGAGGCCGAGCGAGGGCGAGCGGCCGGCGTGCGCGACGCGGCCGACCGCGCGCCCGTCGAGGCGCACCTCGCCCTCGAGCGGGACCTCTGCGACCAGGCACGTCAGCCGCTCGCGCGGCCGGCGCGCCGCGAGCGCGGCGGCGCCGCGGAAGATCGGGCCCTTGCGCTCCGAGCAGCGCCAGAGCAGCTGCAGCTCGTGCGGCGTCACGTCCTCTCCGCGCCAGCAGGCGGGGTCGAAGAAGAACGACTCGCGCCGCGCCTGCGTCAACGTCGCTTGCGATACGTCGACGAGATCCCAGGCCGCGCCGAGCTCGCGGAGGCGCGCGACGAGCGCCGGCGAGTGCTCCTTCGGCAGGAGCAGGTCGTAGCCGTACTCGCCGGTCTTGCCGCCGCGGAAGCAGGTGCCGCCGCCCTCGAGGTGGAAGAACGAGAGGTAGGGGAGCGAGAGGAGGTCCTCGCCGAGCACGCGCGCGACGAGCTCCCACGCCCACGGGCCGTGCAGCGAGACGACGTCGTGCGCGTCGGTCAGCGTGCGGTGCGCGACGCCCTCGAGCGCGGCCTCGAGCGAGGCCGGCGCGAGCCCCTCCGCGATCACGACCAGCGCGCCGTCGTCGTGCGCGACGTAGAGATCGGCGATCGGGCGCGCCTCGTCGTCGAGGAGCAGCGACTGCCGCATCTGCCCGTCGCGGAGGTAGAGATCGGTCGGGACGAGCGCGTCGAGCGCGCCGAACGGATCGGGCCCCTCGAGCCGCACGACGACGAGCTCGGGGTGCACGCTCAGCGCCGTCGCCTCGCGGAGCGCGCGGTGCTCGGGATCGTCCGCGGGCGCGGCCGGCGCCTCGAGCGCGCCCGTCGGCCCGACGCCGCGCAGCGCGAGCACGAGGTCGACGACCGTGTTGACGGTGCGCAGGTGCACGGCGGCGTGCATCTCCTCGGGCAGCACCACGCCCAGCACGGTCTCGAGCGCGACGACCAGCTCCACCGCGTCGACGGAGTCGAGCCCGAGGCCCGTCCCGAAGAGCGGCACGTCGGGATCGATCGTCTCCGGGCTCCGATCGAGCTTGAGGTTCTCGATCAGGATCCGGCGCACCGCGCCGAGCGCCTCGGCGCGCGCCTCGCCCACGGGTCTCATCGCTCCTCCTCTCGCACCAACACCACCGCGGCGCCGGCGCCGTCGCCCTCGGCGAGCGCGAGCGCGGACGCCCCCGCGCGATCGAGCCGCGCCGCGGCGCGCGGCGCGAGGCCGGCGGAGGCGAACGACCCGAGCGCGTCGGTCGGCTCGCCCACGACGGTGTGATCCGGCTCGCGGATCGCGGCCCGCGCGAGCGCCGGCCGCCGCGGCCTCGCGGGCGTCAGTGCGCGACCGTTCAGCCGGCCACGCGCACGGGCGCAAGGCGCGGCGCTCAGCACCGTGCACGCGGCGGCGACGGGGCCGCGCTCCGGCGCCTCGTCGAGGCCGGCGGCGAGCATGCGCTCGAGCTCCGGGCGGCGCGCGAGGTGGCTCGCCGCGTTCGCGAGGGCGACGAGCCCGCTCGCGGGGCCGGCGGCCACCGCGCAGAGCGGCCCGCGCAGGCCGTGCGCGAGGCTCGCCATCGACGCGGGCGCGCTCAGGATCACGCGGGCGAACGCCGCGGTGTCGACGTACGCGTGCCCCCGCGCCGCGATGCTGTCGCGGTAGCGCGCGACGCTCTCTGGCGAGACGCGGCTCGCCCCGAGGAAGAGCCCGACGCGATCGCGCGCCTCGCCGCGCGGCGGCGCCCCGAGCGCGAGCGCGACCGCCGCGATCAACGCGCGGCCGCCCGGATCGGTGCTGCGCGGGTCCACGTGCGGCGCGAGGCGGCGCAGCGCGCCGAGCCCGTCGAGCCGCGCGTCGAGCGGCACGGGCGCCTCGCCCGCGCTCGCGTGGCCCGCGAGGTAGACGGGGCGCGGCGGCGCGCTCGGCGAACCCGCGGGCTCGGTGTGGACGATCACCGAGCAGTTCGCGCCGCCGAACGCGCTCGACGCGCAGAGCGCGGCCTCGAAGCGGCCCGGCCGCGGCCGCGGCGCGCCGATCGGGTCCCGCGGCCCGCGCGGGCGCGGCGCGCCGAAGCGCAGCGTGGGGAGCAAGACGCCTTGCTCGGCGGCGAGCAGCGTCGCGATCAGCTCGAGCGGGCCCGCGGCGCCCTGCGCGTGGCCGAGCTGGCTCTTGGGCCCGCTGATCGGAGGGGCGCCGAGGACCCGCGAGACGGCCTGCCACTCGGCCTCGTCGTTGCTCGCGGTCCCCGTCCCGTGCGCGCTCACGTAGCCGATCGCGGCCGGCGGGAGCGCCGCGTCGGCGAGCGCGCTGCGCATCGCGCGCTCGACGCCGGCGCCGCGCGGATCCGGCGTCGTCGCGTGGTAGGCGTCCGCCGAGAGCCCGTAGCCCGCGACGTACGCGGCGCCCGCGCGATCGCGCTCGAGCACGACGAACCCTGCGCCCTCGCCGAGCGTCGTGCCCTCGGGGGAGGAGAACGGCGCGCACGGTCCGTGAGAGAGCACGCCGAGCGCGGCGAACCCGGCGAACAGCTCCTTCGTCAGCTCGTCGACGCCGCCGGCGATCACCGCGTCGCAGTCGCCGTCGAGCAAGAGATCGCGCGCGAGCCCGATCGCGTTGACGCCGCTCGTGCACGCGGTCGACACGGTGAGCCGCGGCCCGCCGATCGCGAGGGCCTCGGCGACGCGCTCCGCGTACGCCTCCACGCGCCCGCCGATCTCGGCCATCGTCCCGAGGACCAGCGCGACGCGGCCCGGCGGCGCCGCGCAGCCCGAGCGCGTCCACGCCTCGCACGCCGCGGCGACCGCGTACGCCTCGCCGCGCGACCAGCCCTCGGGGATCGCGAGCGGCGCGCGCACGTGCGCCGCGATCCGCACCGCGAGGTCGGACGCGTCCCAGCGCGTGATCGGCGCGATCCCGTCGGCGCCCGCGAGCAGCGCGGCGCGCAGCGCGTCGAGGTCCGCGCCGAGCGCGCTGACCGCGCCCATCCCCGTGATCGCGACGCGCGGCACGGCTCACACGCCGAGGGCGGCGCCGATGATCAGGCAGATCACGCCGGCGAGCGCGATGAGGCCGCCGCCGGTGATCACGAACAGCCACGGCGAGACGCTCGCGCCGTCCGCGAACGCGGCGGGGATCGAGATGCCGAGCAGGATCGCGCCGGTGCCGAGGAGGGCGCCGCCGATCGCGGCCGGGACGATGCCGCGCTGGCGATCCGGCTCGGGCTGCGCGGCGAGCTCGGGGTCCATCACCGGCGGCGGCGCGGGGACGTAGGTCACCGGACCCTGCGGCGTGGTGAGCCCGCCGCCGGCGCCGCCGCCGTCCCCGTCCCCGTCGCCGAACGCCTGCAGGATGGCGGTGGTGCTCGCGTGCGACGCCATCATGCGCTGCACCGTGACGTCGAGGCCGCGGAAGCCGGCGACGCGCTCGACCTTCGCGACCTGCTCGTCGAAGAACGCGGACGGCGGCTGCTTGGTCAGGCGGAAGACGATGGTGCGCGCGGCGTGGTGCAGGCTCTCGCGTCCGAGCGGGTGGACGCCGACCGACTCGCCCAGCCGATCGATCCGCGTCGCGATCCGCTCCGCCGCGCCCGGGTCCGCCGCGAGCGCGCGCGCGAGGCGGCGGCGGTCCTGCAGGGGCAGCCGCTTGAAGAGCGCCGCCGTCTCGAGCACGTGCTGATCGAGCAGCGGGATCTTGTCGTCGATCGCGCGGCGCAGGATCGGCGGCGCCTCGGTGCCCGCGGGGATCTCCTTCGCGGCCGCGGCGACCACGAGCGCCTGCACGGCGCGCTTGGCCATCGGATCGGCGAGCTCGACGTAGCGCGCGAGGCGCGGGCTGCGCGCGATGGCGTCGCGGCCGAGCTCGCTCGAGACGAGCCGCAGGTGATCGAGGCCGGCGACCGCGCCGTCGAGGCGCGCGGCGATCTCGCGGCCCTGCGCGTCGCTGAGCGGGACCGTCGGCGCGCGCGGCAGGGCGGTGGCGCAGCCCGCCGCGGCGAGGCCGCCGGCGGAGCCGAGCGCGGTCGTCGAGAGAAAGTCACGTCGGTTGATCATCGGCCCTCCCGGGGCACGGCGAGCAGGTCGGTTCGCACGTCGCCCGTGTCGTGCACGCAGCGTACCGGCTCGCGCGGCGGCGTGGGATACGTCTTCGGACGACACGGCGTGAAGGGCGCGCACACGGGTGTGCCACGCGCTTCCCGCCCGCTCCCCGCCCGCGGCGATTGACGGCGGCGGGCGTGATCCCTAGCTTGCGGCGACTCATGCGGTCTCTCGAGAACGAGCCCCCGGTGTTTCGCTCCACGACCATCGTCGCCGTGCGCCGCGGCGGGCGCGCCGCGATGGCGGGCGACGGGCAGGTCTCGCTCGGGCAGACGGTGATGAAGCGGCAGGCCAGGAAGGTGCGCCGCGTCGCGGACGGGAAGGTCGTCGCGGGCTTCGCGGGCGCGTCCGCCGACGCCTTCGCGCTGCTCGACCGCTTCGAGGCCAAGCTCAAGGAGTTCTCGGGCAGCCTCCCGCGCGCGGCGGTCGAGCTCGCCAAGGACTGGCGCACGGACCGCTACCTGCGGCGCCTCGAGGCGATGCTCGTCGTGATGGACGAGCAGCACACGCTCCTCATCAGCGGCACCGGCGACGTGATCGAGCCGGACGAGGGGGTGCTCGCGATCGGCTCGGGCGGCGCCTACGCGCTCGCCGCCGCGCGCGCGCTCGTGCGCAACACCGACAAGTCCGCGCGCGAGATCGCCGTCGAGGCGCTCTCGATCGCCGCGGAGATCTGCGTGTACACCAACGACCAGGTCATCGTGGAGGAGGTCGGCGCCTGATGGGAGATCCTGGCCAGGGCCTGACGCCGCGCGAGATCGTCGGCGAGCTCGACAAGTACATCGTCGGCCAACACAAGGCCAAGCGCGCGGTGGCGATCGCGCTGCGCAACCGCTGGCGGCGCCAGCACGTCGATCCGCCCGAGCTGCGCGAGGAGATCGCGCCGAAGAACATCATCATGATCGGCCCGACCGGCGTCGGGAAGACGGAGATCGCGCGCCGCCTCGCGAAGCTCGCCAACGCGCCGTTCATCAAGGTCGAGGCGAGCAAGTTCACCGAGGTCGGCTACGTCGGCCGCGACGTCGAGGCGATGATCCGCGATCTCGTCGAGGTCGCCGTCGCGCTCGTGCGCAAGGAAGAGGTCGCGCGCGTCGAGCAGCGCGCGCTCGAGAACGCGGAGGATCGCCTGCTCGATCTGCTCGCGCGCTCGCGCGAGCCCGCGCCGGCGGCGGTCGTCCCCGCGCCGAGCGCGCAGCGCCCCGCCGGCCAGATGTTCGGCCCGTTCTTCGTCCCGGGGCCGGGCGCCGCGCCGCCGCCGCCGTCGGCGAGCCGCGTCGAGGAGCTGCGCGCCGATCTGCGCGCCGGCCGCCTCGACGAGGAGGAGGTCGAGGTCGACGTCGACGACAACGGGTCCCCCTTCATGCAGATCTTCGGGGCGCACGGCATGGAGGAGATGGAGGTCAACCTCCGCGACATGCTCGGGCAGCTCCCGGGCTTCAAGGGCAAGAAGAAGCGCCGGCGCCTGAAGGTGCCGCAGGCGCTGAAGGTCCTCGAGGCGGAGGAGGCGGAGAAGCTCGTCGACATGGACCGCGTGCACCGCGCCGCGCTCGAGCGCACCGAGCACTCGGGCATCGTGTTCCTCGACGAGATCGACAAGGTCGCGAGCCGCAACAAGTCGAGCCACGGGCCCGACGTCTCGCGCGAGGGTGTGCAACGAGACTTGCTCCCCATCGTCGAGGGCAGCACGGTCAGCACCAAGTACGGCCCGGTCAAGACGGACCACGTGCTGTTCATCGCCGCCGGCGCGTTCCACGTCGCCGAGGTGAGCGACCTGATCCCCGAGCTCCAGGGCCGCTTCCCGATCCGCGTCGAGCTCGACTCGCTCGAGAAGCAGGACTTCGTGCGCATCCTGACCGAGCCGCAGAGCTCGCTCACGCGCCAGTACCAGGCGCTGCTCCAGACGGAGGGCATCCGGCTCGAGTTCTCCGCCGACGCCGTCGAGGCGCTCGCGGAGTACGCGCAGGAGGCGAACCGGCGCAACGAGAACATCGGCGCGCGCCGGCTCCACACCGTGCTCGAGGCGCTGCTCGAGGAGATCAGCTTCAGCGCGCCCGAGATGACGGAAGACCGCCTCGTGATCGACGCGGTGATGGTCCGCTCGGTGCTCGCGCCGATCCTCGAGGATCAGGAGCTGGGCAAGTACATTCTGTGAGTCTTCGGAGGGGCGTTCGGGGCGGCGCTGCTATCGTGCGCGGCCGTGCACGCGATGGAGCTGACCTTGCCGCGCTCGGCGTTCACCCCGCGGGAGGTGGCGCGCGCCGCCGACCTGTGGCGCGCGTTCCAGGACCTCGCCGTCGGCGGCTCGTCGAGCGCGGGCTGGCCGCCCGCGCGCTATCGCGAGGAGCGCGTGTCGTTCATCGTCCGCGCGATGGTCGTCGTGCACCACCGCGAGACGGTGTTCGGCGAGGCGCTGCGCGGCACGACGTGGCCGAGCCGGGTGCAGCGCGGCGTGTTCTTCCGGCGCGAGGGGCGGCTCGCGGCGGACGGCGCGCCGATCGCGAGCGCGACGCAGGACTGGGTGCACGTCGGCGCCGACCTCGCGCCCGTGCGCGGATCGGCGGCGCTGCTCGACGCCTTCCCGGAGCAGACGCACGAGCCGCCGGTGGCGCTGCCCGCCTACGATCGGATCGAGGGCGCGCCGGCGCACGCGTTCGAGCTCGAGTGCTGGCACACCTGGATGGACCCGCTCGCGCACGTGAACCACCCCGCGTACGTGGGCTGGGCGGACGAGGCGCTCGCGCGGATCGCGGCGGCGCGCGGGATCGATCCGTGCGACCTCGCGCCGGTCGCCGAGGAGGCCCGCTTCCGCAGCGGCGTCGTCGCCTCGGAGCGCGTCGTGGTCACCACGCGGCTCACCGGCCGCGCCGGCGAGGCCGCGGTGTGCGCGCACGAGCTCGCCACCGTGGACGGCCGGCGCGTCGCGCACCTCGTCACCGTGCGCCGGCTCGCGGCGGGGGGCGATCTCGCGGCGCTCCTCCGAGATGCGCCGCCGCCGGCGTGAGCCGAGTTGCGCGCGGGCATCGCGGCGCTACACGCTCCCGCTCGATGGTCCAGAGCCTCGTCTCCAAGGCGGCGGTCCTCCTCGAGGCCCTGCCGTACATCCGCAGCTTCCATGGCGCGCGCTTCGTCGTGAAGTACGGCGGCCACGCGATGGTCGACCCCGTCCTCGCCGACAGCTTCGCGCGCGACGTCACGCTCATGAAGTACGTCGGCCTGCACCCGATCGTCGTCCACGGCGGCGGCCCGCAGATCGACGAGATGATGGTGCGCATGGGCGCGAGCTCCGAGCGCGTCGAGGGCCTGCGGGTCACCGACGACGCGACGATGGAGATCGTCGAGATGGTGCTCGGCGGCAAGATCAACCAGGAGATCTGCACGCTGATCGGCAACCACGGCGGGCGCGCGGTCGGCCTCAGCGGAGTGGACGACGCGTTCCTGCGCGCCGACCGCGTGACCGAGATGCGCACGCGCTCGGGCCGCGTCGTCGATCCCGGCCGCGTCGGCGAGGTCCGCGAGGTGCGCACCGAGGTGGTCGAGCGCCTCGTCGAGGGCGGGTTCATCCCGGTGATCGCGCCGATCGCGGTCGACGACGCGGGGCGCACGCTCAACGTCAACGCCGACACCGTCGCGGGCGCCGTCGCGGCGGCGCTGCGCGCGCGCAAGCTCGTCCTGATGACGGACATCGAGGGAGTGCGCGGCGAGGACGGCGAGGTGATCTCGTCGATCGGCGCCTCGCGCATCGAGCAGCTCATCGCCGGCGGCGTGATCGACGGCGGGATGATCCCGAAGGTGCGCTGCGGGCTCGACGCGCTCGCGGCCGGCGTCCAGAAGGTGCACGTGATCGACGGGCGCACGCGGCACGCCTGCCTGCTCGAGATCTTCACCGACGAGGGCGTCGGGACCCAGATCACCGGAGGTTGAGGTCCGTCACGCGTCGCCGGGGTCGCGGCCACCGCTCCAGGCGGCGCTCTCCCGGCGCCGCCGGCTCGCGGCCTGGTCCTTTTGGATCTGCTCCTCGAGCTGGCGTCGCGCGGAGCGCGCGATCTCGCGGCGGCGCTCCACGTCGCCGAAGTGCGGGAGCGACTCCTCGAGCATCTCGAGCGTGTGGCGGCGGAAGCGATCGGCGAGCTCGCGCGCCTCGAAGGGCGGGACGCCCAGGACGGTGAGCGTCGCGCGGCCGGCGCGCAGGGCCGACTCGAACGTCTCGCGCTCGACGAGCTCCACGCCGCGCGCGCGCAGCGCCGCCCAGTGCCCGACGTTGCGCGCGCGCGCGACGATCCGCAGCTCCGGGCACGCGTGCCGCACCACGTCGACGAGCGCGACGCTCTTGTCGGGGTCGTCGATGGCGACCACGAGGACCTTCGCGTGGTGCAGCCCCGCCGCCTCGAGCAGGTCGAGGCGGGTGGCGTCGCCGTAGTAGACGCGGAAGTCGAACGCGCGGAGCAGATCGATCGTGTCCGGGTCGTGATCGAGCACCGTCGGCTTCAGCCCGTGCGCGAGCAGCAGCCGGCCGACGATCTGCCCGAAGCGCCCGAACCCCGCGATGATCACCGGCGCCTCGTGGTCCTCGACGACGTCGGCCTCGCGGGCGGGCGCGGGCCGCGCGAGGAACCGGTCGTGCGCGATGAGCAGCAGCGGCGTGAGCGCCATCGACAGCGCGACCGCGAGCGTGAGCAGGCCGTCCCACTCGCCGGGGAGCACCTGCGCGGAGCGCGCGACGCCGAAGACCACGAACGCGAACTCGCCGCCCTGCACGAGGAGCGCGGCGAAGAGCCACCGCTCGATCGCGGCGACGCCGAGCGTCTTCGCGATCAGCCGCAGCGCGCCGCCCTTGATCCCCTGGAACGCGAGCACGAGCCCGAGCACCGCGAGCGGGCGCGCAGCGAGGAGCGAGAAGTCGACGCTCATCCCGACCGCGATGAAGAAGAGCCCCATCAAGAGGCCCTTGAACGGCTCGATGTCCGCCTCGAGCGCGTGCCGGTACTCCGATCCGGCGAGCAGCACGCCGGCGAGGAAGGCGCCGAGCGCCATCGACACGCCGGCGCTCGCCATCAGCGCGGCGATGCCGAGCACGAGCAGCAGCGCGAAGCCGGTGAAGACCTCGCGCATGCCCGTCTTGGCGACGACGCGCAGGATCGGGCGGGTGAGGAAGCGGCCGATCACGAACACCGCGAGGATCGCCCCGATCGCCTTGGCGGCGCCGAGCCACGCGCCCTCCTCGCTGGGCTCGCCGGACACGCTCAGGAGCGGGACGATGGCGACGAGCGGGATCGCCGCGATGTCCTGGAAGAGCAGGATGGAGAACGTCGCGCGCCCGAGCGGCGTCGGCGTGATGTTCCGCTCGCGCATCGTCTGCATCACGACCGCGGTCGAGGAGAGGCCGAGCGCGAGCCCCGCGATGAGCGCGGCCTGCCACGACATCCCGAGCGCCATCGCGCCGAGCGCGAGCGGGACGCCGCACGCCGCGAGCTGCAGCGCGCCGCCGCCGAACACGGCGCGGCGCATCGCCCAGAGCCGCTTCGGATCGAGCTCGAGGCCGATCACGAAGAGCATCAGCACGACGCCGATCTCCGCGAAGTGGAGCGTCGAGGCCGGGTCGTGCACGAGCCGCAGCGCGTGCGGGCCGATCAGGCAGCCGGCGCCGAGGTACCCGAGGACCGAGCCGAGCTTGAAGCGGCTCGCGAGCGGGACGCAGACGACGGCCGCCGCGAGGTAGACGATCGCGTCGCCGAGCAGGCCGTGCTCATTCATCGTCGCCTCCGCGCGCCTCGGCGAGCAGGGCCGCGAGGCGCCGCCGGTAGTCCGCCGCGGCTGCGGCGAGCGCCTCGTCGCCGACGGTGTGCGCGCCGTGCACCACGAGCGGCTCCTCCCAGCGCATCCCGCAGAACCGCGCGGTCTGCTCCACGGGCGGCACGAAGGCCTCCATCGGGTGCCCGTGCATGCCCTCGGGGCGGAACGCGCTCGGCCCCGCGCCGGTCGTCACGACCCAGAGGCACCGCTTGCCGTGGAGCGCCGTCCCGCCTTCGCCGTACGCCCAGCCGCGCGCGAGCACCTTCTCGAACCAGTGCTTGAGCAGGCCCGGGGTCGAGTACCAGTACATCGGGTGCTGCCACACGACCGTGTCGGCCTCGGCGAGCGCCCGCTGCTCCGCCGCGACGTCGATGTCGAAGTCCGGGTAGCGCTCGTAGAGCGAGCGCACCGCCACGCCGTCGAGGTCGCGGACCGCGGCGAGGAGCGCGCGGTTGGCGCGCGAGCGATCGGGGTAGGGGTGCGCGAAGATCAAGGCGATCATCGGGGCGCAGCCTACCAGCGGTGCGCGCCGCGAGCGCGCGGGTATCCTCCGGGCCGTGTCGCCCAAGCACCCCGTCACGATGGCCGTCCGCGCCCTGCGCGAGCACGGCGTCTCGTTCACGCCGCACCTCTACGCGTGGGAGCCGCACGGCGGCACGCGCGCGTCGGCGGACGCGCTCGGGATCGACGAGCACCGCGTCGTCAAGACGCTGATCTTCGAGGACGACGGCAAGCGCCCCCTGTGCGTGCTGATGCACGGCGATCGCGAGGTGTCTGCGAAGAACCTCGCGCGGCAGATCGGCGCGAAGAGCGTCGGGCCGTGCGCGCCGGCGGTGGCGCAGAAGCACTCGGGCTACCAGGTCGGCGGCACGTCGCCGTTCGGGCTGCGGCGCGCGATGCCGATCTACGTGGAGCGCTCGGTCGCCGAGCTGCCGGCGCTGTGGATCAACGGCGGGGCGCGGGGGTTCCTGGTGGAGATCGCGGGGAGCGAGCTCGTGCGGGTGCTCGCGCCCGTGCTGGTGGAGGCGGCGGCGTGACGCGCGCGCGCACCGCGGCCTCGAGCACGAGCGCGACGAGGATCGGGACGAACTCGACGGCGAGCACCCAGGGCTCCTCGCGCCCGAACGGCTGGTAGCGCAGGTAGCTCAGCGGCAAGAGGACGCTCGCGAGCACGAGCGTGGGGCTGCGCGCCGCCGCGCCGAACGCGAGCGCGGCGACGCCGTACCAGGGGTGGACGACGCGCGAGAGCAACAAGAGGGCGAGGAGCGAGCACGCCATGCCGACGACGAGGCGCTCGCGGCTCCCCGTCTGCCAGAGCGCGAGCGCGGAGAGCGCGAGCAACGTCGCGGCGGCGAGCCAGGGCATCAAGACGCCGTCGACCGGCGCGCGCTCGCCCTCGACGTAGCCGAGCGCGTCGCGCAGCGCGTAGTAGACCGGGGCGTTGAACGAGAAGCGATCGCCGAACAGGGCGAGCGACTCGGTGAGGTTCGGGACGAGCGTCGCGCTCGCGAAGGGGAGGAAGGCGAGCGCGACGGTGAGCGCGGCTGCGAGCGCCGCGCCGAGGGCCCGCGCGAGCCCGACGCGCCGCGCGAGGTGCACCACGAGGATCGGCGCGAGGACGAGCGCGGTGATCTTGGCGGCGACGGCGAGGCCGAGCAGCGCGCCGGCGCGCGCCGGGCGCGCGTCGAGGGCCTGGATCGTCGCCGCCAACAGCAGCGGCACCATCAGCGCTTCGGTGTGCCCGCCCGCCGCGATCTCCCAGTAGACGAGCGGGCTCCACGCATAGAAGAGCGCCCACGCGCGCGCGCGGCCGAGCCGGTCCAGCAGCGCGAAGAGCAGCGCGATCGCGGCGAGGTCGGCGAGGCCGAAGAGCGCGCGCAGCGCGAGCGCGCCGTCGACGGACGGCTCGGCGAGCGCGGCGGTCGCGAACGCGAGCTGCGCGACCGGTGGGTAGACGGTGTGGTAGCGAGGCGAGTTGAGCGCGGCGAGGCGCGCCGGCTCGAGCCCCGGCGCCTGGCCCACGATCTCGATCGGGCGGTGCGCGTACGGATCGATCCCGTGGGCGAGCGCGGCGCCGTCCCACACGTAGCGGTGCACGTCGTCCGAGAGCGAGACGGGCGCGAAGAGCGCGGCGAGCCGCAGCATCGCCGCGACGCCGAGGGTGGCCACGGCGAGGTGGCGTCGCGGCAGGCCGCGCGCGGCGACACCGGCGAGGGCGAGCGCGAGGCTCGAGAGGCCGAGGAGCATCAGCCACGCCGGGACGGCGTCGCGCGGCGGCGTCTCGAGGGCGAAGCGCAGCGTGGCGAGCGCGGTGCCGCCGCCGAGCAGCGCGACGAGCGCCCAGCGCGCGCCCAGCGCGAGCGCGCGCCGCCGCGCGTCGCGAGCGGATTCGTCCGCGCCGAGCTCCTCCGCGCTGAGCTCCGGCGCGCCGCCGGGGCGCGCTAGCGACGCCCCGCCCACTCGACGGCCCCGGCGAGCAGGGCGCGGAACGCGGGCTCCGCGAACGTCTCGCGCGTGTGCCCGAGCGCGGTGTAGAAGCTGCGGCCCGCGCCGACCTCGTGGGCCCACGTCATCGGGTGATCGGCGCCCATCGACCCGCCCGAGTACGTGGACTCGTCGATCGTGATCAGCACGCGCACGTCGGCGCGCGGGTTGCGGCGGAAGTCGTACCACTCGTCGCGGCGCATCCAGGTCGCGTCGAGGTGCGCGGTCGCGGGGTGATCGCGATCCTCGACCACGAGCGTCGCGTCCTGGATGGCGGGGTGGCTCGCGAACCACGCGCCGACGAGCTCGCCGTAGAACGGCCAGTCGTACTCGCAGTCCGCCGCGGCGTGCACGCCCACCCAGCCGCCGCCGTCGCGCACGAACGCCTCGAGGGCGGCCTCCTGCGTCGCGTCGAGCGGGTCACCGGTGGTGCTGAGGAACACGAGCACGTCCACGGTCGCGAGGCGCGCGGTGGAGATCTGGGCCGCGTCGCCGGTGTCGTCGATCGTCCAGCCGCGCGCCGCCGCGACGGCCTCGAGCGCGGCGACGCCGTCCTCGATCGAGTCGTGCCGGAACCCGGTGGTGCGCGTGAAGACGAGCACGCGCAAGGCCGCCGGCGCCGCCGCGTCCCCGCGGCCGGCGTCCTCGCCGCCTCCGCCGCCCGCGTCGCGCGCGCCCGCGTCGCTCCCCGTCGCCGCGTCGCTCCGCGCTCCGGCGTCCGACGGGCCGTCGCCGTCGCACCCGGACGAGACGAGCAGCGCGAGGAGAGCGAGGCGACGCATGCCGCGATCGTAGCCGGCGAGGCGCGGCGAGGCACGGCGTGCTTCGCCGAGTAGTCACCACCTCCGCCCCGATCTAGGCTCCGCCCCCCATGAGCGAGCCCCGCATCCTCGTCACCTCCGCGCTCCCGTACGCGAACGGCCCGATCCACCTCGGCCACCTCGCCGGCGCGTACCTCCCCGCGGACGTCTTCTGCCGCTACCACCGCCTCAAGGGCAGCGACGTCGTCTACATCTGCGGCTCGGACGAGCACGGCGCCGCCATCGTCAAGCGCGCGCTCGCCGACGGGGTCACCCCGCGCGAGATCGTCGACCGCTACCACGCGATGGCCGAGCGCGACTTCGCCGCCTTCGGCATGAGCTTCGATCACTACGGCCGCACCAGCTCGCCCGTCCACCACGAGACCGCCACCGAGTTCTTCCGCGCGATGGCGGCGGCCGGCGCGTTCAGCACCCACACCGAGGAGATGCCCTACGACCCCGAGGTGCAGCTCATCCTCGCCGACCGCTTCGTGGTCGGGACGTGCCCGATCTGTGGGAACCCGCAGGCCTACGGTGATCAATGCGAGAAGTGCGGGACGGCCCTCAGCCCGCGCCAGCTGATCGAGCCGCGCAGCACGATGAGCGACGCCGCCCTCGAGTGGCGCGAGACCACGCACTTCTTCTTGCCCATGGGCGAACACCAGGCGCGGATCGAGGCGTGGATCGCGACCAAGTCGCACTGGAAGCCGAACGTCCTCGGGCAGATCAAGAGCTGGTTCACGCTCGGCCTCGGCGATCGGGCGATGACGCGCGATCTCCCGTGGGGCGTGCCCGTCCCGGAGGACGTCGCGCGCGCCGCCGGGGTCGACCCGGAGGGCAAGGTCCTCTACGTGTGGTTCGACGCCCCGATCGGCTACGTCTCGGCGACCCGCGAGTGGGCGCAGCGGGCCGGCGATCCGGAGCGCTGGCGGACCTACTGGCAGCGCGAGGACACCCGCCTGATCCACTACATCGGCAAGGACAACATCGTCTTTCACACGATCAGCTTCCCGCTGATGCTCATGCTCCACGGCGGCTACGTCCTGCCGGAGAACGTGCCCGCGAACGAGTTCCTCAACCTCGAGGGCGACAAGCTCTCGACCAGCCGCGGCTGGGCGGTGTGGCTCGGCGAGGCGCTCGAGGCGTTCCCCGCCGACTACCTGCGCTACTCGCTCCTGCGCACGCTGCCCGAGACGCGCGACGCCGACTTCACCTGGGCCGACTTCGCCGCGCACGTGAACAACGAGCTCGCCGACAACTTCGGCAACTTCGCGAACCGCACCATCCAGTTCGTCGCCAAGTACCGCGACGGGAAGATCCCGCCGCTCGGGACGCCGACCGACGAGGACCGCGCGGTCCTCGCCGCGCTCGCCGAGGCGCCCGCGAAGATCGGCGCGCTGATCGACGGCCACGAGATGCGCGCGGCGATCCAGGAGCTCATGACGGTCAGCCGCCTGGGCAACAAGTACTTCAACGACGCGGCGCCCTGGGCGAGCCGCGACGCCGACCCCGCGCGCTGCGACACGACGCTGCACGTCAGCTTGCAGGTCTGCGCCGCGCTCTCGATCCTCGCGGAGCCGTTCTTGCCGTTCACGGCCGCGAAGCTCCGCGAGATCCTGCGCCTCGACGGCGTCCGCGCGAGCACGCCGGGTGGCGGCGAGGGGCTCGGCTGGGACGACGCCGCGCGCCCGCTCCTGCGGGCCGGGGACCCGCTCGGCGCGCCGGCGATCCTCGTCAGCAAGGTGGACGACGCCGCGATCGAGGCGCAACGCGCCTTGCTCGAGCGACGCGCCGCCGCGGCCGCCGCCGCCGCAGGCCCGGCTCCCGCGCTCCCCTACGCGCCGCTGCGCGAGACGATCACGTACGACGACTTCGCCAAGCTCGATCTGCGCGTCGGCAAGGTCGTCGTCGCCGAGCGCGTGAAGAAGTCGAAGAAGCTGATCCGCTGCGAGGTCGATCTCGGCTTCGAGACGCGCCAGATCCTCGCGGGCGTCGCCGAGCACCTCGGCCCGGAGGATCTCCTCGGGCGCGAGGTGATCGTCGTCGCGAACCTCGCGCCGCGGAAGATGGTCGGCCTCGACAGCCAGGGCATGCTGCTCATGGCCGAGGATCGCGCGGGGGCGCTCCGCCCCGTCACCGCGCCGTCGGAGCCGGGCTCGACGGTGTCCTGATCACGGGCCCGGGCTCGGCGCGGCGAGGTGCGCGCGCACCGCGGCGACCTCGTCCTCGAACGGCGGCTCGGGCGCGGCGCGCAAGGCCAGGTAGCGGTCCCAGGTGCGGCGCATCTCGGCGTCGCGCCCCGCGCGCCGGTAGATCTCCCCGATGCGGTGGAGCGAGTGCGCGGCGAGCGCGCGCGAGGCGCCGACGGGGTGGGGGAGCGACTGCGCGTAGTGCAGCGCCTCGGCGAGCCGATCGAGCGCGAGGAGCGCCTCGACCCGCGCGGCGCGCCCGATCACGCCCGCGAGGAGCGCGGAGCGCTCGAGCTCCCACGGCGGGATCGGCGCCTCGGCCGCCGCGAGCAGCTCGAGGGCGCGCTCCGGCTCGCCGCGCTCGAGCGCGATCCACGCCTCGAGCTGCGCGGCGAGCGCGGCCCCGAGCACGGGCCGCGGCCGCGCGTCGTCGCGCAGCGCGTCGAGCGCGCGCGCCGCCTCGTCCGCGCGCCCGAGCCGGTGCGCGCACGCGCCCGTGAGGAAGAGCGTGATGGCGGGCCGCGCGCCCGCGTGCGGGTCGTCGTCGCCTCCATCCGTCGCGCGCTCGGGCAAGAGCGCGCAGCGCGGCGCGAGCGCCTCGCGCGAGACGCGCAGCACCGGGAGCCACGCGAGCGCGAGCGCCGCCTCGCGCACGAAGGCCGGCAGGGTGTCCCACGTCGGGTCGAGCGCCTCGAGCGCGGCGCTCGGCCTGCCGTGCGCGAGCGCGTGCTCCGCGCGCCGCCAGGCGGCCTCCGCCGGCGCGGTGCCCGGGCTCGCGGCGAGGTACGCGTGCCCGCGCAGCTCCGGCAGCGCGAGGAGCGGCGCGAGCGCGGGCGTCACCTCGGCCTCCCCGAGCGCGCGCAGCGTCGCCTCGTCGTCGCGCGCGATCGCGACGACGAGCGCGTACGCAGGGCGCCGCGCCGGCTCGAAGCGCGACACGAGCGCCTCGAGCGCGTCGAGGTCGCCCGCGTCCGCGGCGAGGAGCGCGAGCCCCTCGAGCGCGTCGGTGTGCCCCGGCGCGAGCTCGAGCGCGCGATCGAGCGCGGCGCGGCCGTCGGCGGGCGGTCGCCCCGTCACGGGCCCGAGGCGGACGCACACGTCGCCGAGACGCCGCCAGCTCTCCGCGTCCCGCGGGTGCTCCGTCGTGTGGATCTCGAGCAGCGCGCGCGCGCGCCGCGGCTCGCCGCGCCACGCCGCGCGGAGCGCCTCGGCGCGCGCGAGGTCCGCGTGCGCGAGGCGATCGCGGTTCTCGAGCACGCGCTCGACCTCGTCGAGCGCCGCGGTGTAGCGGCCGCTGCGCTCGAGCGCCGTGGCGCGGCGGTACCTCGCGAAGACGAAGCCCGGATCCGCCGCGACCGCGTCGGCGTACGCGTCGGCGGCGGCCGCGAAGTCGTCGCGCGCGAGCGCGTCCTCGCCGCGCGTGAACGCGGTCATGGCCTCGAGGGAGCGCGTGCTCGACGCGGCCGCGACGTCGAGGTCCGCGCTCGGCAGGCTCGCGCGCGTGCCGAGCAGGGCCTGCGCGGCGTCGTAGAGGCGGGCGAGCACCTCGGCGCGCGGCGCGGCGGCCTCCGCGGAGCGCACGACCGCGCCGTCGCGGTGGTGGAGCACCACGCGCACGCCGAGCGCGCCCGAGGTCGTGTCGAGGGTGCCGACGACGAAGTGCGTCGCGCCGCGCGCGCGCGCGAGCGCGACGCCGGCGGGCCACGCCAGCGGCGCCGTCGCATCGGCCGCGTCGGCCGCGTCGGCCGGCGCCGCGAAGGCCGCGCTCGTCTCGGGGGCGAGGTCGAGCGCGGCGGCGAGCGCGCGCGCGATCGCCTCGCCGGTCTCGGGCGGCTCCCCCTCGGGCGCGCCGAAGGGCAAGACGACGATCCGCCACTCGCCCGTGACGTCGGGCGCGGGCCCGGGCGGGGGCGGCAGCGCGCCCTCGATCACCGGCGTCTCCGTGGCCTCGTCGGCGGTCCAGAAGTGCAGGGACACGCCGAGGAGCGCGACCGCCGTGGCTCCGATCGCAGCGCCGAGGAGCCACTTGCGGCGCGGGGGCGAGGCAGGCACGGGCCGCATCCTAGCCGCAACCCGGGCGAGGTCGAGCCCGAGAAGCACCGGGGCGTCACCGCCCGCGGCGGCCGCCGGACGGCCGCGCGGCGCACGAGCCCGCGCGCGTTGCAGGCTTCGCGCCCTCCCGAGTGCATCTCGCGACGCGTGGGGTAACCTCCGCGCGTGATCGTCGGGGTCATGGGATCCGGCAGGGAGCCGCACACCGCGCTCGCGGCGCCGCTCGGCGTGTGGATCGCGCGCGAGGGCCACCACCTGCTCACCGGCGGCGGCGGCGGCGTGATGGAGGCCGTGTCGGCGGCGTTCGTCGCGACGCGACCGCGCGTGGGCGTCTGCATCGGCGTGCTGCCGGGCCCCGACGCGCGCCCCGGCTACCCGAACCCGCACGTCGAGATCCCGATCCGCACGCACCTGCCGCTGAGCGGCGCGCTCGGGACGGATCCGCGCAGCCGCAACCACGTCAACGTGCTGAGCTCGGACGTGATCGTCGCGCTGCCGGGCGGGGAGGGGACGCGCTCGGAGGTCGCGCTCGCGGCGCGCTACGGGCGGCTCGCGGTGCTGTTCGGGCCGCGCGAGGCGTTCTGGGAGTGGCCGCGCGCCGCGCACGCGGAGCGCCTCGAGGACGTGGCGCGCTTCGTCGCCGCCGCGAGCGCACCGCTCGAGGAGCCGCTCTGATGGCGAGGGCGCGCGCCGCCAAGGGCGCCGGATCCAAGCGGCGCAAGCCGACGCGCAGGGGCGCGGAGCCCGCGGGGGAGCGCGAGCCGAGCGCGACGCCGCCCGCCGCGCCCACCGCGCCCGCCGCGGCGCCGAAGCCCAAGGCGAAGGGGGCGTGGTGGCTGCTCGGGGTCGCGGCGCTGCTCGCCGCGGCGATCGCGTACATCGAGCTCGGGCACCCGCCGTCCGACGCGCCGCCTCCTGGCGCGGCGTCGGCCTCGGCGTCGGGCGCGGTGCCCGCGCCCGAGGCGCTCGCGGTGCGCGTGGTGCGGCGCTACCCGCACGACCCCGACGCCTTCACGCAGGGGCTCCTCTGGCACGACGGTCACCTCTACGAGAGCACCGGGCAGTACGGCCGCTCGTCGGTGCGCCGCGTCGCGCTCGAGACGGGCGAAGTGCTCGCGACGCGCAGCCTCGAGCGGCGCCTCTTCGGCGAGGGCCTCGCGCGCGTCGACGACCGCCTCTACCTGCTCACGTGGCAGGAGGGCGAGGCGCACGTCTTCTCGCTCGACGGCCTCGAGCACACGCGCCGCTTCTCGTACGACGGCGAGGGCTGGGGGCTCTGCTTCGACGGCGAGCACCTCGTGATGAGCGACGGGAGCGAGCGGCTCTTCTTCCGGCGGCCCGACACCTTCCGCGTCGATCGCGTCGTGCGCGTGCGCGACGATCGCGGGATCGTGCGCGAGCTCAACGAGCTCGAGTGCGTCGACGGCGCGGTCTGGGCGAACGTGTGGCAGTCCGATCGCATCGTGCGCATCGACCCGGCGAGCGGGCACGTCACGGGATCGGTCGACGCGAGCGGCCTGCTCGCGGACGCCGAGCAACGCGAGGCCGACGTGCTGAACGGCATCGCGTGGATCGCCGAGCGCGGTCGCTTCGTGATCACCGGCAAGTACTGGCCGTGGCTGTTCGAGGTCGACTTCGTCCCGGCCGAGTGAGCCGCGTGGCATCATCGGCGCGATGTCCGTCGTTCGCGCCGAGGCGCCCGCCGAAGAGGCCTCCGCCGACCCCTACGTCGTCCTCGGGTGGAGCTCGCGCGCCGCGCGGCCAGGCCTGTCGGCTCCGTGGCGACGTCGCGCGCGGCTCGTCGCCGAGGCGCTCTTCTCGACCGACGACGGGCCCCCGCCGGCCGCGCGCCTCGACTGGCTCGAGGAGGACCTCGGCGACTTCTTCGGCCACCTCGGGCGCCGCTCGCGCCTCGTGTTCGTCGCGTGCCTCGCGACGATCTACTTCGTCGCCCCGCTGCTCGCGTGGCGCCTCTGCACGCTCGGCGCGCTCGACTGGCGCGCGCGCGTGCACGCGATCGAGCGGCTCGAGCGCTCTGCGCTCTCGATCGCGCTGCTGGGCGCCAAGGCGATCCTCTCCATCGTCTACTTCGAGCACCCGGACGCGGCGCGCGAGATCGGCTGGACCCAGCAATGCAAGCTGTCGTGAGCGGCGTCGTCGAGGGCCGCCACGAGACGAGGCCGGTCGCCCTCGAGGCCGACGTCGTCGTCGTCGGCTCGGGCGCGGGCGGGATGGTCGCCGCGACGATCCTCGCCGAGGCGGGGCTCGACGTGCTCGTGCTCGAGGAGGGCGGCTACGTCCCCGCGGCGGTGCACGGGAAGCTGCGGCAGAGCCAGTCGCTGCGGCACGTCTGGCGCGAGGGCGGGATGACGCTCGCGCTCGGCCTCGGCGCGACCCCGGGCGTCAACGTCACGATGGGCCGCGGCGTCGGGGGCTCGTCCGTCGTCACCGGCGGCGTGTGCCTCCGCGTCCCCGAGGCGATCCTCGCGACGTGGTCGCGCGAGCTCGGCCTGACGGCGCTGACGCCCGAGGGCCTCGACCCGTACTACCGCGAGGTCGAGGCGGCGGTGCACGTCGAGCAGGTCCCCGAGGAGATGCAGTCGCGCTCGACGCGGCTCTTCGGGATCGGCGCGGCCAAGCTCGGCCACCCGATCCGCCCGATCGGGCGCAACACGAAGGGCTGCCACGGCTGCGGGAGGTGCAACTTCGGTTGCCCGGAGCAGGCCAAGATGAGCGTCGACCTCGCGTACCTCCCGCGCCTGCTCGCCGCGGGCGGGCGCGTGTGGTCGGACTGCCTCGTCGAGCGGATCGAGCACGAGGGCGGGCGCGCCCGAGGCGTGCGCGGGCGCCTGCTCGCCGGCCCGGGCAGACGCGGGCCGCGCCTGACGGTGCGCGCGCGGGTCGTGCTCGTCGCGTGCGGCGGCGTCCACTCGCCGGTCTTGCTCTCGGCGAGCGGGCTCGCGCCCTACGGGAGCCAGGTCGGCGAGAACATGACGCTGCACCCGGGCTTCCGCGTGTTCGCGACCTTCGACGAGCCGGTCGAGGGCTGGCGCGGCGCGCTGCAGAGCGCGTACACCGACGCGTTCGAGCGCGACCACGTCACGCTGATGAGCCTCTTCATCCCCGGCAGCGTGATCGCGGCCACGATGCCCGGCGCCGGCGCCGCGCTCATGCGGCGCGCGCGCGAGGTGCCGTACGTCGCGATGTTCGGCGCGATGGTCCACGACGAGGGCCCCGGCGCGGTCTGGCGCCACCCGTTCGGCCGCGAGCCGGTGCTCCTCTACCGCATGAGCGAGGCGGATCGGCGCGCGATGTACCGCGGGATCCGGCTGCTCGGCGAGACGTTCTTCGCGGCCGGCGCGCGCCGGCTCTACCTGCCGGTGCTCGGCCTCGACGGCCCGCTCGACGCGGACGGCTTCCGCCGCTTCGAGCTCGAGCGCGTGCCGCCGCGGCGCATCGAGTGCAGCTCGCAGCACCCGCTCGGGTCGGTCCAGATGGGGACGAGCGCGGCGACGAGCGGCGTCGACCCCGACGGAAAGCTCTGGGACACGCGGAACGTGTTCGTGTGCGACGGCAGCGTCGTGCCGACGAGCCTGGGCGTGAACCCGCAGCTCACGATCATGGCGATGGCCACGCGCATCGCGCAGTCGCTCCGCGACCGCTGGCGCTCGATGCCGCTGCGGTGAGCCTCGAGTGGCGCCGTGCGCGCCGCGGATCGCGCGCGAATGTCCCTCGACGCTGGCACGGCCGCCCGGTCGGGTGCTATGGCGGACGCCGTGATCTGGGACATCGACCCGGTCCTCATCCAGTTCGACTGGCTGAACACCGCCATCACGAACGGCCCGCTGCAGATCCGCTACTACGGGTTGTTCTTCGCGATCGGTCTGCTCGGCGCCGCGTGGGCGTTCCCGCGCTACTTCGAGCAGTGGGGCTACCCGCGCAAGCACGGCGAGCGGCTCACGCTCTGGACGCCGCTGGGCATGATCGTCGGCGCGCACCTGGTGCA
Source organism: Sandaracinaceae bacterium (assembly GCA_019637095.1). GTDB lineage: Bacteria > Myxococcota_A > Polyangia > Polyangiales > Sandaracinaceae > JACKEC01. Next base: position 7,163 of record JAHBWG010000020.1, on the reverse strand, counting down.
CCTGATCTTCTACGAGACGCACCTCTTCACCGACGTCTTCTCGGATCCGGGGGGTCAGTCGCTCGAGGCGCTGGGCCGGCGCCTCATCCAGATCGGCAGCGGCCTCGCGAGCCACGGCGGCGGGATCGGCGCGATCCTCGCGGTCTTCTTCTTCGCCCGCAAGCACGGGCGCGACCCGCTCGCGTACATGGATCCGGCGATGTGCGGCGCGACCTTCGTCATCCCGTGGGTCCGCGTCGGCAACCTGTTCAACTCGGAGATCGTCGGGCGCCAGACCGACCTGGGGATCGGCGTGTGGTTCCCGCGGCACGAGTGCCCGCAGTACGCGCACCTGCCGACGGGGGAGGCGCAGGAGCTCTGTCAGACCGTCATCTACCGGCACCCCTCCCAGGTCTACGAGGCGCTCCTCGCGTTCGCGATGCTCGGCCTCGCGATCTACCTGAACGCGCGCTGGCGCAACCGGCTGCGGCCGGGCGCGGTCCTCTTCATCCTGCTCGCGTACTACTTCACGACCCGGTTCCTCATCGAGTACGTGAAGGAGTTCCAGACCGCGCTCGACGAGAGCTTCCCGTTCACGATGGGGCAGTGCCTCAGCGCGCCGATCGTGCTGCTGAGCCTCTACATGCTGCTGTTCAGCAAGAAGTCGAACATCCTCAAGCCGCTCACCGACGAGGAGCGCGCCGCGATCGCGCCCGGCGCGGCGCCGGGGAAGACCGGCCCGGACCGCGCCCCCGTGTCGCAGTCGCTCGAGCCCTCGGCCGAGGGAGGCGCGCCCGACGCCGACGCGCCCGCCAAGCCGAAGAAGCGCAGGAAGAAGAAGAAGTGAGCGAGCCCGCGCCGATGGTCCCGCTGCGGATCGCGATCCTCACGATCTCCGATACGCGCACGGACGCGACGGACGAGTCGGGCGCGATCCTCCTCGAGAGCGCGCGCGCGGCCGGCCACGACGTGATCGAGAAGGTGATCGTGAAGGACGAGCGCCCCGCGATCGAGGCGGCCCTGCGCGCGTACGTCGCGAGCGGATCCGTGGACGTGGTGATCGCCACCGGCGGCACCGGCGTGACGGGCCGCGACGTCACGCCCGAGGCGTTCGAGGCGGTCTACGAGAAGGCGCTGCCCGGGTTCGGCGAGCTGTTCCGCTGGCTCTCGTACGCGAAGATCGGCACCTCGACGATCCAGTCGCGCGCGACCGCGGGCGTCGCCGGCGCGACCTACCTCTTCGCGCTGCCCGGCAGCAAGGGCGCGGTGAAGGACGCGTGGGACGAGATCCTCGTCCACCAGCTCGACAGCCGCACCAAGCCCTGCAACTTCGCCGAGATGCTCCCGCGCCTCGCCGAGCGTTGAGCCCCCTCGAAGCTCAGCGCCGGCGGGCGTCGAGCCAGCGCAGCAGCTCGCGCGCGAAGCCCCCGCCGGAGAGCGAGGGGATGTGGCTGCCGCCGACGATCGTCCAGAGCGTGGCGTCGGCGCCCTCGCAATTCGTGTTGCGATGCTCCACCAACGTCTCCGCGCCCGCGAGCCCGGAGTCGAGATCGAGCGGCTCGCCCGGGGTCACGACGTCGTCGCAGCCGGCTCGGGTGGCCCAGCGCGCGACGAGCTCGGGCGCGGACGGGTACGCGCCCGCGAGCCCTGCGTAGGGGATCGTTGCGTCCATGTCGCCGTGGATCTGCAGCGCCGAGACCGGCCGCGTGGGCGCGCAGGCGCTCGCGTCGCGGAAGCCGGAGCCGGCGAGGTTGCCGATCGCGGTGATCCGGTCGGCGTGCTCGCACGCCATGCGGTTGCTCATGAACCCGCCGTTCGAGTGCCCGAAGAAGTAGACGTCGCGCACGGGCACGAGCGCCTCCGCCTCGTCGACGAGCCCGATCAGGTACCCGACGTCGTCGACGCCGGTGCCGTCGAAGTCGCAGCACGCGGGGGTCGCGTTCCAGAAGCGGTTGCCGCGCCCGTCCACCGTGCCGTCGGGGATCACGAGGTAGAAGCCGTTCGCGCGCGTGGTGCGCGAGAGCGTCAGGTAGATGTCCTGCGCCATCCCGCTCGCGGAGTAGCCGTGCAAGAGGACGAGCAGCGGCAACGCCGTGCTCCCGTCGTGCGCGGCGGGGATCACGAAGTTGGCCGGGCGATCGCTCGGACCGAGCGTGCTCGGCAGGCCCGTGGGCGGGCCGGCGTCCTCGCCGCCGCCGGCGTCCATCGGGGGCGCGCCGCCGTCTTCGTCGAGCGACGACGGACCGTCGCAGGCGGCCGCGGTGATCAGGAGCGAGGCGAGGAGGTGGCGCATGCGACGCGGAGCATACGCGCGCGCGGGCCGGCGCGCCGCTCGCTACCCGACCATCAGGCGGCTTCGCGCTCGCCCGCCGCCTCGCGCGCGCCCGCCTCGCGCGCGGCCTTGCGCTCGGCCCGCCGCGCGGCGCGCTCGCGATCCAGCCGCTCGCGCTCGGTGCCGACGTACGGGACGCGCGTGCCCATCACGTGATCGAACCACGGCCTCGTGACGCACCAGTTCGCGTCCTGGTTGGGGCCCATGTGGTGGTCGTAGTGCCAGGGCAGGTGCTCGCGCGCCCACTCGGGATCGAGGTGCGAGCGCTTGTGCTTGCGGTAGTAGTCGATCGCCGAGTAGACGACGGTCGCCGTGAAGAACGGCGCGATCGGCAGGAGCGGCAGGTGCGCGGCGGTCGCGAGCGTGAGCATCAGCGCCTCCTTCCCCTGCGGGTGCCAGCCGAGCACGGAGCGCTCGTAGGCCTCGTCGCGGTGGCCGTTCAGGCGCACGACGCGGTGGTGATCGAGCCAGTGGAAGCTCCAGAAGCTCGAGCGCTTGCGCCCGCTCCCGTGCAGGACGTGCTTGTGCATCAGCCACTCCCCTGCGTTCGCGTACGCGAGCCCCAGCGCAATCCCGATCATGGTCGACCGCCTTTCACGAAGAATGACTACACAGTCACGTTATTTGTAGCAGAATGAGGTCCGGTGTCGAGCAAGGAAATGGCGAGCAAGGAGATCCTCGGGCGGGTCCCGCCCGAGCGGCCGGGCCAGCCGGGCGGCAAGCGCGATCGCAACCGCCGCGCGCGCCTCGCGCAGCTGCGCGAGGCCGGCCTGCGCTTGTTCCTCGCGCACGGCGTCGAGACGGTCACGATCGACGACATCGCGAAGGAGGCGGGGACGGCGAAGGGCAACTTCTACCGCTACTTCGAGGACAAGGAGGACCTCGTCGCCGGCATCGTGCAGCCGGCGGGCGAGATCCTCGGCGAGGCGTTCGATCGTTGCCTCGCCGCGCTCGAGGAGGCGCGCGACGAGCGCTCGCTCTTCGGCGCGTACCAGACGTTCGCGCTCGGCATGCTGCCGCTCGCGCTCGGGCACCCGGACGTGGTGCGGCTCTACCTCCAGGAGAGCCGCGCCCCTGCGGAGGGGGCGCGCGCACCGATCCGCGCCCTCGCCGACGACATCCGCGCCCGCGCCGTCCAGCTGACGCGCTACGCGGTCGAGCACGACCTGTTGACGGTGCGCGACCCGCGCGTGAGCGCGCTCGCGGTCGTCGGCGCGGTCGAGCAGCTCGCGTGGTCGTTCCTCAACGGCGAGCTCGACGCGGCCCCCGACGAGGTCGCGCGCACGCTCATCTCCCTCGTCTTGCGCGGGATCCGGACCTGATGCTCGACCTCGCACGCATGGATCGCATCACCCTCAGCGCCGAGCCGCTGTTCCAGCGGGTGGTCGCCTACCTCCTCCTGATCCCGAACTACTCGATGCCGCCCGGCGTGCGCATCGTGCTCGAGGGGGCCGAGAAGATCCCGAAGGAGCCGGTGATCTTCGCGATGAACCACACGGACCGGTACAACTACTGGCCGTTCATGCTCGAGCACTGGCGGCAGCACGGCCGCTTCATCGCGACGTGGGTGAAGGGCAAGTACTACGAGCGCCCGTCGGTCGGCTTCTTCATGGAGCTCACCAACAACATCCCGACGGTGAGCCGCGGCTACATCATCACCCGCGATCTCCTCTCGACGCTCGCGCGGCGGCCGACGGACGCGGAGTACCGCGCGCTGCGCGACTGGGTCGACGCGACGGCGGCGGGTGAGCAGCGCGACGCGCCGGCGGAGGCGCCGCGCGTGGTCCTCGAGACACCGCGCGACATCCTCGGGCGTCCCTTCGATCCTCGCCACGAGAGCTACGCGACGGCGATCGACGCGGTGTTCCGCGCGATGATGCGGCGCTTCGTCGCGCTCAACGAGGAGGCGAGCGCGCTCGGGCTCGACCTCTTGATCTTCCCGCAGGGCACCCGCTCGAGGCGGATGCTCCCGGGCCGGCCGGGCCTGTCGCAGATCGCGATGCACCTCGAGCGCCCGGTCGTCCCCGTCGGCTGCAGCGGCAGCGACCGCTGCTACCCGAGCGGCAGCCCGATCGCGCGGCCGGGGGAGATCGTCTACCGCTTCGGCGCGCCGCTCCGCCGCGAGGACGCGGTCGCGTGGGTCGAGCGCGGCTCCTTCGAGCCGTTCACGGCGGAGGCGGAGCGCGACCACGCCGCGGAGTTCCAGGCCTACGTCGACGACGTGATGGCGCGCATCGAGCCGCTCGTCGACCCCGAGTACCGCTTCGCCGAGGGCGGCGACACCGAGGTGAAGGGCTCGCACCGGTTCGTGTAGCCGGCGTCAACGCCGCTTGCGCTTGCGCTGCTGCGACTGCGCGAAGACCATCAGGCCCGGCAGGTGCTGCCCCAGCGCCGCGCCGAGCTTGCCGTGGCCGGTGAAGACGTGCTCGGTCTTGCGCGCGTAGAGCGCCTTCAGCATCACGCGCGCCGCGCGGTCGGCGGGCCACATGAGCTGCTTGGGGCGCTTGTCCTCTCGGTCGGGGTGGTGCACGCCGTCGTCGTCGACCTGGTTGATCTCGCTCTCGATGAAGCCGGGGTGCAGGATCGTGACGCTCGCGCCGGTGCCCGCGAGCTCGATCGCGAGGGACTGCCCGATCGCGCGGAGCGCGGCCTTGCTCGCGCAGTAGGCGCCGTTCTTGGCGAGCGGGGTGAACGCGGCGACCGAGCCGACGAGCCCGAGGCGGCCCTTGGCGGGGCGCAGGTGGGTGAGCGCGTGCTTCGCGGTCATCACCGCCCCGACGACGTTGACGTCGAGCTGGTTGCGGAGGCGCTCCGCGCTGAGCGCCTCGACCGGGCCGCCGACCGCGTACCCGGCGTTGGCGATCGCGACGTCCATGCGGCCGAACGCGGCCGCGACGCGGTCGGCCGTCGCCTCGACCTCCGCCTCGCTGCGCACGTCGCAGGCGAGGGCGAGCCCGCGCCGGCCGAGCGCCTCGACCTCGCGCGCGACGGCCTCGAGCTTGTCGAGCCGCCGGCCCGAGACCGCCACGTCCGCCCCCTGGCGCGCGAGCTCGAGCGCGAGCGCCCGCCCGATGCCCGTGCCGCCGCCCGTGATCCACGCCGCCTGTCCTTCGTAGCCCATGGGCGCGGCCTACCAGCTGCGCGCGCCCGCGGCCACCTGGAGAGAGGCCGTCACGAAACGCCCTGACGTCGCCACCCATCTGTTCGGAGCAGCATGCGCTTGCTGTCCGCGATCGACGGGCTCGCCCCGATCCCACCCCTGGCGAGGTTTTCGGGCCTGGCCCCGGCCGTGCGTCGTGTCGTCCCCGAGCGCGCTCCGCGCTTTTACCGAACCCTGACCCGCCGCCGAGGCCGCGGGGCGTCTGATGCGGGAGGAGGTCGCGCGACGTGAGGACGAAGATGCGATGGTCGGCGCGGGCGCGGACGCGCCTGGGTCAGGGGGCGGCGGTGGCGGCGGTCGTGTTCGCCGCGATCGCGATCGCGACGAGCGGCGCACAGGGGGTAGATCGGAACCTCGAGGTCGGACGTCTGTCCGTCTCGCTCGTGGGGGCCGACACCGAGAGCTCGCCGGATCTCGCCGCCTGCGCCGCGGAGGCGCGCTGATGCGGCCGAGCCGCGCGTGGTCGTCGATCGCGGGGGCGGGGCTCGCGCTCGCGCTCGCCGGCTCGATCGACGCGCACGGCTCGTCTCTCGCCGGCAACGTGGCGACGGCTTCGCGCGTGGGCTTCTCCGTGATCGCGCGCGGCGAGCTGCCGTCCGCGGCGGAGGCGCGGGAGGCTCACGCGCGCGGCGCGGCGGCGTACGGCACCGCCCGCACCCACGTCTCGCTCGTCGCGAGCGTGCTCCTGCTCGTCTTCGTGTTCGGCGCGCGCGCCCGGCGCGCCCGCTCGTGGCGCGAGCTCGCGTTCCACGTCGGGCTCGGGTTCGCGAGCGGCGTCGTCGCGAGCCGCGTGGCGGGGGGCGGCCCCGAGGCGACGCTCTGGATGATCGCGGTGGTGCTCGCGGCCGCGCTCGCCTCGCTCCCCTGGCTCCTGCCCGCGGAGCTCGCGCGCGGGCTCGCGCTGCGGCGGCTCGCGGCCGCCGCCCACGGGACGTCGCGCGTGCGGCTCCTGCGCGCGCTCGCGGCGCATCGACGCCTCTTCGACTCGGAGGCGCTCGATGCGACGGCCCGCCGCCGCGCGGAGGACGCGCTCGATCGGCTGATCGGCGCGGGCGCGCCGCGCCACGGCGAGCTCGCCGGCGGGGCGCGGCGCCCGATCGAGGAGCTCGTGCACCTCGCGCGGTGTTCGCGCAGCCGATGATCGGCGGCGAGCATCGGATGTACGTGCCTCGCGCGCGGCGGCTCCCGGGAGATAGACTCCGCCGGCGTGGCACGCGCGGTGCTGCGTGCGAGCGCCGGAGGGGCCCGAATGAACGACTTCGCGGAGCTGATGGTGGGCTTGCTCGTGTGCGGGATGCCCCCGGTGCTCCTCCTGGGCGGCCTGCTCGCCTACCTGCGCTTCTCGCGGAACGACGGAACCCAAAGAAACGACGAGCGAATCCACCGGCTCGAGGCGGCGGTGGGCGAGCTGCGTGGTCAAAACCTCACGCTGCTGCATCGGCTGTCGTACCTCGAGCGCTACGTCGCGAGCGGCGCGGTGGTACAGAGCCCGCCGGTCGTCGCGCCCTCCGCGGAGGTCGTCGCCGCGCCGGTCGCCGTGACCGCGGACCTCGTCCCGACCGCGGCGGAGCGCGCCACGCTGCCCGACGCGGGCGTGGGTGAGCCGAGCGCGGCCGCCGCGAGCGCGGCGCCAGAGGGTGCGCTCATCGCCCCGTCCGACACGTCCCCGAGCGTCGGCGGCCGGGGCGGGGC
>JAHBWG010000002.1 GCA_019637095.1 Sandaracinaceae bacterium | reverse complement strand
CGTCGCGAGCCCGCAAGCGCCGGCCCGCCCGGAGCCCACCGCCACCGTGGCCGCCGCGGTGACCGCGCCCTCCGGCGCGATGGCGGGCAAGCTCGGCGACCTCGGCCTCACGCAGGCGCAGATCGAGGGCGTGCTCGCGCTCTCGCGCGAGGTGATCGAGCAGGTCGTCTGGGAGGTCGTGCCGGATCTGGCCGAGACGCTGATCAAGGAAGAGATCCGGCGCCTGACCGCCGAGTGATCCGCCGACGGGCGTGGTGATCGCCACGGCGTTGGTGCTATGCACCCCGCCCCATGAGCGCGTTCTCCACCATCGACTCCGCATCGCTCCCCAAGCACTTCGACTCGGCGGAGGCCGAGCGGCGCCTCGACGCCCAGTGGGAGGCGCGCGGCGTCTACCGCTACGACCCGCGGCGCCCGCGCGAGGAGACCTTCGTCGTCGACACGCCGCCGCCGACCGTGTCGGGCTCGCTCCACATGGGGCACGTCTTCAGCTACACGCACACGGACGTGATCGTGCGCCAGCGGCGCATGCGCGGGCAGAACGTCTACTACCCGATGGGCTGGGACGACAACGGCCTGCCCACCGAGCGTCGCGTGCAAAACTACTTCCACGTGCGCGCGGAGCCCGGCGTCCCGTACGACCCGGCGCTGCGCCTCGCCCCGGCGGACGCCGCCAAGCTGAAGAAGGAGGCGCCGCTCGTCGTGTCGCGGCGCAACTTCATCGAGCTCTGCAAGATCGTCACGCGCGAGGACGAGCAGGCGTTCATGAGCCTCTGGCGCCGGCTCGGGCTGAGCGTCGACTGGTCCGAGGAGTACGCGACGATCGACGAGCGGTGCCGTCACCTCGCGCAGCTCTCCTTCCTGGATCTGCACGAGAAGGGTCACGTGTACGGCGTCGAGGCCCCGACGATGTGGGACGTCGACTTCCAGACCGCGGTCGCGCAGGCCGAGGTCGAGGACCGCCCCAAGCAAGGCGCCTTCCACGACATCCGCTTCGGCGTGCGCGGCGCGCCGGAGCGCAGCTTCGTCATCTCGACGACGCGGCCCGAGCTCCTGCCGGCGTGCGTCGGCGTCACCGCGCACCCCGACGACGAGCGCTACCGCGACCTGTTCGGCAAGGAGGCGGTCACGCCGCTCTTCGGCGCGCCCGTGCCGATCTTCCCGAGCCCGCTCGCCGACCCGGCGAAGGGGACGGGCATCCTGATGGTCTGCACGTTCGGCGATCAGACGGACGTGCACTGGTGGCGCGAGCAGAAGCTCGCGCTGCGGCAGATCGTCGGGCGCGACGGCCGGCTCGTGCCCGTCACGTTCGGCGAGGGAGCCTTCGCGAGCGACGCGCCGGCCGAGGCCAACCGCCACTACGCCGAGCTCGCGGGCAAGCGCGTCGCCGGCGCGCGCGACGCGATCGTCGGGATGCTCGGCGACGCGCTCGTCGCGCCGCCGCGCAAGACGGAGCAGGCGGTCAAGCACTACGAGAAGGGCGACCGCCCGCTCGAGTTCATCACGACGCGGCAGTGGTTCGTGCGCCTGCTCGAGCAGAAGGACGCGCTGATCGAGCGCGGCGAGCAGATCGGGTGGCACCCGGACTTCATGCGCCTGCGCTTCCGCAACTGGACCGAGGGCCTCGCGTACGACTGGTGCGTGAGCCGCCAGCGCTACTTCGGGGTGCCGATCCCCGTGTGGTACCCGATCGACGCGGACGGCCGCGTGCAGCACGACCGCGCGATCGTGGCGAGCGCCGACGCGCTCCCGGTCGACCCGATGAGCGATCCGGCGCCGGGCTACGCAGAGGCGCAGCGCGATCAGCCCGGCGGGTTCACGGGCGACCCGGACGTGTTCGACACGTGGTTCACGAGCTCGCTGACGCCGCAGATCGGCAGCCGGTGGCGGCTCGATCCCGACCGGCACGCGCGGCTGTTCCCGGCGGACATCCGGCCCCAGAGCCACGAGATCATCCGCACCTGGGCGTTCTACACGATCGCGAAGGCGCACCTGCACGACGCGAGCGTGCCCTGGCGGCACGTGGTCATCAGCGGTTGGATCCTCGATCCCGACCGCAAGAAGATGAGCAAGAGCGTGGGCAACGTCGTCACGCCCGGGCACCTGCTCGACGAGTACGGCGCGGACGGCGTTCGCTACTGGGCGGCGAGCGCGCGGCTCGGGATGGACACGGCGTTCGACCCGAAGGTGCTCAAGGTCGGCAAGCGCCTCGTGACCAAGCTCTTCAACGCGGGCAAGTTCGTCCTCTCGCAGGAGGCGGAGGTCCACCCGATCACGTGCGAGCTCGATCGCGCGTTCGTGGCGGCCCTCGCGGCGTGCGTCGCGGAGGCGAGCGCGGCGTTCGACGAGTTCGAGTACGCGCGCGCGCTGATGGCGACCGAGCAGTTCTTCTGGGCGAGCTTCACCGACACGTACCTCGAGCTGACCAAGGCGCGCGCGCGCGGAGAGCTCGGGGACGCCGCCGCGCGCGGCTCGGCGGTGGCCGCCCTGCGGCTCGGGCTGAACGTCCTGTTGCGCCTCTTCGCTCCGACGCTGCCGTACATCACGGAGGAGGTCTGGTCGTGGGCGTTCGCCGCCGAGTCGGGGCACCCCTCGATCCACGCGGCGCCCTGGCCGAGCGCGGAGGAGCTCGCGGCGGCGGCGCCGCCGCCGGACGACGCGGACAGCTTCGCGCTGGCGATCGCGGCGCTCGGCGCGATCAACAAGCGCAAGAGCGACGAGGGCGTCTCCGTGGGCCGGCTCACGGAGCGGCTGGTGCTCGCGACCGACCCGGCGACCGCGGAGCGCCTCGCGCGGGTGTGGGCCGACGTGGCGGGCGCAGCGCGCTGCGTGGATCACGCGCTCGAGGCCGCGGACGGGCTCGAGGCCGGCGCGCTCGAGGTGCGCGAGGCTCGGTTCGCGCCGAAGTCGGTCGAGTGACCGTCATCGCCGCGCGCGAGCGCGATCACAGCAGATCGAGCTGGCCCAAGAGCACGCGGTCGCCCTCGACCCGGACGCCCTCGAGCTCGAGCAAGTAACGCTTCTTGTCGAGGCCGCCGGAGTAGCCGCCGAGCATCGAGCCGCTCGCGACGCACCGGTGGCACGGCACGATGATCGGCAGCGGGTTCGCCCCCATCGCCGTCCCGATCGCCCGCGTCGCGCGCGGCGAGCCCACGTCCGCGGCGAGGCCGGCATAGGTGCGCACCGCGCCTCGGGGCACCGCGCGCAGCGCTCGCCACGCGCGCTCCTGGAACTTGGTGCCCGCCAGCCGCACCGGCAGCGTCGCCGGGTCGACGGGCTCGCCGGCGAAGTAACGCGCGAGGAGGTCTGCGACCGAAGCGGGCGCGTCGCGCTCGGGGAGCGCGGCGAGCTCGGGGAGGCGGCGGCGCCACACCGCCTCGGGCGCGGGCTCCCCGGACAGCTCGATCTGCACGACCCCGTCGGGCGCCCACGCGATCCAGAGGCGGCCGAGCGCGCCGGCCGCGATCACGCACTGCCCCGCGGGGCCCAGTGGGCGAGCGGCGACGTCTTTGGTACCTTGATCGGGCATGCGGCGGGTCGTGGGATGGTGTGGGGTCGGCGTGGCGGTGACGATCGCCGTGGGCTGCGGGCCCAGCCTCCGGCGCGTGCAGGACAGCCGGGTGTACTTCGAGCGGTGCTACGCCGCGGACTTCGATCCGCGGATCCCGCTCGCGCAGAAGCATGCCTGCTGGACGGCGTGGTTGGAACACTACGCCGGCGGTCAGCCGCCGGAGCGCGCGAGCTACGCGCGCGAGCGCCGCTCCGCGATCGAGCAGGGGGAGTCGGTCCCGCGCCTGCCCGGCTTGCCCGAGGTCGCCATGGGGCCGCGCGCCGCCGCCCCGGTGACCGCCGCGAGCGAGGAGCTCGAGGTGACCACGGCGGAGCCGGCGACGGCGGACGAGGAGGCGCTCGATCGCCCGCGCCGGCGGGAGCGCCGCTACGCGCGCCCGCTGCCGCGCACGTCGAACCCGTCCTGCGCGGCCCGCGCGTGCGAGGGCGCGTGGCGGGAGTGCCTCGAGCGGTGCCCCGACGATCGCCAGCCGTGCCAGACCGCGTGCACCGTCGAGCTCCAGGCCTGCTCCCGCGGCTGCTTCTGAGCGAGGGCGAGGTGTCGGCGGCACCGGGACGTCACGCCCCGACACGCGCGGGCGGTCGGTTTGGCCCCTCGACGAAATCGGTGACATAGTCGGCGCGCCCCCGATCCCCAGCCGTCGCGCGCCGCGCGCACCGTCGAGGCGACGCGTGCCCGGCGGCCGGGTCGGAAGGTGAGGCGCGATGGACTGGGTCCCCTACATCCTGCTCGGTTGCTCCGCGACGGCCCTGATCCTCTTCGGGCTGGGGATCCTGGCGACGCTGCGCCACACGCGGCGCGCGCCGTTCGAGCTGCCGGACGAGGCGTACCTCCCGGTCTCGCTCCTCAAGCCGCTCAAGGGGCTCGAGGAGGGGCTCGAGGACAACCTCCGCTCCTTCTTCGAACAGGACTACCCGGCGCCGTTGGAGATCGTCTTCGCCGCGACCGATCCGGCGGACCCGGCGCTCGCCGTCGCACGCCGGCTCGCCCGCGAGCACACCGGCATCCCCGTACGGTTCGCGTTCAGCGATCCCGCGTTCGGGCTGAACCCGAAGGTGGCGAACCTCGCGGGGGCGCTGCGGGTGGCGCGCTACGAGCTGTGCCTGCAGTCCGATGCGAACGTGCGCGCCCGTCCGGACTACCTGCGCCGCGTCGTGGCGGAGCTGGTGCACGAGGACGCCCAGCTGCTCAGCTCCATGGTCGCCGGCGTGGGCGAGCGCTCGACGGGCGCGTTGCTCGACAACCTCCAGCTCAGCGCGTTCACCGCGCCCGGGACCTGCTTCGCGCTGAGCTTCGGCATCGTCTGCGTGATCGGCAAGTCGATGCTCTTCTACAAGAAGGACCTCGCCGAGGTCGGCGGCCTCGAGGCGGTGCGCGACTTGCTCGCGGAGGACTACGTGCTCGGCCGCATGTTCCAGAAGGCGGGCAAGAAGGTCCTGCTCTCGACGACGACCGCGGAGAACGTGAACATCGACGGACCCGTCGAGCACTTCGTGAGCCGCCACGCGCGCTGGCTGAAGATGCGCGCGGTCGTCCACGTCCCCGGCTTCGTGGCGGACCTGTTCGCGAACCCGACCGGCCTCGCGCTCCTCGCGTTCCTCACGAGCGGGCTCGACTGGCGCTTCGGGCTGGTGCTCGCGGCGATCACGGTCGTGAAGTCGCTCGGGGACGCCTTCCTCGTCGAGCGCACGCGCGGCGTGCCGCTCTCGACCAAGCACCGCTTCTTGACACCCCTGCGCGACGTCCTGATGCTCGGGATCTGGCCCTACGCGGCGTTCAGCCGTTCCGTCGAGTGGCGCGGGGTCCCGCTCCGGCTCGGCTGGGGGAGCCGCCTGCGCCCGGACGACGGCCCGCTGCCGATCCGGCTGATGCGCTGGGTGCTCGCGCCGCTGCGAGGGTAACGGGCGCCGCCGCCGAGGCGGAGGAGTCATTCCCACGCGGCCCCCGAGCTTCACGCGAAGTGCGCGAGCAGCTCGGCGGTCACCGCGTCCGGCTGCTCGAGCGCGCTGAGGTGGCCCGCGCGCTCGATCACGGCGAGCCGCGCGCCGGGGATGGCGCCGGCGAGCTCGCGCGAGCGCTCGAGCGGCGTGGCCACGTCGTCGCGGCCGCACAGGACCAGCGTCGGCGCTTGGATGGCCGCGAGCGCCGCGGTGACGTCGGCGCGGCCGAAGATCACGGCGTCGACGGCGTGCCCGATCGACTCGGGATCCATGCGCGCGAGGTGCTCGCGGAACGGGTCGACCAAGTCGCGCCGGTGCCGGACGGTGTCCGCCGTGAACATGATCGGCTCGATGCGATCGAGCAGCAACCCCACGGCCCCGACGTGGCGCGCGACGAACGCCATCGCGCGGTAGCGGGGGAGGTTCGCGCGCGCCTCGGGCGCCGCGCTCGTGTCGAGCAGCGCGAGCCGCCGCACGCGCTCCGGGTGGCGCAGCGCGAGCCGCATCCCGGTCATCCCGCCCCACGAGAGCCCCGCCCAGTCGGCGGGCCCCTCGACCCCGACCGCGTCGAGCACCGCGCACGCGGCGTCCACGCAGTCCTCGAGGGTGTACGGCCGCCGCACCGGCGCGCTCCGACCGTGTCCCGGTGGGTCGATCGCGATCGTGCGCGACCGCGCACGGAGCGCCGGGATCTGGAACCGCCACATCGACGCCTCGGTCAGGAGCGACGGCCAGAGCACGAGCGGCGTGCCCTCACCGCGCACCTCGACGAACAGGCGCCCGAGCCGGGTCTCCACGAGCATGGGGCCCATGGTGCCGGCGCGCCGCGCGGTCTTCAATTCAATGCGCCTCGCTCCACGTGCGCCCGACGCCGATGGACACCGCGATGGGCACCGCGAGCTCCATCGCGTGCTCCATGCGCTCGCGCACGAGGGCGCGCACCGCGTCGAGCTCGCCGGGCGCGATCTCGAGCAGGAGCTCGTCGTGCACGGTCAGCAGCAGCTTGCTCGCGTGCCCGCGGCCGCGCAGCTCCGCGTCGATCCGGATCATCGCGACCTTCAGCAGATCCGCGGCGCTCCCCTGGATGGGCGTGTTGCGCGCGACGCGCTCCGCCGCGGCGCGCAGCGCGCGGTTGCGGCTGCGGATGTCGCCGATGCCGCGCCAGCGGCCCAGCAACGTGCGCACGCCGCCCGACGTGCGCGCCTCCTCGACCGTCGCGTCCATGAAGCGCGCGACGCCGGCGTAGCGCGCGAAGAACGCGTCGATGTAGCGCTGCGCCTCCTCGCGCGAGACGCCGAGGTTGCGTGCGAGCGCGAAGTGCGTCTGCCCGTAGATCACCGCGTAGTTCACCGTCTTGGCGGCGCCGCGCATCGCCTCGGTGACCTCGTGGGTCTCGAAGATCGCGCGCGCGGTTCGCGCGTGCACGTCTTCGTCCGCGGCGAACGCCTCGCGCAGCTCGGGATCGCCGCTCAAGTGGGCGAGCACGCGCAGCTCGATCTGCGAGTAGTCCGCGCTCAGGAGCTGCCAGCCGTCGCGGGCGACGAACGCGTCGCGGATCGCGCGGCCCTCCGGGGTGCGGATCGGGATGTTCTGGAGGTTCGGGTCGCTCGAGCTCAGGCGCCCCGTCGCGGTGACCGCCTGGTGAAACGTCGTGTGCACGCGCCCGGTGTCCGGGTGCACCGCGCGCGGGAGCGCGTCGAGGTAGGTCGACGAGAGCTTCGAGAGCGCGCGGTGCTCGAGGATCAGCTGGGGCAGCGCGTGCTCGTCGGCGAGCTCCTCGAGGACCTCCGCGTCGGTGCTGCGCGCGGTCTTCGTGCGCTTCACGACCCGCAGGCCCAGCTCGTCGAAGAGGATCTCCTCGAGCGCGCGCGGCGAGCCGATCTTGAACGCGCGCCCGACGAGCGCGAACGCCTCCGCCTCCAGCCCCACGATCCGCGCCGCGTAGTCCTCGCGCAGCCGCGCGAGGTGCGCCGTGTCGAGCGCGATCCCTTCCCGCTCCATACGCGAGAGCACGCCGGCGAGCGGGATCTCCACGTCGTCGAGGAGCGCGCGCAGGCCGCCCGCGTCGAGGCGCGGCCCGAGCCGCTCGCGCGCCGTGCGCGCCGCGTCCGCGCGCGCGCAGGCGTAGTCGCGGGCGCGCTCGACCGGGACGTCGACGAGCGCGCGCGCGCCGCGCCGCGGCGCCTCGGCCAGCGCGTCGTAGGCCACGAGGGTGCGGTGGAGCTCGCTCCGCGCGATCTCCTCGATCGTGTGCCCGTGCCGCTCGGGATCGAGCAGGTAGCTCGCGAGCGCCGCGTCGAAGCGCACCCGCGAGAGATCCAGGCCGGCGCGCGCCCACAGGCCGAGCTCGCGCGCGAGCTCCGCCGTGCACACGACCACCCCGGCCTCGGCGAAGAGACCGGCGAGCGCCGCGACGACGTCGCGCTGCGCGAGCTGCGAGGGCGCGCCGAGCCCGAGGTGCCCGAGCGGGACGTACACGGCCTGCCCCGGCTCCCACGAGAGCGCGACGCCGGCGATCGGCGCATCGCGCGCAGGCCCCGGCTCCGCGAGCGTGTAGATCGCAACGCAACCTGCGGCGCGCGCCGCGGCGAGCGCGGCCGCGAGCCCGGCCGGATCGACGAGCGGCCGCCCGTAGCGCACGGGGCGCACCGGGGCAGGCGCGAGCTGACCGAGGAGCTTGTGCATCTCGAGCTCGGTGAAGAGGGCCCGCAGGCGCTCCTCGTCCGCGCCGCCGTGGCGCAGGGCGTCGAGGTCCAGGCGCACCGGCGCGTCGCGCCGCAACGTCACGAGCTCGCGCGAGAGGTACGCGTCGTCGCGGTGCGCGGCGAGCTTCTCGCGCGTGCCCTTCTGCGCGACCGCGTCGAGGTGGGCGTAGAGCGCGTCGAGCGTGCCGTGCTCCGCGAGCAGGCGCGCCGCGGTCTTGGGGCCGACCGACGGGACGCCGGGCACGTTGTCGGAGCTGTCGCCGGTGAGCGCGAGGAAGTCGGCGATCTGCGAGGGCCGCACGCCCATCTTCTCCTCGGCCTCGGCGGGTCCGTAGACGCGCTCGCGCATCGAGTCGTACATGGTCACGCCCGGCCCGACGAGCTGGAGCAGGTCCTTGTCCGCGCTCACGACCACGACCTCGAGCCCGGCTTCGCGGGCGCGCTCGACCAGCGTCGCGATCAGGTCGTCGGCCTCGAAGCCCGGGGCGCTCAGGATCGGGATCCCGTACGCCTCGACCACCTCCTCGAGCCGCTCCACCTGTGGGTCGAGATCGGGCGGGTGTGCGCGGCGGGTCGCCTTGTAGCCGTCGAAGATCGCGCGCCGGAAGCTCGGGCCCGGCGCGTCGAGCGCCACCGCGAGCCGCGCCGGCCGGCGCGTCGCGACGAGCGAGAGCAGCATCTGCGTCACGCCGTACACGGCGTGCGTGGGCTCGCCCGAGCGCGTGCTCATCGGCGGCAGCGCGTGGTAGGCACGGAACACGTAGCCCGAGAGATCGACCACGTAGAGGACGTTCGGGTCGCCCGGCGCGGGGAGCGAGGTGGCCATCGCGGCGGAGGATAGCCCCTTCGCCACGGCTCTCCGGACGATTGAAAGTGGGCTCGCCCGTGCTAATGGGCCTTGCTCCGCAAGCCGAGAGGACCGCGAAGGGGTGGCATGTTCGAGACGCTGACCAAGGGATTCCGCGCCGCGAAGAACCGGCTCGCTGGGGTCGCAGAGCTCAGCGAGGAGAACATCGAGGCCGCCCTGCGGGACGTCCGGCTCTCGCTCCTCGAGGCCGACGTCGAGCTCGGCGTGGTCAAGCGCTTCCTCGCGACGGTGAAGGAGAAGTCGCTCGGCGAGGTCGTGCAGACGCACGTCAAGGCCGGCGGCAAGAAGCTGAAGGTCGGCCCGGCCGAGCACTTCATCCGCATCTGTCAGGAAGAGCTGACGGCGATGATGAGCGCGGAGGGGGAGCCCTTCGAGCTCAAGGCTCGCCCTCAGGTCACCGGCGTGATGATGGTCGGCCTGCAGGGCTCCGGGAAGACGACCACCGCGGCCAAGCTCGCGCGGTTCTTCCAGAAGAAGGACAGGAAGGTGCTGCTCGTCGCGGCCGACGTGCAGCGCCCCGGCGCGATCGAGCAGCTCCAGACACTCGGCGAGCAGATCGACGTCCCCGTCTTCGCGATCCCCGGCGGTCAGCCCGTCGACATCTGCGCCAAGGCGATGGGCGAGGCGAAGAAGCTCAAGTGCGACACGATCATCTACGACACCGCCGGCCGCCTCGCGATCGACGAGCCGCTGATGAAGGAGCTCGCCGAGATCAAGGGCCGCACGAAGGCGGACAACGTCTACCTCGTCGTCGACGCGATGATCGGCCAGGACGCGGTCAAGACGGCGGCGACGTTCCACGAGCGCCTCTCGCTGACCGGCGTCGTGCTCACCAAGCTCGACGGCGACGCGCGCGGCGGCGCCGCGCTGAGCATCAAGCAGGTCACCGGCGCCCCGGTCCGCTTCGTCGGCACGGGCGAGACAATCGATCGCCTCGAGGAGTTCCGGCCCGACGGCATGGCGAGCCGCATCCTCGGGATGGGCGACATCGTCGGCCTGATGAAGGACTTCGAGGAGGTCGTCGACGAGCAGAAGGCGGAGGAAGACGCCAAGCGGATGCTCGAGGGGCGGTTCACCCTCCACGACTTCCTGGAGCAGATCCGCACCCTCCAGCAGATGGGCCCGCTGCAGCAGCTCTTCGAGAAGCTGCCCTTCTTCGCCGACAGCGTGCCAGAGGGGTTCAACGTCGACGAGGGCGAGCTCAAGCGCGCCGAGGCCATCGTGAGCTCGATGACCAAGCGCGAGCGCCGCGACCCGGAGATCTTCGGCAAGGAGCCCTCGCGCGTCACGCGGGTCGCGAAGGGCTGCGGTCGCGCGCCCAAGGACGTGGTCGATCTGCTCCAACGCTTCATGTTCATGCGGCAGATGATGGGGAACATCGGCCAGCAGGCGGGGATGCTCTCCAAGATCCCCGGGATGAAACAGGCGGCGATGGCGCGCCGGCTCAACGACATGGTCAAGACCGGTGGGCTCGAGGCCAACCCGATGATGGCCGGCCTCGCCGATCAGCTGCTCGAGGCCGCGGTCGCCGAGGGCCCGGCGGGGCTCTTCGGCGCGCGCGGCGCGGCGGCGGCGGGTCGTCGCAAGCCGGTTTCGAAGGCCAAGCGCAAGGACAAGCGCAAGCAGCAGAAGCAGGCGCGGCGGAAGTCGCGAAAGTAGGAGACGACATGGGACGCAACGCACTCATCCTCTCGACGAGCCTCCTCGTGGCGCTCGGGTGCGTCGAGCGCGCGCCGGAGCTCTCGCCGGCGGACCGCGAGCGGCTGCGCGAGCACGTGAGCACGGAGGCGCCCACGCCCCAGCACACGCTCGACGTGCGGTTCGACAACGGCCTGCGCCTGCTCGGGTACGACGTGAGCGCCGAGTCGATGCGCCCCGGCGCGACGACCACGATCACCTGGTACTGGCACGCCACGCAGAACCTCGACGGCGGCTGGCAGCTCTTCACGCACGTCGCGGACTCGACCGGAGAGAGCCGCTTCAACCAGGACCGTCAAGGCGTCGTGCGCGAGATCTACCAGCCGGGGCGCTGGCAGCCCGGGCAGTACATCCGCGACGTCCAGGAGATCGCCCTCCCCGCCGACTGGAACAACGACCGCGCGATCTTCTTCATCGGCCTCTGGAACGGGCCGCACCGGCTCGCCGTGCGCCAAGGGCCGCACGACGCGGAGAACCGCGTGCGCGCGCTGGAGCTCCCCGTCGCGGGCGGGCCGAGCGCGGCGCGCGCCCCGACCGAAGAGGGCGCGCCCGAGCCGCCGGTCGTCCGTCCGCCCCCGACGATCCGCGCGGCGCGCGCCGAGGGGATCACGATCGACGGCAACGCGAGCGAGCCCGCGTGGGCACAGGCCCAGGAGACCTCCGCCTTCGTCAACACGCTCACCGGCGGTCCCGCCGAGCTCGAGGCGACCGCCCGCGTCCTCTGGGACGACGAGGCCCTCTACGTCGCGTGGCGCATCGCGGACGACTTCGTCGCGAACGACCTGACCGGACGCGACGCGCACCTCTGGGAGCAGGACGCGTTCGAGATCATGCTCGACCCCTCGGGCCAGGGGCGCGGCTACTACGAGCTGCAGGTCTCGCCGACCGGTGCGCTCTTCGACACGCGCTACGACAGCCGGCGTCAACCGCAGCCCTTCGGGCACGTCGACTGGAGCCCCGAGGTCCGCGTGGCGGTGTCGGTAGACGGCCGGGCGAACGACGACGCGGCCGACCGCGGCTGGGGCGGCGAGATCCGCATCCCGTGGGCACAGCTCGGCCAGGGCGTGCAGGCGCCGAGCGGGGGCCAGACCTGGCGGATGAACTTCTACGTGATGGACAAGCGCCAGGGCGGCGCGCTGCGCTCCGCCGGCTGGAGCCCGACGCTCGTGGGCGACTTCCACGTGCCGGATCGCTTCGGCCGCGTGACGTTCCAGGCGCCCGCGCCGCCGCCGGCCGAGGTCGCGCTGCGCCCGAGCGACCCGCCGCTGCTGCCAACGCCCGTGCAGATCCGGCCGACCGCCGCGGCGGCGCTGCAAGAGGCGATCGAGCGCGGCGCGGTCCGCGACCCGCGGAGCCTCACGAACGCGCCCACGCCGGTTCACCCGCGCCGCTGATCAGGCGGAGAACCCGCCCGAGCCGGACATGCGCGCGGGGTCGATCCCGGCGCTCGTCAGGGCGGCGTGCCACCGCTCGGCAGGCGGCGTCTCGAAGACGATCTCGTCGTCGAGATCCACGGGGACCCAGACGCCGCGCGCGAACTCCCCGTCGAGCTGGCCCGGGGCCCACCCCGCGTACCCCAGCGCGAGGAGCCGGCGGCGCGGGCGGTCGTCGGAGGCGATGGCGTCGAGCAGATCGCGCGATGCGCTGACCGCGAGCCGCTCGCTCACCGAGACGGCGTTCGTGAGCACCGAGCCGTGGACGTCCGCGGGATCGAACAGGATCCACCCCGACTGCGGGGCCACCGGGCCGCCCGTGAAGACGGGCGTGAGGTCGGCGACCTCGGGGCTCGGATCGAGGCCGAGCAGCTCCGCGACCTGGTCGAACGAGACGGGCGCCGGGCGGTTCACGATGAAGCCCAGCGAGCCCTCGGGGCCGTGCTCGACCAGCACGATCACCGCGCGCTGGAAGTTCGGATCCCGCAGCGCGGGCGAGGCCACCAACAGGCCTGGCGCGAGCGTGTCCGCCACCCGGCCGAGAGTGCCACCGAACTCCACCGCGCGTCACCGCGATAACACGACGTAGTAGGAGCGCGGACCGTACGGCGCGACGTACGTCACCCGCATCGACTCGCGCACCCACGCGAAGGCCGCGACGCGCGCCTCCACCGGGTGGCCGGCGAAGCGCCGCAGGCGCCCGTCGGCGCCGACGACCGGCGCGATCCGCGAAGAGAGCACGAGCGCGTCCGGGTCCCGCGCGGCGAGCTCGCCCGGGTCGATCGCCTTGTCGGCGTGTCCCCCGGGGAGACGCGCGATCCGAGGATCGGTGATGCCCCCGAGATCCACGACGTCGAGCCCCGTCGCGAACCCGACGTAGCCGACGTCGAGGAGCGCCACGCGCCGCGCGTGCGTCGCGAGGTGCTCGGCGAGCGCGCGGCCCGCGGTGTCCCGCGTCGCGCCGGCCTCGCGCGCGTCCCCGATCGCGACGACCCCGGCGACGAGCGGGACGAGCGTCGCGCCGGCGAGGAGCGCGACCCCGCGCAGGCGTCGCCGCTCGTCGAGCCGCGCCGCGATCGGGCCCGCCATCACCAGCGCGGCGGCCGGCAGCCAGGGAACGAAGAGGCGGAAGCCGGGCATCCAGTCCCCTCCCGCGAGCACGACCGCGCACGCGTGCACCGCGAGCACGAGCGCGAGCTCGCGCCGCGTCGGCTCGCGCGTCGCGAGCGCCAGCGGCAGGACGCCGAAGACGCCGAGCACCACCAGGAACGCGCGCGCCGCGTACTCCAGACCGTGGCCGAGGTCCGGAGGCTTGGCCGCGAGGCTCGTAGGGAGGAGCGCGCCGAACATCGCGAGCCGAAAGGCGAGCACGGACGCCGCGCCCGCGAGCGCCAGCGCCCACGCCGGTCCCGCGCCCCGACCCGCCGCGCGGGTGTGGAGCGCGAGCGCCACGAGGCACGCGGGCGCCGCCTCCGGCCGCAGCCACGCGAGCGCGGCGACGGCCCCTCCGAGCAGCGCGCCGCGGCGCGCGAGGAGCCCTACCCCCGCGGCGGTGCACGCGAGCGTGGCGAGCCCCGTCTCGAGGCCCGCGACGGACCAGACGCCTAGCAGCGGCCACAGCGCGAGCAGGCACGCGGTGACGACGCCGGCGCGCGGCGCCTCGCGGCCCGCGACCGCCGTGGCCCACGCCGCCGAGACCATCGTCGCGGCGAGGCCAGCGAGCTTCTGGCCGAGGATCGGCTCGCCCGCGAGCGCCTCTGCGACGAGGGCGGGCACGAGCCCGAGCGGGCCGGTCACCCCGTCGGTCGGTGGTCCGTCCACGAACGTGTAGCCGAGCCCGCCGACGATGCGCCGGGCGTAGCGCGCGATCACCCACGCGTCGTCGACCGCGTAGGGCCACGCGGCGATACCGACGCCGCCGACGCAGAGCGCCGCGAGGGCCGGGGGGAGCGCGCGGTGCGCGCGGACCGGAGGCGGCGCAGGGTCGGGGCCGGAGGCAGCCAAGGCACCCCCGAGGTTGCCTCGGGGGCGAGCGGCGGGATACACCCCTCGGGCGCGCATGCTCCGCACCCGCATCATCGCGAGCACGGCCGGCGTCCTGATCGTCTCGGCGGTCTTCGCCGCGCTGATGACGCTCGTGAACCGCGTCGAGACCTTCGTGGAGCCGGCGCGGGTCGAGCCGGGCACGCCGGCGCCGGTGACCCTGCGCGTCGCGTGGACGCGCCTGCTCGCGCCTGGCCCCGGCGAGCCCGCGCTCCGCGGGGTGGCTCCGGTCATCGCGCGCGGCGAAGTGGTCGAGGGCACCGAGGCCTCCGCGCTCGTCACCGCGATCGAGGCCGCGCGCCGCCCGCCACAGTTGGACGATCTCCTCTCGCTCTTCTTCGTCTACTTCCTCGTGACGCTGATGCTGAGCGCGTACATGCGCGGGCTGAGCCCGGGCCGCGGGGCGCTCATCCGCACGCAGCTCGGCCTGCTCGCGCTCGCGCTCGTCCTCCTGGTCACCGCCAAGGCGTTCCTGCTCTTCACGTCCTTCCCCGCGCAGATCGTGCCGGTCGCGGCGATGAGCGTCTGGACCGCGCAGTTCCTCGACCGGCGCACGGCCCTGATCCTCGGCCTCGCCATGGCCTTCTACGCGGCATCGTTGGTGGGCTTCGGCCTCGCGACCGCGGCCGTCTACCTCGCGACGAGCGTGGCGTCCGTGCTCTGGCTCGGGCCGCGGGCGCGCGGCACGCGCGTCCTCTCGACCGGGCTCGTCGCGGCGCTGGTCGCGGGCGGCGTCTACGCCGCGGCGCGCGTCATCTTCGACGGCGAGCTCGACGTGCTCGCCGAGCTCGAGGACCCGATCCACTCACCGCTGTTGGGATCGATCGCCGGCGGCCTGGCGAGCGGCGTCGTCGCCTGGGCGTTGTCGGGGGTCGCCGTCGTCATCCTCGGATCGGTGAGCCGCACGCGGCTGATCGAGCTGTCGGACCTCGACCAGCCGCTGCTCAAGAAGATGGCGCGCGAGGCGCCCGGTTCCTGGGAGCACTCGCGCGCGATGGCGAACCTCGCGGAGGCCGCCGCCAACGCGATCGGCGCCGACGCGCTGCTCACCCGGGTCGGCGCCTACTACCACGACCTCGGCAAGACCTGTCAGGCCAAGTACTTCGTGGAGAACCTCCACCCCGGCGAGCCCACGCCGCACCGCCACATCCCCGCCGACCTGAGCGCGGACGCGATCATGGCGCACGTCGTCGAGGGCGTGAGCATCCTGCGCGACGGACGCATCCCCGAGCCGGTGATCGAGTTCGCTTACACGCACCACGGCACGAGCGTGATCGAGTACTTCTGGCACAAGACCCTCGAGGAGGGGAACCCGCGCCAGCGCGACGAGAGCTTCTTCCGCTACCCGGGCATGCGGCCGCGGACGAAGGAGACGGCGATCGTGATGCTGATCGACGCGATCGAGGCCGCCTCGCGCACGGTCGAGCCCGATCGCCACGAGTTCGAAGCGGTCGTGCAGCGCATCATCTTCGGCAAGCTCCGCCAGGGGCAGCTCGACGAGTGCGGCCTCACGCTGCTGGAGCTGCGCACCATCTCCGCGAAGGTCGTCGACTCGCTCTGCGGTATCTACCACAGCCGGATCAAGTACCCGTGGCAAGAGACCAAGGGCGACCTGCCGCAGCCGGGCGCCGCGACCGAGGCCGACGTGGCCAAGGCGCGCAGCTCGCACGTCCCCGCCGCGGACGAGTCGACGGAGCGCCCGCGCACACCGTCCGAGCCCACCGACCCCCCTCAGCCCCAGCCGGAGGCCCCATGAGCGAGGAACAGACCAGCTTCATGAAGTCGCTCTTTCACGGTCTGATCGAGGAGAACCTCGTCTTTCCGTACCCCGAGATGCCGCCCGAGGAGCGCGAGACGGTCCAGATGATCGTCGAGAACCTCCGCAAGTTCGGCGAGACGGAGGTGGACTCCGCCAAGATCGATCGCGAGCACACGATCGAGCCGGCGCTGCTCGACAAGATGAAGGCGATGGGCTTGTTCGGCCTGACGATCCCGGAGGAGCACGGGGGGCTCGGCCTGAGCGCGAGCGCGTACGCGCGCGTGATCCAGGAGGTGGCCGCGATCGACGCGTCGCTCGCCGTCACGATCGGCGCGCACCAATCGATCGGCCTCAAGGCGATCCTCCTCTTCGGCACCGACGAGCAGAAGAAGAAGTACCTGCCCAAGCTCGCGACGGGCGAGCGCGTCGCCGCGTTCGCGCTCACCGAGCCGGGCGCCGGGAGCGACGCGGCGTCGATCACCACGCGCGCCGAGCTGACCGACGACGGCCGCCACTACGTGCTCAACGGCTCCAAGATCTGGATCACGAACGGCGGCTTCGCCGACGTGTTCACCGTGTTCGCGCGCACGAGCGCGCCCGACCCCGGCGTGAAGCCGCGCATCACCGCGCTGATCGTCGAGCGCAGCGAGGGCCTGACGAACGGCCCGAACGAGGAGAAGCTCGGCATCCGCGGCTCGAGCACGACGGAGATCTTCTTCGAGGACGTGCGCGTGCCCGTCGAGAACGTCCTCGGCGAGCCGGGCCGCGGCTTCAAGGTCGCGATGGAGGTGCTCAACTCCGGGCGTCTCGGCCTCGCGTCGGGCTGCGTCGGGATGAGCAAGCGGCTCGTCAAGATGAGCACGGAGCGCGTGCAGGAGCGCTCCGCGTTCGGGCGCCCCATCGGTCAGTTCGGGATGATCAAGGAGAAGATCGCCCGCATGACCGCCGAGACGTACGCGCTCGAGTCGATGACCTACCTGACGACCGGCCTGATCGACGAGGGCGTCGCCGACTACTCGCTCGAGAGCGCGATCTGCAAGGTCTACGGCTCCGAGACGCTCTGGTACGTCGTCAACCAGACCCTCCAGATCGCGGCGGGCATCGGGTACATGAGCGAGTACCCGTACGAGCGGATGATGCGCGACGCGCGCATCAACATGATCTTCGAGGGCACCAACGAGATCCTGCGCGCGTTCATCGCGCTCTCCGGGATGCAGAGCCCGGGCAAGCAGCTCGCGGAGGTCGCCAAGGCGATGCGCGAGCCCATCAAGGGCTTCGGCGTCCTGAGCGACTACGTCGTCGGGCGCGCGCGCGGGCTGGTGACGCGTGAGCGGCTCGAGCGCTCTCACCCGGTGCTCGCGGGCGAGGCCGCGCTCTTCGCCGAGTGCACGGCCCTGCTCGCGCAGCGCGTGGAGCAGACGCTGCGCAAGCACGGGCGCGACATCGCCGAGATGCAGTTCGTGCAGAAGCGCATCGCCGAGGCCGCGATGGACCTCTACGCGCTCGCGGCGGTGCTCTCGCGCACCACGCGCGCCATCGAGCGCAAGGGCGAGAAGGGCGCGGAGCGCGAGATCCACCTCGCGATCGCGTACCGGCGCCTCGCGGAGCCCCGCCTGCGCGAGCGGCTCGGCGAGATGGAGCGCGACACCGACGAGCTCCTCAAGGAGGTCGCGGCGCGCACGTACGCCGACGGCGGCTACCCGTTCGACGTGATCTGACGCGGCGCCCGTGGCATTCAGGAGAGTCATGCGCAGCCTCTGGTCGCTCACCGCCGCGTTGCTGTTCTCGCTCGGGTGCGCCGACGGAGGCGGCGGCATGCTCGACGGCGGCGCGGGGACGCCGCGCGATGGAGGCGCGACCGCCGACGCGGGCGGGGCGGCGGATGGCGGCGCGCGCACCGACGCGGGCGGCCCCACGACCTGCGGGCCCGGGCAGCACGCGTGCGGGGCGGGGTGCATCGACGACCTGCCGAACACGCCGGAGAACGGCTGCCGCTTCGGCTGCGGCGAGGCGTGCCCGACGCCACCCGACGGAGCCGCCGACTGCGACGCGGCGGGCCAGTGCACCTTCGCGTGCCCGCCGCCCTTCCGGCGCGAGGGCGGCGCGTGCGTCTGCGCGCGGCGCACGTGCGAGGACTGGGGCCACACGTGCGGCGCGCCGGACGACGGCTGCGGCACCCCGCTCGACTGCGGCTCCTGCAGCACCGACGCGATCTGCTTCGAGGGCGCCTGCCAGTGCCCGCCGGACCGCGAGGAGCCGAACGAGACCCGGATCGCGGCCAAGCTGATCGGCACGGCGACCGACTCGCCCGACACCGACCTCTCGTTCACCGAGCTCAGCATCCACGTCGCGAGCGATCAGGACTGGTTCCAGATCCCGGTGACGGACGCGTTCGACTTCGGCAACCCGCAGGTCCGCGTGACGCTGCGCGACATCCCGTCGGGCGACGACTACGACCTCGCCGCCTACTACGTGTGCACGAGCGGCGGCGACTCGAGCGCGTGCACGACCGGGACGCCCGACCCGATGATCGGGCGCGGCTGTCGCTCCGCGAACCTCGGCTCGGCGACGGAGACGGTCGAGATCGCGACGGAGTGCAGCGGCACCGACGAGAGCGGATCGCTGTACATCCACGTCAGCGCGCGGACGTTCACCGGGACGTGCCAGCGCTACCGCCTCAACGTCCGATAGCGCGCGTCGACCGGCTCGATCCCACGACGAGCTCAGCGGCGCGTCGGCAGGCACACGGCGAGCGGGACGCCGTCGCGGTACACCCGGTGGCACCGGCTCGACGGGTAGCAGTCCTCGTCGGTCGTGCAGAGCTGATAGCAGAAGCCGCCACGGTCGCCCTCCCACTCGATGCAGACGCCGCGCGGCAGCCCGACTCCGCTCGTGCAGCGGCGATCGCTGGAGCACTCGACGGTGCAGAAGTTGCCGATCGTCGTCTGCTCGGCGCTGACGTTCACGGTGGCCTCGATGCAGGCCAACGGGACCTCGATCCAGCCGCGTTCTCCGTCGGCGTCGGTCGTCGAATACGAGCGTGTGCCGCACTGCACTTCGTCGTCGCAATAGGTGTACAGCGGGTCGAAGCTGCACCCGGTGCTCACGACGAGCCCGAGGAAGGCGAGCGCAACGCGGGCAGCCACGCCAGAGAAGCTACGCCACGGTCCGCGCCGCAGCCAGCCCGACGCGTGATCTCGGAGACAGACCTGCTATCCCTGCGGCGTGGGGC
The DNA here is from genome assembly GCA_019637095.1 of Sandaracinaceae bacterium. GTDB lineage: Bacteria > Myxococcota_A > Polyangia > Polyangiales > Sandaracinaceae > JACKEC01. Next base: position 188,287 of record JAHBWG010000002.1, on the reverse strand, counting down.
AAGCTCGGACATCGGCCTTCGTCCTCATGGTAGTGGTCGGCGGCGCGATGCCCGTCGACGTCACCGAGGCGCAGGCCCGGGGACGGACGCCCTCACGCTCCGCGACCTCGTCCGGCTCGTCCCAGGCCTACACGACGAGCGGTAGCACACGCCGCGTCGGGTCGTCGGGCGGCTCGCGATCAGGCGGGGGCAGAGGCGGAGGCGGAGGCGGAGGCGTCGGCTCCGCCTCGGCGGAAGGCGGCTCCGTGCGAGAGCGACCGTACGGAGAGCCGGCGTGGCATCGGCGCACCTTCCACCGAATCGCCATCGACGACCCGCTCTACGTCGCTGGCGGCTACCACTGTACCAGGGTCCGTGATGGCTTCTGCGTGTACCCCGAGGACGTCTACATCGGCAACCGGGTCCCCGGCTTCGGGCTCTCGATCGGGGCGGCGGGCGCGCTCGACGATGGCAACGCGCACGCGTTCGAGGGCACCCGCGGCCACCGTCAGCGGCTCAGCGCCGGCTGGTTCGGCCTCGCTGGCTTCGATCTGCGCGCCATGGCGGTCCTCGATCGGCTCCGCGTCGGCGGCGTGATGTCCGGCGGCGGGACGGTCGACGCGAGCGGTTCCCTCGACCACGGCGCCTACGAGGAGGGCTCGGAGATCGCGGACGGCTGGTGGTGGGGCATCTCCCCCTTCGTGGCCTACGCGCCGCAGCTCGGCCCACACGTCCAGCTCTGGCTCGGCGGCCGCATCGGGTTCCAGTTCGCCAACCTCTACGCCTCCTCGCGCGGGCGGCTCTACGCGTCCCTGACGCGGTGGCTGTTCTCGGTGGGCCCGGAGCTCGGCGTCCGCTTCGGGGCCGACGACGTGGGTGTGCGCCTCTACGTGTTCGCAGACCTGGTTCAGTACGGGAACGTCACGGCCGCGCTCGCGTTCACCTGGGAGGTCCCCACGCCTCCCGGCGACGCGTTCTGACGAATCGTCCCGGCGTCGTCGCGTCGGGTGAACGACCCGGCGCTACTCGGGGATGGGCTCGCCGCGATCCGTCGCGTCTTCGCGGTGCGCCTCGATCGCGTCGGAGAAGGGGTGCGAGCAGTCCGGATCGAACTGCGAACCGGTGCAGCGGATGATCTCGTTGACGGCGACCTCGTGCGGCAGCGCCTTGCGGTACGCGCGATCGCTCGTCATCGCGTCGTAGGTGTCCGCGACGCTGATGATGCGCGCGATGAGCGGGATCTCTTGCGCGGTCAGGCCGAGGGGATAGCCGCGGCCGTCCCAGCGCTCGTGGTGCAGGTGCACCCCCGGGATCAGCGGGTGCAGGAACGTGATCGGCTCGAGGATGTCCCGCCCGAAGCCGGGGTGCATCTTGAAGATCTCGTACTCCTCGTGGCTGAGCTTGCCCGGCTTGTTCAGGTTCATCACGCAGCCGATCTTGCCGATGTCGTGCATCAGCGCGGCCTGCCGGACGATCTCGACCTCCTCCTCGCCGAGCCCGAGCTTGATCGCGAGGAGCTGCGCGTAGGCGGCGACGCGCTCGCTGTGGCCCGCGGTGTAGCGGTCCATCTTGTCGATCGCGCTCGCGAGGCCCTTGATGGTCTGCTTGAACGTGGCCTGCAGGTCCTCGTAGAGCTTCGCGTTCTCGATCGCCGCGGCGGCACGGTTCGCCACCATGCGCAGGAGCTTGCGCTGGCCCTCGTCGAAGTGCTTGCCCCGCGTGTAGCTCACGACGGCGAGGAACCCGAGGATGCGCTGCCGCATCATCATCCGCGTCGCGATGAACGAGTGCGGCGTGATGTCCGGCGGCACCGACGCGAGGTACTTGCGCACCTCGTCCCCGCGCACCCGCAGCGGGAGGTCTTGCTGGAAGTACTCGTCCAGCGCCGCCGCGTCGAGCGTCGCGATGCCCGAGCGCGGCCGGAAGTCCGGGTGGAGCTCGCACGCGCGCTCGTAGTAGCCACCCTCCCCGTCCGCGAGCAGCACGACCACCTGGTCCGCGTCGACCTCGTGGATCGCGGCGTCCGTCACGGTGCCCATCACCTCGTCGAGCGAGAGGCTCGCGGCGATGGCCTCGGAGACCTTGTAGAGCGAGAGCGCCTCCTTGAGCCGGAGGTTCTCCGCCTGGAGCTTGCGCTTCTCGAGCCCGCGCCGGATCGTGTGGACGACCTCCTCGACCTTGAACGGCTTGAGGATGTAGTCGTAGGCGCCGCGCTTCATCGCGTCGATGGCCGTCTCGACCGTCCCGAACCCGGTCATGATGACGGTCACGACGTTGGGCGCGTGCTTGCTGATCGCCTGCAGCAGCTCCAGCCCGCCCATGTTGGGCATCTTCAGGTCGGACAGGACGAGGTCGTAGTGGTTGCGCGACAGCTCGACGAGCGCCGCGCTGCCGTCCTCCGCCGTGCGGACGAAGAACCCCTCCATCGACAAGAAGTCCGCGAGGATCTCGCGGATGACCTGCTCGTCGTCGACGACGAGGACCCTCGGGGCGTCCTTGGAGCTGTACGATGACGAGATCAACTCGCGTCTTACTAATTCCCTTGCCCCATGAGTGTCAACGACACGTCACGCCGGATCGTCCGGATCACGCTGGCGGTGTACCTCCCGCTCGGCGCGCTCGGCGCGCTCTGGTCGCTCTGGCGGGGGGACGGGCCGCCGCTCGCGCACCCGGCGCCGTGGCTCGACCTGTCGCCCGGCGGCGCGCACGGGCTGAGCGCGGGGCTCGGCGCCCTGCTCGCCGGGCTCACCGTCCTGTTCACCCGCGCCATCACCGACCGCTTCGCCTGGGCGCGCGCCCTGCACCAGAGCTTCCGCGAGCTCCTCGGCGGGGTCGGCGGGGGCGCGGTGGTCGTGCTCGCGCTCGCCTCGGGGATCGGCGAGGAGCTGTTCTTCCGGGCCGGGATGCAGCCCGCCCTCGGCTGGGTGATCACGTCGATCCTGTTCGGGATCGTGCACGTCGGCCCCGACCGTCGGTTCCTCCCGTGGACCGTGTGGGCGATCGCGATGGGCTTCCTGCTCGGCGCGCTCTACCAGAGCACCGGCTCGATCGTCGGGCCGATCGTCGCGCACGTCGCGATCAACGCGATCAACCTCGCGCACATCGTGAAGCACGATCCGCGCGGCCCGCGGCCGACGCGGACGCCGCGCCTGGTCGGCGACCGCGAGCGGCGCTGAGCTCTCGGAGGGGTCGTTCCGCGCCCGTCGCTGCGCGACGTGCAGGTCTCGATGTCTTCGGAGGGGTTGTTCCAACGTCCCAACCCCTCCGCCCATCGCGGCAAAGCCGCGATGGGGCCCTCGTCCCGAGACGAACGCGGCAGCCGCGTTCGACCCCATCGCGGAGCGATGGGGCGCCCTCGACCTACGCCCGTCGCCGCGCGACGGGCTGGTCTCGATGGCGCACTTCGACGGAGCAGCGCTCGATTCGCCGAAGTCCTCGAGCCGGAGCTCACCGCGGACTCAGAGCGTCTCGAGGTCGACCTCGAGGGTGTAGTCGGCGCGGTTGCCGTCGCCGTGGTCGCGCACTCGCACGACGTACCAGCCGGGCGTGACGAAGCGCGCGACCGCCTCGATCGGCTGCGGGCCGCGCGCGTCCGCGAGGATCTCGGCGCGGAGATCGCGCAGCTCCAGATCGAGATCCGTGCGGTCCTCGGCGCCGCCGCTCCCGACGATGCGCAGCCGCGCGGTGAGCATCCCCGGCTCGGTCACCCGCACGCGGTAGGTGTGGTTCGCGTCGAAGCCGACCTGGGGGAGGTTCGGGCCGCCGCTCGGCGCGGGCTGGGTGAGGCCGTCGATCTTGGCGGAGCGCCGGGCGCCGACCTCGAGGTCGCGCGGCCACGGCACGGTCCCGTCGGCCGGCAGGAGCTCGTCGGCGGGCAGCCCCGTCGCGCGGAGCATCGCGCGGAGCGGCGCCTCGTCGATCCGGCCCGCGGCGACGAGGTGGCGCAGGAAGCTCGGGAGCGAGGGGAACGCGCCCGGCTCCTCGCCGTGCGCGATCATCGCCGCGAGCACCACCGCAGGGCCGAGCGCGACGCCGTCTCGGTCCTCGTCGGGCAGCGCCTCTCCGTCGGAGAGATCCCAGAGCACGCGCGAGGTCGTCGTCTCCGACGCGAGCCCGGCGGTGGGGTCCTCTCCGCGCTCGAGGTCCTCGTCGACGCGCAGGCTCCCCCACGGCTCGACGCCGATCGTGTCGCGGTAGTACGGCTCGCCGAGCACCGCGACGGCGAACCAGCTCGCCCGGCCCTCCTCCCACGCGAGCCCCGGATCGACGCGCACGCCGCGCGGGTGCATCCCGCCCGATGACGAGCTCGAGGTGAGCCGGTCCATCACGAAGTGCCCGAGCTCGTGCAGGATGATCGCCTCGTCGTGCTCGTCGGTGTCCGTCGTCGACTGCTGGCCGGGATCGCCGCCGAGCAGCTCGAGGGCGAAGCGGCCCGAGCCGGCGGGGCGCTCGCCGCGATAGAAGCTCCACTCGCGCGTGCCGCCGCGCACCCAGTACACGAAGACGGGCGGCAGGCTGCGGCCGGTCCACGCGCGCACCGCGTCGAGGCCGCGCAGCATCGTGTCGACGACGTGGAACGCGCCCGCGTCCCCGCGCGCGTCGAGCGCGCGCAGCGCGAGCGGCTCCGCGCCGATGGGCGCCTCCATCGCGTGCGTGTCGAGCCCGCCCGCGTCGCGCGCGACCGCCGCGTCCTGGCCGTCGGCGCGCGCGCGCGCGTAGACCCGCACGTGCGTCGCGCGCGCCGGCCCCTCGATCGCGAAGCGACCCGCCTCGTCGGTGCGCCCCTCGGCGACGACCTCGCCGCCCGCGAGGAGCGCGACGTCGACGCGACGCGCAGGTCGCAGCTCGATCTGCGCGGACACCCCCGTCGGCGTCGCGTGCCGCGCCTCGTAGAGCACCTCGCCGCGCACCACGCGCGATCCGTCCGCGCTCGGGCTCGCGCCGAGCGGACCACAGCCCGCGACCGCGAGGCAGACGAGGGGCGACAGGGAGAGCGCGCGCACGCGAGCCGAGCCTATCGCCCCCGGGCGATCCGCGCACCTCAGCGCGCGAATGGCAGCGTCCGCTGCGGCAGCGCCTCCACGATCCGCCCGACGAGCGCCTCGAGGTCCGCCTCGCTCTCGAGGAAGTCGTGCTCCTCGGCGCGCACGAGCAGCCGCGGCCCGCGCAGGTAACGCTCGAACCACTCGTCGTAGCGGCGCCCGAGGTCGATGAGGTAGTCCATCGGGATCGCCGCCTCGTAGTCCCGCCCGCGCCGCGCGATCTGCGCCCGGCAGCTCTCGGGCGAGCGGCGGAGGTAGACGAGGAGGTGCGGCGCCTCGATCCCGTCGAGGAGCTGGCGCGCGATCAGCTGGTAGGTGGCCCAATCGCGCGCGTCCATGTCGCCGCGCGCCGCCAGGTTCGCGGCGAAGATCTCCGCGTCCTCGTAGCAGGTGCGATCCTGGATCACGCTCGAGCCGCTCTCGAGCAGCGCCCGCGTGTCCGCCACGCGCGTCCCGAGGAAGCGGAGCTGCAGGGCCATCGCCCAGCGCGGCATGTCGGCGTAGAAGTCGGCGAGGTAGGGGTTGTCCGCCGTGTCCTCGTAGAGAGCGCGCAGCCCGAGGCGGGCCTCGAGGCGCCGCGTCAGCGTCGTCTTGCCCGACCCGATGCTCCCCGCGACGGCGAGAAAGACGCGCCCGGTCACTTCACGACGATATCAGCTCGGACCCGGCGGCCCACCTCCCTGTTGACGACGAGGCGCCATCTTTCTAGCCTGTGCATGTCTGGTACCCTCCTCGGTCGCGCCTGACGCCGTGCAAGACTCCGACATCAAGACCCGGGTCACCCCTCTCGAGGAGCTGCGCCCTCAGACCAAGGGGCAGGACTGCCTCGTCGTGATCTACTCGAGCGACGCGCGGCAGTTCGGCAAGCGCTACATCCTGGGCGACGAGCCGCTCACGGTCGGCCGCGGCCAGGAGAACCGGATCGTGCTCGACAACGACTCGGTGAGCCGGCGCCACTGCCGCGCCGAGAAGCGCGGGGCGACGTGGCACATCGTCGACCTCGACTCGACGAACGGGACCTACGTCAACGATCAGCAGGTCAGCGAGCTCCCGCTGCGTCGCGGCGATCAGATCAAGATCGGCGACACGATCGTGAAGTTCCTCTCGGGGTCGGACCTCGAGGCCCAGTACCACGAGACGATCTACAACATGACGATCGTCGACGGGCTCACGGGCATCAACAACAAGCGCTACCTGATGGAGGCGCTCGAGCGCGAGATCCCGCGCGCGCGCCGCCACCAGCGCCCGCTCTCGGTCGTGATGTTCGACATCGATCACTTCAAGGTGATCAACGACAACTACGGCCACCTCGCCGGCGACTACGTGCTGAAGGAGCTCGCGACGCTGGTGAAGAGCCGCCTGCGGCCCGACGACGTGATCGGGCGCTACGGGGGCGAGGAGTTCTGCGCCGCGCTGCCCGAGACGAACACCGCCGGCGCCGCGTCGATCGCGGAAGATCTGCGCCGCCGCATCGAAGAGCGCCGGTTCGTGTTCGAGGGCGAGGTGATCCCCGTCACCGTGTCGCTCGGCTGCGCAGAGCTCGAGGGGAGCGAGATGGACGTGCTCTCGCTCATCAAGGCGGCCGACGAGAAGCTCTACGAAGCGAAGCGCGGCGGCCGCAACCGCGTCTGCTGCTGAGTTGGCGCAGGGGTGCTTCGCACCCCTCCCCCGCCGCGGAAAAGCCGCAGCGGGGCCCCCCTCCCCAGTGCGAACGCGGCGGAGCCGCGGTCGACCCCCATCGCGGGGCGATGGGGCCCCTCGGCCAACGGCCATCGCTGCGCGATGGCCTGGCCTCGAACGACGCCGTCGGCCAGGAGCTCTGAGGTGGCCGAGGGCGGTGGCTCAGGTGGCCAGCGGCTCGTGCAGGCGCCACGAGTGAAAGCCTCGGTTGCGGGTCTGAAAGTGGTCGCGTCGTCCTCCGAAGGTGACGAATCGGCAACTCTGCCCCGATCTAGGCGAAGATCGCGGCGTGCCGAGGGGGCTCCAGGCATTGGCACGGCCATCGCAAGCCTTCCGTATCGCAATGCGCATCCTGCACGATGGCGTGAGCATCACGGGGCGTCGATCGAACAACGAGGACGCCCTCCTCGAGCTCCCCGACCGCGGGCTGTTCGCGGTCGCCGACGGGATGGGCGGCTACGAGGGCGGAGAGATCGCGAGCAAGGCCGCGCTCGCCAGCCTCGCGGCGTACTGCGAGCTGCTCGACGACTCGGGGCTCGGCGTGCGCGACCTCGAGCGCCCCGACGGCGAGCGGGTCGTCAAGGAGCGCCTCGCGCGCGCGATCGAGGTCGCCGACCGCGAGGTCCGGCGGCGCGCGGTCGGGACGCTGAGCAGGATGGGGACGACGCTCGCGTGCCTCGCCGTCGGCCCGACCCGCGCGGCGATCGCGCACGTAGGCGACAGCCGCGTCTACCGCCTGCGCGAAGGCGAGGTCATCGGCCTCACGCGCGATCACTCGCTCGTCAACGAGATGCGCGCGGCCGGCCTCTCGGCGGCGATCGGCGGCGGCGGGACGCGGCTGAAGAACATCATCACGCAGGCGCTCGGGCAGGGGCGCGAGGTCTCGCCCGACCTGCGCGTCGTCGACGTGCTGCCCGGCGACCGCTTCCTGCTCTGCTCCGACGGGCTGACCGACGTCCTCGACGACGAGGCGATCGGGTGGGCGATGACCTCGAAGCACCGGGTCGCGCGCGCGCTCACCGACGCCGCGTACGCGGCGGGCAGCCACGACAACATCACCGCGCTCGTCGTCACGATCGCCGAGGGTTGAGCGCGCTCCGCCAAGAGGGCGTTCACACGCTCTGTGCGCGGGCGGCGCCGGAGTGCCCGAACGGGCACGCGTAGACGTAGACGCGCGCGCTGATGAGATCGAACTCGGGCCACGCGAGCTGCGCGACGAAGCGCAGGCGCGCGTCGCAGTCCTCACACGAGAGATCCGCGACGAGCGCGTTCGCGGCGTCCTCGCGCGTCCCCGACACGAGCGCGGGGAAGCCGCCGATCTTCGAGCCGCGCGCGAGGAACGCCGAGCCGTCGTGCGCGGTGTCGACGCGGTGCGCGAGCACGGGATCGACCTCGACGTACTTCATCTCGTCGAGGAGCATGCCGCCCGCCGTCGACGGGAACCGCTCGTCGACGATGCGTACCTCGAACGCGTTCGTGTACGAGAGCGTCCACGGGTCGTAGTCGTACGGGAGCTCGCGGCTGAACACGAGCACCGCGCCCGACTCGCCGACCGGCAGGTGCGGGCCGATCGGCAACGTCGCGACGAGGACCCAGCCGTCGCGGACCGGGATCCCGAGCGCGGGCGCCTCCTCGTCGCGCTGCCGGAGCGCGAGCGCCTCGCGGTACCAGTGGAGCGGCGGCGCGACGACGACGTGCCGCGGCTGCACCATGGCCACGAGCGGGCACCCGCGCTGGAGCCCGAGCTGCTCGGCGGGGATCCACCGCGCGCCGACTCGGTCGACTTGCCAGAAGCGGCCGCCGCGCGGATCGATCGCCGCCACCGCCTCGTGCGCCTCGAGCGGCCCCTCGAACGAGCCGGGCAGCGCGACGGGCTCGGTGGAGCCCATGGTCGTGAGCTGCACGCGGAACGCGCCCTCGCGGTGCGTCTTGGGCTGGCCGACGACGAAGATCGCGTCGGCCCTCGGGTCGTAGTAGAGGAGCAGGCCGCGGTCGCGCCGCGCGAGATCGTGCTTGCCGACGAGCGACCACCGCTCGCCCTGGAGCAACCAGAGCTCGTCGTCCGTCAGGCGGAAGACGCCGTGCGGCGTGCCGACGGTCTGCCCCGGCCCGTGGCCCGGGCCCGCCGCGAGCGGCACGAGCGCGCGCACGGTGGGATCGATCGTGTAGCCGTCGTTGCGCTGGTCACCGCCGACCACCACGAGCCGGCGGCCGCGCGGATCCCACACGAAGCCCGTGCGGTGCGCGTAGTGGCCGGCGAGGCGGACGTCCGGGCCGGTCAGCGGCGTGAGCGGCCCGCCGCGCACGCGCGACCAGGTGCTCCCGTCGACGAGCAGCGCGTAGAGCACGCCCTCGTCGTCGAGGGCGACGTGGAGGTTGCGCTCGTCGAGCTGCACGCGGGTCTCCGCGTCGACCGGCTCGTGCCACGGCTGCGCGCGCTCCCCGTCGATCGACCAGCTCGCGAGGTCGCGGTGTCGCACGAGGTAGAGCGACGTGCCTCCGACCACCGCGCTCGCGACGCGGCCGAGCGAGACCCCGAGGTCGTGCTCCACCCATTCGTGATCCACGGCCCGAACACTACTTCGACCCGGGCCGCGAGCGCGAGCCCGCTCAGGCGATCAGCCTGCGCGCGACCGCGGCGCGCCGGAGCTCCCCGCGGTGGTCGGGGTGGGCGATCGAGATGAGGAGCTCGGCGCGCTGCCGGAGCGAGCGCCCGCGCAGGCTCACCGCGCCGTGCTCGGTCACGACGTACTCCACGTGCCCGCGGGTCGTCACCACGCCCGCCCCGGGATCGAGCCGCGCGACGATCCGGGAGAGCGCGCCGCCCTTCGCCGTCGAGGGCAGCGCGATGAACGCCATCCCGCCGGGGCTCCACTGCGCACCGCGGACGAAGTCCATCTGCCCGCCGATCCCGCTGTAGATCTGATCGCCGATCGAGTCGGCGCAGACCTGCCCGGTGAGGTCGATCTGCAGCGCGGAGTTGATGGCGATCATCCGGTGCTGCTTGCCGATCTCGACCGGATCGTTGACGAGCTCGCTCGGGTGGAACTCGACGAAAGGGTTCTGATCGACGAAGGCCCGCAGCCGCTCGGTGCCCATCGCGAAGCTCGTCACGATGCGGCCCTCGAAGCGCGTCTTCTTCTGGCAGCTCACCGCGCCGGACTCGACGAGCGGGATGAGCGCGTCGCTGAACATCTCGGTGTGGATGCCGAGGTCTTCGTGGCGGTGCAGCGCCTCGAGGACCGACTCCGGGATCGCGCCGATGCCCATCTGCAGCGTCGCGCCGTTCGGGATCTGCGCGGCGATGTGCTCCCCGATGCGGCGCGCCGTCTCGTCGATCGGGCTGCTCGGGATCTCCGGGAGCGCGCGATCGACCTCGACGGCGTAGTGGATGCGGCTGACGTGGACCGCGCTGTGCCCGAGGGTGCGCGGCACCTGCGGGTTGATCTCGGCGATGACGACGTCCGCGTGGTCGACCGCCGCGCGCGCCGTCGCGACGGAGAGCCCGAGGCGGCAGAAGCCGTGGCGGTCCGGCGGCGAGACCTGCACGAGCGCGACGTCGAGGGGGAGCGTGCCGTCGCGGAAGAGCTGGGGGATCTCCGAGAGGAACACCGGCGTGAAGTCCGCCCGGCCCGCCTGCACGGCGGCGCGCACGTTCGGCCCACAGAAGAGCGCGTTGTGCCGGACGTGGCCGTCGAACGCGGGCTCGACGTAGGGCGCAGGCGCGTTCGTGTGGAGGTGCACGACCTCGACCGAGCGCAGCGTGCGGGCGCGCTCGGCGAGCGCGTCGATGAGCGAGAGGGGAGCCATCAGCGCCTCGTGCACGTAGACGCGCATCGAGGAGCGGACGGCGCCGAGCGCCGTCTCGGGGTCGACGATCTTCATGGCGGCTCGGGGCTACGCCGCCGGCCAAGCGCGCGCAAGCGCGCGGTGGGCTCCACGCCGGGCGCGGTTTCGACGTACCATGGAGCCGATGCCCCGCCGCGCCTGGCTCCTCGCCCTCGTGCTCACCAGCGGGTGTGCGGACTCCACCGCGCTGCTCGTCGAGATCACCTCGCCCCTCGCGGTCCCTGGCGAGGTCGACGCGCTCGACCTCGTGGTCCGCGGCGACAACGGCAACGTCGTCGAGCGCCGCTACGACCTCGACGGGACCTGGCCCCAGACGGTCTCGATCCGGCCCGGAGCGATGGAGCGCGGCGGCGTGACGATCACCGTGACCGCGTCGCGCGGCGGCGCGTTCGTCGCGAGGCGGGTCGTGCGGAGCGCCTTCGTGCCGGGAGTGCAGACGCGCGTCGCCGTCGCCATCGGGCGCGACTGCGTGGGCGTGGTCTGCGAGGAGGGGCGCGACTGCGTCGCGGGCCGCTGCGAGGGCGTGCAGGAGCCCGACGGGGGCGCCGGCGACGGCGGCCCCACGGACGGGGGGACGCTCGACGGGTCCCTCCTCGACGGCGGCCTCGGGTGTGCGCGCGACGAAGACTGTGACGACGGCGTCGCGTGCACCGTCGATCGCTGCGCCGCCGGTGCGTGCGCGAGCACGCCCGAGGACGCGCTGTGCCGCGCGGGGACGACCTGTGACCCGGTCGCCGGCTGCCCGCCTCGCGCGTGCGACGGGGACGCGGAGTGCGACGACGCGCGCGCCTGCAACGGCGCCGAGCGGTGCGTGGGCGCGGTCTGCGTCGCGGGGACGGCGGTGAGCTGCGACGACATGGACGAGTGCACCACCGGTCGCTGCGAAGAGGGCGCCAGCGCGATGTGTGTGCAGCGCACCCGCGACCGCGACGGCGACGGGTACGGCGACGCAGCGTGCCCCTCCGTGGGTGGCGTGCCCGCGACCGACTGCGACGACTCGGACCCGCTCGTGAGCCCCGACGCCACGGAGGCCTGCAACGGGGCGGACGACGACTGCGACGGCGTCTGCGACAACGGCTTCGAGTGCTGCTCGGGCCGGAGCAGCGCGTGCACCACGACGTGCGGCTCGATGGGGACGCGGACGTGCCGCCTCGACTGCACCTTCGGCGCCGGCTGCACGCCACCCGCCGAGACGTGCAACGGGCTCGACGACGACTGCGACGGGGCGATCGACAACGGCTTCGACTGCACGCCGCCGGCGACCCGATTCTGCACGACGTCTTGCGGCTCGACGGGGCTCTCGGCGTGCGACGCGGCCTGCGCCTGGGGCGCGTGCGTCCCGCCCGCGGAGGTCTGCAACGGGGTCGACGACAACTGCGACGGCGCGGTCGACGAAGGATGCGGGTCCTGCGCGGCGTGCGCCGGCGCGACCACCGTCTCGGCGCCCGGCGGACGCTTCACCGTCCCGCTCGCCGCGCACGCGCAGACGGGGAGCTGCGGGGGTCCCGGCGCGGAGGGCTACCTCACCTTCACGCTCGCCGCGCCCTCGGACGTGTTCATCACCACGCACGCGTCCGCGGGGGTGGACACGGTCGTCTACGTGCGCCGCTGCGGCTGCGCGGACGGCGTCGAGGTCGGGTGCAACGACGACGCCGACGGGCTCGTCACCTCGACCCTCCAGCTCACGGCCCTGCCGGCCGGCTCCTACAACGTGTTCGTCGACACGAAGGCGCCGGCGAGCGACAGCGTCGTCGTCGACGTGTACCTCGGCGCGCCGGCCACGCCGAGCGATCGCTGCGGCCAGCCGACGTTCCTCCCCGCGGGCGCGACGACGCTGAGCGGCAACACCTGCACGTTCGGCGCCGACTACCGCCCCGCGGTCACCAGCGAGTGCGGCTTCGTGGGCACCGGCGGCGCGAACGACCGCGTCTATTACTTCGTCCTGCCGAGCGCGCGCACCGTCACGTTCAACGGCTGTCAGGCGGGGTCGACCTACGACTCCGCGCTCTACGTCCGCCACGTCTGCGCCCTCGACGGCGCCGCGAACATGCCCGCCTGCAACGACGACGCGTGCGGGGGGATGCGCGCCTGCAACCGCGCCCTCCGCTCATCGGTCACGACGACGCTGGGGCCGGGTCTCTACTACCTCTTCGTCGACGGCTACCTCGGCGGCACCTGCGACTGCGGCAGCTTCGAGCTCGCGATCAGCGGCCTCTGACCTCGTCGGGATCGCGCCCGGCGCCTCAGAGCCCCTGCGCCTCAGAAGCGGAGCAGCGGGAGCTCGATGTTCCCGAGGCTTCCGTCCTGCGGTCCGCCGCCCGCGAGCGCGACCGCCACGACGATGCCGCCGGCGAGCAGCGCGGCCGCGACCACGCCGATCACCACGCCGATCACCACCCCATCGTCGCCCCCGCCGGCCGGTGCCTCGCGCGGCGCCTCGACCGCGAGCCCGCCGGCGCGCGCCGGGACCACGAGGCGCGCGGGCTCCGCCTCCGACGCGATCCGCGCGAGCACGTGCCCGCTCGGCGCGCGCGCCTCGACCGTGTACTCCACGGGGTACGAGTCCGCCTCGTCGAGGACCGGGATCTGCGCGCGCGCGAGCGCGCCATCGCGCTCCATCGCCACGGAGAGGTACGCGCCACCGCCGTGCCGGTACGAGAGGCGGAGCGTCTCGACGAGGTCCGCGCCCTCCTCGATCGCGACGGAAATCTCCGGCGCGCGGCGGGTCGCGAGCGGCTCCGTCCGATCCGAGAGGCGCATCGGCAGCGCGGGCGGCGGGTTCGCGCGGAGCCGGCCGAACGCGGCGATCACCGGCGGGCTCGCGTCCACGTCCGAGAGCCGATGGCCCGGGTCGCGCGCGTACAGCTGCGCGAGCGCCCGGTCCGCCGCGGCGTTGTTGCGCTGCGCGACGTGGACCGTCGCGAGCACCTCGAGGGCCGTGTTGCGCTGGGTCGCGTCGAGGTCCTCTCGCTCGAGCAGCGCCGTCACGGCGGCGAGGGCGCCGGGGTAGTCGGCGTAGAGCAGGAGCTCCCGCGCTCGCGCGAGCGAGGCGGCGGCGTCACCCGAGCCTTGCGCCGCGGCCGGCGCCACCGCCAGCAGGAGCGTGAGCACGAGCGCGATGCGGCCGACCGAAGAGGACACCCTGCGCAGGATACACCCGCGGCCCGCGAGTACGCATCCTGCGCATTCGCGGCGCGATCGGCTATCCTGGTGAGGGTGCGATGAAGGAGCCACCGAACGATGGCGGCGCCAAGCGGAAGGTGCCGCCGCCACCGCCGCCCGGGCGCGCGCTCGCCTCCGTCGCGACGCTCGAGGCGCGGGTGGCCGCGCTCCCCGAGGCCAAGGGCGTCGTCACCGGCGCGCGGCGCGCGGACGTCCCCGGCGAGCGCTCGACGCGCTCGTCCGCGCCGCCGACCCGCACCGACCTCCCCGCCCTCGCGCCCGTGCGCCGCAAGGGCAGGACCCAGAGCACCGAGTCGGCGGAGCTCGACGCGCTCGACGCGCTCGACGCGAGCGACGCCAGCGCCGCGAGCGATACCGTCGACTCGGCGAGCATCGACATCGCGCTCGACGCGATCGACGTGATCGGCGACGGCCCGCCCTCGGACCGCCCGCCACAGCTCCCCGCGATCTGCACGTTCGGCCGCTACGAGATCCTCGGCCGCATCGCCTTCGGCGGGATGGCGGAGATCTTCCTCGGCCGCGAGACGACGAGCCTCGGCGCGGTCCGCTACCTCGCGATCAAGCGCATCCTGCCCCACGTCGCCGACGACGAGCAGTTCGTCGAGATGTTCCTCGACGAGGCGCGGCTCGCCATCCAGCTCAACCACGCGAACATCTGTCACATCTACGAGTTCGGCGAGCTCGACGACGCCTTCTTCATCGCGATGGAGTGGGTCAACGGGGTCCCGCTCGGCAAGCTGATCCGGCGCGCGCGCGCCGCCGGCGGGCTGCCGGCGGAGGTGGCGGTGCGCGTCATCGCGGACATCGCCGGCGCCCTCGCCTACGCGCACAACGCGCGCGACGCGGTGGGCCGGCCGCTGGAGATCGTCCACCGCGACGTCAGCCCACACAACATCATGGTGGCCTACGACGGGCAAGTGAAGTTGCTCGACTTCGGCATCGCCAAGGCCACGACCCACGCCTCGAAGACGCAGGCCGGCACCGTGAAGGGCAAGTTCTCCTACATGGCCCCGGAGCAGTGCCTGAACAAGCCGCTCGACGGACGCGCCGACGTGTTCGCGCTCGGCATCTGCCTCTGGGAGACGCTCGCCGGCCGCGCGCTCTACACGCGCGACAACGAGTTCGAGACGATGAAGGCGATCATCGAGGAGGACCCGCCGCCGCTCGCGTGGGAGCGCGAAGACGCCCCGGACGGGCTCGACGCGATCATCAAGAAGGCGCTCGCCAAGGCCCGCGAGAACCGACACGGGAGCGCGGCCGAGCTCCAGACGGAGCTCGAGCGCTGGCTCGCCGCGAAGGGGCACGTCGTCAACGCCACGCGCGTGGCCGAGCTGATGCAGCGACTCTACGCGGAGCAGATCCGCCGGGGGCCGCTCGTCGACTCCACGCCGTTCGGGCAGTCGTTCCAGCGGGCGCGCAGCCCGGACGCGGCGTCGAGCCCGTCGGCCCAGGCCGCCCTGCCGATCGCGGAGGCCCCGAGCGGCAGCGCGCCGGCGATGGCCCTCCCCGCGCCGCCCGCGCGCACGCCGGTCGCGTGGATCGCCATCGTCGCCGCGCTCGTCGTGGCGCTCGTCGCCGTCGGCACCGTCGCGGTGTGGCCGCGCGGCGAGCCGCCGCCCACGGAGCCCACGCTCACCGCGCCCGAGCCGCGCGCCCCCGACCCGGAGCCCGAGTCGCTCGCCGATCCACGGCCGGTCACCCCCGAGCCCGCGCCGGTCCCGCCCCCGGCGCCGCTCGCCCTCGGCGTGCTGGTCGTCACGTCGGTCCCGACCGGCGCGAGCGTGCGGCTCGATGGCGAGCCCGTCGCCGGACGCACGCCGATCACCCTCGCGCGCCTGCCCGCCGGCGGGTACGCGATCCTCGTCGAGAGAGAGGGCTTCGAGCCGCACGAGGCGCGGGTCGAGGTCCCCGCCGACGGCGAGGCGCGCGTGGAGGCGAGGCTCACCCGCGCCGATCGCGGTCCCGAGCGCGCGCCCGGCCGCCTCTCGATCAACACGCGCCCTTGGTCGAAGGTGTACGTGGGCAACCGCCTCATCGGCACCACCCCGATCGCCGAGGCCTCGGTGACCTCGGGGCGCCTGCGCCTGCGCCTCGTCGACCGCGACGGGAACGTCCACCAGCGCGTCGTCGACGTCCCCGCGAACGGCACGGAGCGGGTGTACTACGAGCTCTCGCCCTGACGCCTCGCGCCGACGGCGCGCCACCACCCCGCCGCGCGCTCGAGCCACGCGCGCAGCCGCGCGGGCGCGAGGGCCGCGGGGTAGAGCGCGAGCGAGGCGAAGCAGAACGGGCCGACCTCCATCATCGCCTCGATCCCGACGTGCATCGCGAGCCCGAACGCGAGGTAGACCTCGACGAAGCGGACGCCCTCGAGCCCGCGGCGCAGCGCCGCGAGCGCGCGGCCTCGCGGCGCGCTCTCGCGTAACCACACCGCGACGACGAAGAGCGGCGCGAGCACCTCGAAGAACCAGACGAGCGTGGTCGCGACCTGCGTGAGCGGGTAGAGCGCGAGCGGGAGCGCGCCGAGCCTCGACCACGTCGGCTGCTGCAGGATGTACCAGAGCGCGCTCGCGTCGCCTCCGGGCACCCAGCCCGACGAGCCCTTGTGCAGGCCGCTGCCCAGGTACAGCAGGCCGAGCTGCGCGACGAGCAGCACACGCGGCCAGCGCGCCGCCAGCGCAGGCGCGCCGCTCCGCCACGCGTCGAGGGAGAGCGCGCGCCCCGCGCCAGACAGCATCAGGATGAACAGCGTGTCGACGAGGAGCCCGTCGTAGCTCCCGTGCGCCTCCGGGTTGAGGCTCGAGATCACGCGCAGGCCGAGCCACGTCACGACCAGCGCCGCCCGCGTGAAGAGGCCGACCGCGCCGAGGATCGCCGCGAGACACGTCACGACACAGAGGAGCGTGATCATCCACGGCTCGGCGCCGCCGAGAGGCTCGAGCCACCCGTGCGCGTCGCTCATCCCGCCGCGGTCGCGGTGGAGGAGCGCAAATCGAGCTGCGCCCGTGGCGGCGAAGCGACCGACGTGGGCGGCCACCGTCGCGCACGCCAGCAGGCGCACGAGCGCGAGGCCGAGCGCATCCTCCTCGCCGACGAGCAAGCCGGTGAGCCGCGCCCAGCGCCCCGGAGACGCCTCGCTCGCGCCGCTCACCGCGCCACCGTCCGCGTTTGCACCACCCGCGCCCGCCCCCACGCCGGCGCCGGGACGTCCGGTCGCGAAGGCGAGGGCAGCGTGCTGCGCTCGAAGCTGCACTCGACCGCGACGACGTCCGCGTCGGCCGAGGCGACCCGCTCGGCGAGCGCGCGGCAGCCGCGCTCGTAGCGGCCGGCGTGGCTGGGCCAGCTCCACCGGAAGATCGCGGAGCGGACACGCGGGTGGCCGAGGACGGCGCGGCTCCACGCGTGGTCGTCGTCCGCGTGCACGTAGAGCCACTCCCAAGGGCAGTCCTCGCAACGGCGTGCGCGGAGCCCGAACCGGTCGCTCTCGACCGTGCCCGCCGCGAACATCGACCAGTTCTGCGACACCCCGCTCACGCGGAAGTACGCCTCGAAGGGCGCGAGCGCGGCGCTGCGCGCGCCCTCGTAGCCGACCGCGAGCTCGTAGAGCCGGTCTTGGAACGCGCTGGGCGTCATGCCGACGCGGTCGGCCCACACCGCGAGCTCGCGCTCGACGCGCGCGTCCGCCCACGCGCGCCGGTCGAGCCCGTAGCGCGCGTCGGGCAGGACGGCGACGCAGCTCCCCGCGAGGTGGAAGAGCACGAACGCCGCGACGAGCTGCGCGTACCAACGAGGCGCCGCCGGCGTCGGCGCGACGTGACGCGGCGGCCTCCGGGCCGCCTCCGCGGGCTCGGTGCGGCGGCCCGCCTTCGGACGGGTCCCGCGTCCCCTGCGTCGTCTCACGGCGCGAGCATGCCAGAGCGCGTGGGTCAGCGTGGCGCGGGCGCGACGCCGTAGGCAGGGACCGGGCGCGCGCCGCGGTCCTCCTCCTCGGGCGCGACGCCGTACTCCGCGACCGGGCCGTAGTCGGGCGCGTCCTGGTAGCCGTCACCGCCCGCGGCGTCGTCGCCACCGGCGCCGTCGTCCGACGACACGGTCGTGTCGTCGTCGCGCGCGTCGGGGGAGCCGCACCCGCTCGCGCTCCACGCGACGAGCGAGGCCGCGAGCAGCCCGCCACGCCCCACGCCCGCGAGCCGGCGGGCGCGGTCCGCGTGCTGGTTCGCGCCGCAGAAGGGGCACACCGTCACGCTCGGCCGCGACGCGGCGACGACGTGCGCGCGGCACGCGGGGCAGACGGTCAGACCATCGCTCGAACGCGGAGGGAGCGGCATCGTCGGGAGGATACCGTCAATGCTCGGCGCGTGGCGAGACGAGCACCTCGAGGGGCTCGGGCGCCGCGACGAGCTCCTCGGGGAGCGGCCGGAGGCTGAGGGGGAACGGGCGCGCCCCCTGCGCCGGGTCGTAGCCGTTGACGTCCACGTAGGGGATCACGCGCCGCGCCGCGAGCGCGTCCACGCGGGCGCGCGGCCCCCGCACCGTCACGTCGACCTGCCTCGGCCGCGCCTCGAGCTCGGCGCCGCCCACGATCGCGACCTCGACGTCCTCGAACACCCGGCTCGCGACCTCCGCCTCGATGACGATCGTGACGGTCACCATCTGCACGGTGGCGTACTCCGCGTGCCGTGGGAGCTGCATCAGCGGGACGCGCATCGCGTGCTCGCCCGCGGTCAGGCCGCTCACGTCGATCGTCTGCGTGCGCACGCGCGAGAGCGCGGAGATCGCCTCCGCCGAGCCGCGCACGGTCACGCTGGTCGGCTGCACCGTCGCGCGCGAGCGCGCGAACCCTTCGGCCACCGTGCCGTCGACGACCGGCTCGACGCGGAAGCGCCCCTCGGTCTGCACGGCCCACTGAATGGGGATCGCCGTCGGCTCGACCCGATCGACGGTCACGCCGGGGGGCAGATCGAACTGGCTGGGCTCGATGTAGAAGAAGCGCTCGGTGTACCCGTCGGGGATGCGGACGTCGGCGAGGGTCTCCGAGCGCACCGCGTTCACGAGCGCGCGCGAGCCCGACAACGTGACGTGCACCTGCTCGGGCACCTCGCTGACGAGGACGTGCCCCGGGCGCGCCGGGGCGATCACCCGCGCGCTGACGATGCCCGTGTCGTCCGAGGTGCCCCGCATCACGAAGAGCACGAGCGAGCCGACGATCGCGATGAGCTTGAGGCCGACGTTCTCGGTGACGGCACGGCGGAGCCAGCCGGCGCTCGCGCGGCGCGCGTTCACGGCGCGGGCTCCTCGGTCGCGCTCGGGGGCGGCGGGCTCGACGGGCTCGACGGCTCGGCGGCGGTGACCTCACCGGGCGAAGACACCGACGTCTTGCCCGTCGACTCCTTCGCGCGGCGCGCGCGATCGCGCGGCGTGGCCGCGGCCTTCTTGCCCGCGGGCGTCTCGAACAGCCCGACGAGCGTCTTGCGCAGCGTGTTCGAGTCGAGGTCTCGCACGATGTTGCCGCCGTAGCAGAGGCTCACGCTGCCGCGCTCCTCGCTGACGACGACGACGACCGCGTCGGTCTCCTCGGAGACGCCGATCGCCGCGCGGTGGCGGGTGCCGAGCGTGCGCTCGAGCTTGGTCGTCTCGGTGAGCGGAAGGAACACGCCGGCCTGCCACAGCCGCCCGTCGCGGATGACGACCGCGCCATCGTGCATCGGGTTCTCGTAGCTCGGCACGAAGATGCTGTAGAGGAGCTCCTTCGAGACGGCCGCGTCGAGCGGCGTCCCCTCCTCGATGAACTCGTCGAGCGCAGCGTCGCGCTCGAACACGATGAGGCCGCCGATCCGCTTCTGCGCGAGCGCCGCGGTCGCCTTCACCACCTCCTCGATGACCTGCGACTCGCGCGCGCTGCCCCGCGTCAGCCACTTGCGCGAGCCGACGCGCATCAGCGCGCGGCGGATGTCGTTCTGGAAGATCACCACGATGATCAGGACGACGTAGGTGAGGACCGAGTCGAGGATCGACCACAGCGTGATGAGCCCGAGCCGGCGGGCGAAGTTGTAGACGAGGAAGACCAGCACCAGGCCGATCCCCATCTGCATCGCGCGCGTGCCGCGCATGAGGAGCAGGACTCGGTAGAGCAGGTAGGCGACCAGGCCGATGTCGAGGATGTCCGTCGCGACCCGCAGCGCGTCGCGGTTCACGAACTGATGGACGTAGACCGCGAGGTCCTGCCACATCAGCGCATCGCCTCCGTGACGCGCGCGGCCTGGACCGACGGGAAGACGTCGTGCACGCGGACGGCGCGGCAGCCGGCGGTGACCGCCGCGACGACCGCCGCGAGGCTCCCCCCCAGGCGCGCGTCGGGCGGGGGTGGCGCGCCGCCCGCGGCCACGACCGCCTCGGCGATGAACGACTTGCGCGACGCTCCCACCAGCACCGGGTACCCCGTCCGGACGAGCGCGTCCAGTCCGCCGAGCAAGGCCGCCGATTGGCGTGCCGTCTTCGCGAAGCCGACGCCCGGGTCGATCCAGATCGAGCCCGGGGGGACGCCGCGCGCGAGCGCGCGCTCGGCCTCGCGCAACAGCTCGGCTCGGACCTCGGCGACGACGTCCTCGTAGCGCGTGCTCTCTGCGTCGACGCGGCCGCGCGCGCGCGAGTGCATCACGACGAGGTCCGCGCCGTGGTCCCGGACCGCGTCGAGGAGCGCGTCCGCGGGCGCGCCGGAGACGTCGTTGACGATGCGGGCGCCCGCGTCGAGCGCGGCCCGCGCGACCTCGGGCTTGACGGTGTCGACGCTCACGCGGCAGCCGAGCTCGCGCACGAGCCGCTCGACCACCGGCACGACCCGCGCGCGCTCTTCGTCCACCGACACCGGGGCGTAGCCCGCGCCGTAGGTGACGCCTGGGGGTCGCGAGCTCTCCCCGCCGACGTCGATCACGTCGGCGCCCTCCTCGAGCATCCGCGCCGCCTGCCGCACCGCGTCGTCGAGGTGCAGGTAGCGCCCCCCGTCGCTGAAGGAGTCGGGCGTGACGTTCAGGACGCCCCAGACCTCACATGCGCGAGGCCCGCGCGAGGTCTCTCGCGCGGGCGCTCGTGTGGTCGGCGCGCCGGCGGCGCGCGGCTCCCCCCTCATCAGCTCACCCCCCCGAAGGAACCTCCCGCGGCCGCGGCTGGAAGATCGAGCCCTTGCGCCGGTCCTTCTTCTCCTTCGCCTTCTCGGCGTAGGTCGGGATGCGCACCTGCTGCCGCACCGGCAGCGCGCGGCCTTCCATGAGCGCCTCGATCTCCTCGCGGTCGAGGGTCTCGCGCTCGAGCAGCGCCTCCGCGATCGCGTCGAGCTTGTCGACATGCTCGGTCATCAGCGCCTTGGCCCGATCGTACTGCTCCTGCACGATCGCCTTGACCTCGGCGTCGATCTCCTGGGCGGTCTGCTCCGAGTACTCCTTGCTGCGGAAGCTCGGGCCCATCGTGAAGGGCGAGTCGTCGCGCTCGCCGAACGCGAGCGGACCGAGCGCGCTCATCCCCCACGAGGTGACCATCTTGCGCGCGAGGCTCGTCGCCTTGCTGAAGTCGCTCGAGGCGCCGCTCGTGAGCTCCTTGAACTTGAGCTCCTCCGCGATCCGGCCGCCGAGGGACATCGCGATGGTGTCCTCGCACCACTCCTTGCTGCGCGTGTGCGGGTCCGTCTCGGGGAGCATCTGCGTCACGCCGAGCGCCGGGCCGCGGGGGATGATCGTGACCTTGTAGACGGGGTCGCCGTCCTTGGTGAGCCACGCCATCAGGGTGTGCCCCGCCTCGTGCCACGCCGTCGTGCGCTTCTCGCGCTCGGTCATCGCCATCGAGCGCCGCTCCGAGCCCATCAGGACCTTGTCCTTGGCCATCTCGAAGTCGTGCATCCCGACGAAGTCCTTGTCCTGCCGGGCCGCGAGGAGCGCCGCCTCGTTGACGAGGTTCTCGAGGTCCGCGCCCGAGAAGCCGGGCGTCCCGCGCGCGAGGATCTCGAGGTCCACGTCCTCCGCGAGCGGCACCTTGCGCGTGTGCACGGCGAGCACGCCCTCGCGCCCCTTGAGGTCCGGGCGCGGCACGACGATGCGGCGATCGAAGCGGCCCGGCCGCAGGATCGCGGGGTCGAGCACGTCCGGGCGGTTGGTCGCCGCGACGATGATCACGCCCTCGCTCGCCTCGAACCCGTCCATCTCGACGAGGAGCTGATTGAGCGTCTGCTCGCGCTCGTCGTGGCCGCCGCCCAGGCCGCTCCCGCGGTGCCGGCCGACGGCGTCGATCTCGTCGATGAAGATGATGCAGGGCGCGTGCTTCTTGCCCTGCTCGAAGAGGTCGCGGACGCGGCTCGCGCCGACGCCGACGAACATCTCGACGAAGTCGGAGCCGGAGATCGAGAAGAACGGGACGCCCGCCTCCCCCGCGATCGCGCGCGCGAGCAGCGTCTTGCCGGTGCCCGGCGGGCCCATCAGCAGGACGCCCTTCGGGATCCGCCCGCCGAGGCGCTGGAACTTCTTCGGGTCCTTCAGGAACGCGATGATCTCTTCGCAGTCGTCCTTCGCCTCGTCGACGCCCGCGACGTCGGCGAACGTGACCTTGTTCTGCGACTCGTTCAGCAGGCGCGCGCGCGATTTGCCGAAGCTCATCGCCTTGCCGCCGGAGGCCTGCAGCTGCCGCATGAAGAAGAAGAAGATCACGAGCAGGAAGATCATGGGGAGCCACGTCACGAGGACGCTGGTCCACATGCTGTTCGAGTCCGCCTCTTCGTTGCGGTACGGGATCCCCTGCCGGCGGAGCGTCTCCTCGAGGCTCGGCACGCTGCGGCTGTTCGCGTCCGTCGTGCGCGTCTCGGGCCGACCCTCGTCGACGTAGACGAACTGGATGTCGGTCGTCAGCTCGCGCGGCCGGATCTGGACCGACTCCACCTGGCCGTTCTCGACGGCGGTGATGAACGCCGAGTAGTCCACGGCGCGCGGGGGATCTTCGTTCGTCACCAGCTGGTAGATGGCGACGAACATCAAGATGAGGAGGACCCAGAGGAGCAGGGTCTTGTGGCTTTGCTTCACGAGGACCTCTCTGGGGCCGTCCGACTAGCTAGCATAGTGATTGCAGCCCATCAATCGTAACGGCCGCTGGCGCGACCGTCGAGAGAAGTGTGCGGCCTCGACCCGTCCGCCGAAAGCCCGCTCGCGTCGAGCGCGCGCGATCGCCGGGCCCGCGTGGGGTGATCACCCGCGGCCTCGGCGACGATGCGCGCCCCGTCCGGGCGGGCGATCCAACCCCCTGGCAGCAGCGCGGTGTCCCCCCGGAGCAGCGCGTCGAGGTGCGCGCGCTTGGCCGGCGCGCCGGTCAGCCGCTCGATCCAGCGGCTCACCGCGCGCGCGCGCACCGGCTCCGACCCCGCGATCGCGCACGACCCCGAGTCGCTGGCGATCGCGTCCGCCTCCGCGTCGAGCAGCCCGCGCATCGCGCGCGCGTCGTCCGCGAGGCGCGCGAGGTGCTCGACCACCCGCGGGTCCTCGCTGGCGAGGGCCGGCAGGATCGTCTCGCGCAACCGCGCGCGCTCGAAGCGCGGATCGCGGTTGCTCGGATCGGCGACGTGCGGGAGACGGTGTCGCGCGACGTGGGCGTGCACCTCCGCGCGGCGGCAGTCGATCAGCGGGCGCACGACGCCGTCCGCACGCCGCGGCTCGATCCCGGCGAGCCCGGTGATCGAAGCGCCGCGCAGGAGGCGCGAGAGCACCGTCTCCGCCTGATCGTCGAGCGTGTGTCCGACGGCGATCGCGTCGGCGCCGAGCACCCCGGCGAGCTCGCGGAGCGCCGCGTACCGCGCGGCGCGCGCCCGCGCCATCAGCGACCCACCCAACGCAGAGACCTGGATCGCGAGCGGGTGGAACGGGACCTCGAGCTGCTCCGCGAGGGCCCGCGCGACGTCGACGTCGGCCGCCGCGTCCTCGCGCAGGCCGTGGTCCACCGAGGCGGCGTGGAGCGTGAGCGGCAGCGCCCCTCGCCGCGAGAGGCGCGCGAGCGCCGAGAGGAGCGCCGCGGAGTCCGGGCCCCCCGAGACGGCGACGAGCACCCGCGCGCCGGCGGAGAACAGCGCGCGCTCGCGGACGGTACGGCGCACGCGACGGAGCACGCCTCACTCTGGCACGAGGGCCGGTGCTATGCTCCCCGCGTGTTCCGTTCGTCGACGCGGCGTGCCCTCACGCTCGCCCTCGTGTCGTCGTCGTGCCTGCTGGTCGGCGCGCGCTTCCGCGCGTGCAGCTTCGAGGGCGCGCCCCCGGACGAAGGCACGCTCCCCGAGTCGACGGGCGGCTGCCTCGTCGACGCCGACTGCGTGCCGACCGACATGTGCGTCGCCCTCGCGTGCGTCGGCGGCGAGTGCGTCGAGAGCGGCCTCCCGATCGACGGCGACGGCGACGGCTACGCGCCCTTCCCTTGCGGCGAGGACTGCGACGACCGGAACGCGGGCATCTTCCCCGGCGCCACCGAGCTCTGCGACGGCGTCGATCAGGACTGCGACGGCCGCATCGACGAGGGCGCGCCGGGGATCCACTCCATGGCGATCGAGCGCGCGCTCGCGAGCGCGGTGATCGTCGGCATGGAGCGCGCGTACGCGATCGTCGGGCACGACGCGGACGGCGCGCTCGTGGCGATGCTCGTCGGGCCGGATCGCGCGGAGGGCCCCGCGCTGATGCTCGAGCCCGCGCCGGCGCCGGGTGACCCGCGGCGCCCGTTCGGCGCGGATCGCGACGCGGGCGAGCTCACGGTCGTCAGCGCGGGCGCGCCCGGCGAGCCGCCGGTCGTGCACCGGTTGATGCAGTCCGGCGACTCGCTCGTGTCGATCGAGCGGGAGCCGCTCGCCGCGGAGGCGGACGTCGCGCGCCTCGACGTGGCGCTGATCGGCGGCCAGCGCTGGATCGTGTTCGACACGGCGAGCGGCGCGCGCGTGCTCCTGCGCGAGACCGGCGAGCGGATCCTGCTCGCCCGCGGCTCGCTCCCGCCGCGGCTCGCCACCGACGGCCGGCACGTCGCGGTCACCGAGGGCGACGACGCGGTGCGCTTCTTCCTGGGCAGCGGCGTCGAGGTCGGCATGCGGCGGCTCCCGGGACCGCTCGCGGCGCGCGGCCTCGCGTCGGGCGACGGCTTCGTCTACGCGGTCTACCGCGACGCCTTCGATCACGCGATGACGCGGCTGACCCCGGTCTCGTCCACGTCGCCGACCACCGCGCCCTTCGGCGGGCGCGAGGACGACGTGGAGATCTTCGCGGCGTTGCCCCGCGTGCTCGTCGCGCGCCGCCGCGGCGACGACGTGCGCGCGTGGCTCCTCGACGCCACGCTCACGCGCTACGAGGCCGCCTTCACCCCCGCGGAGATCGTGGCGCGCGGCACCCTCCCCCCGACGTCGCTGAGCGTGACGACGAGCGGCGCCGGGCTCACCGCGATGCTCGGCACGCAGATCGACGCCAGCCCTGGCTTCCTCGCGCTGCTCGAGTGCGGGCGCTGATCCGAAGACGATGAAGGTGAACGACCGGATGCTGTGGATCGAGATCGGCGTGCGCGGCGCACGCACGGACGCGCGCCGCGTCGAGCGCCTCGCACTGGCGATCACCGATCGCGACCTCGAGGTGATCGCGCGCCTCGCCCCCATCGAGGTCGACGATGTCGCCGAGGCGGAGCGCGCGGCGGTCGCGCTGGTGAGCGCGCACGTCGGCGCCGGCGCCGGCGTCCTCGCGGGGACGGACGTGCACGAGGTCCGCGGCGCGCTCGCCGCGCACATGCCGGAGCTCTTCGGCTACCTCCACTACCGCAACGTGGACGTCGCGACGCTGCGGGAGCTCGTGCGGCGCTGGTACCCCGACGCGTACGCCGCGCGCCCGGCGAGCCCGACGAGCCCGAGCCACGACGCGATCGACGCGGCGCTCGCCGAGCTGCGCCACTACCGCGCCGCCGTCTTCCGAGACGAGCCCGCCGCGTAGCGCCGGCTCGAGGCCCATCGACTCATCGAGCGCCCGCGCGCCGGCGAGCGCCCGGGGCAGCTCGAAGGCTCTCGACGGATCGCGCGACCACGCGCTCATGCGGCGTTGCCGCATGGGGAGGGGTTGAAACAACCCCTCCAGCCAACTCAGAACACGCCGCTCGCGAGCGGGACGACGTAGTCGAGCGAGCCGGAGAGCCGCATGTGGCGACGCTCCTCGGCCGTGAACGTGTCCGTCGCGTACGCCATCGGGATCCCGAGCAGGAGACGCCCCTCGTCGTACCGGAAGAGCCCCGGCCCGCCCGCGAGCGTGCGGCGGATCGCGCTGGCCTCCTCGTCGCGCACCGCCTCGTTGGACGGCGACGGAGTCTCGGACGCGCCGCCCTCGTCCGCGTCGCTGTCCTCGTCGCCGGTGGCGCCCCGCCCCGTACCCTCCGAAGGCCCTGGGTTGTAGGCGGTCAGCGCGAGCACCCCGACGAACGTCGGCACGATCAGCGCCATGCCGACCGCGAACATCGCGACCGCGACCTCTGGAAAGCCACGGGTCGCCACCCCGGTGGCGCTCATCTGGATCGGCTCCTCGAGCGCGAAGTAGCCCGCCACCGCGCCGCCCGCGCCGAACACGAGCGGGAACAGGACGTAGGCCCACCACTCGTCGAGCTCGCGCACGCCCGCGTGCACGAGGATGGCGGGCAACATGAAGCCGATCTCGGCGCCGATGATCCCGAGGCCCAGGATGCCCTTGCCGTCGGAGCCGACCGTCACGCAGTCCGCGCTCGGCGCGCACTGGGCCTCGGCGCGCGAGGCGCCGAACAGCGCCGGCGCGAGCGCCACCATCACGGCGAGGCCGGCGGCCCGCGCCAGGCGAATGTGCATGGGATGACGAAGCAAGCCCTCTCTCCTCCCGAGCGTTCGGTCTCGCGCGACCTTATACGGCCACCGCGCCGCCAGCAAGACGACGGCAGCCCCTTGACTGTTGGTCCGTGAGCGGATAGTTAGCACGCGAAGCTTTGACGAGACAGGCAAACGACGAGGGGGCCGCCGGGACCGTGGCCCGGACCGGCGCGAACGTTCAGACCGACGTCGACCGCATCCTCGAGGCCATCGTCTACCTCTACACGGAGAGCCGCCGGGTGACGAAGGAGTCCGCGCGCGCCCACGGCCTCACCGGGCCGCAGGTGACCGCGCTGAAGATCCTCGAGGGCTTCGGCACGCTCAGCCTCTCGGAGCTCGGCGCGCGCATGAGCGCGAAGAGCTCGACGGTGACGGGCCTCGTCGACCGCATGGAGCGGGACGGCCTCGTGCGGCGGCGCCGGAGCCCAGACGATCGCCGCGTCATCCACCTCGAGCCGACCCCGGCCGGCGCCGCCCTCGCCGCCTCCATCCCGGTGACGGCGATGGAGGTGTTCCAGGGCGCGCTCACCTCGCTGTCCAAGGACGATCGCGCGGAGCTGACGCGCATCTTGAGCATCCTCGCGGAACGGGTCCGCGTGGAGATCGATCGGCGAGAGAACCTCGGAGACTGACCCATGGCGTTCGACGACAAGGTGGTGATCACGTGCGCGCTCACGGGCGTGCTCGCGAACCGTAAGCACTGCCCCGCGATCCCGTACACCCCGGAGGAGATCGCAGAGGAGGCGCGGCGCGCCTACGAAGCGGGCGCCTCGGTGGTGCACATCCACGCCCGCAACCCCGACGGATCGCCCACGTTCGCGCCGGAGGTCTTCGCGCGCATCAAGGCGGAGATCCGCGCGCGCTGCCCGATCATCCTCAACTACTCGACGGGGACGATCCTCGAGGACGTCTCGCAGCAGCAAGCCTACTTGCGGGCGGATCGCCCCGAGATCGGCGCGCTCAACATGGGCACGATGAACTACGCGAAGTACTCGGAGAGCAAGAAGGCCTTCGCGTTCGACATGGTCTTCCCGAACCCGTACTCGAAGATCGTCAAGCTCCTCGAGACGATGAACGAGGCCGGGATCAAGCCCGAGCTCGAGTGCTTCGACACGGGGCACAACCACGGGATCTGGCCGCTGCTCGACATGGGGGTCTTGAAGCCGCCCTACCAGTTCTCGTTCATCGTCAATGTGCTCGGCGGCATCCCGCCGACCGTGGAGTCGCTCCAGCTCCAGACGAAGATCATGCCGGCGGGCTCGGAGTGGGAGGTCATCGGGATCTCGCACTGCCACTGGCGCATGCTCGCGACCGCGCTCGTGCTCGGCGGCAACATCCGCACGGGCCTCGAGGACCACCTCTACCTGCCGAGCGGCGAGATGGCCTCGTCGAACGGCGCGCTGGTCGAGGTCGCGGCGCGCATGACCCGCGACGTCGGCCGCACGCCGGCCACCGTCGAGGAGGCGCGCCGGATCCTCTCGCTCGGCGACGTCGCGGCGGGGCGCGAGGCCGCGAAGGCGGTCGGACACGCGGAGGCGTGACGATGGAGGAGCGCCCCTACGAGCAGATCCGGGTGTCGGCCGCAGACCGCGTCGCGCGCGTCACGCTCCACCGCCCGGACCGAAAGAACGCGATGGGCCCGCAGATGGTCAACGAGCTGCTCTACGCGCTCGACGACGCGCGCGACGACGACGCCGTGCGCGTCGTGGTGATCACCGGCGCGGGCGGCGCCTTCTGCGCAGGGGGCGACCTCAAGCAGATGGCGGGCGGCGGCGACGGACCGACCCTCGCGCCCAAGGGCGGCTACGCGGACCTGCTCGGGCGGTTCACGAGCCTGGGCAAGCCCACCATCGCGCGGGTCGAGGGCGTGGCGATGGGCGGCGGCCTCGGGCTCGTCGCCGCCTGCGACTTCGCGATCGCCGCAGAGAGCGCGCGCCTCGGGACGCCGGAGATCAAGCGCGGGCTCTTCCCGATGATGATCATGGCCGTCCTCGCGCGCGTGATGAGCAAGCGGCGCCTGCTCGAGATGATGCTGCTCGGCGACGAGCTCGACGGCCGCCGCGCGGCCGAGCTCGAGCTCGTCAACCGCGCCGTCCCCGACGACGCGCTCGACCGAGAGGTGGACGCGCTCGCCGCCCGGCTCGCCGCGCAGTCGCCGACGGCGACGCGGATGGGGCTCGCGGCCTATCACCGGCAGGCGGAGCTCGCGCTCGCCGAGTCGCTCCCGTGGCTCGAGGGCCAGCTCTTCGCGCTGCTCGGGACCGAGGACGCCCGCGAGGGCCTCACCGCGTTCATGCAGAAGCGCGAGCCGCGCTGGACCGGTCGCTGAGCTCGGCGAGGGGTGCTTCGCCGCCCCCGCGTCCGAACGCGGCGGAGCCGCGCTCGCCCGCTCTCGATCGGTCGACGGTCTTCGTGCGACGGAGTGTTCGCGCGCCCTCATTCGCCCGCGAGGGCGCGCTCGAGCGCGTCGAGATCGACGGGCTTCTGCACGTAGCCGGCGCCCGCGGGCAGCTCCGGGTCGAGACGGCCGGTCACGAACACCGCGCGCGTGCTCGGGTGGAGCTCGCGCACCTCGGCCCAGAGCTCGCGGCCGTCCATGTCCGGGAGGGAGATGTCGCTGCACAGCACGTCGAAGCCGCGGTGCTGGCGCCGCACGACCGCGAGGGCCTCGGCCGCGCTCCCGACCGCGGTCACGTCGTACCGATCGGCGAGCAGGTCGGTGAGGGCCGCGCGCGCCACGGGCTCGTCCTCGACCAGCAAGAGCAGCGGGAGGCGCGTCGCCTCGCCGCCGTCGAGCAGCTTGCGGAGCACCCGGGGGATCTCCTCGAGATCGAAGGGCTTCGACAGGACTTGCGCGTCCGCTCGTGACGAGCCCTCCGGGTCGTGCCCCGTCATGTACACCGCGACGGCCTCGGGATGGAGCGCGCGGACCGCGGCCACGAGCGCGTCCCCGTGCCCGTCGGGCAGCGACAGATCGCTCACCACCGCGTCGAGGCGACGCGCGGACCGCGCGGCGTCGAGCGCGTCGGCCACCCGCGCGTGATCGCTCACGACGAACCCACGCCCCTCGAGGTGCGCACGGGCGGCGAGGCGCAGCAGCTCCTCGTCCTCCACGAGCAGCACGTGCGGCGCGGGCAGGTTCGGCGGCCGCGAGTCGCGCTCGGCGGCGAGCTCGGGCAGCAGGATCTCGACGCGCGTGCCGCGGCCGAGCGCGCTGTCGATCACGAGCGCGCCGCCGTGCTCGACGACGATCGACTTCGCCGTCGAGAGGCCGAGCCCGGTCCCGCGCTCGCCCTTGGTCGAGAAGAACGTCGTCGTCGCGCGAGCCCGCGTCGCTTCGTCCATCCCGGCCCCCGTGTCGGCGACACAGAGCGCCGCGAACGCGCCGGGCGCGAGCTCGTGCGCGCGGGCATCGGGCGCCGAGAGCACGCGTCGCTGGGACGCGATGCGGAGCGTCCCGCCCTCGGGCATGGCGTCGCGCGCGTTGATCACGAGGTTCATCAGGACCTGCTCGAGCTGGCCGACGTCGCCGAGCACGCTCCCGAGGTCGGCGTCGAGCGCGACCTCCATGCGGATCCGCGCGCCGAGCACGTGCTGCCAGAACCCCGCGAGGTCCTCGATCATGCGGTTCGGCTCGAGCCGCACCGGCCGCGACGCGCGGCGCCGGCTGTAGGTCAGGAGCTGTCGGGTGAGCGCGGCGCCGCGCCGCGTCGCGCGCACGATCCCGTCGGCGTGCGCGCGGATCTCCTCCGGATCGTCGGCGTCGAGGGCGACGTTCTCCGCGTAGGCGGCGATGACCGTCAGGAGGTTGTTGAAGTCGTGCGCGACCTCCTGCACGAGCCGCGCGACCGACTCCGTCCGCTGCGCGAGCCGCAAGGCCTCTTCCTTGGCCCGGAGCTCGCGCGTGCTGCGCACCTGACGCACCGCGCGCTCGACGTCGGTGATGAGCGTCTCCGGATGCACCGGCTTGAGCACGTACGCGTAGACGCCGGCGCCGACCGCGCGCACCGCGTCGTCGAGCGAGCCCTGACCGGTGACGAGGAGCACCTCCGCGTCGGGGGCGCGCTCCTTGACCGAGCGGAGCACCTCGTAGCCGAGCCCGTCGGGGAGCTGCACGTCGACGAGGCCGACGTCGAGGTCGTCCGACAGGAGCGAGCGCGCCTCGCCGACGGAGGCTCCGATGCGCACCGACGCGCCGCGCAGCTCGAGGATCTCGGCGTAGTTCTCCGCGAGGTCTCGGTTGTCGTCGACCACGAGGATGCGGCTCTTCGAGAGCGGCGTCATGAGAGCGCCTTGATTCGATGTAGGAGCGTCGGGATGGCGAAGGGCTTCACGAGCACCTCCGCGTCGCCGAGCTCGCCGGTGACCTCGCTCGGAAACCCGGTCGTGACGATCACCTCGAAGTCCTTCTCGGCGCGCAAGTCGTCGAGGAGCGAGAGGCCGCGCTCGTCGGGCAGCCGCAGGTCGAGCACGACGAGCCGCGGGCACACGCGCTCCGTGACGCGCCGCGCCTCGCTCGCGGTGCCCGCCGAGAGCGGCAGCACGCGCTCGAGCCCGAACAGCGCCTCGGTGAGGTTCGCGCGCAGCATCGCGTCGTCCTCCACGACGAGCACCCGGACGGGGTCGCGCAGCCGTTCGACGAGGGCCATCACGGCGCCGAGATCGATCGGCTTCTCGAGCACCTCGAGCGCGCCGCGCTCGCGCGCCTCGTCGAGGTCGGCGCCGCGGGTGTACGCCGTCATCACGATCACCGGGGTGGCCGGGTCGCGGGCGCGCAGCGCGCGGATCAGCTCGAGCCCGGAGACGTCGGGCATGCGCATGTCGGTCAGCACCAGGTCGTACGGCGGGTTGGCGGCGAGCCTGGCGAGGGCCTCGCGGCCGCTCGCCGCGAGCTCGGTCCGCGCGCCCGCGAGCTCGAGGGCCTCCGCCACGTTCTCGGCGAGGTCTACGTTGTCGTCGACGACGAGGATCCGCGGGCTCTTCATCAGCTCCTCCCCCCTGCGCCGAAGCGCATCGTCACGCGGCCGCCCCCGCCGGCCGGGTTCTCTGCGCTCACGCGCGCGTCGTGACGCTCGCACACGTTGCGCACCAGCGCGAGCCCCAGGCCGATCCCGTCCGGGCGCCCCGTCACGAGCGGCTCGAACGCGCGCGGCAGGATCTCCGGGTCGAACCCCGGCCCGTCGTCGGCGACCACCACGAGCACCTCGTCGCCCTCCTCGCGAGCCTCGATCGTGACGCGGCCGGGGCGCCCGGACCCGATCGCCGCCACCGAGTTGGCCACGAGGTTGGCGAGCGCGCGGCTGACGAGCGGCCGCTCGGCGTCGAGCGAGAGGCCCGGCGGGATCGCGACCCCGACGTCGACGTCGGGCGGACGCGGGACCGCTTCGACGACCTCGGCGGCGAGCGCGGCGAGGTCGAAGCGCGCGCGCGCCGCGGCGCGCTCGCGCGTCATCTCGAGGAGCTGGGTGATCGTCTCCTTCGCCACCTGGAGCTGGCTGGCGATCTTCGTGACGTGCCGCATCGCGCGAGCGTCCTCGCCGACCGCGGGTCGCAGGAGGTAGAGCGAGGACTCGATCACCGCCAGCGGGTTGCGCAGCTCGTGCCCGATCGTCCCCGCGAGCTGGCCGATCGACGCGAGCCGCTCCCGCCGCCGGAGCTGCGCCTCGGAGTCCTCCTTGTAGGTCTCGAGCATGATCGCGAGCTCCATGTCGAGCCACTTGTCGACGGCCGTGCTCGCGGCGAGCCGCTCGGCCGGCGCGTGGCGCAAGGCGTCGTCGCAGATCGTCTGCAAGTCCAGGCGGATCACGCTCATCGCCGTGAGCATGTAGCGTTGGGGCAAGGCGATCTGGACGTGGCGACGACCGATGCGCAGGCGCCGCTCCAAGAACACATCGTCGTGCGGGCCGAGCATCCCGCTCGCCAGCCACTCGTGCAGGCTCCGCTTCAGGCGCTCGATCTGCGCACCGTCCGCCATGACCGCGCTCGCGCCGGGGTCGAGGGCGATGCACTCGTAGAAGTGATCGACGATCCGTCCGAACCGTGGCGCCGCGTGCGCGTGCAGGCCGGCGAGAGCACGGCTGTCCTCCTCTCCAAAACCGATGTACCGCTGGACGACCTCGCGCAGGTCCGGACCTTCCATGATGGTCCGTAGCATCGCACACTCGCTCCGATCCGCTCACGCTCCGTCGGAGCGACCCACCGCACGGCTCAACCACCGTCGACTGACCGAGCGCCCACGCGGTCGAGCGCGCCATCGAGGCCAGCCCGTCGCGCAGGACGGTCGTCGGTGCGGCCCCGCCGCGTTCGATCTGGGGGGTGCGAAGCACCCCTCGGCGAGCTCAGAGGATCGCGCCGATCTTGAGCTCGATCGCGTCGCCGCCACGCCACGTGTCGGGGCGCAAGCTCCCGTGCACATCGACGGTGGCGCCGACCTCGCCCGCGAGGTCGCCGAGCTCCCAGCCGAACGCAGCCAGGGTGCGGCCTCCCGCACGCAACGAGAGCTTGAGGTGCCCCTGGCCGACCACGGAAGCGGAGAGCACCTGCGCACCTTCCAGTAGGAACTGCGGCTCCGCGTTGCCCTCGCCCACCGGCTCGAGCGCCGCGAGCTCGGCCGCCGACGGCAGCGGGAAGCCCTCCCCGATCACGACGTCCACCCAGGGCGTGGCGTCGAGCGGCGGCAACGAAGCTCGCGTCGCGCGACAGGTGTCGTCGAAGTCCGCACGGAACGCGTCGAGCCGCGACGCCCGCAGGCTCAGCCCCGCCGCCGCGGCGTGTCCGCCGAACTTGTCGAGGTGGCTGCGGCACGCGTGGACCGCGTCATAGATGGAGAAGCCGTCAGGCGTGCGACAGCTCCCGTGGCCGACGCCGTCCTCGAGCGCGATCACCACCGCGGGCGCGTCGAAGCGCTCGACCAAGCGCGCGGCGACGATGCCGACCACGCCCCGGTGCCACCCCTCGGCGGCGGCCACGATCCCGCCGTCGGTCCGCGCGCCGTACACCGCCTCGACCTGCGCGATCGCCTCCTCGGTGATGCGACGCTCGATCTCCTTGCGCTCCTGGTTGATGAGCTCGATCCGCGCCGCGAGCATGCGCGCCTCGGAGAGCGTCGTCGCCCGAAGCAGGCGCAGCGTGATCTCGGGATCGCCGAGGCGACCCGCCGCGTTGAGCCGCGGCGCGAGCCGGAACGCGACGTCCATCCCGCCGACCGGCGTGCCCGGCTTCAGGCGCGCCGCCTCGCGGAGCGCCTCGATCCCCGGGCGCGCGCGGGGCGCGCCCACGCGCAAGAGACCCGCCTTGACGAGCCGGCGGTTGTCCCCGTCGAGCGGCGCGACGTCCGCGATCGTTCCGAGCGCGACGAGGTCGAGCCAGGTCCGCAGGTCGAGCGGGCTGTCGACCGCCGCGCGCACCGCCGCCCCGACGCTCAGCGCGAGGCCAGCGCTGCAGAGCCCCTTGTACGGGAAGCCGCAGTCGGGGCGGTGAGGGTTGAGGAACGCGAGCGCGGGGAGCGGCTCGTCGGGCACGAGGTGGTGATCGACGACGACGACGTCGACGCCGCGCTCGCGCGCCCGAGCGATCCGCTCGTGATCGCTCGAGCCGCAGTCGGTCGTGACGATCAGGCTCGCACGCGTCGCGAGCGCGCGCTCGAGCGCCGGCTGCGAGAAGCCGTACCCGCCCTCGAAGCGGTTGGCGACGAGCACCCGAACGTCGGCGCCGAGCTGCTCGAGGATCCCGCCGAGGATCGCCGCGCTCGTGGTGCCGTCCACGTCGTAGTCCCCGAAGACCGCGACCGTCTCCTGTTCGCGTACCGCGCGCGCGAGCCGGTCGGCGGCGACCTCGCGATCCGCCATCCCCTCCGGCGGCGTCAGCCCGGCGAGGCGCGGCGAGAGGTAATCCCTCGCCGCCTCCGGGTCGCGAACGCCGCGGTGCCACATGATCTGCGCCGCGCTCGGACCGACGCCGCACGCCTCGCCGAGCGCACGCGCCGCCTGGGGATCACACGCCCGCACGCGCACACCTCGGCGCGCGCCGACGCTGCTCGCCACACCAGCTGGCGCCTCGGCCTGCGCGCCGGGGAAGAGCGGGATCACGCGGCCCATCGCCATGGCGGCGGACGATGCAGGATCCGGATCCCTCCTCCAAGCCGATTTCGCAGGCCTTCGCCCCGGGAACCGATAAACCGCCATGATTACGTCGCAGACGCGCGACGGCGGGCGCGTCTGACGCGCCCGACGGGCGATCGCGCGACGAGGCTCAGGCCTTCTGGCGCTCGCGCGCGCGCGCTCGCTTCGCGCGCGCCTTCACGCGGCTGAAGAAGCGGCGGTCCATCCACTCGGTCAGCGGCGCCGCGACGTAGATCGACGAGTACGTGCCGATGAGGATGCCGATGAAGAGCGCGAAGGAGATGTCCCGGATGACCGACGTGCCCCAGATGAAGAACGCGCTCACCGAGAGGAGCGTCGTGCCGCTGGTGACGATCGTGCGCGAGAGCATCTGCGACGTGCTCAGGTTGATCACGTCGTAGAGGGTCTTGTCGCGGTAGCGGCCGACGTTCTCGCGGATGCGGTCGTAGACCACGATCGTGTCGTTGATCGAGTAGCCGACGATCGTGAGCAGCGCGGCGATGATCGTGAGGTTGAACTCCTTCTGCAGGAGCACGAACACGCCGACGGTGATGATCGCGTCGTGCGCCATCGCGACGACGCCGCCGGGCGCGAACCGCATGTCGAAGCGGAACGCGACGTAGATCATGATGAAGAAGATCGCGTAGAGCAGGCTCTTGACCGCCGCGTCGCGGAGCTGCGCGCCGGCGCGCGGGCCGACCCGCTCGATCCGCTCCGGCGTCGGCGCCCGGTCGGCGAAGCGCGTGCCGAGGCCGGTGAGCAGCTCCTCGGCGACCCCGGTGAGCTGCGCCTCGTAGGTGTGCGACCCGGGGTTCCCGAACTGCCGGACGCCGAGCGCGTTGACGTCGATTCCCTCGAACGCGGCGGATAGCACCGCGGGGTCGACGTCGGCGCTGAGCTGGATGCGGACCTTGTCGCCGCCCTCGGGGATGCGCAGGCGGACGAGCTCGACGCCCTCGACGCCCTCGACCGCGGCGGTGATCGCGTCGCGGATCTGGACCCGCTGCTCCTCGCTGATGGCGGAGAACTCGCCGGTGCGGATGATGTACTCGTTGGGGCGCTCGACGACCTCGACGACGTCGGCGCTGGCGTAGCCGAGATCCGCGAGCGCGCCGCGCAGGTCGCCGCTCGAGACCTCGCCGTCGAAGCGCACCTGGATCTCGGTGCCGCCGAGGAAGTCCGTCCCGAAGTTCGGGCCGGGGAAGAAGAGCGAGGCGAGGCTCAGCGCGACCAGCGTGAAGCTGACGGACATGTACACGCGCCGATGGCGCATGAAGTCGATGACGAGGCCCGGCTTGAAGAACTCCATGACTTCACCCGACCCGCAGGCGGCTCACGCGGAGGCCGCGAACGATCCAGTCGAACATGACCCGCGAGCAGAACACGCCCGTGAACAGCGACGTCGCGATGCCGATCATCAGCGTCTTGGCGAAGCCCTGGATCTCCGGGCTGCCGTACTGGAAGAGCACGACGCCGGCGATGAACGTCGTGAGCTGGCTGTCGAAGATGCTCCAGAAGGCGCGACCGAAGCCCTGATCGACCGCCGCGCGCGCGCTCTTGCCCATGCGCAGCTCCTCGCGGATGCGCTCGGTGATCAGCACGTTCGCGTCGACCGCCATGCCGACCGTGAGCGCGATCCCCGCGATGCCGGGCAGCGTCAGGTCGTTGTTGAAGAAGGCCATGATCGCCATCATCAACAGCAGGTTGAGCAGCACCATCGCGTCGGCGACGAGGCCCGCGACCTCGTAGTAGATCGCCATGAAGAGCAGCACGAGCGCGATGCCGATGAGCGCGCCCATCGCGCCGCGCTGGACCGAGTCCTGGCCGAGCGTCGGGCCGATGAGCTGCTCGTTCTGGGCGATGATCGGGGCCGGCAGCGCGCCGGCGCGCAGCACGATCACGAGATCGCGCGCCTCGCGCTGGATGGCCTGGAAGTCACGGAAGCTGCCGAGCGTGATCTGACCGTTCTGGCCGATGCGGCTCTGGATGACCGGCGCGCTCTTGACCTCGTCGTCGAGCACGACGGCCATGCGGCGCTGCAAGTTGCCTTGCGTGAGCTCGGCCATGAGCCGCGCCCCCTCGGTCTTCATGGAGAAGAGCACGACGGGCTGCTGCGACTGCGGGTCGGTGCCGACCGAGGCGTCCTCGAGGTGCTCACCGCCGACGGCGTCGGAGCCGTTGGGCGGCTGGTCGTAGAGCAGGTACGTGCGCCAGCCGACGGCGTCCGCCGCGTCGCCCATGTCGACCGGCATGCGGCCGAGCGCGAGCTGGCGACCGTCCGGCACGCGGCCCTCCGCGTGGAGCTGCCGGACGAACCCGAGCAGGCGCTGACGCGCGGTGCACTGCGTCTCGCCGTCGGGCGGCGTCACCCCCTCGGGGCACGGGCCGGCGCTGTCGACGAAGAGGTAGTTGTCCGTGACGGTGCGGCCCTCGCCCGCCTGCACGCCGGGCGAGGCCTGGCGCTGGACGCCGTCGGGCAGGTCCCGCGCCGGAAGATCCGCGATGAACGAGTTGCCGTCGTCGCAGATCTTGAACTCGAGGCGGGCCGTCTGGCTGATGATGTCGCGGATCTGCTGGAAGCGCGACTCGTCGGCGCCGGGGACCTCGACGTTGATGTCGATGTCGCGCGAGCGGACGTTCGCCTCCGAGATCCCGAGCTCCGCGATGCGGCTCTTGATCGTCTCCTGCGCCTGGTTCACCGCGACCGTGCGGAGCTCCTCGATGCTCTCTTCCTGCAGGCGCAGGCGCACGTGCGGCGGCCGCAGGACGCGGAAGCGGTCCCCCGGAGCGACGGCCTGCTCGAGCGGCGCGGCGAGGCGGATGGTCGTCGCGTTGTTGCTGCGGATGAGGCGGCGCTGCCCTTGCGCCGCCCCCGACACGACCTCGAGCAAGAGGCCCCCGAACGCGTTCGGCTCGAAGCCGGCGCCCGTGAGCGACTCTCGCGAGCCGGCCGAGGCGCTCCCCGCCGCGAGCTCCGACGCTTGCTCGGCGCGGCTCACCTCGGCGAGGTCGCCGAAGCGCGAGATCAGGTCGTGGTCGACCTGCCCCATGTCGGCCTGCGCCGTGTCCGCGCTCAGGAAGTTCAGCACCACGAGGCGCGAGTCGGTGTCGCCGATCTGCGCCTGGACGCGCGCGCGGATGCGCTCGAGCTCGGCCTCGTCGGGGGCCTCGCCCTCGGCGATGATGTCGAGCCGCTCACCGAGCCGACGCAGGAGCTGCTGCGCGCGGGCGCGTTGGCGATCTTCGATCGCCGCGTCCATGTCGACCGTGTACATCAGGCGCAGGCCGCCCTGGATGTCCAGGCCCGGCGTGATCTGCCGGTCCACCTTCCTCACCAGCCACGCGAAGAACGAGTCGACGCCGCCGAGCTCGCCGACGCGGTCCTCGCGGATCGCGGCGGTGACCGCCTCGTGGTCACCGAACCAGCCGGCGCGATGCCCGGTCTGGAGGAGGAGGAACAGCGCGCCGAGGATCGCCGCGACCACTACGCCCAGGCGGAGATACCAGCCTCGATCCATGGCTCAGGCACCTTCCTTCGCGTCGTCGCCGTCCTTGCCGGCGTCCTTGCCGGCGTCCGACGACTTCGCGTCCGACGACTTCGCGTCCGACGACTTCGCGTCCGACGACTTCGCGTCCGACGACTTGTCCGACTCGACCGTCGAGATGTTGGCGCGGAGGATGTTCACCCGGACGCCCTTGGCGATCTGCAGGATCACCTCGCCGTCCTGGATGGAGACGACCTCGCCGAGGATTCCCCCGGCGGTCCGCACCTTCGACCCCTTCCGGATCGAGTTGAGCATCTCCTCCTGCTCCTTGCGCCGCTTCTGCTCGGGCCGGATCAGGAAGAAGTAGAAGACCACCAGCATGACGAGCATCAGCCCGCCCTGCATGGCGCAGCTGTAGCCGCCGCCCGCCGCCGCGTCGGCGGCTCCGCCACCGCCTCCGCTGCCGCCGCCGCTGCCGGACCCAGGGTGTTGGAGCCACCACAGGAGCTCGAGGAAAACCGTGTGCACGTAGTCTACCCGTCTCGCACAGACCGCTCGGGCGAGCCCTGACGGTGCTCGCCCGTACCCTCGTTCGGCCGGCTCTATTCCAGGGGCGTGAACGCCGCCCCATCCGGCAGGGCCGCGGGGTTGTACTCTACGGTCGGAGGAGCGTCAACCGGCGGAGCGAAAGACGAATTCCCAAATGATCTCGAAGGACAAGGCGGAGAAGGCGCTGATCGAGCACGCGCGCGGGCTGCTCGGGCTCGCCCGCGCGGACCCCGCCCTGCTCGACGACGTGCTCGCCCGACCGCTCGAGCTCGGCGCGGATCGGGATACGCTGGCAGCCGAGCTGGCCGCGACGCTCGTACCGACGGACTCGCCGGCCCACCGGCGCTCGCTGCGGCGCTTCCGCCACCGAGGCGTGGTCCGCATCGCGCTGCGGGAGGTCCTGCGCCTCGCCGACGTCGAGGAGACCTCGGCGGAGATGGCCCACCTGGCCTCCGTCGTGATCGACGCCGCCCTCGAGGGCGCCCGCGCCCGGGAGGCCGAGCTCCGCGGCCGCTCGGCGGTCCCGCTCACCGTCCTGGGGATGGGCAAGCTCGGAGGCCTCGAGCTCAACCTCGGCAGCGACGTGGACCTCGTCTTCTTCTACGAGACCGACGACGACGCGGTCGAGGGGGATCCCTCGCTCTCGGTGCACGAGCTCTACTCGCGCGTCGTGCGCCGCGCCGCCTCCGCGCTGAGCGAGGTGACCGAGGACGGGTTCTGCTTCCGGGTCGACCTGCGCCTGCGGCCCGAGGGCTCGCGCGGCCCGCTCGTGAACTCGCTCGCGAGCGCCGAGCGCTACTACGAGTCGTGGGGCCGCCCGTGGGAGCGCGCGGCCCTGTTGCGCGCGCGGCCGGTCGCGGGCGACCTCGCCTTCGGCGAGGCGCTCCTCGAGGCGCTGCGTCCCTTCGTGTTCCGACGCGACCCCGATCCGACCATTGCCTATTCGATGCAAGAAATGTTGCGTCGCTCGCGGCGCGAGCTCAGCGCCGACGAGACGCGCGACGTGAAGCTCGGGCGCGGCGGGATCCGCGAGGCGGAGTTCTTCGTCCAGACGCTGCAGCTCGTCTGGGGTGGGCGCGATCCTGCGCTGCGCGTCCCGGGGACCCTCGAGGGGTTGCGGCGCCTCGCCGCGGCCGGGCTCGTGACCGACCGCGAGGCGGAGACGCTCGCGCACGCGTGGGCGCTGCTCCGGCGGGTCGAGCATCGCATCCACGTGTGGTGCGGCTACCAGACCCACACCCTGCCGGCGGAGCCCGAGGCGCTCGAGCGCATCGCGTGGAGCCTCGGCCACGCGAGCGCGGACGAGCTCCGCCGCGCGCTCGAGCGTGCGCAGCGCGACGTCGCGGCGCTCTTCGACTCCGTCCTGCCGGAGCACGAGCCGGACCCCGGCGCCGCGGAGGGGCTCCTCGACGCCGTCGCGTCCGGCGCCGATCCCGACGTGCTCGCCGAGCCGCTCGCCGCGCTGCTCGACGTGAACGACGCGCACGAGTCGGCGACGCACCTCTCGCGCATGGCGCGGCGCGCGGACGGCCCGTTCGGACCCGTGTCTCGGGAGACCGCGCCCGAGCTCGGGCGGGCGCTCTTCGCGGAGGTCGGCGGGGCGGCGGATCCCGACGCCGCGCTGCGCTCGCTCGCGGACTTCTTCGCCCGCCTCGGCAACGCCGCCGCGTACGGGCGGCTCTTGCTCGAGCGGCCACGCGTGATGCGACGGCTCATCGGGCTCTTCGGCGCGAGCGGGACGCTCTCGGCCGCGCTCGTGGGCCACCCCGAGGACCTCGACCTCCTGCTCTCGAGCGAGACGCCGACGCGCGAGGCGATCGAGGCGGCGCACGCTCCGCACGCGGGGCCCTTCGACGCGCCCCCCGACGAGGAGCTCGTCGTGCGCGAGCTGCGCCGCCTCAAGCGCACGTTCACGCTCGAAGTCGGGCTCGCGTACGTCGCGCGCGAGGCGGACCGCGCGCTCGCCACCGACCGGCTCAGCACCCTCGCCGAGGCGCAGATCCGCGCCGCGCTCGCCGCCGCGCGCGCCTGGGCGTGCGCGCGCTGGGGCGCGCCCGCCGGCGCGTCGCTCGTCGTCGTGGCGATGGGCAAGCTCGGCGGGCGCGAGCTCGGCTTCGGTGGCGATCTCGACCTCGTGTTCCTCTACGACCGCGACGGGGAGACGGACCGGGGCGTGACGCACGCGGAGCTGTTCACGCGCATCGCGCAGCGGACGATGCTCCTCTTGCGGCAGCGAGACGCCGAGGGACCCGGCTACGAGACCGACACCCGCCTACGCCCGAGCGGGAGCCGCGGGACGCTGGTCGTCTCGTTCTCCGCGTTCGACCACTACCACGCCGGCGAGGCGGCCGCGTGGGAGCGCCAGGCGCTGATCCGCGCGCGGCCGGTCGCGGGCGATCCGATGGCTGGCGAGGAGGTCGCGCGACGCTTCACCCGCCTGGCTTACCTCGAGGGGCCGACGCCCCCCGACGAGCTCGCGCGCATCCGCGGGCGCATGCAGCGCGAGCTGGCCGGCGAGACGGCCACCCGATACCATCCGAAGCTCGGATACGGGGGCCTCACCGACGTCGAGCTCCTCGTCCAGTGGCTTCAGATGCGGCATGGACACGACCTCGGCGTGCGCACGCCGAGCACCGCCGAGGCGATCGAGGCGCTCGCCGCGCACGGCCACCTCCGCGCCCACGAGGCGGACGCCCTGCGCTCGAGCCACGCGCTCCTGCGCGACGTCGAGCTGGCGCTCAAGCTGTACGACGAGCACCGGGAGCCGACGCTCGAGCCCGACGGGCGGAGCGGCTCGCACGTGGCCCGCATGCTGTCGATCCACGCGCGCGACGGAATGCGTCGCGCCGAGGCCCTCACGCAGAGCTACCGCACCCGCGCCCAGAGCGCGCGCGCGCTCTTCGAAGAGCACGTCGCGCCCGTCGACGCGCCGGCCCCATGGGAGGAGCGCGCGCCGTGACGCGTGTGCTCGTCGTGCTCGCGGACCCCGAGGCCAGCGCGCGCGTCGTCGCCGCGCTCGCCGCGCTCGGACTCGACGTGCGCGCGGTCACGAGCGGCGAGCGCGCGATGGACCGCTTCATCCAGGAGCCGAGCGACGTCGTGGTCGTGGACTACGACCTCGAGGGGCGAGATGGCGTGACGACCGCGGAGGCGATCCGCTGGATGCCGGGCGGGCGGCGTGCGCGCGTGGTGCTGACCGCGACGCACGAGCCCGACGACGGACCGCTCGCCGCCCTCGGCGAGTCGGTGGACGCGTTCGCCGCGCTCGTCGGGCCGCTGGATCTGGCGGCCCTGGGAGCGGTCGTCGCGCGCGCCGCCGCGGTCGAGCCGCACACCGCCGAGACGCGCGTGCTCTCCACCGAGCACGCGCTGCTCGAGGTCGAGCGGCGGCGCTCGTCGAGCGGATCGATCCCCGCGCCGCCCGAGGCGACCCCGTCGGAGGCGCGAACGGACGAGGACTCGACCCAGGACGAGCCGGTCTCCGCCTCGTCGGAGTGGCGCGACACCGACGGTCGCGTCGAGGGTCGCGCGGTCCGCGCGCTGGCCGAGGAGTTCGACGGCGAGGTCGCGGCGCTGAGCGGGCGGTTCGCCGACACGTCGTTCGCGCGCGTGCTGCACTGGACCGCGGAGCACCGCGCGACGGGCGCGCTCGTGTGCGTCCACCCGCCGGACCGGCGACAGACGACCGAGGGGAGCGAGCCGACCAAGGTCGTCTACTTCCGCGCGGGCGTGCCCGTCCACGTCGAGAGCAACGTCCTGGGCGAGTGCCTCGGACAGGTGCTCGCCCGGATGCGGAAGATCGGGCCGGTGGCGCTGCGCGAGTCCCTCGAGGCGGTGCGCCGGGGCGAGGGCCGACAAGGCGAGGTGCTCGTCGAGATGGGGGCGATCCAGCCGCTCGAGCTCTCGGAGGCGCTCGCGCACCAGATGCGGCTCAAGCTGTTCGAGCTGTTCGCGTGGCGCGACGGAACGTTCCGGTTCGCGCCGGACCGCGACGCGCCGCCGGACGTGATCGACCTCGAGCTCGGGCTCGCCGAGATCGTCTATCGCGGTCTCGCCGCGACGCAGGACCCGCGCGAAGTGCGCGCGGCGCTCGAGGCGAGCGCGGAGCGGTTCGCGATCCCGCGCGCGCGCAAGCTCGTGCGGTTCCTCCCGCTCGCGGACGAGCGCGGCCTGCGGACCGTCATCCAGCGCGCGGACGGCACGCGGACGATCGGCGAGCTGCTCGCGGGCAGCAGCGACCCGGGGCGCGCCGCGATCCTCCTCTACGCGATGCACTGCCTCGACGCGCTCGAGCTCTCGACCGAGCCGCTCCGCGCGCGCGCGCGACCCGCCGCGACGCTGCCGAGCGTTCCGTCCGCGGCGCCGACCCTGCCTTCGTCCTCGGCGATCGCGATCCCGCTCGACCCCGCCGCGTCCGAGCCGCCGCCGGCGCGTGTCGAGGACGCGGACTCCGACGGGACCCGCGTCGCGCCGCACCGCGTCGACGCACACGCACGCGATGATGGGCCGGCGCCACCCGCGGAGCGCGACCTCGACGCGACGACCGTGGGATCGCGCCCCGAACCGTCGCGGCCCCGACCGTACAGCCCGGCGATCCCGCCGAGCTTCCGCGCGAGCCCGCCGTCCGACGCGCCGGAGATGGAGCGCGCGCGAGACACCACGCCCCCGGTGGCGGCGCGCGAGCTCGACGCCACGACCGTCGGACCGCGCCCGCACGCGCCCGCCGCGCCGTCGTCCGACTCGCGCCGCGCGCGCGAGATCGCACGCGCCGCGACCCGCGAGCTCGACGCGCTGCGCGCCGCCGCGCCCGCGACGGCCGAGGACGACGCCGCGAGGCTCGTCGTCACGCGCGCGCTCGAGGCGCCGGCACGACGAGCCGCGCCCGACGCGCACGGCGCGCCCGACCCGAACGGCGCGCCGCTCGCGCCGGAGGCGCCGGACGCGCCCGAAGCGGTGGCTCGCGACGACGAGCCGACGCCGGCTCCTCCCGCGCGCGCGGAGCTCACCCTCGCGTCGTCCTCCGCCGCGGTCGAGGCGCCGCCGGAGCGCGACGCGACGGGCTCCGGGCTGCGCGCCCGACCGAGCGGCGAGCTCGACGAGCGGGTCGAGCGTCTGCTCAAGGCCGAGCGGCGCTTCCGCCGCGGGCAGCGCGCGCTGGCGAAGGCGCAGTTCGATCAGGCGATCGCGGCGTTCGAGGAGGCGGCGAGCCTGTGCCCCGAAGAGGGCCACTTCGCCGTGCACCTCGCGTGGGCGCGCCACGCCGCCGATCCCGAGGACGCCCTCCTGCTCGAGCGCTGCGTGCTCGACGCGGAGCGCGGCCGCCGGCGCGCGCCCGAGCTCGCGGACGCGCACGCGCTCACCGCGCGCCTCCTCGTCGCCGCAGGGCGCCTCGACGAGGCGCGCGAGGCCTACGCGCGCGCCCTCGCCCTCGAGCCCGACCACGCCGACGCGCACCGTGAGCTCGCCGCGATCGCGCGGCGCTGATCTCCCGAGGGTGCTTCGCACCCCTCCCCCGCTGCGGCGAAGCCGCACCGGGGCCACACCTGGCATCGCGCGGCTGGCGCTTCGCGCGCGTGTGCTAGGGTCGGTCGCGAGGAGGAGCTCGGATGGTCGACAAGGTCGAGAAGATCTGGATGGATGGCGAGCTGGTCGCCTGGGAGGACGCGAACGTCCACATCCTGACGCACACCCTCCACTACGGCCTCGGCGCCTTCGAGGGCATCCGCTGCTACCGCACCGAGGACGGACGCAGCGCGATCTTCCGCCTCGACGAGCACGTCCGGCGCCTCTTCGACTCGGCCCACATCGCGACGATGGAGGTGCCCTACACGCACGAGCAGATCCGCGACGCGTGCCTCGAGACCGTGCGCGTCAACGGCCTCGACTCGTGTTACCTGCGGCCGCTGTTCTTCGTCGGCGACGGCGCGATGGGCCTCGGCGCGATGAACAA
This sequence comes from Sandaracinaceae bacterium, assembly GCA_019637095.1. Classification (GTDB taxonomy): domain Bacteria; phylum Myxococcota_A; class Polyangia; order Polyangiales; family Sandaracinaceae; genus JACKEC01. Next base: position 143,582 of record JAHBWG010000002.1, on the reverse strand, counting down.
CCCGACCCGGGTCGCGATCGCGGTCTGGCGCTGGGGCGCGTACCTCGGTGAGGAAGGGCTCCAGAAGGGCATCCGCGCGCGCATCAGCTCGTTCACGCGCCCGGGCGTCAACATGCTGATGGCGAAGGGCAAGATCGTCGGCCACTACGTCAACTCGATCCTCGCCAAGCGCGAGGCCCTGACGACCGGCTTCCAGGAGGCGATCCTGCTCGACGCGCAGGGCTACGTCTCCGAGGCGAGCGGCGAGAACGTCTTCGTCGTGCGCGACGGCGTCGTGAGCACGCCCCCCCAGGGCGCGAGCATCCTCGGCGGGATCACGCGGGACACGATCATGACGCTGCTCCGCGAGATGGGCGTCGAGGTGCGCGAGCGCCTGATCGCGCGCGACGAGCTCTACGTCGCCGACGAGGTCTTCATGTGCGGGACCGCCGCCGAGGTCACGCCCGTGCGCGAGATCGACGGACGCCGCATCGGCATCGGCGCGCGCGGCGCGCTGACCAAGCGCGTGCAGGACCGCTACTTCCAGGTGGTGCGCGGCGTCGAGGTGCCGGTGGCCGCCTGGCTCACGTACGTCTGAGTCAGCTCCGCGCGGGGCGCGGCTACTCGAGGGGGGCGCCGGCGCCCTCGTCCGTGACCTCTTCCTCGCCGATCGCGCGGCGGTGGTAGAGGAAGCGGTTGCACGCCTGGCACTGGTAGAAGTCGTCGCCGCGGATGATCTGGTTGTAGAGCTGCGGCGCGATCTGCATCCGGCAGCCGGTGCAGACGCCGTCGCGCGCCTCCGCGAGCGTCGGGTGGATCTGCGTGCGCAGGCGCTCGTAGCGGCGGAAGATCGGCTTGGGGATCAGCGCCGCCGCCTCACGGCGACCCGCCGTGATCACCTCGCGCTCGGCGCGCAGCGTCTCGAGGCGCGGCCCGCTCGCCGCCTCTGCCTCGACGAGCTCGCGCTTCTGCTCCTCGAGCTCGCGCAGCGGCTCGGCGAGCACCTCGCGGATCTGCGCGATGACGCCCTCGAGCCGCTCCTTCTCGGCCTCTCCGTCCTTGATCGACCGGCGGATGGCGTCGAGCTCGCGCTCGGCCGCCTCGGCCTCGCGCATGTTGCGCGCCTTCGCGCCCTTCTGCTTCGAGCGCGAGAGCATGTCGGCGCGTTGCTTGATGTCCTCGTCCTGCGCCGAGATCAACGCCGCAGCGTCGTCCATCTCGCGCTTCTGCCCGAGCACGAGCTGCTCGAGCGCCGAGACGGCGAGCCGCCTCTCCTCGAGCTCGGCGGGGATGCCCTCGAGCTGCTCCTCGAGGTGGCGCGCCGCCCGATCGATCTCCGCCAGCTTCACGAACGCCTTCAGCTGATCCTGCACGCGCGCGGAACTAACGCGACTCGCGCCGCCGCGCAAGGACACTCGTGCGAGACCATGGGCCCAGTCGGGCTCGAACCGACACGTACCCGTTTATGAGACGGGGGCTCTGACCGATTGAGCTATGGGCCCGGAGAGCCGGCGCGGGCGCGCCGGCGTCAGCCGTCGATGAACGAGCGCAGCTGCTTGCTGCGGCTCGGGTGGCGGAGCTTGCGCAGCGCCTTGGCCTCGATCTGGCGGATCCGCTCGCGCGTGACCTCGAAGTCCTGCCCGACCTCCTCGAGGGTGTGGTCGCTCTTCTCGCCGATGCCGAAGCGCATCCGCAGGACCTTCTCCTCGCGCGGCGTGAGCGTCTTGAGCACCCGCCGGGTCTGCTCCTCGAGGTTGTTGTTGATGACCGCCTCGACCGGGCTGACCACCGACTTGTCCTCGATGAAGTCCCCGAGATGCGAGTCCTCCTCCTCGCCGATCGGCGTCTCGAGGGAGATCGGCTCCTTCGCGATCTTCAGGACCTTGCGGACCTTGTCGAGCGGCATCTCCATCTTGTCGGCGATCTCCTCCGGCGTCGGCTCACGGCCGAGCTCCTGGACGAGGTAGCGCGACGTGCGGATGAGCTTGTTGATCGTCTCGATCATGTGGACCGGGATGCGGATCGTCCGCGCCTGATCGGCGATCGCGCGCGTGATCGCCTGGCGGATCCACCACGTCGCGTAGGTCGAGAACTTGTAGCCGCGGCGGTACTCGAACTTGTCCACCGCCTTCATCAAACCGATGTTCCCCTCCTGGATCAGGTCGAGGAACTGCAGGCCGCGGTTCGTGTACTTCTTCGCGATGGAGACGACGAGCCGGAGGTTCGCCTCGACGAGCTCGGCCTTCGCGCGCTCGGCCTGGCGCTCACCGAGGTGCAGCTTCTTGTAGGTGGCGCGCAGGACGTGGACCGGCTGGCCCATCTCCTCCTCCACCGACTTGATCTGGCGCTGCGACTCCGCGACCGTCTCGATGATGCTGCGGAGCTGATCCACCGTGAGGCCGAGCCGGCGCTGCGCGCGGCGCGCCACCGTCGGGCTGGTCTGCACGTCGCGCAGGAGCTTCTTCATCCCGTTGACGTCGGCGCCGCCCGCGCGGCGCTCGCACTCGGCGATCTGCGCCTCCGCGCGCTCTACGCGCCGGATGTAGAGCTTGATCGCGCCGACCACCTTGTCGATCGTCTTCTTGTTCAGGCCGAGCTGCCGCAGCGCGAGCTTGCGATCGCGGTTGAGCCGATCGAACTGGACGTCGAGGGACTTCTTCGCGGTCGCCTTCTTGGCGAGCGCGAGCTCCTCCTTGACCTTCGCGCCCTGCGCCTCGAGCCGCTTGACCTTGTCGATCACCTTGCCGACGTGGGTTCGGTACTCCTCCTCGGAGCTCGTCTCGGGGTCGTACGCCTTGAGGATGTCCTTGGGACGCTTGGTCCCGCGCCGGACGGCCTCGCCGATCTCGATGATCTCCTGGACGGCGACGCGGCTGTCGAGGATGACCTCGAAGATCCGGTCCTCGCCCTGCTCGATCCGCCGCGCGATCTCGACCTCGCCCTCGCGCGTGAGCAGCGAGACGGAGCCCATCTTGCGCAGGTACATGCGGACCGGGTCGTTGCTCTTCGTGTAGAGCCCCGGGTCGGTCGGCGGCGGCAGCGTGCTGCGGCGGCTCTTGCGCTCGCCGTTCTTCTGCCGGTTGATCTTCGCGTTGCCCGCGTGGTCGACGACCTCGATCTCCTCGCCGCCGAGGGTGACCATCAGCTCGTCGATCTGATCGGAACTCACCTCCGACGCGAGCGCGTCGTTGATCTCGTCGTAGGTCAAGAAGCCCTTGCCGCGGCCGCGCTCGATCAGCTGCGTGAGCTCCTTGCGGTCCTTCTCGCGACCCTTGGCCTTGGCCTGCGCGCGGCCGTTCGCCGCCGGCTTCTTGGGCGGAGCTTCGTCCTGGGCATGTGCCGTCGTCGCCTTCACCGTCGCTCGGCCGTTTCGCCCGTTCTTGTCCACCATCGTCACCTCTCGACCTCGGATCCGGTGCGTGGCGCGCCCCGGAAGGATTCGTTCATCTGACGCATCAAGGCCTCGGCGCGCACGTCGTCCCCGGCGCGCTTGGCCTCGAGAAACTCTCGCCTCAGGCGCTGCGTCTCCCGCGCGACCCGGTCTCTCTCCAACTTCGGCGCCGCACGTTCGACAAATCGCCTTGCACTCGTCTCGTCCTCGAACTCCTGCACGGCGAGGCGGCGCTCGAGCCACCGGCGCGCCGGGCTCTCGGAGTGCTCCTCCAAGAGCGCCGGTGCGTCGACCGCACGAGCACCCGCCCATCGCGCCGTGGAAACAAGAATGGCGCGAAGTTCGGCGCTCGTCAAAAGCGGCTGGACTCTTTCTGCACAGTCGGTCCCGAGGAGCGACGGCTGGTCGAGGAACGCGCCGACGATCTGCGCCTCGACCGCGGGCAGGCGCACCTCGCGGGGCGCGGGCGGCGCCGCCGGGGCGTCCGCGGGGGCGCGCCGCGGCGCGCCGCCGCCCCGCGCGCCGCGGCGGAGCTGATCGCGCACGGCGCCGATGTCGCTCACCTCGAACGCGTGCGCGACGCGCTCGACGTAGAGGCGCGCCTCGACGGGGCTGTCGATCGCGGCGAGCACCGGGCCGAGCGCCTCGATCTCGGCGGCGCGCGCGGCCGGGTCGCGCCCAGCGCGCTGCGCCGCGCGCTCGATGAGCCACTCGACGATCGGGGGCGCCTGATCGACGAGCGCGCGCAACGCCGGCGCGCCGCGCTCGCGCAGGAAGCTGTCCGGATCGGAGCCGCTCGGCAGCGTCACGACCTTGCCCGCGACGCCCGCCCGCGCGAGCAGCGGCTGCGCGGCGGCGACCGCCTTGTGGCCCGCCGCGTCTCCGTCGAAGAGCAGCACGGCCGACGCGACGAAGCGCCGGAGCAGCTTCGCCTGCGCCTCGGTGAACGCCGTCCCGAGCGGCGCGACGACGTTCGCGAAGCCGTGCTGCGCGAGCGCGACGACGTCGAAGTTGCCCTCGCAGAGGAAGGCGACGCCCTCGCGGCGAAGCTCGACGCGCGCCTCGTGCAGGCCGTAGAGCAGCTCGCCCTTCTTGTAGAGCGCCGTCTCCGGGCTGTTGACGTACTTGGCGGGCGCCTCGCGGAGCTCGGCCTCGTCCGGCGGAGCGGCGAGCGCGCGGCCGCTGAACGCGACGATCTTCCCGTGCACGTCGGAGATCGGGAACATGAGCCGGTGACGGAAGCGGTCGTAGTGCCCGTCGCCGCCCTTGCGCGGCACGATGAGGCCGACCTGCTCGGCGTCGCGCGGGCTCACCCCGCGCCGCGACAGGAACTGCGCGAGCTCGTCCCAGCCGTGCGGGGCGTAGCCGAGCCGGAAGCGCTCCACCGTCGCCCGCTCGATGCCCCTGTGCGACAGCTCCGCCCACGCCATCTCCCCGAACCTATGCGCATCGAGCGAATTGACGAAAAAACCCGCGGCCGACTCGAGCACCGAGAGGAGCCGGTCGCGGCGCGCGCGCACCTCGCGGGCCGCGCTCGCCTCCTCGTCGTCGAGGTCGGTGATCTCGACCCCGACGCGCTCGGCGAGCGCGCGGACCGCGTCCGGGAACGCGAGCCCCTCGATCCGCATCAGGAAGGTGATCGCGTCGCCCGAGACCTGGCACCCGAAGCAGTGGAAGAAGCCTCGATCGGGGTGGACGTGGAACGACGGCGTCTTCTCGTTGTGGAACGGGCAGAGCCCCTTGAAGCTCGAGCCGGCGCGCTTGAGGGCGACGTGCTCGCGCACGAGCGCGACGATGTCGGCCCGATCGCGCACCTCCGCGACCTTGTCCTCCGGGATCAACGCCGCGCCTCCATACCCGCCTCGCCCACGCCTTCCCCCGCCGAGAGCGGGGTGGTGTAGCGTGGGCCCCTCCGCGGTCAAGGGCGGGTCCCTGCGCTTGCGAGGGATCGCACGCGGCACTATCACCGGCGGCGGTGGATCGCACATCGGACCGACCGCTCACCGAGGTGCTGATCGTGTACGCCGCGGTCACCGCGATCACGGCCGGCGTCACGTGGCTGCCGCGGGCGCTACCCGGCATGACCGAGTACGTCACGCTCCTCGTCGGCGCGACGTTCCTCCTCGCGGCGGTCCGCCTCGCGCGCCGGCGCCCGGGTGGCATGCAGCAGATGGGCATCGCGCTCGGTGGCCTGCTCGAGCCGCCCGACGCCGACGATCCGCGGCCGCCCGGACCCCTCGGCCTCTACGACCTCGCCCGCGCGCTGCGCGCGGCGCTGCCGAGCGGCGCGCGCGAGACGGCGATCGCGCTCGCGGTGGCCGCCGTCGTGTTTCCCCCTTTCGTCTTGGGCTACGTCTACTGGCACCAACCCGCGCACCCCTTCGTCTTCCGGCTCCCCGCGGACTTCGCCGAGCTCGCCGCGACGCACCTCCTCGTGATCGCCCTGCCCGAGGAGGTGTTCTTCCGCGGCTACGTGCAGACGCGCCTCGGGGACCGCTTCACCTCGCGGCCGCGCTGGCTGGGCGGGCTCGTGGATCCGCGCGCGCTCGTCCTGTCGGCGGCGCTCTTCGCCGCGATCCACTTCGTGTCGATCCGCGATCCGGAGCGGCTCGCGGTGTTCTTCCCCGGCCTGCTCTTCGGCCTCTTGCGCGCGTGGCGCGGCGGCGTCGGCGCGGCCATCCTCCTGCACGCGCTGAGCAACCTCCTCGCGGAGCTGCTCCAGCGTGGGTTCTCGGCACCACCATGAAGGCCGCCTTCTTCGACCTCGACCGCACGCTCGTGCGCGTGAACACCGCGCCGCTCTACGTGCGCTGGCAGATGCGCGAGAAGAAGCTCGGCTGGAGCGCCTACGCGCGCGTGTCGTGGTGGGGCGCGCAATACCTGTTCGGCGTCCTCGACGCGGCCGAGGCGAGCGCCCGCGCGGCGACCACGCTCGCGGGCGTCGACGAGCGCGCGTTCCGCGCGGCGTGCGCGGCGTGGGTGAAGCGCGAGGTGCTCCCGCTCGTGCCCACGGCGGCGCACGCCGAGGTCGCGCGGCGGCGCGAGGCCGGCTACGTCCTCGCGGTGCTCACCTCGACGACGCCCTACGTCGCCGACCCGGTCGCCGAGGCGCTCGGGGTCGAGCACGTCCTCGCGAGCCGCGTCGAGGTCGACGGGGGGCGGTTCACCGGACAGCTCGCCGAGCCGCTCTGCTACGGCCCGCGCAAAGTGGATCGCGCGCGAGACTGGGCGGACACCCACGGGATCGCGCTCGAGACGAGCGCCTTCTTCACCGACAGCGTGAGCGACCTGCCGATGCTCGAGGCGGTCGGCGAGCCGCGCGTGATCAACCCCGACCCCCGCCTGCGGCTCACCGCGCTGCGCCGCGGCTGGCCGGTGGAGCGCTGGACCTGACGCCCGAACGGAGGAGCGAGATGCGCGCGACGAGCCCCCTGTCCCCGATCCCCCGCCTGGTCGTCGACGAGATCGTGCGGCGCGCCCTCACCGAGGACCTCGCCCGCGGCGACCTCACGACGGACGCCACGGTGCCCCCCGACGTGCGCGGCGCGCCGGTGCTGCGCGCGCGCGAGTCCCTCGTCGTCGCCGGGCTCGACGTCTTCGAGGCCGCGTTCCTCGCGGTCGACCCGAGCCTATCCGTCGAGCGGCTCGTCGCCGACGGCGCGCGCGTCGCGCCCGGCGAGATCGCCGCGCGCGTGAGCGGCGCGGCGGCCTCGATCCTCAAGGGCGAGCGGGTCGCGCTGAACCTCGTGCAGCGCATGAGCGGCGTCGCGACGGCGACGCGCCGCCTCGTCGACGCCCTCCCCGCCGGGAGCCGGACGCGCGTCACCGACACGCGCAAGACGACGCCCGGCCTGCGCGCCCTCGAGCGCTACGCCGTCCGCTGCGGCGGCGGACACAACCACCGCGAGGATCTCGGCGCCGGCGTGCTGATCAAGGACAACCACGTCGCCGCGTGCGGCTCGGTCACCGTCGCGATCGAGCGCGCGCGCGCGCACGCGCCGCACACGACGCGGATCGAGTGCGAGGTCGACACGACGGCGCAGCTCGACGAGGCGCTCGCCGCGGGCGCGGACATCATCATGCTCGACAACTTCGACGACGCGACGCTCGCGGACGCCGTCGCCCGCGTCGGCGGCCGCGCGTTCATCGAGGTGTCGGGCAACGTCACCCCCGAGCGCATCGCGCGGATCGCCGAGGCGGGCGTCGACGCGATCAGCGTGGGGGGGATCACGCACTCGGCCCGCGCGGTCGATCTCGGGCTCGACTGGTCTTGAGCCTCGACGCCGCGCGCATCGCGTCGCTCCTGACGACCCGGCGCTTCGGTCGCTCGCTCGACGTGCGCGCGCGGACCGGCTCGACGAACGACGACGCGCGCGAGGCGCGCAGCGTGCCCGACGGTCACGTGATCCTCGCGGACGCGCAGGACGCGGGGCGCGGGGCGCGCGGGCGCCGCTGGAGCTCACCGGCGGGGACCGATCTCTACTTCTCGATCCTGCTCGACGGCGCCGGCCTCACGCCGGCGACGATGCCGACGCTGACGCTCGCGGTGGGGCTCGGCGTCGCCGAGGCGTGCGAGGCGCTGTGCGGCGAGCCGCTGTGCGTGAAGTGGCCCAACGACGTGGTGCACGGCGCGCACAAGCTCGCCGGCGTCCTCGTCGAGTCGGTGTCCGTCGGGGCGCGCCTCGAGCGCGTGATCATCGGCGTCGGCGTCGACGTGAACCGAGCGCGCTTCGACGACGCGCTCGCCCCGATCGCGACCTCGCTCGCGCGCGTCGCCGGCGCCTCGCTCGACCGCGAGGCCGCGTTCGCGACGCTGCTCGGCGCCATCGAGCGCGAGGTCGACCGCTTCGTGGCGCAGGGCGCCGGGGCGATCGTGCCGCGCGTGGAGGCCCGCTTGGCCTGGCGCGGGCGCGCGGTGGCGTGCGACGACGTGCGCGGTGATCTCGTGGGACTGCGCGCCGATGGAGCGCTGCGCGTGCGGTCCGGCGACGGCGCGGAGCGCGCGCTGGTCAGCGGCACGCTCCGCCTCGCCTGAGCGTCCCCGCGCCGCTCAGCTCGCGCGGTCCGGATCGGACGACGAGGAGGCCGACGCACCGGACGCGCCGAGCTCCCAGGAGCCATCGAAGGCCGCCGCGCCGCGCCGGCCGTACGACGCCACGCGCTCACCGAGCAGGTCGTACGCGAGGATGAGGGTCAAGAGACCGCTCCCGGCGAAGAACGCCATGAAGCCGACCTCCATGAAGAGGAGCCCGCCGAGGATCCCGCCGCCCATGTAGGTGCCGAGGATGATCAGGTGGAGCTTCAGCTTGAAGGCGAGGGAGCGGTCCGTCCGCGTCTTGCCTTGGACGAAGCCGGACAGCTCCATCCCGAGGTCGGTCATGAGCCCGGTGAGGTGGGTGGTCTTGACGACGCCCCCCGAGACCGTCGCCACCAGGCTGTTCTGCAGGCCCATCCCGAAGAGGAGCAGGCCGACGAGGTACTCCGTCTCCGTGAGCGTCTCCGAGTAGTGGATCGCGCCGTAGTAGCCGACCGCGCTGAGGATCGCGATCTCCATCGTCAGGGCGACGCCGCGGGCGATGCGCGCCGCGCGCTTGGCGACGCCCGTCACGATCATGTGCGCCACGAACGCGCCCGAGAGGAACGCGAGGAGCCACACGCCGACCACGCGCAGCTGGTGCCAGTGCCCCTTCACCAGCTCCTCGGTCAGCACGGCCACGTGGCCCGTCACGTTCGACGCGAAGGCGAAGAACGCGATCACGCTGCAGACGTTGACGAGCCCGGCGACGATGGCGGTCGAGCCACCGAGCCAGTAGTCCTGCTTGGCCGAGCGCTCGTTCGAGCCGGCGAGTAGAAGCACCTACGACCTCCCGTGGGTGCGTCGAGCAGGGGTGGGGACGCTCGAGCACGCCTGCGCGCCGGCGCTGTCGCGCCCGCGGCGGAACTCCAGCCGCGCGATCCCGCGCAGCTCCATGCCCACGTCGTAGTGCAGGACCAACCGGTCCGACGCGAGCTCCTGGACGTTGTAGACCTCGAAGTCCCCCGTGTCGCCGAAGCGCAGCGTCATCACGTGGCCGCGACCCTTGAGGCGCCAGCGCGCGCGCCGCTCGGTCCCGTCGCGGCCGACGATCACGAGCTCGCGGTTCGGGTGGAACTCCCAGCGCTCCGCCTCGTGGCGCAGGATGCGGCGATCCGGGTGCTCCCGGCTCCGGATGCCGTCGGTCCAGCGCCCCATCGTCGCGCTCTCGTGCGCGTCGACGCGCTCGTACCGCCAATCCGCCTCCGACCAGCACCCGAGGAGGCGGTCCTCGGGGTGGTCCTCGCAGCCGACGAGCGCCAGCGCGACGAGCGCGGCGATCGGCGCGAGCTTCGACAGGAGAGCCGGCCTGGGGTGGGAGCGCACGGCGCCACGTCGAGCAAGCCGCATGCCCCTGCGTTCGCCCACTCCGGTCGGGAAGAGGCAGCGCTGCGTGGGTATGGGAGGACAGTCAGCGTCGGTCGGCTCAGACAGGGGTGGTGTCGGCGTCGACCGACAGCCCCCATCCGACGGGACGGAGCGCGACCGGCGCGCGTGCTCCGCCCGCGCGGCGCGACCCTGCCTCCTCGCGCCCCCGCGACATCGAGCGCCGACGCTGTCAGCGCGTGCCGCGGTGCGGCGCTGCTGCAGCGGGGGGTGCGGAGGCACCCCTCGGCGAGCTCAGAGCGCGCGGCGGCGCATCCGCGCCTGCTCGAGCTGCCAGCGACGGTAGGCCCGCTGCCACGCGCGCTGCTGCCGCCGCCAATCGGCCGTCGGATGGTCCACCATCGGCGGGGGCGGGACCGCATAGAAGGTCATCCCGGGCGCGACGCCGTACGTCACGCCAGCGGCGCCGGGCGGCGGAAGCAGGGGCGCCTGCGGCGCGAGGGCGCGCGCCTGCGGAGCGTGCGGCGGGGGCGGCGCAGCCCCGGGGTGCTCGGGGAAGCCGGGCGGCGGCCCCTGCACCGAGCGATCGACCTCGAGCTGCTGGCCCGGCTGCGCGCCGGGCGGGAACGGGTAGTACCACCAGCGGCCGGAGCCGTAGACCCAGTACGCCTGCACGCGACCGGCGTCGTCCCGGTGGACGACGACCGTCCCGTTCGAGCCGGGCTGGTAGGCGAGCGTCCCGCCCGTGGGCGGCGGCGCGGCGGCCGGCGCCGGGGCAGACGGCGGCGCGACGGCGGGCGGCGCGGCGGCGGGCGGCGGCGCGATGACCTCAGCGACGGCAGGTGGCGGCGCGATGACGTCGGCGACGGCGGGCGGCGGCGCCGGCGGCGCGCTCGGCCCGACCTGCGCGAAGAGCTGCGTCACGTAGTGACCGCGATCCGTCGGCAGCGAGGCGACGCCGACGTGCGTCACGTCGGCGGAGAGCATGTTGGCGCGGTGCGCGTCGGAGGCGACGAGCGCCTCGTGCGCCTCCGCGCTCGTGCGGTGGAGCGCCACGTTCTCCGCGACCGTCGAGGCGGTGACGCCGGCGGCGCGCACGCGATCGGCCGGCGTGCCGGTCGTGCTCGACACGTGCGTCAGCTGTTGCTGCCTCGCCATGTCGGCGCAGTGGGCGCGCGCGGCCGCGTCGAGCGCCTCGTGGCGGACGAGGAGCGGGAGCCCCTGCGCCGCACGCATCGAGTTGATGCGCGCGAGCATCTGCTGCTCGCCCGCCGTGTCGAAGCTCTGCGCCCCGACCGTGGCGGGCACGAAGAGGACGCCGAAGATCAGCGCGGCGAGCGTTCGCGGACGGGTTCGGGTGCGCACGAACGTAGGTTTAGCAACGAGCAAGCCACGTGTGCCACGTCGTCGCATCGCCGGTGTTCGAGCCTCGCGAGTGAACGTTCGTTCACGCGGCGTGCGGCCACTTGCGCCGGCGCGGACATGGGCGCAGAGAGGTCGTGATGCCCGACGTGTTGGAGCAGGCCGCGTGGCTCGCCGAGTCGGTGGGCGTGCGCGCGCTCTCGACCGGCGTCCTGCGCGTGCGCGGTGAGGACGCGCGGAGCTGGCTCAACGGGCAGATCACCAACGACGTCTCGCGGACGCGCGCGGGGGACGCGGTGTACGCGCTCTTGGTGGACGTGCGCGGGAAGATCCTCTCCGACCTGTTCGCGCTCGACCGGGGCGACGGGCTCGACCTGCTCGTGCCGCCATCCCGGCTCGCGCCGCTGCTCGCGCACCTCGAGCGCTACGTGGTGATGGAGGACGTGGAGCTCACCGGCGAGGAGACCGTCGTCGTGAGCGCGCAGGGCCCGGCGGCGGGCTCGCTCGGCCTCGCAGGGTTCGCGTGTGATCGTCTCGGTCATGGTGGGCTCGACCTGCTCGAGACGCCGCTCGCGCGCGCCATCGAGGCGGCCCGGGCGCTCGGCGGCGGGCTCGTCGACGAAGAAGCGTGGACGCTCGCGCGGCTGCGCGCCGCGCGCCCGGCCTACGGGCTCGACTTCGACGAGACGAACTACCCGCAGGAGGCCGCGCTCGGGCCGCGCGCCGTCTCGTTCACCAAGGGCTGCTACGTCGGACAAGAGGTCGTGTGCACGCTCGAGAGCCGCGGCCAGCTGCGGCGGCGGCTGGTCGTGATCGCGGGCGCCGCGCTGCCCGCGTCGGGGACGTCGCTCACCCGCGACGGAGTCGAAGTCGGCGTGGTCCGCTCGGGCGTCGTCGATCCTGCGGACGGCACCGCGATCGCGCTCGCGTACGTGAAGCGCGCGAGCGCGGAGCCCGGGGTCGAATTGGCATCGGCGCGAGGCCCAGTTACGATACGTTATGTCGCGGGTGGCGATCCGCAGCGTGCGGCGCCATGATCCGAGCGACGATGGTCCAGGCGACAGTCCAGGCGACAGAGGTCGAAGAAGTCATGATTTCGCTGACTCCCAAGGCAAGTGACAAGGTCAAGGAGATCCGCGAGGCCGAGGGCCTCGGCGGGCAGGGGCTGCGCGTCCGCGTGATCGGCGGCGGCTGCTCCGGCTTCACGTACGATCTCTTCTTCGAGGACGAGACGACGGAGCTCGACTCGACGTTCGAGTCGGACGGGATCCCGCTCTACGTCGACATGATGAGCATCCAGTACCTCGAGGGGACGACCATCGACTACGTCGAGGGGCTGCACGGCGCGGGCTTCAAGTTCCTGAACCCGGCAGCGAAATCCACCTGCGGCTGCGGATCGAGCTTCAGCGCCTGAGCTCGTCGAGAGCCCCGCGCGCCGCGGCGCGCCAGAGAAACGCCCCGCCCCGGCCCGTCCGCGGCGGGGCGTCTCGTTTCTAAAGACCCGCTTCACAGTTCTTCACTGAATCGGACCGCGGAGGTGCCTATTCATATCTCGTCGGCGCGAACGACCGGTTTGACGGCCGCCAAACAAAACGTTACGTAACGGAAGTAATGAAGGAGACGACCATGGCAGCGCGGATCGACGACGCCCCCATGCAGCGATACATCCAGCGCGTCCGGCGCATCCCGCGCCTGAGCCGCGAGGAGGAGCACGAGCTCGCGCTGAGCGCGCGCGCCGGCGACAAGAACGCGGCCGACCGCCTGGTGGAGGCGAACCTGCGGTTCGTGGTCGCCGTGGCGCTCCAGTACCGCCGCTACGGCATCCCCGTGAGCGAGCTGCTCGCGGAGGGCAACCTCGGCCTGATGATGGCCGTCGACAAGTTCGACCCCGATCGCGGCACGCGCTTCGTGACCTACGCGGGGTACTGGATCCGCGCGTACGTGCTCGACCGCGTGGTGCGCTCGACCACGATGGTCGGGGCGGGCAGCGGGCCGCTCCGCAGCAAGCTCTTCTTCCGGCTGCGCCGCGAGCGGGCCAAGGTCTCGAGCGTCACGACCGATCCCGACGAGCAGCTGCGCCTGCTCGCGGAGCGGTTCGAGACGACGGAAGAGAAGATGGAGAAGATGCTCCGTCGCCTCGACTCGCGCGACGTCTCGCTCAGCGCGCCGCTGTTCGACGACTCGGGCGCGACGCTCCAGGACTCGCTCAGCGACGACGAGCTCGACCTGGAGGAGCGCTACGTCGACGATGAGCGGCAGCGCATGCTCGAGCTGCATCTCGGCGAGGCCCTCGGCGGGCTCGACGAGCGCGAGCGCTACATCGTCGAGCAGCGCTACATGGCGGACGACCAGGTCTCCCTCGCGGACCTCGGCCGCGAGCTCGGCGTCTCGCGCGAGCGCGCGAGGCAGCTCGAGGCGCGCGCGAAGAAGAAGCTGAAGAAGCGGCTCTCGCACCTCGAGCTGCACGCCGCCTGACGAGGGGGAAACCAGCACTTACGTTCGCCCCCGCGCTTGTCGTATCGTCGAGCCCTTCGGATGGGCGGACCAGGGAAGCGGACGCGCGGCGACTCGACGATGGAGGTGGAGGTCGGCGAGCTCGAGGACGCTCCGGCGCGGGCGGACTCGACCATCGACCGGCTCCTCGGAGAGCTCGAGCAGGAGGTGGACCCACCGGCGCAGGCGCCGCCGGCGCCACCTCTCGCAGAGGTCGCGGCGGCGCTGCCGAGCGCGCCCAAGTCGTCCATCCCGCCACCGCTCCCCTCGCGCCGCGCGAGCCAGCACCCGCCCCTGCCGAAGCCTCCGCCCGCGGCGCCTCCGCCCGCCACGCCGGCGCGCGCCGCGCCCCCGCCGCGACCGCCCACCAGCCGCGTCAGCGCGCCGCCACCTCACCTCCGCCGCCGGCGCCGCCGCCGCTCCCCGCACGGCGCCCGGCCGCACCCAGCGCCGCCGAGTCCCGGGAGCGCCGCGGCCGGCCCCGCCGGCCGCGCCCCGCGGGCCCGCCGCGGCCGAGCCGATCGCGCACGAGCCGGCGCGGCCTCTGCCGCGAAGTCCGTCACAGCACGGGACGTTGACGGAAGCCGCCAAGGGGCTCGCCGAGGCGTGGATCGCGGAGATCGCGGAGACCCACGACCCCGCGCGCAAGGCCCGCCTCTCGTACGAGGTCGCGCGCCTCTACGAGGGACCGCTCGCCGATCCGAAGCGAGCGCTCGCGCATTTCGAAGCGTGCCTCGCCGAGCAGAAGGACCACGTCCCGAGCCTGCGCGGCGCGCGGCGCGCGGCGCTCGCGACGGGCAACCACCGCGGCGCCCTCCCCTACTTCGACGCCGAGGCGCGCGTCACCGCCGATTCGCGGCGCAAAGCGGCGCTCTTCTACGCCAAGGGCCGCGTGCTCGAGGACGCGCTCGGCGAGCCCGACAAGGCGCGGCAGGCGTATCGGACGGCGGCGGAGCTCGACAAGCAGGACCCCTCGATCCTCAAGGCGATCGAGCAGCGCGATCGTGCGGAGCAGGCGTGGAGCGAGCTCGACCGCACGCTCGAGCGCGAAGCCAACGCGATCGTCGCCGACGATCGCCACCGCGCCGCGCTGATCGTGGAGCGCGCCCGCCTGCTCGAGCACCGCGAGGCGCGCGTCGACGCCGCGCTCGAGCTCTACGAGACGGCGCTGCGGCTCGACCCGCTCGCGTCGGGCGCGCTCGAGGCGCTCGAGCGCCTCTGCCACGCGCAGCGGCGGTGGCGCGAGCTGATCGGCGTGCTCGCGCGGCGCGCGGATCAGGCCGCCGACCCCGCGGAGCGCGCGATGGCGCTCTACCGGATCGGCCGGCTCCACCACGAGCGGCTCGGCAACCGCGAGGAGGCGATCGAGGCGCTCGAGGCGGCGGCCGCGGAGACGCCCGACGACCCGCTCGTGCTCGACGCGCTCGCCGCGCAGCTCGAGCGGGCCGAGCGCTGGGAGCGGCTCGCCGAGGTGCTCACGCGGCGCACCATCCTGAGCGCGGATCGCGAGGACCAGCTCGCGCTCTGGCACCGCGTCGGCAACCTCCTCGACGAGCGGCTCGGGCGCCCCGCGCAGGCGCGTGAGGCGTACGAGCGCGCGCTGGCGACCGACCCGACGCACGTGCCGACGCTCCAGGCGCTCGGCCGCCTCTACCTCGCGAGCGAGGCGTGGGACCCGCTGATCCGGATGCTGCTCGCCGAGGCCGAGCAGGCCGAGGATCCGCGCCGCCGCGCCGCCGCGCACGCGCGCGTCGCCGAGGTGCTCGAGGTCCACAAGCAGGCGCCCGACGAGGCGATGACGCACCACGCGCGCGCGCTGAGCCTGCACCCCGGCCACGCCGCCTCGTTCAAGGCGCTGACGCGCCTCTACGCCGACGCCGGCCGACACCGCGCGCTGATCGAGCTCTACGAGCGCGCGATCGAGCAGGCGGAGGAGCCCGCGGCGGCGGTCACGCACCTGTTCAAGGTCGGCGCGCTCTACGAGGACACGCTCGGCGAGCACGACCAGGCCGCGCACACCTACGGGCGGATCCTCGAGCTGGCGCCGGAGGATCTCGGGGCGCTCCACGCGCTCCAGCGCGCGACCGAGCGCGCGGGACGCTACGACAAGCTCGTCGAGGCGCTCGAGCGCGAGGCGGACCTGCGCCAGGAGCACGGCCACGTCGTCGATCTCTTGCACCGCGCGGCGGAGATCCTCGACGAGCGCCTCGGCGATCCGGACGGCGCGATGCGCCGCTACGAGCGCATCCTCGCGATCGACGCGCGATACGCGCCCGCGCTCGCGGGGCTCGGCCGCATCTACCACCGCACGGGCCGCTGGGACGATCTCCTCGAGCTCTACGAGCGCGAGCTCGCGCTCGAGCCGAAGGGACGCAGCGCGGCAGCGCTCCTGCACAAGATGGGGCAGCTCGCGGAGGAACGGATCGGCGACGAGCTGCGCGCCATCGAGTGCTACAAGCGCGCGCTCGACGCGGACCCTCGCCACCGGCCGGTCCTCGCGGCGCTCGAGCGCAGGCTCACCGCGCGGCGCGACCACGCGGCGCTCGTCGAGGTCCTCGAGCTCGAGGTCGAGGGCGCGGTGGACGCCGAGTCGCGCGCGCGCGCCGCCTACCGGCTCGGCCAGGTCTTCGAGGAGCACCTCGAGTCGCCGGAGCGCGCGGCGGCGGCGTTCGAGACCGCCCTCGTGGCCGTGCCCGGCTACGCGCCCGCGGCCGACGCGCTCGCGCGCCTGCGCGCGCGACAGGGCGCGTGGCGGCGGCTCGTCGAGCAGCTCGACGAAGAAGCCAACGCCGCCCACGACGACGCCACGCGCGTCGCGCGGCTCGTGCGCGCGGGCGAGATCTGGTCGCACGCGCTCGACGATCCGCGCCGCGCGGTCGGCTGTTACGAGCGCGCGCTCCAGATCGCGCCGAGCCACCTCGAGGCGCTGCTCTCGCTCGAGGCGCTGTACCGCCGCCTCGCGCGGCACGACGCCCTCGCGCAGGTGTACGCGGCGCTCGCGCGCGTGCTCGCGGACCCCGGCGCCCGCGTCGCGGCGCTGCGCGAGCTCGCGCGGCTCACCGCGCGCGGCGACCCGCGCGAGGGCCGCGTGGTGCAGGAGGCGATCCTCGGCCTCTGGCCCGACGACCCGGCCGCGCTCGAGGCGCTCGAGACGCTCGCGCTCGCCGCCGAGGACCGAGAGCTCCTGGCGCGGGTCGACCAGCGGCTCTGCGCGCGCGCCGGCGACGTGAAGCTGGTCGCCGCGTACCAGACGCGCCTCGCCGAGTCGCTCGAGCTCGCCGGCGACGCGTCGGCCATCGACGCCTACCGCGCCGCGCTCTCGTCGGACCCGGAGAACGTCGCCGCGGCCAAGGGCCTCGCGCGCGTCGCGCTCGCGCGGCGCGATCCCGAGGCGCTCGTCGAGGCCGCGCGGCGCGAGGCGTCCGTCACCCCCGATCCCGCGCGCGCGGCGCGCCTCCTCGTGCGCGCCGGACAGGTCGCGAGCCGCGAGCTGCGCGACGGACGCTCCGCCCTCGTCGACTTCTCGAGCGCGCTCGAGCTCTGGCCGGACGACGCCGACGCCGCGGCCGGGATGACCGAGCTCCTGCTCGCGGCGGGGCAGGCCGCGCGCGCCGCGGACCGCCTCGCGCGCGCAGCCGGGTCCGCCCGCTCCGCGGAGCGCGTCGCGGCGCTCTGGATGGAGGTCGCGCGACTGCAAGCGGACTTGCTCGACAACGTCCCCGCCGCGATCACCTCGCTCAAGCGCGTGCTCAAGGAGGCGCCCAACCACGTCCCGACGCTGCGCACGATGGCGAAGCTCCACGAGCGGCAGGATCGCTGGGCCGAGGCCGCCGAGATGCTCGCGAAGGTCGTGTCCCTCGCACCCGACCGAGGCATCCTGCGCGACGCCCACCTCGAGCTCGCGGCGATCTGGGACGAGCGGCTCGACGACCCGACGCGCGCGCTCGTGAGCCTGCAAGCCGTGTTGTCGCTCGAGCCGGATCACCCGCTCGCCCTGCGCCGCCTCGCGACGCTCTCTGCGCGCACCGGCGACCTCGACAAGGCCTCGCAGACGCTGCGGCGGCTGGTCGAGGTCGCGCCGACACCGGAGCTGCGCACGCAGGCGTGGGTGATGTACTCCGACATCCAGTCCGACCGCGGTGATCTCGCGGCGGCGCGCAACGCGGCGCTGCAGGCGGTGGCGATCGCGGGCCCGGGCAGCCTCGGCGTCGAGCGTCACCTCGCGCTGATCGAGGGCGCGGCGGATTGGAGCGCCCAGGCGGACGCGCTGCGGGCGTGGCTCGAGCACCAGTCCGATCCGCTCGCGCGGCGCGCGGGGCGCGTCGAGATCGCGCGGATCGTGCGCGAGGAGCTCGCGCGGCCGGCGCGCGCGGTCGAGGAGCTCGAGCTCGCGGTGCGCGAGCAGCCGACCGACGTCGAGCTGCGCCGCATCCTCGCGGTCACCCAGCGCTCGAGCGGGGCGATCGAGGAGGCGGGGCGCACGCTGCGCGCCGTGCTCGACGAGCACCCCACGCGCCCCGAGATCTGGCGCGACCTCGCCGAGACGTACGCCGCCGCGGGCCAGCGCCCGGCGGCGCAGCGCGCCCTCATGCCGCTCGTCCTGCTCGGGGAGGCGAGCGCGCGCGAGCAGGAAGAGGCCGGGCGCTACGTCGCGCGCCCAGGCATCGCGCAGCCGGGCAGCCTCGACCCCGCGACGACCGAGGCGTTCTATCCGGTGCGTCGCACGCTCGAGCTCACGCAGCTGATGCGGGTCATGGTCCCCGCGATCGGCAAGCTATACCCACCGGACTACGACGCCTACGGCGTGTCGGCGCGGGCGCGCCTCGGGACCCGCTCGGGGGAGCCGATCCGGGCGAGCGCCGACCGCGTCGCCGCGATCTTCGGCCTCGGCGAGCTCGCGCTCTACGTGCACCGCGCGCGCGCCAAGGGCGTGGCCGTCGAGCTCTCCGAGCCGCCTTCGATCCTCGTCCCGCAGGGGATCGCCGAGATGCCGGAGGCGCACCGCGTGTTCGCGCTCGCGAAGGCGATGGCGAACATCAGCGTCGGCCTCTACGCGGTCGACCGGCTGACGCCGCGCGAGCTCGAGATCGTGCTCGCGGCGACGTGCCGGCGGTTGAGCCCGGGGTTCGGCGCCGGCCTGACGAGCGAGGACGTGCTCGACGACATCGGCAAGCGCCTCTACCGCGCGCTCCCGCGCAAGAACCGCGGGCGCCCGCTCGACGACGCGTCGCGCGCCTACGTCGCCGCCAAGCCGATCGACTTCGCGCACTTCGTCGAGGCGGTCCAGACCAGCGCGAGCCGCATCGCGCTCGTCCTCTGCGACGACCTCTCCGCAGCGCTCGACGTGCTGAAGCGGACCGAGCGCGACCTCGGCGAGCTCTCTGGCGCGAAGCTCTTGCGCCACCCCACGGCGTCGCGGCTCGCGCGGTTCTGGGTGAGCCCCGAGGCGGAGATCCTGCGCACGCGCTGCGGCCGGCCTCCCGCGCCCTGACCGGCGCCTGCTATCCTCGCCCGATGGCCCGCGTCCTCGTGGTCGACGACAGCGCCACCGTGCGTCGCGTGGTGCGACGGACGTTGACACAGGCCGGCTTCGACGTCTCGGCGGCCGCGGACGGGCGCGAGGGGCTCGAGCTCGCGCAGCGAGAGCCGCCCGACATCGTGCTCGTGGACTTCGTGATGCCGCAGATGAACGGGCTGAAGTTCGTCCAGGCCATGCGCCGCATCGCGAACCTCGAGCACGTGCCGGTCGTGCTCATGAGCGCCAAGGCGGACAAGATCGGCGACGGCTTCCTCGCGCAGACGGGCGCGCTCGACGCGATCGGCAAGCCGTTCTCGCCGGAGGCGCTGCTCACGGTGACCGAGCACGCGCTCAGCCGGGCGAACGACTCCACGGTCGTGTCGCTCGAGAGCGTCGAGCGCGAGAGCATCGCGCCGCTGAGCGGCGAGCTGCCGGTGGAGACGACCGCGACGGTGCGGGCCGAGGCGTCCGCGCGGATCGCCGCGCGTCTCGCGCAGCTCGTGGCGAGCGTGACGCCGGACCTCGACGCGGCGCAGCTCGCGAGCGCGCTCGAGGCGCGCTTCGAGCCTCCCGCGCTGTTCGACGAGATCGAGGCGCTCGCGACGCTCGTGCCCGGGCGCGACGGCGAGGTCTCGCTGCGCGGGCGCACCGAGCACGTCCCGCTCGGCGAAGTGCTGCAGCTCCTGACGCAGGCGCGCCAGACCGGCGTGCTCGACGTCGAGAAGCGCGGCTCGCGCTCCGGCCGCGCGATCAGCGTGTGCCTCGAGGAGGGCAAGGTGCAGCTCGCGATCGGGCGCGTGCACGAGCAGGAGTTCCGGCTCGGCCGCTACCTCTTGCGCGAGGGGCTCGTCGAGCGCGAGGACCTCGACCGCATCCTCGCGAACCGCACCGCGCAACGCGGCTTGCTCGGCATGCGGCTCGTGAAGCTCGGCTACATCTCCGCCGACGACCTCCACCGCGCGCTCGTGCAGCAGACCTCGGAGCTCGTGTACGAGGCGCTGCGCTGGCCGCGCGGCGACTTCCGGTTCGTGCGCTTCGCGTCCCGGCCGGAGGCGCACGACGCGAACCTCGCCCTGCCGGTCGCGAGCATCCTCATGGAGGGCCTGCGGCGCGTCGACGAGTGGCGCCTGATCGAGGAGCAGGTCGGCTCGTTCGACGCCGTGCCGCGCCGCGACGAGGAGAGCCTGCGCTCGATCGATCTCGACCGCCTCGACGCCGACGAGCGCCGCGTGCTCGAGCTCGTCGACGCCGAGCGCACGGTGCGCGCGATCATCGACGGCTCGCGCCTCTCGTCGTTCGACGCGTGCAAGATCCTCTTCCAGATGGCGACGTCACGCTTGATCCGCGTCTCGCGCCCCTGACCTCGGCTGGATCGAGCCCAGCCAAGCCGATAGGATGAGGGCGTGGGAGAAGCCGCGCCGAAGGAGCCGCGCCCGATGCGCCCGCCGCGGGTGTTGAACCTCGTACGCGATCCCGCGCCCGAGGACGTCGGCGCGCGGATCGACTGGTCCGCCTGGGTCCTGCTCGAGGAGGACGACGTGGGACAGCGCCCCGAGCACGACGACGTCGCCTCGGCCTTCGCCTCGGCATTGCGCCAGCACCTCGACCCCTCCGAGCCGGCCCGCGCGCGCGTCGGCATGGACGCCTTCTTCGCGTGGGTCCGCGACGAACCGAACGTCCGGGTCTCTCCGGACGTCTACGTGCTCGACGAGCCGCCCGCGCCCCCGTGGCCGAAGATGTGGGAGACGTGGCGACGCGAGCATCGCCCTCCCCGCTTCGCGCTCGAGATCGTCTCCGACCACTGGAAGAAGGACTACGAGGAGGGCCCGGCCAAGTACGCGCTGCTCGGCGCCGAGGAGCTCGTGATCTTCGATCCGCTCGCCGCCCGAGGGGTCGCTGCCTCGCCGCGCGTGCCGGTCACCGTCTACCGGCGCGACGCCGACGGTTCGTTCGTGAGGACGTACTCTGGCGCGGGCCCTGCGCGGCTCGAGTCCATCGGCGCGTGGGCGGTCGCCCGACCGGATGGGGGCGTCGGCTGGCTGCGGCTCGCCACCGACGCCGCGGGGGCCGACCTCGTGCCCACCGCGGAGGAGCGCGCCGAGCGCGAGGCGGAGCGCGCAGAGCGCGAGGCGGAGCGCGCAGAGCGCGAGGCGGAGCGCGCAGAGCGCGAGGCGGAGCGCGCAGAGCAGCTCGCGGCCCGACTCAGAGCGCGCGGCGTCGACCCCGACGCCTGAGCGCCTCCTCTCTCCGGCGCGCTCGAAGCGCACGCCCTCACCCGATGTCGCCGAGATCCGCGGTGACGCCCTCGTAGAGGGCGTCGACGACGTCGGCGTAGCGGGTCAGGACGGCGGCGCGCCGGACCTTGCCGGTGGGCGTGAGCGTGCCGTCGGCGACCGACAGGTCGCCCTGGATCGTCGTGAAGCGCTTCACGCGCTCGAAGCTCGCGAGGCCCTCGTTCACGCGCTCCACCTCGCTCGCGAGCGCCGCGGTGAGCTTCGGGTGGCGCAGGAGCGTCGAGAGATCGCCGCGCAGCTCGAGCTGCTTCGCGCGGCGCTCGACCTCGGCGGCCTCGACGACGAGGAGCGCGACAGGGAACTTGCGCCGGTCGCCGAGCACGACCGCCCGCGCGATCAGCGGGCTGCGCGCGAGCCGCAGCTCGACGCGCTGCGGCGCGATGTTCTTGCCGCCCGCGGTGATGATGAGGTCCTTCTTGCGATCGGTGATGCGCAGGAAGCCCGCCTCGTCGAGCTCGCCCACGTCGCCCGTGTGGAAGCGGCCCTCTGCGTCGAACGCCGCCGCGGTCGCCGCCTCGTCGTTCCAGTAGCCGGGCGTGACGCTGCGACCGGCGAGGAGGATCTCCCCGTCCGCGCCGAGCGTGACCTCGACCCCCTCGAGCGGCCGGCCGACCGTCCCGAACCGGTACGCCAGAGGGACGTTCAGCGTGCTCGCGCCCGTCGACTCCGTGAGGCCGTAGCCCTCGAGCACGAGCAGATCGAGCGCGTGGAAGAGCTCCGCCGTCTCGCGCGCGAGCGGCGCGGCGCCGCTCAAGAGGAAGCGCAGCCGGCCGCCGAGGCGCGCCTTCACCTTGGAGTAGACGAGCCGGTCCGCGACCCGGTGCTCGGCCTCGAGCAAGCGCCCGGGCGCGCGACCCGCTTGCCGCAGTGCGCTCACGCGCCGGCCGACGTCGAGCGCCCAGGCGAACACGCGCTCGGACACCTCGCCGCGCTCGCGCGGCGCGCGCTGGATCGCGTCACCGAGCTTCTCGTAGATGCGGGGCACCCCGACGAGGAACGTCGGGCGCACCTCGGCGCAGTCCTCGGCGGCGTGATCGATGCGCGCGAAGCTCGTGACGAAGCCCGCGCGCAGCTGCAGCATCACCGTGAGCTTGGCGACGATGTGCGCCAGGGGAAGGAACAGGACCTGCTCGTCGCTCGGCCCGACGGCGATGGCCCGCGTGAGGCGGTCCGTCTCGTAGACGAAGTTGTCGTGCGTGAGGATGACGCCCTTGGGGTGGCCGTCGGTCCCCGAGGTGTAGAGGATCGCGGCGGGCGCCTGCGGCGTGACGGCGTGCTCGAGCGCCGCGAGGTCCACGTCTTCGAGGCGCGCGGCGAGGATCTCCTCGTAGGTGTGCGCGGGCAGGCGGCCTCGCACGATGTCGTCGAGCGACACGTCGAGCCGGCCGGCGTCGTCGGGGCGATCGAGCCGCGAGACCTTCGCGATCGACACGACGCGCTCGAGCGCCGCGAGCTCCCCGGTCCGCGCGTCGAAGAGCTTGGCGGCCTGCACCGGGTCGCTCGTGACGACGACCTTGGCGCCGCTGTCGCGCAGGATCTCGCCGACCGTGTCGGGCAGGAGCGAGGGGTAGATCGCGACCGTGACGCCCGCCGCCGCGAGGACGCCGAGATCGAGCTCGACCCACTCGATGCAGGTGTCGGCGAGGATCGCGACGCGGTCCCCCGGCTCGAGCCCGTTCGCGACCAGCCACGCGGCGACGCGGCTCGAGCGCGCGCGCCAGTCGTCCCAGGAGCGCGCGCGCCAGATGCCGCCCGAGCGGTAGCGCAGCGCCGCGCGCCGCCCGCTCGCGCGCACCTGGCGGGCGAACAGCGACAGGAGCGTCGTGCCTTCGGGCTCGCGTGCGGGGACGGCGGCGTTCACGCGACGGCGAGGCGCTCAGAAGCTGACGGAGGCGCCCAGCGTGAGATCCAGGTTGAACAGGAAGGTCGGCACCTGGAGCATGAAGTCCGCCTGGAAGAAGAACCCGAAGTTGCGGACGATGCGCAGGTTCGCCGCGAGGCCGAAGCTCACGTTGCCCAGCCCGCTGATGATGTACGGCGCCGCCGCCGTGTCGGGGTTGGCGGGGTCGGACCGCACCGGCGGGTTGCCGGGCGGCTGGAGCTGGATCTGGCCGAAGCCGCCGCCGGCGAACGCGACGAGCTGGAGCGCGGCACCGGAGTACCCGCTCGGCGTGAGCGCCATGTCGAGGAACGCGAGGTTGAGCCGCGCGCCGAAGTGATAGAAGGCGTGATCGCCCTCGCCCGCCGGCGCGAAGCGCGCCCAGACCCCGACGCCGAGGAAGTCCAGGAAGTAGAGGTGCGCCTGGATGCGGACGCCGCCGTGGAGGACCAGGCCCTCCTGCGCCACGCGCACACAGTAGAAGCCTGGCGCGATGTCGCAGGGACCCTCGCCCCCGGGTACGAGGCCGGGTGACACGATACCAGGCCCGGCGAGCCCGTCGTCGAAGCGATCCGCCTGCATCCCCGCGGTCGCGAGGCCGAGCCCGAGCGTGCCGCCGACCTGGAAGTAGAACATCGGCGGCCGGTCCGAGTCGTCGCCGCCGCCGCCGCCACCGCCGCCCGGACGCTCGCCGACGACGCAGAAGTTGTCCTCGCACAGCAGGCCCGACGCGCACTCGCCGTGGCCGCGGCAGGTCGCGCCCATGCCGCCGCCACCGCCGCCACCGCTCGAACAGCCCTCCATCCCCGGAGGACACTCCTCGTCGCGGCACGTCTGGGGCGCCGCCATGCCCGGCAGCGCGGGCTCGGGGTGCGTCCGGCTGCTCACGATCGGCACCATGTACGGGTCCTGCTGCGAGCCCGCGAAGCCCATCGGCGTTCCGTCGTCACCGAACGCGACGATGTAGTACTCGACGCGCGGCTGGAAGACGTCGGCGCAGGGGATCTCGTAGCCGTAGCCGCCGCCGACGCGGCGCATCTCGACGCGCCGGAACTCCGGCATGCCCTGCGCGCGGTAGAACACGTACACGTGCGCCGGGCGCCCGGGCACCTCGATGTAGACGGGCACCGCGGTCTGCGCGAGCTGCTCCGGGATCGACTGGTGCGCGAGGTTGCCGGCGCTCGGTCCGGGTCCGGGTCCGGGCCCAGGGCCGGGTCCGGGTCCAGGGCCGGGGCCGGGGCCAGGCCCCGGTCCGGGCCCGCCCGCGCGCTGGCGGGCGAGCGAGAAGACGGTCTGGATCTCCGGCGTCGACGTGAGCGGATCGAGCTGCACGTTCGCGTCGGCCTGGATCGCCTGGATGAAGAAGTTGAGCCCGGTCCCGTTGTCGCCGAAGCCGCCGACGGCGATGACGCCGAGGTTCAGGTACGTGCGCGCGAGCGGCGTCCCGGTGACGTTGCCGCGCTGCGCGATCGAGAGCGCGCGCTCGAGCGTGGCCTGCGCGGCCTCGATCTCGAGCTGCATGTACTGGTCCATGCCCTGGCGGTTCAGGTCCAGGACCTGGCGCATGGCGCTCTGCGCGGCGGCCCCGCCGGACCACCCCGCGACGACGACGGTCGCGGCGAGGGCGACGATCCGAAAACGATCAGGTGTCATGAGTTGGCTCCCGGGCACCGCGGGCGTTGTACCCGCGAACCGCTGCTCCCTTCAAGGAACCGCTTGCTCCTGGCGCGCCCGCTGCGCCGTCGCGTCGGTGCGGACGAACTCCACGCGCCGGTTGTTCGCGCGCCCCGGCTCGGTGCGGTTGGTGTCGATCGGGCGGGACTCGCCGTACCCGCGCGCGGTCAGCCGGCTCGGCGCGATCCCCTGCTCGGTGAGGTAGCGACGGACGGACTCGGCGCGATCGCTCGACAGCCGCAGGTTGTATTGGTCGGAGCCGCGATCGTCGGTGTGGCCCTGGATCTCGATCGAGATGTCCGGGAAGTCGCGGAGCACCTGCGCGACCGTGTTGAGGATCGGGAACGAGACGCTCCGGATCACCGCGCGGTTGTACTCGAAGAAGATCCGCTGGTGGATCACGATGCCGGTCGAGGTGACCTCGACGTCCTGGTAGACGCGCGGGCAGCCGCCCTCGTCGGGGGGTCCGGGCTCGTTCGGGCAGCGGTCGGTCGCGTCGGGGATCGTGTCGCCGTCGTTGTCGAGGTCGGGGCAGCCGTCCGCGTCCTGGAAGCCGTCGAGGTCCTCGGGCTCGTTCGGACAGCGGTCCCCCTGGTCGGGGAGCCCGTCGAGGTCGTTGTCCGGCTCCGGGCAGCCGTCGTCGTCGAGGTAGCCGTCGCGATCCTCCGCCTCGACCGGGCAGGCGTCGACCGAGTCGGGGATTCCGTCGCCGTCTTGGTCCTGATCCTCGGGGCAGCCGTCCTCGTCCTGGTAGGCGTCGAAGTCCTCCGGGTCGTCGGGGCACTGGTCCTCGGGGTCGGGGATGCCGTCGCCGTCGCGATCGCCCGGCGCGGCCGGGCGCTCGATCTGCACGCCGCGGGGCGAGCACCGCGCCGCCGGGCTCAGGCGAAACGCCGCGCGACCGTTGGGCTCCGCGAGGTTGAAGTGGTGCTCGGCGCGGTCGACGTTGCCCTGCGCGAGCTCCGTGTCCGCGAAGTCGAGGTTGGCCTGCGCCACGGCGAGCTCGCGCGGCGCGCACCGGTACGCGCCGTTGCGCTCGGCCTGCTCGACGACGTCGCGCAGGCCGGCGATGCGGCCCTGGAGGGTGACGGCGCGGCTGCACCCGAGCGCCAGGAACGACGCGGCGAGCACGAGCCACCCGAGCCGGCGCGCGGTGCTCAGCGCCCCTGCTCCCGCATGCGGCGCCGCGCGAGGTCGCGCGCCTTGGTCCCGAACTCGTTCGCGCGCTCGGCGAAGCGCACGGCGTCTTGGTAGTTCGCCTCCGCGGCCTCCTCGCGCGCCTTGTCGAGGTACGCCTCGGCGATGAAGAACTCGTAGGGCGCGTGGTCCGGCGCGTTCGCTTGCCGCGCCTGCTCGACCGCCTGCGAGGCGGGGATGACGTTGAACGTGTAGAGCGACGGGCCGCACGCCGCGAACGCGGTGACCGCGGCGGCGAGCGCCACGAGTGCGAACAAGCGATGGATCCGCCCGCTCATGTTCGTCTCCATCCCCGCGAAAGACCGGCGGGAATCGGTCGCACGCTACCAAGCCCGCCGCGTCGCGGTCAACTGCCCCGAGGCGGTCACCGCGCGCGGCCGGTGACCCAGAGCCGCGCGAGCAGCACGCCGAGCCCGACGAGGGCGACGCCCCCCATCGCGAGGGCGCCGGTCAACAGCGCCCCGTCCGTGTAGCCGACGACGCCGAACTGCCCGTGGAACTGCGCGTGCGTGCCGACGCGGCCGAGGCGATCGGCGAAGGGCAGCACGGCGAGGCCGCCGGCGACGAGCACCGCGCCGGCGAGCCCGCCGGTCACCACCTCGCGCTGGTTTCGCACGAGGAGCGCGCCGGCGAGGAACCCGAGCGCGCCGAGCGCCGCCTCGACGACGAAGCCGACCAGGGCGACCGCCGACGGGATCCGGCTCACGTCGATCGTGTAGAGCAGGAACCAGTCGCCGTGGAACACGTAGAAGTAGACCGAGATGGGCACCACGACGAGGCACGCGTAGGAGACGTAGGAGACGAACCCGCGCGTGAGCACGATGGGCCGCGGGCTCATCCGCAGCTCGTGGCGAGCGGCGAGCGAGGCCAAGAGACCGGTCAGGACCGCGAACGCGAGCAGCGGCGGGAGAGGCACGAGCGGGCCGCAAGATACCCGCGCCGGGGCTCAAAGCCCAAGCGACTGGGAAGTCTGACCGTTGGAGTCGGCGAGCGAGGCGCTCGTCAGGACGTCGATGTTCACCACGACGTCGAGCTCTCGGTTCGAGATCGAGCCGTGGCAGCCGCCGCACATCCCGTTGAAGAGCGGGCGGCGGAAGGACTGGTGCGCCCGCTCCCCCGGGTAGAACTGCATCTGCTCGCGCTGGACCACCTCGCCGCTGAACGGCGCACCGTCCGCGAAGGCCAGGGGGTTGCCGTCGCGGCCCGTGACGCCGAGCACGATCGGGAGGCCGCCGCGGTACCGGAAGCGCGTCGATCCGTCCGGGTTGAGCGGCACGTGGCCGAGCTCGCGGCGATCGAGGAACACGCGCCCGAAGGCGTCGTCGACGACCATGCCCCCGACGTCGGCGAACGAGCTCGCGCCCATCGGCGGCGGGTACTCGCCGAAGACGCGCACGCCGCCGATGTCCTGCGAGATCGACCGGCCGTTGCGCGTGTTCTCGAACAGCAGCGACGCGAGCACGGGGAAGTCGACGACCTCGACGTCCGCGTCGATCTGCCCGCGCTCGACGTAGGTGTGTCCGTTCGCCTCGTCGATGCGCGACACGAAGATCTCGCGGTGGGCGCGCGCGTAGATCGCGACGGGGCGGATGTTCGCGCGGCCCGCGACGCCGCCGACCTCGCGCACGGCGCCGCTGTCGGCGTCGAGCTCGCAGAGCTGGTACGCGTAGCCGCCGGCCGTGAGGCTCCCCGCCCCGCGATCGCAGCTCACGAGGATCCTCCCGCTGGGCAGCGGGTACGGCGAGCGCCACGCGCCGCTCGCGACGGGGATGCGCTGCGAGGCGATGTAGTACTGGTCGCCATCGGGCCGCGGCTCGCTCTGGTCGGGGCCGATCGAGCGGTTGACGATGACGATCCGGCCGGCGCCGTCGGCGGCGTCGAGCGGCGCGGCGACGAGCGCGAGGTTGCGATCGAGCAGCTCCACGATCTCGGTCGCCATGCGGTAGCCGACGCTGTCGCGCTGCGCGAAGAGCGGGTGGTAGTCGCCGCCGTCGACGTTCTGACGCCGCCCCGCGAGCTGGTGGAAGTCCGGCTCCCGCTTCTCGGCGGTGAAGATGAGGCGGCCGTCCGTCATGAACGAGGGCTGGATCTCCTGGTTCAACAGGTAGGTGAGCTGGCGGACCTCGCCGCCCGGATCGACGACGTAGAGGTTCGCGTTCGGCTGCATCGCGGCCGGCGTCCGCGTCGGGCCCGCGAAGCCGAGGATCGCCGGATCCGAGTTGCCGCGCGTCGACGCGAACACGAGCGTGTCGTCAGGGCCGAAGGCGGGATCGAAGTCGTGCGTGAGGATGCCGTTCTGCGTGTCCGCGTCGGCGGCGATCCCCGGGATGCGCGCGCAGCCGGTTCCGTCGGCGTTCATCCGGTAGAGCCGCAGCGGCTGCGTCGCGCTCGAGCGCGCGCCGAACGCGAGCGAGGTCCCGCTCCAGCTGACCGCGAGGCCGCGCAGGTCCGCGCTCGCCGCGTCGAGCCCGCAGCCGGAGAGCACACTCGCCGGCGCGCCGATGCTGAGCGCGCCCGCGCCGTCGACGCTCGCGGACGCGAGCATGAGATCGGCGCCCGGCCGGTACGTGTCGAAGTCGCGCGGCTCACCGACGCCAGGCGGGCGCGCGATCCACGCGACGCCGCGGACGACCTCGCCCGCGGGGAAGAGCTCACCGCGCGCGATCGCCTCCTGGCGCTCGATCTCGTGCCAGCGGACCATGATGCAGTACGCCGGCACCTCGTTGAGGTCGCCCGCGTCGGCGTCGAAGCCCGCGCAGTCGTCCGGCGTCGCGGGGTTGATCACGCCGGCTTCGCCGAAGTCCTCGAACAGCGCGCCGCCGCGGTGGAAGATCCCGGGGCTGCCGGGCACCTGCTCGGGGGCGAAGAGGTTCTTCGCGATCACCCGGCTCTCGTTCGGGCTCGAAGCGTCGAGCGCGAGGAGGTGCCGCGCGCTGTCGTAGTTGCGGTACGTCGCGACGCGCGCGAAGTGGCCCTGCGCGCCGCCCTGCAGGCGCAGGTCGTGGAACATCGAAGGGCTGTGGCAGTTCAGGAACATGCAACCCTTCCTGACGAGCACGGGCTGCACGCGGTTGGCGAAGTAGCGCAGGCCCTCGGTGATCTCGGTCGGCGGCGCGATGGCGTCCGGCTGCGAGGTGACGAGCTCGTCGGCCCACGCGAAGATCGTGCGGTAGTCGGCGTCCTCCGCGGACCCGAACACGTTCCCGCCCTCGTGGAACACGCCGCCGCGGAAGGTGGAGAGCGGGCGGCGCAGCAGCTCCGAGGTCGAGGTCGGCGTCGTGAGGTGCGAGACCGCGATCCAGAAGTTCCAGTCGAGCTCCGCGTCGTCGTCGCCGCACGCGAAGTAGAGGTCGGCGATGTGCGAGCCGTGGCACGTGCTGCCCGCGCACGTGCGGCGCAAGACGGGCTGCACCTCGTCGCGGAAGCGCTGGAACGACGCGGGGAAGCGCGCGCCGAAGCCCGGCGTGTAGAGCGCGTGCGAGCCGGCGCCGCGGACGCACTCGCCGATGTTCTCGGCGAGCGTCTCGTCGTGCACGCCGCTGCGCGCGTAGCCCGCCGTCATCCACTGCTGGAGCTGCGCGTAGCCGCGCGAGCCGCGGTCGATCGTGCGGCCGTTGTTGTGCCGGATGTCCGTGGTGACGTCGACGAAGCGGTTGACCGGATCCCAGGTCTCGACGCTGATGTCGATCGGCTCGCTCGCCTTGAGCAGCAGCAAGCTGACGGAGTACGGCCCGTAGGCCTCGAGCACGTCGTAGCGCCGCGCGAGCGAGTCGTAGCTCGAGACGTCGAGGTTCCCGAGCGCGGTCCCGTCCGGGCGCGCGAGGTGGCAGCCGCTCCCCGCGGGCGCGCGCGCGCAGCCGTTCGTCAGGGTCGGGCCGATCCGCTCCTCGTAGTACGAGAAGTCCGGGTCGTCGGACTGCTGGCACGCCGACAGCGCGAGACCGGAGATCGAGAGGGCCAGGGCGGAGAACCTACGCATCGTGTTCCTCGACGGTGAGTCTAATGAAAAAGACGGGGCGCCCGGAGGAGTTCCTCCAGGCGCCCCGTTTCCCCCTTCGGGACCCGACGGTCCCACCCCGCGGGGCAGCTCGACTACATGCGGAGCGCGACTTCGATCGCGTCGCGCACGTAGGAGATCGTCTCGAGGGTCTGGCGCTCGGTGAGCGCGTTGCGGGCGGCGCTGCCGCCGATGCGGCCGAGCGACCAGGCGGCCGCCTGGCGCGCCATCGGCGCCGAGTCGGCGAGCATCGCGACGAGGGCCGGAGCCGCCTCCGCGACGCGGAAGGTCCCGAGGGCGAGCGCCGCGCGGCGCCGGACGTCGACGTTCTCGTCGGCCAAGAGGCCCATGAGCGCGTCGTGCTCGCGGAACAGGTTCACGTAGAGGACCTGACCGACCGCCGCCTCACGCACGCTGGCGTCCGAGTCGGAGAACGCCTCGACGATCCCCTGGATGCCGGCGGGCGAGTTGATCCGGCCGAGGCCGGCGACCGCCGCCGCACGGACCCGCGGGTCCGCGTCACGAGCGATGGCTTCGCGGAGGTAGCGGACGCCGTTCGGGTCCATGAACTCGCCGAGGGCCTCGGCGGCGCGCGCGCGGCGGACGGGGTTGGCGTCGTTCGCGAGCGCGGTGCGGATGTCGCGGAACACCGCGGCGAACCCGAAGGGGCGGCGGCGGAGCCACCACGCCGCCATCTCGCGGGTGAGGGCGTCGTCGCTCTCGAGGAGGCGGCGCTCGAGCAGCGGCACGCAGGCGTGGCACTGCACGAGCTCGCCGTACTCGAGCAGGCTGGCGAGGCGCTCCGAGGAGCCGCTCTCGATGACCTGCATGAGCTGCGCCTGGGTCGGCGCGCCGGTGCCGGGGCTCAGCTCGCCGCGGGCGCGGTCGTACTGGTTGTCGGCAGACGAGTCGTTGTTGTCCTGAGCCGCGGCCGGGGAGGCCAGGAGGATGACCGCGGCGAGGAGGGCCTTATCGAAGTGCTTCATGACGTTCTCCACTTGTTCTTCCGCAGTTCCGTTCAGGGGGCCGGGTAGCTCTCGACGCCGGCCCACATGCCGCCCGCGACGTTCCAGCGCGAGTAGTACTGGCCGCCGAGGTCCGCGCTCCGGATGAGGGCGAGGCGATCCTCGCGGGTCACCGTCCTGCCCTGATCCTCGGGGTGCATCGGGCGCGAGCCCCAGGCGAGGTCGGACGCGTCGGTCCCGATCATGTTCATGACCTCGATGAGGCGCGAGTTGCGCGCGGCGCCGGGCACGATCCACTCCGGCGGGACGTCACCGGTCGCCGTCGAGTCGCCCATCATCGCGGAGATGTAGAGCAGCGAGACGTAGCTGGCCGGGTAGTTGACGACCTCGTTCTCGTAGAAGACCTCGAGGGGGCGGTCGCTGAGGTCGAGGTACGGGATCTGGTACTCCAGCATCTCGCCCTCCATCGTCGTGACCTCGACGGTGTAGAAGCGGCCCGCGTACGGGTCGCGCGCGCCACCGTCGTGGCACTCGACGCAGTTGCGGTCGAGGACGTCCTGCACGTTCTCGCGGCTCGCGGCGCCGTACCAGGGCAGCTCGATGCGGTCGGCGATCGCGCGGAAGGTCGTCATGTCGGCGCCGACCTGCTGCGCGAGGGTCGTCGAGCCGACGCGCGGCAGGGTCTGCGCGGAGCGCGACTCGTGGCAGCCGCCGCAGTTGCGGGTCTCCCCGGGCATCGCCTGGATCCAGAGCATCTGGTTGCGGATCGAGAGGCCGTACCGGTCGAGGGGCTGGAGGTGGTAGGGCAGGTACGCCGGCACGGCCGCGCGCCACGAGCCGTCCTCGTGGATCGGGGTCTCGCCGAGGATCGCGGCGCCCTCGTGCATCGTCAGGCCGAACTGACCGACCGCGCCGATCTCCGAGGAGAAGCCCTCGATGATGCGCATCTGGACCGCGTGGCCGAGCGCCTCGGACAGCGGGGTGCCGTCGAACTGCGCGCCGCGGACCGTCTCGTTGAGCGAGGTCGAGGTGACGTCGATCGAGCCGATGATCGCGGGGACGGTCGGGTCCGGGTTGCTGACGGTCGGGGTGATGACCGGCGGCTCGTTGCGCGGGACGACCGGGATCGCGTAGAGGTCCCACATGTTCGGGTTGTCGTACACGAGCGTGCGGTTGCCCGAGTCGGTGTTGAGCACGTAGACGCCGAAGTTCGGCGCGGTCGACGCGAGCTCGTTGCGGTCGTTCACGTCGCCGTTGGCCCAGCTCACGAGCAAGAGCTCCTCGCTGCCGGTGACGCTGTTGAGCGGCCGCGGGTTGCGGTAGCGGCCGACGCCGCTCGCCGGCGACTCCATGCCGGTCGGCACGTCGGGCGTGAGGTTGCGGAACGACGCCTGCTGGACGTCGACGTAGAGGCGCGGGTCCGTCGAGGTCCGCGAGCGCGCGTCGATGCGCATCACCGCGCCGCCCTGGATGGTGCCGCGGCGGCTCGTCGCGATGCTGACGAACACGCCCGGCTCGACCTCCTGCGCCTGCACGATCGAGTTGAAGCCCTTCCCGAACTGGCCCGCGATCGCGACCATGTCGGTGCAGTCGGGGTTCATCGCGAAGAACTTCACGTCGTTGACCGGGCCGAGGTGCTCCCAACGGGAGAAGCCGATGCGGCCATCGCTCAGCAAGGTCGGCAGCGCGGTGTGCGAGAGGTTCTGCGAGCAGAGGTGACGGCTCGCGTCGCCGGCCGCGAGATCCATCGTCGCGATCTGCGTCACGACGCGCGAGTGGTTGTACTCGTCGGCGCGGGTGCCCATCGCGGTGTACGGCTGGTTCGTCACGAACGCGATGCGGTTGCCGGGCACGAAGATGGGCATCACGTCGTGGTAGTCGCCGAACGTGAGCTGCCGGATCCCCGAGCCGTCGAGGTTCGCGAGGTAGACGTGGTAGCGGTTGTCACCCGCGTGCTGCATCGAGAAGACGACCTGGCGGGCGTCGAAGCTCAGGTCGATGCCGTTGATGTCGACGCCCTCGAACCCCGCCTCCGCGGTGAGATCGGTGAGCGTCCCGCTCGGGGTGGGCGGAGACAGGAGCATCAGGCCGCCACCCGGCTCGTAGCGCAGGTAGTCGATGGTCTGGTTGTTCCCGCCCGTCACGTTGTGCGACCCGTCGGCGCGCTCGAAGGCGCGCGAGACGAAGACGATCGCCTCGACGTTGGGCACCACGCTGGTTCCGACGCCGTCGTCGCTGCACGCGGCGAGCGGCAGGGCCACGAGCGCGGCCAGCACCGCAATCGCACCCTTGTTCATCAGTCGAGTCATTCGCGCCTCCAACACAGCACGGTCCACGTTGTCCCCGTACTGTGCAGGCTTCGTTCCATGCGGGGCGACGCTCGTTTCTCCCCAGAGAGCGCCGCTTCTCGGGGGGACAGCCCCCCGGGTCCTCGAGCGGTCTGGGGGCGCGTGCCCCCCTGGGCACGAGGAGCCCCGATGGAGCCTCGGAGCCGGAGCGCGCCGTGCTCGTCGCGGCGCGATTCGAGCCATCGTGCCCGGTCCGCGGGTCGGCCCGCAGCTTGCGAATCGCGTCACCGGAACCGCCACGCGGGGTCCCGGACGCCCCGGAACCGCGCTATGCTGTCCGGTGCTCGGAGTGGGACTGCGATGAAACGACGACTGCTGAACGCCGCCCTGGCCGCCACGCCCGTCCTTCTCGTCGCCGCGGCGGCGCGAGCGGACTTCGCCGCCGAGCTCGGCGTCGAGGAGGCCCTCAGCTCCGGCAGCTGGGGTGTCGCGCTCGGGATCATGTTCCTGGGTGGGCTCCTCACCGCGCTGACGCCCTGCGTCTACCCGATGATCGCGATCACCGTGAGCATCTTCGGCGCGCGCGAGGCCAAGAGCAAAGCGCACGGCGCCTTCCTCTCGAGCATGTACGTGCTCGGGATCTGCGCGCTCTTCACGCCGCTCGGGATGGTCGCCGCGCTCGGCGGCGGGATCTTCGGCGCGGCCCTCGCCGAGTGGTACGTGGTCGTGCCCATGGCGGTGTTCTTCATCGTCATGGCCGCCGCGATGTTCGGCGCGTTCGAGCTCGCGCTGCCGCCGTCGATCCAGAACAAGCTGGCGACGATGGGTGGCCTCGGCCCGAAGGGCGCGTTCGTGCTCGGGCTCGTCGGCGGGCTGATCGCGGCCCCGTGCACGGGCCCGGTGCTCAGCGGTCTGCTCGCCTGGATCGCGACGACCCAGAGCGTCGTGTTCGGCGGCCTCGCCCTCTTCGTCTACGCGCTCGGTGTCGGCCTGCCCACGTGGCTCGTGGGCACCTTCGCGATCAGCCTGCCCAAGAGCGGCCGCTGGATGGAGTGGGTCAAGAGCTTCTTCGGCATCGTGATGGTCGCCGCGGCGCTCTGGTTCCTGAAGGACTTCATCGGACTGTCGGAGCTGGTCGACAAGAACTGGCTCTTCCTCGGCGCGCTCAGCGGGATGCTCCTGATCGGGCTCGCGCTCGGCGCGGTGCACCTCAGCTACCACGGCGCGGGCAAGGGCACGATCGCGCGCAAGACCACCGGCATCGTGCTGTCGGTCGTCGGCGCGGCGGGCATCGCGATGTGGCTCAACGCGGCGCCCGAGACCGCCTCCGCCAACGGCGCCACGCACGCCGAGATCGAGTGGATGACGAGCTACGAGGAGGCGCGCGAGCTCGCGCAGCGCGAGGGGCGGCCGCTCCTCGTCGACTTCGGCGCGTCGTGGTGCCAGGCCTGCCAAGAGCTCGAGCGCAACACGTTCTCCGATCCGCGCGTGGTCGCGGAGGGCCGACGCTTCGTGCCCGTGCGCGTGGACCTGAGCCCGGGGCAGGACGTCCGCCGCGGCCAGCAGCTCCTGGCGCAGTACAACCAGCACGGCCTGCCGCTCGTCGTCCTGCACGGCTCGAACGGCGAGGAGGTCGACCGCGTGACGGGCTTCATCGACGCCGACGCGATGCTCGACAAGCTCCGCCGCGTGGACTGAGCTTCATCGACGCGCCTCGCGCTGCGCGCCCGGCCGGCCCTCGAGGTGAGCGCAGAGCGCGGCGCGCAGCCCGGCGACGTCGCCGGGCGCGATCTCGGTGACCCCCTCGAGCGCGCCGAGCCCGCAGGCGCGGGAGGCGATGACGGGCACGCCGCGATCGAGCGCGCTCAAGAGGGCGCGGGGCTCGTGCTCGACCCACGCCGGGGCGACGACGACGCGCGCCCCCGCGAGCGGGTCGTGCGACGGCGGTGCGAGCGGGACACCGAAGTCGAAGCCGCCTTCGAGGTCGCGGCCGGTCACCCGGAGCGTCGCGCCGAGCCCTCGCAGGGCCTCGCGCAGCTCGAGCGCGCCGCGGCGCGCGGCGATCGGCCCGAGGGTGACGACGTACGCGCCGCGATCGGCGGGCGGCAGGACCGAGCGCGCCCAGGCCACGCGCTCGACGCGCGGCCCGACGCAGCGCGCGATCTCCGCGTGCGGCGTGACGACGCGGGCGGCGCGGGTCAACGCCCGGCGCTCTGCCTCGACGAGCGCGGCAGGCGCCCGGAAGTCGGCGATCGTCGGACTGCGCGGGTGGCGGCGCGCGGCCGCGTCGAGCCGGGCGTGCAGCGCCGCGAGCGGCAGCCGCGTCGCGAGGACGTCGACGGTTCGTCCGCCGAGCGCGCCGAGCCGCTCGAGGTGCGGCAACAGCGTCTGCTGGACCACGAGGTGGCGGACGCCGGGGTCGAGCCCGCGCGCCATCGCCGCGGCGAGCCGCGCGTCGTAGGATAGCAATGCTCGTTGACGCTGCGCGCCCTGCTCGGCGAGCCGCCGCGACGCGAGCGCGCGCGCGAGCGTGACCGCGAGGTGCTCGCGGACCTCGGCGAAGCCTTCCGTCGCCCAGCGGTAGCTGGCGCGGCCCCGGCGGCCGCCGTCGGCGGGGATGAAGAGCAGGTCGCCCTCGCGCCGCCGCGCGGACACCCAGGCGTCGTGCTCCGGCGTCCAGCGGTCGAGCAGGAACGCGGTCTCCCCGCGCGGCCCACCCGCGAGCGCTGGTGCGTAGGACGAACACCGCGCGACCCCGCACGAGTGGCAGCTCCCGATCCCCTCGCTCGCGCGCTCGACGCAGCGCGACGCGCGCGGCGCGGCGCGGCGAGCCCGGCCCGAGCGCGCGAAGATCTCGACGACGAGCTCGTCCGCGCTCATCCGCGCCTCGACGGCGTACGGGAACGGCGCGGTGAAGCGCAGATCGACGTACGGGAAGAACACCGTCGCGTCCCGCCCGCGCTCGGCGAGCGATCCAGCGACCACCGCCGAGTGCGCATGCCGCTCGACGATCGTGAGCCCCGCGCTCAGCGCCGCGTCGTAGAGCGCGTTCGAGAGCTGGCACAGCCCACCGCCCACGCTCGGGACGAGGCAGCCCTCGCGCAGCTCGCGCCCGATCACGAACCCCGCGCGCCGCGAAGGGCGGCCGACGTGCCGCCAGAACGAGAACACCTGACCTGCCGCGAGCTCGCGCCGCCCGAGCCGCGCCGTCGCGACCCGCAGGTTCTCCACCTTGCCGGCGACCAGGCGCGCCTCCGGCCCGAGCGCGGCCGGCCAGAGCGCCGTCCGGCTCGCGCCGATCACCCGCCACGACGCGTCGAGCACGTCCCGTCGCCGCCCCGCGGGGCAAGGCGCCTGGAGATCCGCCACCCTGCGCAGCGCCGAGTGGACGGCGGCGCGCAACGCGAACGGCAGCTTGCGAGCTCGGCCCATCCCCCGCTTCGTACGCGGCCCACCCCCTGCGTCATTCCCCGTCGGGCCCGGCCGATCCTCGGCCGACACGTGCGCGAGCGCGACCGCCGCGTCGCGCGGCGCCCGCGCCTCCAGTACATTGGGCGTCGCGATGTGGCGGACCCCTGCGCTCGCGCTCCTGCTGGCCGCATGCGGCCCGAGCGAGCCCGCGTGCGAGCGCGCCATCGGCGGCGCGACCGAGGAGGCCTCCGCGCCCGATCGCCGGCTGCTCGGGCTGGCCGCCGCCTACCCCGCGGACCCGAGCCTCGAGGGGCGCCTCGAGGAGCTCACCGCGTCGCAGCGGGCGCGGCGCGCGGTCGCGTGGGCCGCGGTCGCGCGCGTGCTCGCGCCCGCGCCGCTGACCGAGCCGACCCCGCTCGGGGAGGCGAGCGTCCCGCGCTGGCGCACCTTCTACGATCGAGAGGACTTCGGGCGCATCTTCCAGCACCTCTACGCCGGGCTGACACCGGCTGAGCGCGCCGCGCGCGCGCGCTTCCCCGCGGGGCGCGTCGACGACGCCTTCGCCGCGAACGTCGGCTTCCTCGACGCGCTCGGCACCTGGCCGCAGGCGAGGTGGGACGACTACCTGGCGTCGCTCGACACGCCGGAGGCCGTGAGCGCGCTCGGCGGGATCCATCGCATCGCCATGAGCCCGTCGATGACCCGACACCTCGCAGAGAGCTACCCCGAGGTGCTGCGCTGCCTCGAGGACGGAGCGCCGCCCGCCGAGCTCGCGGGCGTGTCGCGCACCGATCGCCTGCTGCGCGCCCCGATCGCCCTCGAGGCCTGTGGGGAAGCGCGCTTCGGGCCGTTCTTCGTCCCGCGCGGCGCCTCGCTCGAGGCCGCCCTGGCCGGCGCCGGCGCGCGCGTCGTGATGACCGAGGGGCCGGCGGGGAGCTCGATCTGCGACGACGCGACGCGCTGCGTCGCGTCAGGTCCCTCGCAAATCTCCTTGTCGGTGCGCGCCGACGAAGGTCCGGCCTCGGTGGTCCTCGAGGTCAGCCGCACCGAGACCGTCCCGCCGGTCGCGTGCCTCGCCGGCGCGCTGCCGCTCGACGCCGTCTCGATCGCGGCCGAGTGGCGGCGCCTCGATCCGGCGCGTCCGCTGCCGACGTACGACACCTCGGCGGACGGGCTCGCGCGGGCGCTCGAGGACGAGGCGCCGACCTGGGGCGAGGGTGACGGCGCGGCCCAACCCGGTCCCGAGGCCATCCACACGCTCACGCTGCGGGACGGAGCGACGTTCGTGCTCGCAGGCCTGCACATCCGCACGCGCGAGCTCCCGCTCGGCCTCGCGATCACGCTGTGGTGGTCGGATCGGCCCGACGAGGACTTCGGCGCGGACCGCCCCGAGTCGATCCGCGCGCTCGGCGGGCCCTGGTCGAGCTACAAGATGTGCGTGGCGGTCGATCACGAGGAGCTCGATCCCGATCCGCAGGGCGGCTTCGCAGACGACGCGCCCAGCCTCGGGGCCGCCCTCGCGGCGGCGTACGAGGGGCGCGGCGGCCCG
The DNA here is from genome assembly GCA_019637095.1 of Sandaracinaceae bacterium. GTDB lineage: Bacteria > Myxococcota_A > Polyangia > Polyangiales > Sandaracinaceae > JACKEC01. Next base: position 105,185 of record JAHBWG010000002.1, on the reverse strand, counting down.
ACGTGGTGCTCGAACCCGTACATCGACGCCGCCCCCGGCCTGGCCCGCGGGAACTGCGTCGGCTGCCACCAGCACGCGATGGGGGGCGCGCGGCCCGGTGAGATCGCCACCGACCCCGTGCGCTTCCCCTCGAACGGCCGGCTCGCCGCTCGCAACAACTACCCGGCCGATGGATGCTGGGGGCTCGACGCCGGAGACGACCTCGCGGCGACGATGCAAGACGTCGTCGACTACTGGAGCTCGCCATGAACGCCCGCTGCTGTCCGTCGTTCGTCCTCGTCTCGCTCCTCGCGCTCGCGGGGTGTGACTCCGATCCCGCCACCGACGCCGGAGCGGGCGGTGACGGAGGCCTCGACGCGAGCACCGACGGCGGGACCGACGCCGGGATCGACGCGGGCTTCGACGCCGGCTTCGACGCCGGTTACGAGCTCGCGCCGGTCTTCCGCAACCCCGTCGATCTGCCGGACGACGAGCTGGCGAGCGCGGCGCTGAGGCTGATGGGCGCGCCGGAGGCCGGCGGCTCGGGGAGCTGCAGCGACTGTCACGCGATCACGCGGCCGAACATCCGCCACTTCTGGGACCTCACCGAGCGGGCCTGGCGCACCTGCTTCGCAGACCTCGACCTCGTGACGACCGAGGCGGCCCAGGCCGCGCTCGCGTGCCTGCGCGCCGCCGATCGCTACACCCCGCGCAACGCGGGCGTGTTCGCGACGGGCGCGGGCCTGCCGTGGTTCCCGTTCGCCTTCCGGCGCGCCCACGGCGCGAGCTGGGAGACCGAGTACGAGACGTTCCGCGCGCTCGTGCAGCAGCCGCCCGACGATCACCCCGCGCTCACGCAGGAGGAGTTCGACCTCTTGACCGAGTGGTTCCTGCGCGGGACCCCGTTGGTCGAGACGATCTTGCCGTCGCTCGACGGGCCCGGCGAGTGCACGCCCTACGTCGACGCGTCCGTCATCGCGCTCGTCGCCGAGGGCGCGCGCAGCGGGTGGTCGGCGAGGAACCGCGAGGCGGCGCTCCTCATGCACGGGTGCGCCGGCGCGGCGGACCCGTCGGGCTGCCTCGCCGACTCCCCGCGCGTGACCGACTTCGCGTTCGGGGCGCGCTGGGAGACGCCCGGCACGACCATGCGCCTGCTGTTCCAGGTGCCCTACCGCACGAGCTACTGGACGAAGAGCTCCGCGGACGGGCGCTTCGTCGCGCACGGCGGCAACGACACGCGCGCAGGCGCCTCGATCATAGATCTCGCGCGCGGCGTCGTGATGGCCGCCGAAGCGCGGTACGATCCGGGTTGGTTCCCCGACAACTCCGGTTTCATGTTCCAGGGCACGTCGCGCGGGCCCGCGGTCTGCGAGCAGAGCGTGCTCACGGCCGCCTCGCCGACGCGGATCACCTTCCGCGAGGCCGGCTGCTCGCGCGCCGCGGAGCTGGGCCTCTACCAGCACGTCGGGGCCTCGCTCGACGGCGGCGACTACTGGGTCGTGGACAGCCTGTGGAGCGGCGACACGGGGCACGAGCTCACGGACCCGCCCGTGATGTCCGAACCGGGCGCGTCGCTCCGGCTGCACCGCCTCGTCAACACCGGCACGGGCTTCGACGCGGCGGGCGTGTTCTCGCTCTCCGTGCCCTGGCAAGCGAACGCGGTGGTCTCCCCCACCATGCGCCTCGTCGCGACCCAGCTCGCCGACGCCGACGGCGACCCCCTCGGCTTCGTGCTCCACCGCATCGACGTCGCGCGCGCCGGCTCGGGCGACGTCACCGATGTCGAGCTGGTCGAGGTCGGTCGGTACTGCACGCCGGGCGGCAAGGCCGCCTTCTCCCTCGACGATCGCTGGCTCGTCACCCATCACCGCGTGACCGACGCCGACGCGGTCGACCTCGGCTTCACCGGGCCGAGCGATCCGGGGTTCGCACCGTATCTCGGCGTGTCGAACGTCTATCTGATCGACATCGCCACCGGGGCGCGCACCCGCGTGACGAACATGCAGCCGGGCCAGCTCGCGCTGTTCCCGCACTTCCGCTCCGACGGATGGCTCTACTTCCTCGTGCGCGACGGCGCTCCCCCCGAGCACATCGTGGCCACCGACGCGGCCCTCGTCCTCGCGCGTTAGGCCCCGGGATGCGCCGTGCGCCCCTCGCCCTGGCCCTGCTCGCCCTCGCCTGCGACGGCGCACCGTCCCCCGTCGACAGCGGGCGCGCGGACGCGGGGACGATCGCGCCCCGCGACGCGGGGACGGACGCGGGCACGGACGCCGACACGGACGCGGGCGCCGACGCCGGGGCCGACGCGGGGACCGACGCCGGGCCCGCGGGCTGCGTCGGTCCGCCCGGGCTCTACGTCGCGGGCTCCTGCACCGAGCTCGCCGAAGGGGTCCAGCCCTTCCACCCGCGCTTCGAGCTCTGGTCCGACGGCGACGACAAGGAGCGCTTCGTCTACCTGCCCCCGGGCACCCGCATCGACACCTCCGACCCCGACCGCTGGGGCTTCCCGCGCGGCACGCGGCTCTACAAGACCTTCTCGATCGGCGGCGTGCGCCTCGAGACACGCCTGCTCGAGAAGACGGGGACCGGCCGCGGTCGGGACGCCTGGACGATGGTGGCCTACGCATGGAGCGCCGATCAGCGATCCGTCACCGAGGTCGGCCCGTTCGGCGAGCAGAACGTCCTCGGGACCGAGCACGACATCCCGACGCGGGCGGCGTGCGTGCGCTGCCACACGATCGCGCAGGACGACGCGATCAACGGCTTCTCGGCGATCCAGCTCGCCCACGACGAGGGCGGCGTCACGCTCGCCTCGCTGAGCGCAGAGGGCTGGCTCACCCACCCGATCCCGCTCGCGGACGCGACCGTCCCGGGCGACTCGACCGCGCGCGCCGCGCTCGGATACCTGCACGCCAACTGCGGGAGCTGCCACGGCGGACCGGCGCCGGAGCACGGGCTCGACCTCTGGTTGCGCGTGGGCACCCGGACCGTGGAGACCTCGAGCGCGTGGACCACCGCCGTGTGCGGCTGCTCGGTGTGGACGGGCACCGGCCCAGCCGGCGAGGTGATCGATCTGCGCATCGCGCCTGGCCACCCCGAGCGCAGCGTGATCCCGCTGCGCATGGGGTCGCGCGCGCCGACCGACGCGATGCCGCCCCTCGCGAGCGAGAGGGTCGACCCGGAGGGGCTGCGCGTGATCGAGGCCTGGATCGCGACCCTCGACGAGACGGCGAACGGCTGCCCCCACGGCTGCCCCTGGCCCTGAGGCGCCTCGTCCCGCTCACGAGGCGAGGTTGACGACGGCGGCGACCGTCCCGACCAGCCCGAAGAGGACGAGGCTCACGGCCGCGAGCATCACGAAGATCGAGAGCCGCGGGTTCCGATCGACGAAGCGCCCGGACTCGCGGGCCATCCGCTTGGTGAACGTCGTCGGGCACTGCACGCGGATGCGCCCCTCGAGCGCCGCCTCGAGCTCGCCGATCATGTCGTTGGCGCTCGGCCAGCGCGCCGCGGGCTGCTTCTGCATCCCGCGCAAGATGAAGTGCATGTACTCGGCGGGCGGTGGGCCCTGCGTCGGGTGCGACCACTCCGCGACGCTCATCACCGAGGGGAGCGAGCGCTCCATCACGCCGACGAGCATCCCGGGCACGCTCGTGACGTCGTCGAGATAGTGGCGCAGCGTCATGAGCTCGTGGAAGACGACGCAGGCCGAGTAGAGATCGCTGCGCACGTCGAGATCGCTCGCGCCGCGCGCCTGCTCGGGCGACATGTACGCGGGCGTCCCGACGAGCGCGCTCGCCGCGGTCTTCACGAGGCGGCGGCGGGTCGAGGACGCGGCCGCCGCCGGCGGCTCCTCGAGGGTCTCGTCGAGCGGTGGCAGCTCCGCCGCGTCGAGCGGCTTCGCGATGCCCCAGTCCATGAGCACCACCTCGCCGTAGGGCCCGACCATCACGTTGGCCGGCTTCACGTCGCGGTGGACGATCCCGCGATCGTGCGCATAGGAGAGCGCGCGCAAGAGCCCGATGAAGATCTGGACGCGGACCTCGAACGTGTAGCGCTTGTGCGCCTCCGCGTCGCCGGCGGCGAGCCGCTCGATCACCGTCTCGAGCGTCTCGCCTTCGACGTACTTCATCACGAAAAAGTAATTGCCCTCGTCGTCGACCCCGACGTCGTGGATCGGGATGATGTTGGGGTGCTCGAGGCGGCCGATCGTGCGGACCTCCTCGACGAACCGCGCGAGCCCTCGCGCGCCGACCTCGCGACGGATCTGCTTGAGGGCGACCTCGCGATCGATGTCGTGATCGCGCGCGAGCACGACCGTGCCCATGCCGCCCTCGCCCAGGAGCCGCCGGTTCTCGTAGCGGACGCGGCCGTCGTGGACGAGCTCGATCTCGTCACCGTGCGCTTCGACGCGCGGCAACACCGTGCTCTTGCCGGCGAGCGTCGGCGTCGTCGAGCGGGTGACGGAGGCCCCGAGGTCGGCCAGCGTGGCGGCCTCCGGCGCGAGGGTCGGCGCGAGCGCGTCCGAGAGATCGACGGAGGGCGTCATCGCTCGATCCTCGGGCGGGACACGCCAGAGCGCAACCGCCGCCGCACGAACGACACCGCGACCACGAGCCCGATCAGCGCTCCGCCGCGTCGGTCGCCGGCGCCGGCGCCGAGCCGGCACGCGCAGTCGCTCGACAGCGCCCCACCCCCTGCGTCGAGCCCGACCGCCGCCGCGTCGGCGGCGCCCGCCGCCGCGTCGATCGCGGCGCCTGCGTCGCGCGGCTCGACCGGGCCGGCGTCGCCCGCCGGGCCCACGACGCGCGCGCGGTATCGCACTGGCGCGTCCATCCACGTCGCGCCCTCGGCGACGAGATCGAACGCCTCGTCGTGCTCGCCGGGCCCGAGCGGCGCGACCAGCGGGACCGCGAGCTCGATGTCCATCCCCGGGGCGACGAGCGTGGGCACGTCGGTGAGGCGGCTCGCGCTCGTCCACTCGGGCGCTGCGAACGCGCTCACGCGATCGCGCGGGTCCGCGGTGCCGAGGCGGACCGGCCAAGGCCCCTCCGCCGTCCACGCGCGCCGGCCGGTGTTGCGCCACCGCGCCGAGAGAGCGCGCGCCTCGCCCGGCGCGAAGGTCACCTCACCCCCACCCTCGACCAGCGCCGCGGCGAAGAGCGGCTCGGGCTCGCCGATCCGCACGCCGAGGTGGCAGCACACGCGCCGCTCGCTGCCGTCGCTCGTGCGGTTCACGACGCCCGCGGGCCGACCGCCGAAGCCGGGCTCGCCGCGCACGAAGAGCGTGGAGGAGCCGCCGCCATCGAGGTTGAGCCCGACGCGGCAGCCGACGTGGTGGAAGAGAAAGCGCCCGAGCGTGATCCCGCGCATGCCGACGCGCCCGGTGGCGCGGCCGTCGACGACGACGAACGCGAGCGTGCGGCCGTCCTGGTGCAAGCAAACCGCGCTGCGGGGGTGCGCGCTCGCCATGTGGCTCGGGTTCGGCGCGCCCTCGATCACCGCCTGCTCGACGATGGCGCCGTCCCAGACGACGAAGGGCATCCCCGTCGCGACGTCGGTGACGCGATCCGGCAGCGGCCCGAGGCGGAGGCCCTCGCTGCGGAACGCGACGGCCTCGTTGCCGGGGCTGACGCCGAGGCTGTCGGCGCACGACGCGCCCGCGTCGTAGCTCTGCGACCAGACCTCGCCCATCGAGGCCATGAGGCCGCACGCGCGCTGCGATCCGTCGAAGAAATTCGTGTTGACGGCGACGGCGAGGCCGTTGCGCTCCGCGAACTGCGACACGGTGACGCCACGATCCGCCGGCGCGCTCGCCACGACGCGGAGCCGCGGCTCGAGCAGGTCCGCGTACACGACGAAGATCTCCTGTTCGCTCGTCCCGCTCCCCGGGATGTCGATCGGGCCGGAGAAGTGGCGATAGATCAGGCCGGGGCCGACCTCGCGGCCCTCGTGCGGCCACGCGCGCGCGCCGGAGGGCGCCACGAAGAACGCGAGGAGCGCGAGCGCGAGCGAGCGACGCACCATGGCCTCGAGGGTACGCGCTCGGACGCCGCGCGCGTAGACCGGACGCGCGGAACGGGCGAGCCCGCACGCCGACGCCGGCGCGGCGGCGCGGCGCCCGCGCGCACCCGCCGTGGCTCGGACCCTGCACCGTCATCGGGCCTCCCCTCGTGCGCCGTGAAGCGGCACACTCCGACACGAGCCCCACCGATGCCTTCGACCCGCCCCCTCCTCGCCCTCCTCGTCCTCTTGAGCTGCGAGCCCGAGCCGCCCCCGACCCTCGAGCCGCAGATGGCGCTCGGCGTCGGCGAGGCGACCTTCGCCGAGTTCGCGGACGGCGACACGCTCGGCCTCGTCAGCGGCTGCCAAGGCCTGCAGCACGTGTGGACCGCGGTGCGGGCGCAGGGCCTCGACCCGCGGGGCACGCTGGTGGACCTCTCCCTGCGGCGGGTCGAGGACGGCGAGCTCGTCAGCCAGGTCTTCCGCGTGCGCATCAGCATGCAGCCGGTCGACGGGATGCCCGGGGTCCACGAGCTGTACGGCCTGACGGTCATCGTGCCGGAGCCCGAGGAGGCCATCGGGCGCGACCTGACGCTGCGGGCGACCATCACCGACCGGGCCGGCGTCGAGCTCACGGACGAGCGCCCGGTGCGGATCGACTGGGCGGCCGGCGGCTGCCGTACCTGACCGGAGCCTCCGGTGCGCCGGCAAGGTTCCGTCCGCTTGGCGATAAATCGCAATAATTTCAGCACCTGCAGCCTCGGCGCCGCACCTCGCGGCGCGGACTGACCGGAACTTGGACAGCGCGCACGCGCGCATCCGCACGGTCCCGCGACGCTGTGCAGACTCCGTGCTGCACCAACTCTGCACGTGCACTCGCTCACAGGGCGGCACGGCTCGTGCGGATGCGTCCCCCCATGAAGACGCGCAACATCACGATCGGCACCGTCCTGCTCACCCTCGCGGGCTGCGCCGCCCAGCTCGGCGACGGCGAGTACAACGGCCACGGCCGCCAGGAGATGGAGTCCACGCTCGAAGAGATCATGAGCGGGAGCTGGGAGTACGACGGCGACTGGCTCGTCTCGCCGACCCTCGACGCGCCGGACGGCGCCTCGCGCGTCGGGATGCTCATCGCGCAGTCGCAGCCCGGCCTGATGCCGCGCGTGCAGGCGCGGCCGCTCGTCGGCGGGGTGCCGTCGGGCGAGTGGGTGGACGTCACCGAGACCTGGGGCGAAGAGGACCACTACGTCGGCGTCGCCGAGCTCGGCACCATCGCCGACGGCGCCCAGCTCCGCATCGCGCGCGAGGACGCCGCGATCATCCAGCACTTCCGCTGGAACGCGGTGGTCCCCGAGATCTCGGTGGACCTGCCCGAGGAGGCGCTCGACGACGAGATCGGCGCGGCGCAGGAGGCCCTGCGCAGCGAGCTGAGCGGGATGGGGATCGTGACGCGGTCGGGGTGGGGCGCGCGCGCGACGCGGTGCACGTCGCAGAACGCGAGCAAGTCGCGCATGGCGATCCACCACACGGTGAGCGGCTCCGCGAACCCGGCGCGCCAGATGCGCGGGATCCAGAACTACCACATGGACTCGCGCGGCTGGTGCGACGTCGGCTACCACTTCCTCATCGGCATCGACGGCACGATCTACGAGGGCCGCCCGCTGCACCTGCTCGGCGCGCACGTCGGCAACAACAACACCGGCAACATCGGGATCTCGTTCATCGGCTGCTTCAACAGCAGCGGCTGCAGCGGCCTCGGGACGACGACGCCGCCGACCGCGATGATCAACGCGGGCGGGCGCCTCATCGGCCGGCTCTCGCGCGTCTACGGCATCGCGCTCAACACCGACCGCGTCCGCGGCCACGGCCAGCACTCCGGGCAGTCGACGTCGTGCCCGGGCGACCGCCTGCGCCCGCGGATCGGCGACATGCTCTCCATCGCGCGCAGCGGCACGACGGCGCCGGCCCCCGCGCCCGCCCCGGCTCCCGCGCCGGCGCCGTCGACGGGCGCGTCGTGCCGACACAGCTACGGCGGGAACTACGGACACCTCGCGTGCTCCTCGGGCTACCAGTGCTGCAACGGCAGCTGGCGCACCCGCGGCTCCGGGTGCGGCGCCTGCGCGTGCGTCGAGGAGTCGGGGACCCGCGGCTGCAGCGCGTCCTCCGGCCCGCCCGCGGGCGCGTCGTGCACGCACAGCTACGGCGGCCGCTACGCCAACACCGCGTGCTCCGCGAGCTACCAGTGCTGCAACGGGAGCTGGCGAACCCGCGGGAGCTCCGGGTGCGGTGCCTGCTACTGCACGGAGGAGACGGGGTCCCGCGGCTGCGGGCTGTAGCGCCTCCCACCGCCGCAGCTGCGAGCCCGTGCCCGCTTCGCGTGGGCGCGGGCTCGCGCGCGTCTGGACGCGAACGCGCCTCGCGCCGCTCGCCTCGCCTGCTAGAGCAGTGCGCGGTGCAGATCCCCTGGTTCAAGCCCGAGCCGCTCGCGATCCCGCTCCCCGACGTGAGCGTGCTCCCCGATCGAATCACGCTGCACCCGTTCGGAGCGCTCGTGGCGGCGGGCGTGCTGCTCGGGGTCAGCGTGGCCTCGCGCCGCGCGCGGATCGAAGGGATCCACCCGAGGGTCCTCGGCGAGATGGCCGCCTACGTGCTCGTGGGCGGCTTCGTCCTGGGCCACGTGCTCGACGCGGTCTTCTATCACTGGGAGGTGGTGCGCGAGAACCCGGCGTTCGTGCTCCAGCTGTGGAACGGGCTCTCGAGCTTCGGCGGGTTCGCAGGCGCGATCATCGGCGGCCTCGTGTGGCTCGCGCGGCGGCGCTACCCGCTGCTCCCGTTCGCCGACCTCACGTCGTACGCGTTCCCGTTCGCATGGCTCCTCGGGCGCCTCGGCTGCTTCGTCACGCACGATCACCCCGGGCGCGTCACCGACTTCCCGCTCGCGGTCGCGGACTACCAGGTGAGCGGGATGAGCCCGCCGTGGCAGACGCGCCACGACCTCGGGCTGTACGAGGTCTTCTGGTGCGCCGCGATGATCCCGGTCTTCCTGTGGCTCGGGCGCACGAAGCGACCCCGCGGGTTCTACGCGGCGATCGTGCCGATGCTCTACGCGCCCGTGCGCTTCGCGCTCGACTTCCTGCGCGCGACGGACATCCCGAACGGCGATCCGCGCGTGCTGTTCGGGCTCACGCCGGGCCACTACGGGGCGATCCTGCTGTTCCTCGTGGGCCTCGCGGTGTGGCTGCACATCCGGCGCGCGCCGCGCTACGCGCTGCCCCGAGACATCCGCTGGACCGCGGAGGACGAGGGCACGCCCGATCCGAGGACGGTCGAGGAGCTCCTCCCGCTCGTCGGCGCGGTGCGGGGCCCGGTGCGGATCGAGGTCCCCGAGATCGCGGCCGCGCACGTCGCGCGGTGGCCGGGCGGCGCGCTCGTGATCGACGCCCGCGGCGACGCGCCGCCGCTCGAGGCGATCGCCGAAGAGATCGCGGCGCTCGGGCCCGCGCGGCTGCACGTGTGGCGTGTGTCCCACCCGAGTGAGGCGCTCGCGGCGCTGGTCGCCGCGAACTCGGGCACCGAGCGCGACGTCGCGGTGAGCCGCGACGCGGACGCAGTGGACGCGATCGCCGAGGCGCTGCGCCTGCCCGTCTACGTCGAGGCGAACGACGCGCCCGCGTGGGCCGCGGTCGAGCGCGACGACGGCGGCCTCGTGTTCGGGATGCTCGGCGAGCCGGCCGCGAGGTGAAGGCGGCGAGGTGAAGGTGGCGGCGCCAGGACGTATCCTGTCCTCGGGATGTCGAGGACGAGACCGCTGCTCGCCGCCGCCGCGATCTCGTCGGTCGTCCACCTCGCGCTGACCCTCGCGCTCTTCACGCTCCCCTCCCCTCGCGCCGAGCGCGCATCGCCGAGCGCGCCGCTCGACCCGTTCGTGGCGCTCGACGCGATCGAGAGCGCCGGCGCGCTCGGCGCGAGCACGCGCGGACAGCTCGCGCACGCCGCGGCCGAGGCGGTCGCGGGCGGCTCGACCTCGCGGCAGAACCTCGACGCGCTCGACCCGGGCCAGGGGGGCGACGCGAGCGGCGCGCGCGCGGGCATGCGCCTGATGATCCAGGACGACCGCATCCTGTTGTTCGACTCGCCGCTGACCAACGTCGCGGCGGCGCAGCTCCAGCGCATCCGCACCGCCAACGATCGCGCGACCCTCGAGCGCCGGCGCGCGACGCCGAGCCCGCGCGACGAGGTGTTCCTCGCGTCCGGTGACGGCGTGCTGCGCGAGCGCCGCCCGCTCGCCGCGCTCGACCCGCGCGCCGGCGCGCGCGTCGCGCCCGAGGCGAGCCTCGCGGGCGCGCTCCCGGCCGAGCACGTGCAGGCACGGCGAGCGCTCGCGGGAGCGGCTCGGCCGAAGAGCGCCTTCGGCTCGTCCCGCGAGCTCCGCGGGGCCGCGCGGACAGCACCCGGCGAGCCAGGACCGGCCCTGTCCGCCGAGGGGGCCCGCGCGAGCGCGCGCGCGCGCTCCGCGTTCGCGCGCCCCGCGATCGACCAAGGCCCCGCCGCGACGATCGCGGAGCGCTCCGACGCGCGCGTGCGCGACGACGCCGACGCGGAGCTGCTCGCGGCGTCGCTCAGTCAGTCGTGGGTCGACGCGTCCTCGCGCACGAGCCGGCGCGAGGGGCCCGGCCGCGGCGGGGTGGACGGCGCGGGCGCGCCGGGCTCGGGAGGAGGCACGCGCGAGGGCGGGCGCGCCTCCGCGTGGGGGCCGGGCGGCGGCCCGTACGCGGCGCTCGACACGAACGACGGGCGCTACGTGCGCTGGGTGCTCGAGACCCGCCGTCGTGTGCAAGACGCCTTGCAGTTCCCTCGCGAGCGCGCGCTCGCGATGGATCAGGGAACGACGATCTACATGCTCTCCGTCGGACGCGACGGACGCCTGCGTGGCGCGCCGCGGCTCGTCCGCTCGAGCGGCTTCGCGGACCTCGACCGCGCGGCGCTCGCGGCGATCCGGCGCGCGACGCCGTTCTCACCCGTCCCCGACGACCTCGCCCCGAGCCTCGCCGTCGTCCCCATCCGGTTGCCCGTCGAGTTCTCCAATCCGATGGTGCGGTGAGGGCGCGACCGCGACCAGCTCCGCGAGGAGCCACGCGGTGACGAGCAGACCCGCCCACGGCGGCCCGGACTGCAACGCGAAGAAGCCGACGTGCTGCGCTCCGAACGTGGCGAGCGCCAACCCGGCGAGCAGCGGGCGCGCGCGCGGCGCGTACCCGTCGCGGCCGAGCCACAGCGACGCCGCGGGGATCGCACACAGGAGCGCGTCGTAGAAGTACGCGAACGGGCTGAGCGCGAGGGTGCCGAGCGCGAGCCAGCCCGCCGCGCGCAGCGCGGGCACCTCCCTGTCGCGCGCGCGCCAGAACAGCGCACCGAGCCCGAGCGCCGCGAGCGCGTAGAGCCCGAGCGCGACCTCCCGCGGCGCGGCCGAGCGCAGGAACGCGAGCAACGTGTGTTGCTTCCACAGGGCGGCGCGCGCGCCGCCGATGTCGTCGAGCGTGCGGCCGACCGCGGCGAGCCACTCGGGCCAGTGCCCCACGCCGAGCGAGATCGCGAACAGCGCGGCGACGGACGCGGCCATCCCGAGCAGGATCCGCGGGCGGCGCGCGAGGAGCGCGAGAAGGATCGGCGCGACCACGTACGGCGGCTTGATCGCGCAGAGACCGAAGAGGACCCCGGCGTGTACCGGGCGCTCGCGCGAGAGGAGCCAGAAGGCGGCGAGCCACGCGCCCAGGACGAGCGCGCTCGGCTGCCCGAGCACGAGCCCGATGGCCCACGGCGCCGACGCGAGCACGCCCAGGACGACGACGTCCTGCGCCTCGTGCTCGGGCGAGAGCCGCCGCAGCGCGGCGACGGCGAGCGCGAGCCCGGCGAGCTGCAGCAGCACCATCAGCGCGTAGAACGCGGCGTCGCCGAGCTGCCCGACCGGCGCGAGGAGCGCGGCGACCCACGGCGGGTGCAGGAACGGGAAGCCGCCGGGCCGCGGCGCGTAGAGCTCGACCACGTCGCCCTCGAGCGCGCGCCGCCCGGCGTCGCGGAACGCCGCCCAGTCCCGCCGCGCGAACTCGTCCGTTCCCCAGCTCGCGGCGAGCGAGAGCCCGACCACCGCGTGCAGGAACACCGCCCCGACGAGCAGCGACACCCGCGCGGCCTCGAGCGGCCAGCGCCGCGGCGAGGGCCCCCCCTCGGCGCCGTCGCGTCCAGCGGGACGAGGCGAGCCCATGGCGCCAGCGTGCCCCAGAACCCGGGTCAGGGGCGAGGCACGCAGACGAAGCGCTGGGTCCCGCCGAGGGTCGGCAGGAACTCGCACGAGTAGCCCTCGGCGTCGCGGCACGAGGCGCTCACGCAGCTCAGCGCGCACACGTTCGTGCCGCCGCGCGCGACGCACCACGTGCCGGCCTCGCAGTCCGCGTTGTCGGTGCAGCCGGCGCGCGCGCAGTACCCACCGGGCCAGCCGAGGCACGCGCGCTGTCCTCCGCACACCGCGAAGCTCGTGCAGGCGTCCCCGTTCTGCGCGCTGCCGCGGCGCCCGCAGAAGCGCCCCTCGGGGAACCACTTGCACGCCTGCTCGGAGCGGCAGTCGGCGTTGATCGTGCACACGGCCCCGCAGCGCGGCGCCGCAGGGATCGGGCCGCCCTGCACGCACTGGTGCATCGCCGGGCAGCCGGGCGAGCCCATGCAGCGATCGTCGCGGCAGGCTCCCGCGTCGCAGACCGTGTCCGCCGGACACGCGAGGCTCGACGCGCAGCTCGACGTGGCGCTGCGCCGGATCTCCGCGACCCAGTCGTTGCCGCCGCGGAGGTTGAAGCCGTAGATCCGCAGCGCGTAGGTCCCGCCGCCCGCGACCTCGACGGTCAGCGACTCGTCGTCCGTCGAGCTCGTCGCGGCGCGCAGGCGCGTGCCCGACGGATCGTGCAGCGCGATGTCGATGTCGCCGCGCGCGTGCTCGAACACGACGAGCACGTCGATCGTGCCCGGCCCGCTCATCGGGATGGCGAGCCAGTCGTCGTCGCCCGGACAGACGGTACCGTCCGCGCTCGCAACGTCACCCGCGAAGCTCAGCGCGCGCGCGCTCGCCTGCGTGTCGTCGGAGAACCCGTCGTCGATGCAGCAGCCCGCCGGGTCGGGCGCGACGTCGGCCCGCAGGACGTAGCCGTTCTGCGCGCCGCCGAAGCCGAACACCCGCGCGTTGACGGACGTCGCCGCCCCCGCGTTGCAGTGGGTGACGCGCTCGACGTCGCGCACGCCCGCGCTCGTCCCGAGGATCGTCCCGTCGGCGCCGCGCAGCTCGAGGTCGAGGTCACCCATCGCGTGCATGAACTCGAGGCTCACCGAGACCTCGTTGCCGGACGGAACGTCGACGCGGAAGAAGTCCTCGTTGCCGGGGCAGATGCGGCCATCGGTGATCGGCGCGGAGTAGCGCGTCGCCGCGGCGAGCGAGTCGTTGGGCTCGTACCGATCGTCGACGCACGTCGCCGGCCCGCCGCCGCAGACCTCGCCGACCGGCCCGCAGCCCGCGCGCGCGGCGCCCTCGGTCGTGACCGTCGCGCCGCACGAGCCCATCGCGCACGCGGTCTCCGAGCACGCGTCGACGCAGCGCGCGCCGCCCGCCGCCGCGGCGCAGATCCCCGAGGCGCACTCCGTGGAGGCGGTGCAGAAGTCGCATTGCCGGAGGCTTCCGTCCGGCGGCATCCCCCCGACCGCGAAGAACGAGATGAGCGGCGAGTCCGTCCGGTGGTCGCAGAGCGAGCCGGTCGGGTCGTCGTTGTCGGTGGCGCTCACGAGGAACCACACCTCGCGCATCGCGCCGACCTCGAGGCCCAGCGGCGGGATGCGCGCCACGTAGCGCGAGCCCTCGGAGGCCTCGAAGATCGCCTGCTCGAGCTCGGTCACGTCGGGCCGCTCGGGATCCGAGGGAGGGCTCGTCCCGTAGTAGAGGATCGGCGGCTCGCGCAGGCCCATGTCGTCGGTGACGCTGACCTCGACCGCGTAGCTCGTGCCGCTCGTGATCGCCTCGCCCATCGCCGGGCGGTGCACGACGATCGACGGTGGTGTGCCGGGGCAGCCATCCTTGGGCCCGGTCCGCAGCACGATCACGTAGTCGTGCTCCACGCGCGGGTGGTCGCCGTCGTCGGCGTAGAGGGCGATCGTCCAGCGCTCCGCCGCCGCGACCTGATCGGGGCTCGGACACCAGTCGAAGCGCGCGCGACGGGGACCGGCGTTGGCGAGGGTCGCGCCCGCGGGTGGCTCCGCGCGGGTGCCGATGGTGACGTTCGTGGAGTCGTCGTCGCGCACCTCGACGTCGAAGCCGACGCACGGATCGCGCTCGAGGTCGTAGGTGCCGCCGGCGCCGGGGCGCACGAACACCGGCGCCGCGTCGCTCGAGGGCAGGACCTCGACGACCGCGGCCGCGCGGTCGAGCTCGGTCCCGCCGCCCGGCGTCGTCAGCACGAACGTGAGCTCGTGCGTCCCGACGTGGCTCGAGAGCGGCGCCCATCGGAAGACGGCGCCCGCGGGCGTGGTGCTCAACGAGTACACGCGGTCGAACATCGGCAGGGCCGGCCCCTCGACGCGCAGCTCGACGGCGCGCCCGTCCGGGTTGTCGATGCCGATCGTCACGACGAGGATCTCGTTGACGCGCACGCTATGCGAGCCGATCGGCTGGAGGCTGGCGCCGCTCCCCTCGGCGCACGCGCTCGCGAGGAGCAGCGCGCCGATCGACGCCCATCGTTGGAAAGCCATGCGGGGGAGTCTAGCCCAGAGCGCGGCGCCGGTCCGAACCGGCGCGGGTTCGAGAATCGCGCCGCCCGCGAGGCACGCTAGACTGCGCTCGTGCGATTCGCGCTCGCCAGCCTCGCGCTCGCCCTCTGCGCCTGCGACGGCGCGGCCCCTCCGCCCGACGGCGGCGACGACTCACCGGTCCTGCTCGAAGTCCGCGTCGCGCGCCCGGCGCTCGACGGAACCCCGATCGCGGTGCGGGGCCTGGGTCTCGATCGGCTCGGGCTCGACGCGCGGCTCTCGATCGAGCGCGGGGGCGGCTCGCTCGCCGTCCTCGACCGCGTCCCCGGCTCCGGCGAGGAGGAGCACGTCTTCTTGCTCGACGACCTCGCGGTCGCCGCGCTCGGCCCGGGCACCCACGCGGTAGACGTCCTCGCCTTCGGGAACGGCGTCGCGTCGCGCCCCTTCCCCGTCACCCTCGAGATCGCGACCGAGCTGCCGGTGTCACTCGAGGAGGCACCGCGCGGCGAGGTGCACCGCAACGACGTCGCCGTGCTGGTCGGCGACGGCATCCTGACCGCGTCCGAGGGCGAACTGACCGCGCGCTTCGTCGGCACGTTCACGCGCGACGACGGCGGCGGCGCGGGCGCCGTCGACGTGGCGCTGCGCGTCGCCCCGCTCGAGCGCGTGGACCGCAGCCGCGGCGTCGTGGTGCTCACGACGGACCTCGGGGGGCTGTGGCCCGGCACCTTCGAGGGCACCGTGCAGCTCCGCTCTCGGCTGCGCTCGGGCGCGAGCAGCGAGTCGAGGGCGATCGCGACGAGCCTCCACTTCAACCCGCCCGATCTCTACGCGCTCGACCCCGCGGAGGCGACGGTCGGCCAGGTGCTGCGCGTGCGCGGCGCGGGCTTCCTCGGCGGCCCCGACCGCCCCGACGAAGCGACCCTGATCCGCCTCGAGGGGGTCTTCACGCCGGCCGACGCGTCGCCGGAGAGCTTCGGCCCGCGCGAGCTCGTGCCGCGCTACGTCTCGGGCGCGGAGGTGACCATCGTCGTCGAGCCCGCCATCCGCCGCGACCAGCTCGCCTCGGAGCTCTTCGGGCACGTGCGCGGCCGCTTCGTCGGCACGGCGACGCCCATCGCCATCAAGGGCACCGACGAGCTCGTGGGCGCGAGCGTCCCCTTCGGGTTCGTGCTCGGGCCGGTGCGGCAGGTCGTCTTCGTGCGCTTCCTGCCGGGGTTCTTCTCGAGCCTCACGAGCTTCGGCCTCGCGCAGGCGGCCGCCCAGATCGCGCTGCGCGTCCAGGCGCGCATCCAGGACGTCTACGCGCGCTGGAACGTGGACATCCGCCTCGACGAGCCCGACGACTACGTGCGCAGCGCGTACTCGCTGCTCGAGATCGGCGGGCCCGACCCGAACGGGATCGGCCTGTTCGGCTACGACAACACGCCGGGAAAGGACATCGGGAACCTCCGGCTCTTCGACTCGATCGGCGGCACGAACGCGCAGACCCAGTCCGATGGGTACCCCGGCTACGGCGGCGTCTTCATCGAGTCGTTCCTCTACTGGAGCGAGCGCCCGGGGCTCTCGGGCGAGCGACCGCGCGGCGCGCCCGACGCGGACCCGCTCTTCGACGAGATCTTCGACCCGGTGCGGCGCACGCCGGCGACGCTCGCCGAGGCGCGCGGCGAAGCCACCGGCGCGCGCGCCGAGGCCGTCGCCCGCGCGATCGACGCGCTCGGCTCGATCATCGGCGAGACCGCCGCGCACGAGCTCGGGCACAGCTTCGGGATGGCGCAACCGTACGGCTCGCCGACCGCCTACCACAACGACTTCGACGGCGAGGGCTGCCTGATGGACTCCGGCGGGAACCGGCCGCTCGCCGAGCGGATGGGCCTGCCGACCGCGAGCCCGACGACCCTCTGCTACGACCACCCCGACTACATGGACGAGATCCTCCCTCGATAGCTATGCAAACCAACTTGACTTGCCTCGCCCTCGCGCTCGCGTGGGCCGCGACCTCTTCCGCCCGCGCGCAGGCGCCCGAGCCCCTCGAGGCGGAGCCCCCCGAGGACGCCGCGCCAGCCGAGCCGGAGCCGGAGCTCGTCGAAGCCGAGGCCGAGCCGGTCCGCGCGCCCGAGCCGCAGCGCGCGCCGCTCGTCGTGCCCGATCCGCCCGAGCTCTCGTGCGCCGCTCGCGCGCACGAGGTCGCGCGCCCGTCCGTCGTGCGGGTGCGCAGCGGTCGCACGTGGGGCGCCGGGTTCCTCTACCACTCGCGGCGGCACGTCGTGACCGCGTTCAGCATCATCCGCCTCGGCCAGGGCACGAGCGTCATCGCGGCCGACGGGGAGCGGCGCGAGGCGCGCGTGGTCCTGCGCGAGGAGTCGCTCGATCTCGTCGTGCTCGAGCTCGATCGTCCGCTCGACGCCCGTCCGCTCGAGCCGGCGCCCGAGGCGAGCGCGACGGTGGGCCGCGAGGCCGTGGCGATGGGCCACCCGTTCGACGGCGCCGCGCGCCTGCTCGGCGATCGCGGCGAGGGCCTCTTGCGCTGGTCGGTCGCGTCGGGGCACGTGGCCGCCGTCAACGAGGCGGCGATCCAGGCCGACGTCCCGCTGACCGAGGGCCACGCGGGCGGCCCGTTCCTCGACTGCGAGGGGCGCGTGCTCGGCATGATCACGGGCGTCGGGATCCTCGGCGCGGACATCGGCCTCGTCGCGCGCACGACGCGCATCGACGCGACGATCGACGGCGCCATCGGCGAGCCGGGCGAGTACCTCGGCGACCTGCGCCCGCAGCTCGGCCTCGGCGGCGCGATGTTCGTCGACCAGAGCGGCTCCGTCGCGCTCGGGCTCTACGGGACGCTCGGCGCGGTGCTCTTCGATCGCGTCTCGCTCATGACCCGCGTCGGCCTCTTCTTCGGCGGGGTCGACTCGCCCGTCGGCGACGTCCTGAGCCGCAACCGACAGCTGCTGCGGATCGAGTCGCTGCTCGGCTATCGCTTCTTCGTCGACGTGCTCGGCTTCACGACGCTGTACGTCGTGCCGGCCGCCGGGATCACGGTGCTGCACGACCGGCTCAGCGAGCGGCGCGCGATGGTCACGCCCGGCTGCACGCCCGGCGCGGACATGAGCTGCATCTCGTTCGAGGAGACCGTGAACGAAGAGTGGCTCGTGCGGCCCTCGATCGGGCTCTCGTTCCTCTTCGGCGGGACGATCGAGATCGGCTACACGCTCGAGATCGGGCTCGACACCGATCCGGTGCTCACCTACCACGTGGTGCGGCTCGGCCTCTTGTTCTGAGGTTGCTGAGGCCATCGCGACGCGATGGCCTGGCCTCGACGGCGCGGTCGGCGCAGCGACGGTCTCGAGCCTTCCGATCCTTCGCGCGGAGCGCCGTCAAGGCGGCCCGACGAGGGAGACGGGCGCGTCCGTGATGTTCCACGTCATCTGCGCGCGCGGGTGCTCGCGGCGGTGGATCACCGTGCGGCGCGGGCGACCGTCGACCCACACGTAGCGGCGCAGCTCCCCCTGCTCGTCGGCCGCGACGTAGAGCTCGTCGCGGCCGTCCTCGTCGAGGTCGGTGATGTACGCGGCATGCTCGAAGCCGGCCGAGTTGCGATCGACGTTCTCGACCGACCACTCCGCGTTCGGGTTGCGGCCCGGCCGCAGGAGCCAGAGCCCGCTCGAGAACGCGGCGGCGATCATCTCGCGGCGTCCGTCGCCGTCGAGGTCGCCGACGGTGAGGAAGCGGCAGAGGCGATCCTGGATGCGCGCGATCACGACGCCGCGGTCCGGCGCCGTGCCCGCCTCGTAGCGGCGGATCTCGACCGGCTGCTCGATCCGCACGTTGCCGCCGCTGCCCGAGGTGTGCGCCTCGACCGCGACGTAGAGCTCGTCGCGTCCGTCGCCGTCGACGTCCCCCACCCAGATCTCCTTCGCGTGGCGGTTGCCGAGGTCCGCGACCACCGTCGCCGCGTCGCCGCTGCGCGGGACGAACCGCACGACGCTGCCGGACTGCTCGCCGCCGTCGAGGTCGTTGGGATCGCTCGGCGTCGCGTAGAACTCGAGCGTGCCGTCTCCGTCGAGGTCGCCGACCTCGATCTCGTGCACGAACGTGTTCGGCCGGCGCCACAGCACGGTCGTGTCGAACGCGCCGTTCGGGTTCGCGCGGATCGTCGCGATCACCCCTTGGTCGTGGGTCGCGACCGCGATCGCGGCGCGGCCGTCGCCGTAGAGATCGGCGATCTCGGCGTCGCGCATGCGGTCGAACCGGCCGCCGAACGACTGCTGCCAGATCGTGGTCGGGCGCCACGCGGAGCCCGACCGCCGCCAGAGCCGCACCGCCGCCGCCGTGGCGCCGATCGTGAGGATGCCCGGCTCGCCGCCCGGCGGCGTGTACACCATCGCCTTGTGGAAGACGTTGCTCGTGTCGTCCTCGAGGACCTCGACGTGCCACTCGCCGCCGCGGCGCGTGAGGATCTCGAGCCGCGCGGCGCCCGGCTCCGGGACGACGCGCCCCTCGCGCACCGGGAACTGCGAGTAGGCGAGCAGGAGCCCGTTCGGCAGATCGTCGGGCACGTCGGCGCTCACCGTGGGCGCGCTCGGACGCTCCGTCGGCGCGGGGTCGTTCGTCGCGCCCGTCGATGCACCGCCCCCCTCGCCGCCACACGCCGCCGCGAGGACCAACCAACACGCGCCGGCCGCGGCGCCCCGAGCAATCGACAGACCCATCGCGTCGCGTCTATCAGCGCCCGATCGCGGGCGCAAATGTTCAGCGCGCGGCGCGCGGCGTCGACTCCTCGCGGATTCGCTTCTTCGACGCTGCCCAGCCGCAGATCGGACACGCCGACAGATCGTGCCCGCGCGCGGGGCAGTGCTCGCGCCCGAAGTAGATGATCTGGAGGTGGAGCGCGTTCCAGCGCGCCCGCGGGAAGAGCGCCTTGAGGTCGCGCTCGGTGCGCTCGACGGTGGTCCCGTTCGAGAGCCCCCAGCGCGCGGCGCAGCGATGGATGTGCGTGTCGACGGGGAACGCGGGCTCGCCGAACGCCTGCGCCATCACGACCGACGCGGTCTTGTGCCCGACGCCGGGGAGCGCCTCGAGGGCCTCGAACGAGCGTGGCACCTCGCCACCGTGGCGCTCGATCAGGAGGCGCGACAGGCCCTCGAGCGCCTTGGCCTTCTGCGGCGCGAGCCCGAGCTCGCGGATGAGCGGGTGGATCCGCGCGGCGCCGAGCGCGGCCATCGCGGCGGGCCCCGGAGCCGCCGCGAACAGGGCGGGCGTGACCTGGTTCACCTTCTTGTCGGTCGTCTGCGCGCTCAGGACCACCGCGACCAGCAGCGTGAACGCGTCCGCGTGCTCGAGCGGGATCGGGGGCTCGGGGTAGAGGTCCTCCAGGATCGCGGCGATCCGTCCCGCCTTGTCCGCGCGGCGCATCGGGCCGGGTATGGCCGCTCCAGCGCGTCCCCGCCAGCGCCGTGTCCAGTCGTGTTGAACGCGCTCGCGCGCTCGACTAGGGTTCCGCCCCGAAACCCGAGGAACCCATGAATCGACACGCTTTCTTCACCGCCTCCCTGACCGCGGCCCTGCTCCTCCTCTTCGGCTGCGACGGGGGCACGACCGAGGACGCCGGCGGTGGCGGCGAGGACGCCGGCACGGACGCCGGCACGACGGAGACGGACGCGGGCTTCGACGCCGGCCCGACGATGCCCGACGCGGGCGGGGGCGGCTGCACGGGCTCCGGGTGCGAGTTCGTCGAGCTCGACCTCGGGGCGCTGCACTCCTGCGGGCGCCGCGGCAACGGCGAGGTGCTCTGCTGGGGCTACAACCAGGACTTCCAGCTCGGCGACAACCGCCAGCGCCACGAGGAGTGTGCCGACCCGGGCACGCCGCCGCGCGACTGCAGCGGCCGGCCGGTGAACGTGCGCCTCGAGACGGGCGGCGCCTTCCCGATCATCGACGACGCGACCGCCCTGGGGGTCGACGGCTTCAGCTCGAGCTGCGCCCTGCGCGGCGGGCAGATGTGGTGCTGGAGCTACGAGACCGTCCCGCAGGTGGCCGGCGGCATCGCGCGGCTCCGGCGCGCGGCGCAGCTCGACAACGATCTCACCGACGTCCGCGCGGCGTCGGTGACCGGCTCGGTCGGCTGCGTGGTCCGCGGCGAGAGCCGCGAGGTGCTCTGCGTCGGCGACAACATCGTCGGGCAGCTCGGCCGCGGCGACATCAGCCAGCAGGAGCTCCAGTACGCGCCCGTGCTCCTCGACGCGACGGCGACGCCGCCGGTGGCGTTGACCGGCGTGCTCCAGCTCGAGGTGGCGGTCGGGAGCTTCGCCTGCGCCCGCACGGCGACCGACGTCCACTGCTGGGGCGTCGACACGTCCGACCAGATGGGCGACCGCAACGAGGTGACCCGCACCTGTCGGCTGAGCGCGACGGAGAACCTCGCCTGCGCGCCCGACGTGCGCACCGTCGGCGGCAGCGAGCCGCTCGGCGTGGTCTCCGACATCTCCGTCGGCGCCGCGCACGCGTGCGCCATCGTCTCGGCGCCGTCCACGCCCCCGACCGCCGGGCCGGTGGTGTGCTGGGGGGACAACCGGATGGCGCAGACGGGGCAGCCCGATCCGTCGGGTATGCAGTCGATCGATCGGCCCACGCCGGTGACCGCCGTGCGCGACGCGATCCAGCTCGCCACCGGCAGCCGCACCACGTACGCGCTGCACGCGGACGGGACGATCAGCGCGTGGGGCTACAACGACCGCGGCCAGCTCGGCGACGGCGTGATGAACCACGGCACGCGCTGCACGGCGGGCGAGGACGCGGGCGACTGCTCGATCGAGCCGGTCGCCGTGGCCGGCATCGACGACGCGGTGCACATCTCGGCGAACGCCTCGCACGCGTGCGCGATCCGCGCGAACGGGAGCGTCTGGTGCTGGGGCCTGAACACGAGCCGCCAGCTCGGCGACGGCACGCGCGAGACCCGGTTCACGCCGGTGATGGTCCTGGACACCGCGCCTTGAAGCGCCCGCAGCCGACGGCGTTCGCGCTCGCCGCGGCGCTCGCGCTGCTCGGCTGCGACGCCCTCCCCGGCCCGGGGACGCCGACGGTGGAGGCGCCCGCGCCGCCGCCGCCGGCCGACCCGCTCGAGGCGCGCCTGCGCGAGCTCGGCCGCGAGCGCGCCGCCTTCATGGTGCTCGACGAGGCCGCGCTGCGCGGCGAGGGGGCGCAAGGCGACTTGCGAGACTACAGCCACGTCATGCACCCCGGCTGGTGCTACAAGGTGCTCGGCCTCGGCGGCGAGGGCGTCGTGGACCTCGATCTGCGCGTCTACGACCCGAACGACGTCCTCTTGCAGCGCGACACGACGCGCGACGCCGAGCCGCAGATCGGGCAGATGCGGCCGATCTGCCCGGGCGTCTCCGGCACCTACCGCATCCAGGTCCGGCTCGTGGAGGGTGGCGGGCCGTTCGTGGTCCAGGTCTACCGCTCGATCTGATTCGAGCGTCGGATGCACGAGGACTTCATCCACGCGGTCGAGGACGCGCTCGCGCGGGTGGCCGTGCCCGCCGACGCCGAGCCGATGCGCCGCTACATGAAGAGCGCGATGCCGTTCCTCGGCGTGAAGAAGCCAGCGCGCGCGGCGGCGCTGCGCCCCGTCCTCGCCGCTTTCCAGACGTCGGACCCCGCGCTCGCGAGCGCCCGCGCGCTCGCGCTCTTCCGCGCGGCGCGTCACCGCGAGGTGCGCTACGCGGCCACCGACTACCTGCGCCGGCACCGGCGACTCCTCGGCGCCGACGCGCTCGACGCCCTCGCCGCGATGATCGTCGAGGGCGCGTGGTGGGATCACGTCGACGAGATCGCCGCGCACCTCGTCGGCGGGGCGCTCGCTCGCGACCCGGCGCCGACGGCGGCGCGCCTGCGCGCGTGGGCGCGCGGCGACGAGCTCTGGCTGCGGCGCGCCGCCATCCTCGCGCAGCTCCGCTTCGGCGCCTCGACGGACCGCGCGCTCCTCGACGACTGCATCGCGCCCTCGATCGAGCGCGGCGAATTCTGGCTGCGCAAGGCGATCGGCTGGGCGCTGCGCGCGCTCTCGCGCGCAGACGCCGCGTGGGTGCGCGCCTACGTCGGCGCCCACCCCGGGCTCAGCCCGCTCTCGCGCCGCGAGGCGCTGCGCCTGATCGACGTCGCGCCTCGAGCGAGCCGCGGGGCGTATGCTCCGCGCCATGCGTAGATACCGAGCGGGCAGCGGGGCGCCGTGGGAGGCGCGGTTCGGGTACTCGCGCGTCGTGCGGGTCGGGCCGCACGTCGTCGTCACCGGGACGACCGCGACGCTCCCGGACGGCGGTCACGTCGACGGGGACGCGGCGGCGCAGACGCGCCAGATCGTCCTCAACCTCGCGCGCGCGCTCGAGCGCGTCGGCGCGCGCCTCGACGACGTGGTGCGCACGCGCATCTTCGTCACGGACATCGCCGCCGACGCGGAGGCGGTCGGCCGCGCGCACGCCGAGGCGTTCGGAGCGGCTCGTCCGGCGACCACGATGGTCGAGGTCGGGCTGATCGCGCCGTGGATGCGCGTCGAGATCGAGGCCGACGCGTTCCTCGGCGCCGGGCCGCCGCTCGACGCGCCGCTCACGCACGTGGTCGCGGCGCGGGACGGCGACCGCGCGGTGGTCGCGGCGCTCGCCGCGACCGAAGACCTGCTCGCGCCGGGCCCCGAGGTCGAGCTCCTCGTCGCGCTCGATCCATACGGAACCGTCGTCGCCGCCGCGGGGCTCGAGCGACACGGCGAGCGGGGCATCCTGCGGACCGTCGTCACGCGCGCGGACCACCGGGGCCGCGGCGTCGCGACGCTGCTCGTCGACGCGCTCGTCACGCGGCACACCGAGCGCGAGCTCTGGCTCGTCACACGCGATCGCGCCGGGTTCTTCGCGCGGCTCGGGTTCGAGGAGGTGGCGCGCGACACCGTCCCCGCCGCCCTCGCCGCGACCGAGACGTTCGCCCACGGCGCGTGTGCCGGCGCGACGGCGATGCGCCGCCCCGCGCGCTCGATCTAGTCGAGCGCCTGCAGCAGCGCGCTGAACAGGCCCATGCACAGCATGAAGCCGAAGATCACGATCGGGATCAGACACCCGAGGAGCTGCTGCGAGCCGCCGGCGACGCCCTGCCGCGCGAGCTGCATCGGCGCCATGCCGGGGGAGAGCCCCTGCACCGAGTCCTCCACGTCCGTGTGGTCGCGATCGAGGATCAGCGCCTGCGGGATGAGCTGCGCCGACTGCGGCTCCATCCCGGGGAGCGCGCGGCGCACCGCCGTCCCGATCGCGACGAGCTCGACGAGCCCCTGCCCGATCTCCCGGATCTGGAGGCGCGTCGACATCACGCGCTCGGCGCCGAGCTGCTGCGCCTCGCGGCGGACGAGCTCGAGGCAGTTCTCGCGCGCCTCGTAGATCATCTGCGTGACCTCGGGCAGCTCCGTGCGCCGCAGCCCCTGGAACATCGCGCCGATGCCCGCCGCCACGCCGAGCGAGTAGACGCTCGTCGCCATCACGATCTGCAGCGGCACGTAGCCGATCCGCGCGAGGTTCCAGAGCTCCTCGCCGGTGAGCTCGCTCGTGACGACCTGCTCGGGCCGCGCCGCGCCCTGCCCGAGCGCGCCGTGGTGGCTCGCCGTCCCCGTCATCAGGAGCTCGACGGTGCCCGGGCCGTAGGGGAGCATCTCGATGCGCACGTCGACGACCGAGTTCGCGCCGTAGCTCGCCGCCTCGTGGCGCAGGCGCGCGAGCGCGGTGTGCCGGATCTCGTTGTACATCGACGAGTACTCCTTCACCTCGCCGCGGGCGAGCGTCCGGAAGCTGCCCATCAGGCCGCGCGAGACGCCGAGGGCGTACGCGATGTTGCCCATCGCGAAGCGCACGGGCCGGTAGCCGGCGTCGAGCTGGCAGTAGAGGCCGATCCCGCTCGCGGCGGTGCTGAAGAAGGAGCCGCTCGGCTGCTGCGCGACGACGCCGGTGCCCTGCGCGAGGAACTCGGTGAAGCCCGCGAGGCGGCCGAGGCGGCTGCGCACGCCGGTGACGCCGATCGCGCCGTCGCGCTGCGCTTCGGCCTCCATGCGCTGGATCGCCGCGTGGCGCCCGTCGCTGATCAGCGAGGTGATCTGGGTGATCTCGCCACCCGCGAAGGTCCGGCCTGCCGCGCCGAGGCCGCCGGCGACGCCGAGGGAGACCACGCTGTTGCCCACGACGATCTCGCCCGGCATCAGCCCCTTCTGGGCCAGGCAGTAGATCTCGTTGCCGCTCATCGCCGAGATGTACACGGCGGCACCTTACCGCATCGGCGAGCAGAGCCGTGGGCTCAGCCGTCGAGATCGAGGACGTCGTCGATCGCGAGGTCGAGCTCGCCCGAGGGCGGAGGCGACGCTGCGGGCTGCGACGCTGCGGGCTGCGACGCTGCGGGCTGCGACGATGCGGCCTGCGACGATGCGGGCTGCGCGGGCTGCGGCGAGGCCGGTTGCGTGGGCTGCGTTGGCGCGGCGACGTCGCGCCCCTTCCCCCGGCGACGCCCGCCACCGGGAGGGCTCGCGTCTCCCGAGAGCCCGTGGCGCGCGGCGATGCTCGGCACCACCACGCGCTCCCACACGAGCGCGAACGGGAGCGACGCGGCGAGGTGTGGCGGAGGGACGAGGTCGAGGAGCCGGCGCTCGTCGAACGGCGTCCCCGCGCGACCGGCCTCGAGCGCGCCGCCGAGCGCGCGCGCGAGCGTCGGCGCGTCGAGGTGCGCGACGAGCGTGTCGAGCCCGAGCGCGCCCACGAGCTCCGCGGGCGAGACGAGATCGTCGGCGAGCGCGGCCTCGAGCACGCGCCCGAGGTGCGACGCGGCGGCCGAAGGGTCGTCGGGCGAGCGCGCGCCCTCCGACGCGAGCGCCCAGAGCTCGCGCGCGTCGAGGTAGCGCACGAGATCGTCCGGCGAGAGGAGCGCTGCGATCGCCTCGGCGTCGGTCTCCTCTTCGTCGAGGGCGATCTGCAGATCCTCCGCGCACGACTCGGCGGACTTCTTGATCGCGATCTTCATGCGCACGCCGGTGCAGGCGACGAGGATCTGCGCGCGTCGCTGCGGCTCGCCCTCGAGCCCCGCCATGATCGCGCGCGGCGGGAAGTGTCGGAGGAGGTCGGCAGGGCCGATGCGACCGAGCGCGAACGCGTGGTCGAGCACGCGGGCGAGGAAGCGCGCGCGGCCGGGCGCGAGCGCGGACTCGAAGGCGGGGCGGGGCTCGTCGTCGCTCATGGTCGGCGTTCCTTTCGTTCGCGCGCGGCGGCGCTCAGGGAGG
Source organism: Sandaracinaceae bacterium (assembly GCA_019637095.1). Taxonomy (GTDB): domain Bacteria; phylum Myxococcota_A; class Polyangia; order Polyangiales; family Sandaracinaceae; genus JACKEC01. The sequence goes on along the minus strand of JAHBWG010000002.1, from coordinate 79,132 downwards.
CGGCGCGTCGAGCCGCTCCCGGCACGGCGCGAAGTCGGGGACCTGCTCCACGCAGGTCTGGTAGGCGCGCCGCGCGAGCGCGGGGCGCCGCCGCGCGCGCTGGAGATCGCCGAGCAGCAGGTGGCTCGGCCCGTGGCGAGGATCGAGCGCGACGGACCGGCTCGCGCGCTCGATCGCCTCGGCGTGTTGCCCGAGCCGGTGGAGCGCCGCCGCGAGGCGCAGGTGCGCACGCGCGTCCTCGGGCGCGCGCTGCAGGGCGAGGCGCGCGAGCGCGGCCTCCTCCTCCGGATCGACGAGCTCCTCCACGTCGTCGGACGCGACCGCCTCGGGGGCCTCGAGCCTCGCGTCGTCGTCGGGCTCGACCGCGTCGTCGAGCGCGTCCTCCGCGTCATCGGCGGGCTCTTCCAGCGGCGCGAGGTCGGGCTCGCCCGGGTCGGGCGCCTCGCCCTCGTCCTCGACGGCGGCGGGCTCGAGCTCGACCCGCGCCGCGTCGGCCCGCGCGGCACCGGCGTCCGGCGCGCGCGCATCATCGACCGCCGGGCCGGGGCGCCCCCACGCGAGCCACGCGATCAGCCCGAGCCCGACCGCGATCGCGAGCCCGGCGGCGATCCCGATCTGCGAACGGCTCGGGCCGGCCGCGAGGCCGGGGACCGGCTCGTCCGCGGGCTGCGACGCTCCGTCGCGCGCGGAGCGCGGCTCGACCGGCGCGCTGGCGGCCGGCGGCGCGCTCGCCTCGTGCTTCGCGAGCCGGCGGCGCTCGGCCTCCTCGCGGCGGCGCTCCTTGCGTGAGCGCTTCGATCGCTCCGGTCTCGAAGGGCGCCCGCTCGGACGCTCGCTCGGGCGCGACCCGGGGGCCACCGGGCCGTCCGCTTCCGTCTGCGCGTCTCCGGCCGTCGCCTCTTCGCGACCTTCCTCTTCGCGGCCTTCCTCTTCGCGGCCTTCCTCTTCGCGGCCTTCCTCTTCGCGGCCTTCCTCTTCGCGGCCTTCCTCGTCGCGGCCTTCCTCGTCGCGGCCTTCCTCGTCGCGGCCTTCCTCGTCGCGGCCTTCCTCGTCGCGGCCTTCCTCGTCGCGGCCTCCCTCTTCGCGGCCTCCCTCTTCGCGGCCTCCCTCTTCGCGGCCTCCCTCTTCGCGGCCTCCCTCTTCGCGGCCTTCCTCGTCGGGCCGCTCGCGAGGCGCTTCCGTAAGTGCTTCGATGAGCGCGGCGCTCACCCGCGGCTCGTCGGGCTCGTCCTCCGGCTCGTCGAGGCGCGGGGCCGGCCACCCCGGGCTCGTCGCCACCCCCGGCGGGCGCACGCTCTTGCGGCGACGCCGGAGCTTCTTGCGCCGCACAGGCTCGGTCGCGGGGACCTCGTCGGGCAGCGCCGCGATCTGCGCGTCCGTCCCGAGCGACAGCCGACCCGCCTTCAACCCGAGCAGCGCGGTCAGGGCGGCCTTGCCCTCGACGGGCGCGCCTCCGCGCGGGAAGAAGCGCGCGCGCTTGACCTTGCCCGCGTCGAGCTCGACTCGCGCGCGGCCACCCGGCGCGACGACCTCGAGCGCCAGCGGATGCGCGACCGCGCCGACGAGCTTGAGCCAGCGCGCGGCGCCGAACGTCTCGAGCCGACCGCGGAGCGCCTCGCCCGTCCGGACGACCTCGAGCACCGCGCGCTCCGCCGCGTACGCGGCGCGGACCGCCGCCAGCACGCGCTCCTCCGGCTCGTCGGCGACGACGACGAACGACGCGCCGAGCGCCCGCTCGTCGTCCCACGGGGCGCCGACCTCCCCGCGCGACAGCGCGTGCGCCCCGAGGACGACGACGCTCGGCACCCGCTTGCGCGCCGTCGCCCACGCGTCGGGCGTCCCCTCGACCTCGTGGACCTCCGCGCCGAGCGCCGCGAGCCGGCTCGCGAGCGCGCCGCCCGCGACCCCGACGAGCTCGACGCGCGCGCTCGCGAGCGACCCACCCTCCCCGTCGCGCGCGCTCGGCACACGCGCGGCCGGGAGCTCGACGAACGCGAGCTCCGCCTCGTCGCGGCCTGCGAAGAGCGCCTCGACGGCCGGGACGACGCGACCGTCACCCGTCACGAGCGCCGCCGCGCCCGAGCCCGCGACCACGAACCCGCCCACCCCACGCGCGACGAGGCCGCCGACGTACGCTTCGGCGAGCGCGACCCCGCCCGTCGTGACCTCGCGCTCGACGCCGAGCGCGCGCCGCTCGAGCAGCGTCGCGACCTCGGCCGCGAGCGCCTCGCCTTCGAGGCGCCCCCCGAACCGCGCGACCAGGCCGAAGCGACCCGCGGCGCGGCTCGCCGAGGCGCCCGCGTCGATCGCCGCGACGGGGACCGCGCCGAGCGTCGGGGCTTCACGCAGGAGCGCGACGAGCTCCTCCCACCGCTCGGCGCAGCCGGCCGCGAGCACGAGCAGGTCGGGCGCGAGGGCGAGCAACGGCGCGAGCGGCGCGCCCGGACCCGCCTCGAGCACGCGCACGTCGCGCGCGGCGAGCGCGGCGCTCGGCGCGCCCTCGCCGACCCACACCACGGTCCCGAGCGCGCCAGCGCGCTCCTCGGCGTCTCGCGGGCCTCTCGTCGGGGCATTCATCGGCGCGAGGATGGTACCCCGTTCCGTCGTGACACATGGGATCCTCCGGCGACCGCCATGCGACACCTCGCGCTGCTCCTCCCCCTCGCGTCATGGCTCCTCGCGCCGTGGACCTCCCGCGCGCACGCGCAGCTCCAGCGGCCCACCGCCCCGGTCGCGCAGCCGGGCTACGGCATCACCACCGCCGACGGGCCGGAGGCGATGGCCCTCAACCCGAGCGCGATCGGGCTGCTCCGCTCGTGGGGGGTCTCCTACGTGCACGCCGACGGCGCGGACGCGACGCGCATGGCGGACCGCGGTGACGGCTTCTACGCGGCGAGCCCTCTCTTGTTCGGGATCGCCGCCGGCATCTCCGTCGACAGCGTCCGGCCGAGCCCGCTCGCCCCGGATCCGGAGCGCACGATGGTGTCGCTCGCGCTCGCCTGGTCGATGCAAGACTCGTTGTCTCTCGGCGCGGCGGTGCGCTTCCTCGCGTCGGGGGACGTGCGGCTCGCGGGGCTGACCACGCTCGACCTCGCGGCGAGCTGGCGCCCGGTCGATTGGTTGGGCCTGAGCTTCTCGGCGCGCGACGTCGTCGGCCCCCGCCTCGGCGGCACGACGGAGCACGTGCCCCGCAGCTTCGTGCTCGGCACCGCGCTGCGCCCGTTCGGAGATCGCACGCTCGGTCTCGACCTCGCGGGGATCCTCGACGAGACCGGCCGGATCGGCGCGCGCGCGGCGACCGAGCTCACCGTCCCGTTCGTCGGCCGGCTGCTCGCGGCGGCGCAGGCGGAGCGGCTCGACTCGGAGACCCCCGCGCTGTCGGTGACCGCGGGCCTCGCGATCGACTGGGGGATGGTCGGCGTCGGCGGCGGCGTCGTCGTCGGCGACGGCTACGAGGCGGAGCCCGGCTGGTACGTCTCGGGCCGCGTCGAGGGCGCGGAGCGCGAGGGGATCCCGCGTGGCGAGTACGTGGTCGATCTGCGCCTCGGCGGCACCGGCGCGCGCGGGATCCTCGCCGCGGTGCGCCGCCTCGAGCGCGCGGTCCACGACGACCGCGTCCGCGGCGTGATCCTGCGCCCGCGCGGGAGCGGCATCGGGCTCGCGTACGCGCAGGAGCTCCGACAGGTCGTCGAGCAGCTCCGCGAGGCGGGCAAGCCCGTCGCCTGCCACCTCGAGGACGCCTCGGGCAGCGAGTGGTACCTGTGCGCGGGCGCCGATCGCGTCTTGGTCGACCCCGCGGGCGGCGTGCGCCTCGCGGGGCTCGCGACCGAGCTCTTCCACCTCGGCGACCTGCTGCGCAACGTCGGCGTGCGCGCGGACTTCGTGCGCATCGGCGCGTTCAAGAGCGCGATCGAGCAGTACCACGACCGCGCGATGAGCGACACGGCGCGCGCGCAGCGGCAGGCGATCCTCGACGGGGCGTTCCGCCGGCTCGTGTTCGACGCGGCGCGCGATCGGCGGACCACGCGCGCCGCCATCGAGGCGCTCGTCGACGAGGGCCCGCACCTGCCCGAGGAGGCCGTCGCGCGAGGGCTCGCGGAGGCGCTCGCCGACGATCGCGACATGGACGACGAGCTCCGCCGCGCCTTCGGCGGCAGCTACGCGCGCGAGACCGGCGAGCCGTGGGAGCAGCCGCGGCGCTGGGGCAACCGGCCGCGCATCGGCGTGGTCGTGGTCGACGACACCATCGTCGACGGGGACAGCTTCGACATCCCGATCCTCGGCATCCGCGGCAGCGGCGGCGTGACCGTGTCTCGCGCGATCGATCGGCTCGCGGCGGACCCGGCGGTCGTCGCGATCGTGCTGCGCGTCGACAGCCCCGGCGGCTCGGTGCTCGCCTCGGATCAGATCTACCGCGCGCTCGCCCGCGCGCGGCGCCGCAAGCCGGTGATCGCGTCGCTCGGCGCCACCGCGGCCAGCGGCGGCTACTACGTCGCGGCGCCGGCGCACGAGATCTGGGCGAGCCCCTCGACGGTCACCGGCTCCATCGGCATCTGGTTCGGCAAGGTGGACTTCGCGCCGCTCGGCCGGCTGATCGGCGTGGAGCTCGAGACGGTCGAGCGCGGCCGGCACGCCGGCGCGACGAGCCTCTACCGCCCGTTCACCGCCGAGGAGCGCGCCCTGCTCTCGCGCGCGGTGCGGAGCTGGTACCGGATGTTCCTGCGGCGCGTCGCGCGCGGACGAGGGATGTCGGTGCGGGAGGTGGACGCCCTCGGGCGCGGCCGCCTGTTCCTCGGGGACGAGGCGGTCGAGAACGGGCTCGTGGATCGGCTCGGCGGGTTCGGCTCCGCGCTCGCCGCCGCGCGGCGCGCCGCCGGCGTCGGCCCGGAGGTCGACTACGTCGTCGTGCCGGAGCGGCCGACCACGTTGCTCGACTACCTGCTCTCGTTCCTCGGGCTGGGCGCGAGCCCGCTCGAGCCGCTCGAGGTGGAGGCGCAGGCGACCGCCCTCGCGCGCGTCGCGCCGGAGCTCCGCGCCGCGCTCTCGACCGTCGTCACGATGCGCCACGTCGGCGCCGGCGCGCCGATGGCCCTGATGCCCGAGGTCGTCGCGCCTCGGTGAGCAAGCGCGCACCGCAGGGCTGGCTCCCGCGCGAGCGAATCGGTAACGTCCCGGGGATGTCGGCGTGCCGTGCCCTTGTCGCCTTCGCCTGCGCGCTCGCGCTCTGGGCGGCGACCGGCGCGGCGCGCGCGCAGGACGACACGCCCCCCGAGGCGGTGGAGTTCTACCGGCAGGCGCGCGAACACTACTCGGCCGGCCGCTACCGCGACGCGGCCGACGCGCTCGAGCGCGCCCTCGTGCTCGACCCGGACTCGCCGACGCTCATGTTCAACCTCGCGCGCGTCTACGAGCTGCTCGGCGAGCTCGACCGTGCCCTCGTGATGTACGAGCGCTACCAGCGAATCTTGCCGCAACAGCAGGCGCAAGAGCAGGAACACGCCGAGGCGACCATCCGGCGGCTCCAGGGCGCGCGCGAGTCCACGCAGGGCGCGCGAGCGACGCCGCCCCCGGCGCCGCAAGAGGTGGAGGCGCTGCGCCAGCTCCCGGGCCTCGTGCTCGTGCGCGAGAGCGGCGTCGCGGACGACGCGTTCTGGACCCTCTTCCTCGGCGGGCTCGCGGTGCTCGCGGCGGGCGGCGGCATCGGCGTGTTCGCGCTCGTCACCCGCGCCAGCGCGGACGACTTCGTGCTGGGCCAGGACGGCGACCCGGCGGCGCGGCGCGGCCTCTACGCGGACGCGACGCTCTTCGCGGCCGTCGGCGACGCCGCGCTCGGCGTCGGCGCCGTCGCGGTGGTCGCCGCCGGCCTGCTCTACTTCTTGCGCGAGCACACCGTCGAGCGCGCGCCCGTCCGCGCGGTGGAGCGGGAGACGGCGCTGCGCCTCGAGCCCGACCTCGCGCTCGGGCCGGACGTGGCGGTCGCCGGGCTGCGAGGTACGTTCTGATGCGCCGCCGCGCCCTCGTCTTCGTCGCGCTGTGCGCGGCCGGGTGCAGCGTGGTCGCGGGCGGCGGGGAGCCGTCGAGCTGGCCCTGCGTCGTCGGTGAGCCGGACTACTGCCGCGAGGTCGCGCCGATCGGGCAGCGGTTCCGGTGCGTCGCGGCCGAGGGCGCGAGCGAAGGCGTCTGCGGCCCGTGCGACCCGGTCGACGTGTGCGGCAACGGGATCGACGACGACTGCGACGGCGTCGTCGACAACGGCTCGGCCGAGGTCTGCAACGGCGCCGACGACGACTGCGACGGCGTCATCGACAACGGCCTCGACGAAGACGGCGACACGTACACGTGGTGCCCGACCGGGCCCGCGCCGATCGACTGCGACGACTCGAACCCGTTCGTGCACCCGACGCGCGCCGGCGAGACGCCGCTGCGCGAGATCTGCGACGGGCTCGACAACGACTGCAACCCGTCGACGCCGGACGGATCGGGCGAGTGTGACCTCGCGGTGCAGGACTGCGACGGGCTCGCGCAGCGATGCGTCGACATCAACTGCCTCACGCGCCCGCTGTTGTGCAGCGCCGAGGAGTTCTGCGACGAGAACGCGACCCCGCCGATCTGCCGCGCGCGCGACATGACCTGCTTCAACCCCGACTACCAGTGCCCCGAGGGTCAGGTGTGCAACCCGGCGAACGCGACGTGCGTGACGCCGCGCGGCAACGGCACGCCGTGCGACTTCCACGCGGAGTGCGAGTCCGCGCTCTGCCTCCCGGTGCCCGCGCTGCGCCTGGTCGCCGGCCACGTCGGCGACCGCGGCGGGGTGTGCGGTCGCTCCTGCTGCAGCGACCGCGAGTGCGACGCGGGCCACCGCTGCTGGGCCTCGGGCTCGGGCGCGCGGGCGTGCGTGCCGACGGCGCTGCTCGCGATGGGCCGCCACGGCGTCCCGGCGCCGGAGACGTGCGCGGCGCGCTCGAGCTGCACGAGCGGCCAGGAGTGCCGCATCACGCTCGACAGCGCCTACGAGGTCGCCGATCGGTACAGCGTCGCCTGCGGCGCCGCGTACCGCGCGCGCATCTCCTGCTCGACGGATCTCGAGTGCTTCTTCTCGTCGGCCATCAACTCGGTCTGCATCGACCGGAGCTGCCAGCGCGCGACGTGCTTCGGCGCGTCGGACTGCCCGACGGGCATCTGCGCGGGCAGCGAGTGCCGCGAGTCGTGCGGGACCTCCGGCGACTGCGGGCGCGGCGGCGCGTGCGGGTGGGTGTTCGTCCGCTCGTCCGGGGCGGCCCGCGACGACTTCCTCCCGGCCTGCACCTACAACTCGACCGGGACGGGGATCCGCGGCGCCGAGTGCGCGTCCGACGCGGACTGCCGCGACCGCACGTGCGTCGACGCCACCGGCAACCCGGCGCCGCCGGAGGGCACCCCCATGCGCTGCACGGACACGTGCTGCGCGGACGCGAGCTGCCAGGAGAACGAGCAGTGCCGCCCGATCTTCGTGCACGGTCGCTGGGAGCACCACTGCCTGCCGCGGCCGTTCTTCGGGCGCGTCGCGATGAGCCGCTGAGCGGGCCCTCGTGATATCCTCTGGGCGCATCGAGCATGCGCATCTGCCCGACATGCCGCACGGCATACCCGGCGCGGGGGCGAGCCACGTGCCAGAAGGACGGCACCCGCCTCGTCGACGCCGAGGAGTACGCGGCGGCGCGCCACGACCCCTTGCTCGGCAAAGAGATCATGGGGCGCTTCCTCGTGCACGAGCGCATCGGCACGGGCGGGATGGGCACCGTCTACCGCGCGGAGCAGATCGGCCTCGATCGTCCGGTCGCGCTGAAGGTGCTGAAGAAGGAGCTCGTCAGCGACCGCGAGACGGTCGCGCGCTTCCACCGCGAGGCCAAGGCGATGAGCGTGCTCGTGCACCCGAACACGGTGCGCGTCTTCGACTTCGGCGAGGACGACGAGGGGCACCTCTTCCTCGCGATGGAGCTGCTCGAGGGCGAGCTGCTCACCGCGTGGGCCGAGCGCGAGGAGACCCCGCCGATCGCCGACGTCGTGGAGACGATCCGCGAGATCCTGCGCTCGCTCAACGAGGCGCACAGCAAGGGGCTGATCCACCGCGACCTCAAGCCGGACAACATCTACCTCGCGCGCGTCGAGGGGCGCGCGCGCCCGGTGGTGAAGGTCCTCGACTTCGGCATCGCGAAGGTCTTCCGCGGCGAGAACAAGATCGATCAGCTCGAGACGCAGGCGGGCACCGTCTTCGGGACGCCGCGCTACATGTCTCCCGAGCAAGCGCAGGGGAAGCCGCTCGATCACCGGAGCGACCTCTACTCGGTCGGCGTGCTGCTCTACCAGCTCCTCACCGGCCACCCGCCGTTCCTCGACGACGACGCGGTCGTCGTGATGGCCAAGCACATCCGCGAGACCCCCGCGGCGCCGCACAAGGTCGCCCCGGATCGACCGATCCCGCGCAGCCTCGAGCGGGTCGTGATGCGCGCGCTCGCGAAGGAGCCCGATCAGCGCTTCGACAACGCGGACGCGTTCGAGGCCGCGCTCGCGGCGTGCCTCCCCGACCTCGTGGGCGACGGAGATCGGCCCTCGCTGGTCGAGCGGACCTCCGGCTTCGTCGAGCGCACGGTGACCTCGGTGCCGGTCGCGCTCGCGCTCGGTGGTGGCCTCGTGCTGCTCGCCGTCCTCGTCGCGGTCGTCGTCGTCGCGGTGTCGGGCCCAGGCGACGCGCCGATCGCCGGGACCACACCGGCCCTCGCGGACATCGCCGCGCCGGCCGTGCGGGAGGCCGCGGCGAGCACGCTGGTGACGCTGTCGAGCACGCCGGGAGGCGCGGACATCTATCGTGACGACGAGCACGTCGGCGTGACCCCGCACACCTTCGCGATCGCGCCCGAGCAAGCCATCTTGCTCACGGTGCGCCTCGCGGGCCATGCGCCCGCCGACGTCGAGCTCAACGCCGACGCCGCCCCGGAGCATCACGTCTCGTTGACGCTCGACGAGCGCGCCGGCCACGACGACCTCGAAGACGACGCGAGCGACCCGACGCCTCGCCCCACCGGTCGGCGCCGGGGTCGCCGCGGCACCGACGAGCCGAGCGCCGAGACCAGGCCGGAGCAGACGAGCCGTCCGCCGGGATCGCCCTACGAACGCTTCGACTGAGTTGGCCGAAGAGCACGTTCCAACGTTCCAACCCTCCTCGTCTCTCCTTCTCTCTTCGTCTCCCGTGGAAAGACGGGAGGCGAGAGACCCGGAGGCGAGGAGAGTGCGCCTACGGCGCGGGGAAGGATCTCGCGCAGACGCCTCGACGGGCGCTCGTCCGCGTGGGCGCTCGATTGATCGCGGGGCGATGGGGCTCCCTCGGCCAACGGCCATCGCTGCGCGATGGCCTGGCCTCGATGGCGCCGTCGGCCGCGTGCGCGCTCGGTGGTCCCGCCCCTCTGCGGCCCTCCGCGGTGCGAGCAGGAGCGAGGCGCGTCGGAACCCTGGAAGAGAGGGACGTCTCGCGTCGTCACGGGCCGCGGACGGGGCGTCGCGGCGCGATCCGGTCGAGCAGCGCGCGGCAGCGCGGGCCGAGGGAGCCGTCGCCGGCGTCGACGGTGCTCATCGAGCCCTCCGCGTCGCGCATGAGGCACGCGGGCTCGTCGCAGTGCGGCAGGCCGAGCGCGTGCCCGACCTCGTGCACCGCGGTCGTGGTCATCCGCCACTCGGCGTGGGCGGCGCCGCGCGCGCGCCGGCGCATGCGGAAGCTCGAGACGACCGCGGCGCGCTCCCCGAGATCCGCGATGCCGAGGATCCCCCAGTCCTCGAAGCCGTGCGCCGTGGTCGAGATGTCCGCGGAGGTGAGCCCGAGCACCCGGTCCGTGGGCGGCAGCGCGGCGTGCTCGCGCGTGAGCGCCGCGAGCAGGCGCTCACCGCGCCAGCGACGCCGCGGCGGGTAGTACGCCTCGGCCGGAAGCGGCCGCGCGCCCGGCGTCACGACCGCCTCGACCTCGAGGTCGCGCTCGAGCGCCCGCGCGACCGCGCGCGCCCAGGCCGCGGGGAAGTCGCGCAGGACGACGAGGTGCACCCGCGCCCGGACCTGCGCGGGCGCCGCCGGCTGCGCCCGCGCGAGGGCGCCCGCCGCGAGACAGAGCGCGGCGGCGAGCGCCCCCGACCGCGTCGACCACCGCCGCATGCGCCGAGGATGCGACATCGCGCGGCGCGCGGCGAGGTCGCTCACTTCAGGTAGACGACGGTGAGGCGGTCGCCGCCCTCCTCGTGCGTCCCGCTGCGCGTGCGCGCCACGTAGTGCGCGGCGTGCGCGTCGAGGTGCTCGCGGATCGCGTCGCGCAGCGCGCCCGACCCGACGCCGTGGACGATGTAGCCGACCGACTCCGCGCGTCCGAACATCCGGTCGAGGAACGACTCGGTCATCGACAGCGCGTCGTCCACGCGCATCCCGCGCACGTCGAGGGTGTTGTCGGGATCGCGCGCGCGCTCGGGCGCCGACGGCGCGGCAGGCGCCGCGGGCGCCGCCGCCTCGAGGGCCGCGGGTCGCGCGGCCTCCGCCGCGCCCTCGACGCGGCGCAGCTCGGCGATGGTGACCCAGAGCTTCACGGGGCCGGACGCGACGCGCACGCGCCCCTTGCTGGGCGTGTCGACCACCGTCACCGCGGTGCGCAGGCGCGGCACGTACACCCGCTGCCCGATCTCGAGCGACGCCTCGTCCACCGGCGCGCCCGCGTGCACGGGCGCCGGCGGCGCCTCGACCGCGCGCACCTCCTCGGCGACGCTCTCCGCGCGCTCGAGGTGGGCCCGGATCGCGCGCAGGCTCTCCTCGTCACGCGCGCCGTCGCGGCGAAGCAGGCGCCGCGCCTCCTTGAGCTCGCCGCGCGCGCGAGAGAGCTGCTGGGCGAGGTCGGTCGCCTCGGCGCTCGCGCGCTTCTGGTCGCGCGCGGCGACCTCGCGCAGCGCGCGCTCCGCCTCCTCCCGCGCCCGCGCCGCCGCGCGGCGCTCGGCGTCGGCCTCCGCCCGCAGCGCGTCGAGCGCCTCGAAGCGCTCCTCGAGCTGCCGCACGAGCGCGTCGAAGCTGCGGCTCTCGTCCGAGAGCAGCGAGAGCGCGCGGGCGAGGACGTCCTCGGGCATCCCGAAGCGGCGCGCGACGCGCAGCGCGCTCGAGCTGCCCGGCACGCCGTCTCGCAGGCGGAACGTCGGCGCCATCTTCGCGACGTCGAACCCGACCGACGCGTTCTCGATGCGCTGGTCCTCGAGCGCCATCGCCTTGAGCCGCTCGTAGTGGGTCGTCACCGCGACCGCGGCGCCCGCGCGACAGAGCGCGTCGATCAGCGCGCACGCGAGGGCGGCGCCCTCGTTCGGGTCGGTCCCCGTGGCGATCTCGTCGAGGAGCACGAGGGCGCGCGGGCCCGCGGCCTCGAGGACCCGCACGAGGTTCGTGACGTGCGCGGAGAACGTCGAGAGGTTCTTCTGGATCGACTGCTCGTCGCCGATGTCGCTCAACACCGGGTCGAAGAAGCCGACCTCGCTCTCCTCGCCAGCCGCGACGGGGAGGCCCGCGCGCGCCATGAGCGCGGCGAGGCCGAGCACCTTGAGGGTGACCGTCTTGCCCCCCGCGTTCGGGCCCGACAGGACGAGCGCGTGGCCGGAGCGCAGCTCGACGTCGTTCGCGACCACGTCGGCCCCGTCGAGCACGAGCAGCGGGTGGCGCGCGGCGGTCAGCCGGAGCACCGGCTCGGGCGACAGCTCGGGCACGACGCCGCGCAGATCCTCGGCGAGCCGCGCCGACGCGTTGCGCAGGTCCGCGCGATCGAGCGCGGCGACCGCCGCCCGCACCTCGGGCAGACGCTCGCGCACGCGCGCGCCGAGGATGCCGAGGATGCGCGTCACCTCTCGCTCGAGCTCACCCTCGGCCATCTTGAGCCGGTTGCCCTGGCTGACGACGGCGCGCGGCTCGACGAAGACCGTCGCGCCGCTCCCGCTCGTGCCGTGCACGATGCCCTGGAGCTTCTCGTGCGCGTCGGTGCGGATGGGGATGACGTAGCGCCCCTCGCGCAGCGTGTGGAAGCGGTCCTGCACGATGTCCGCGTGCTGGAGCAAGAGCTGCTCGAGGCGCGCGACGATCCGCCCGCGCAGGTTCGCCACCTCGCCGCGGAGTCTCCCGAGCTCGCGGCTCGCGCCGTCGGCGAGCGTCCCGTCGGGCTCGATCGCGCGCGTCAACTCTTCTTGCAGATCGTCGAGCGTGGGATCGGTGAGGCACGCGTCGCGGATCGCCGGGGCCTCGGCGCGCCGGCGCGCGAGGAAGCGCCGCAGCACGCGGGCCGCGCCCAGGGTCGAGGCGATCGCGCGGAGCTCGGGGCCCTCGAGCACGCCCTGCCGCTCGAGCCGATCGAGGGAGCGGCCGACCTCGCGGATCCCGTCGAGGGGGAGCGGGTCGGCGAGCGCGATCAGCCGGCGCGCCTCCGCGGTCTCGCGCAGCGCGAGCGCCGCCTCCGCGGGCGTCGCCGCGAGCGGGAGCCCGTCGAGGCGCTCGCGCAGCGGGCCCGTGCAGCGCGCCGCGACGGCCGCGACGACGCGATCCCAGGACAGATCGCTCAGCGCCTTCTCGAGGCCGAGGTCGGGGGGCTCGTCGGTCATCGGGCCGTTCGAGACCCCGGGGCGCGCACCACCTCAGCCGCCACCCTCACCCCCGGAGAGGCTGCGCACGATCCCGCGGGGCTCGCGGCCGCCGCCGCGGATCCGCCTCCACGAATAGAGGAAGACCGTCGCCGCGGCCACGGCGGCGACGACGACGCCGCAGCCGAACATCGCCAGGACGTAGCCGAACCATCCGCCGCCCATCGCTCGTGACAACCATGCCACGCGCTCTCGATTTCCGCACCCCCGTGGTGATACGCTCGAACGCGGCGTGCGACCCCTGCGACGCGCTCTTGCCCTGGTCCTCTTGACGGCGCTGCCCCTGGGCGGCTGCGAGACGGATGATCACGTCGTCCTCATCGAGGTGTACTCGCAGGCGCCGGTCGCGCAGCTCGAGATGGTCGTCGTCTCGCTCGACCGCTACGGCCCGCCGTTCTCGCCGCCCGCGATCCGCTTCGATCGCCCGCGCCAGCCGACGGATCTGCTCTCCAACCCGATCCGGATCGCCGTGCGGCTCCCCGGGCCCGCGACGGCGATGGTCCACATGACCGCGCGCACCGGCGACGGGCGGCGCCTCGTCGCGACGCGCTGCTACGGGGTGACCGGCGAGCTGGTCGACTCGGTCGTCCTCACGGACCTCGCCGGCCTCGATCGCGACGGCGACACGTGGGTGAGCGATCCGGCCGCGGTCTGCCGCGAGCCCGAGCCCGGCGACGTGAACGGACGCCCGTGCGCCTCGACGGATCTGCACCTCTGCCCGGACGACGTCGCCGCGGACTGCAACGACACGCCCGCCGACCTCGACGCGGATCCGCCCGACTGGGGCGGCGTCGGCATCCACCCCGCCGCGCACCGCGGGCCGAACCCGATGACCGGCGAGGTGACCCCGCCCTACGACGCCTACCAGTGCCAGAACCAGATCGACTCCGACTGCGACGGGGACGTCGACGAGGCCTGCCAGGACAGCGACGGGGACGGCGTGACCGCCTGCGCGCCGAACCAGACGACCCCCTGCGACTGCAACGACAACGACCCCTCGATCCACCCCAACGCGACGGACGTCTGCAACAACGGGATCGACGAGGACTGCAGCGGCGCCGACGCGTGCTGCGACGAGGACGGCGATCGGTTCGAGCAGTGCATCGACCCGGTGACCTTCCGCCGCACCGGGGACTGCATCGACGCGCCCGTCGACTGCGAGCGGCAGAGCCCGGCGTGCGAGCCGTGCTTCGGGACGGACGGCGAGTGCGCGCGGACCGAGCTGACCCTGGACGCGCCGTTCCTCTGCCTCTGCCCCACGCGCGATCCTACGCGGCGGCTCGCGATCGATCCGCGCACCGTGAACCCCGGGGCACCGGAGGTCTGCTTCGACGGCATCGACAACAACTGCAACGGCCTGCAGAACGAGCTCGGCGCGTGCCTCGGCCCGGACTTCGACGGCGACGGCGTGGCGGTCTGCGGCCAAGAGGAGCCAGGTCGCCCGTGCGAGGAGCCGCGCTACGACTGCGACTCGGGCCTGAGCCCGATCGGGATCGAGCGCTGCCTCAACGGGATCGACGACGACCTCGACGGCATGACCGACGAGGGGTGCCCCGTCGGCGACATGGACGGCGATCGCCAGGTGCCGCCGCGCGACTGCGACGACGGCGATCCCCTCGCCTACACCCACGATCCCGGCGAGTGGGTGATGGAGCGCTGCGGCGACGGCGTCCCGCAGAGCTGCGTGCCCGGCACGGAGGTCTCCGCCGCCGAGTGCGCGGGGCGCGGCGACACCGACGGCGACGGCTACCTCGAGCCGCCCGGCTGCGAGGGCAACGCGATGGTCCACCCCGACGTCCCCGAGACGTGCAACGGGGTCGACGACAACTGCGACGGCGTGACGGACTGGGTGCTCGACCCGCTGATGACCCGCGGCTGCGGGATGGAGATGCTCGACGACGGGATGCGCCGCGGCGTCGCGATCACGTTCGCCACCGACTTCGCGCACTGCGGCGAGTGCCGGTTCAACTGCGGGGACACGTTCGGCGCCGCGGCCAACGTGTGCGTCGGCGGCGTGTGCGACTGCGCCGAGGAGCCGGGCGAGCCGGGCCCGTGCGCGTTCGGTGAGACCCCGACGTGCTGCGGGGACGGCTGCCGCGACATCGGCCGCGATCCGTTGAATTGCGGCGGGTGCGGCGTCCGCTGCGGCGCGGGCGAGAGCTGCGTCGCCGGGCGCTGCGCCTGCGGCGGGGCCGTCGGGAGCGAGCTGGGCGCGGAGGCGTGCCCGGAGCCGGCCGGCGTCGGGGGGCTCCAGGCGAACGTGTGCTGCGACGGCGCGTGCCGCGACGTGACGGTGGACGTCGGCAACTGCGGCGGCTGCAACGTGCAGTGCGGTCCGAACGCGATCTGCAACGACCGCATCTGCCGCTGCGACCCGGCGACGCCGCAGTTCGACGACTGCAACGGCGACCTCGGCCTGAGCGGCGACGGCTGCGAGACGAACATCCAGACCTCCGTCCCGCACTGCGGCCGCTGCGGCCGGCGCTGCTCGCCCGCGAACGCGACGGGCCAGTGCGTCGGCGGCACGTGCCTCGTCGAGACGTGCGCCACCGACTGGGACGACTGCGACGGCCTCCCCGGCAACGGCTGCGAGGGGAACCTGCGCTCGCTGACCCACTGCAACGGCTGCGGGATGACGTGCAGCCTCGCGGGCGCGACGGCGACCTGCATGAACCGCCGCTGCGAGATCGCCACCTGCGGCGCGAACCTCGCCGACTGCAACGGCAACCCGGCGGACGGCTGCGAGACGCCGCTCGGCACCGTGATGAACTGCGCGTCGTGCGGCGACCGCTGCAACCTCCCGAACGCGACGCCGCGCTGCAACGCGAGCGGCCGCTGCGTCATCCAGACCTGCAACGACGGGTGGGCCGACTGCAACGGCAACCCGGCCGACGGCTGCGAGACCAACATCGACACCAACGCGAACTGCGGCGCCTGCGGGAACAACTGCGGGAGCAACGCGACGTGCACGGCGCGCGCGTGCTCGTGCAACGCGGGCCGGCTCGACTGCGCCCCGGGCTCGCCCTACTGCGAGGTGGCCTTCTCCACCTCGAACTGCGGCGCGTGCAGCGTGTCGTGCGGCGTCAACGAGTCGTGCAACCCGAGCGGCGCCTGCGCCTGCGGCACCGGTGCCACCGGATCGGTCGGCGGGGGCACGGCGTGCCCCGGCCAGCGCTGCTGCACCGGCACCTGCCGGACGCTCGGGACCACGGCGGACTGCTCGGACTGCGGCGACGCGTGCCGGACGAACGAGACCTGCTTCGGGACGGGGCCGTGGAATTGCCGTTGCGGCGGCGCGGCGCGGTGCACGGGCGCCAACAGCTGCTGCCCCGGCACGGGCGGCTGCGTGAACCTGAACGGCAACCTCATGAACTGCGGCATGTGCGGCAACGCGTGCGGGTCGGGCGAGACCTGTACGACGGGCAACTGCCTCTGCAACGGCGGGCCGCGCTGCATGGGGGGCAACGTGTGTTGCGGCGCCGCGGGCTGCCGCAACACGCTCGGGACCGACACCTCCCACTGCGGCGGCTGTGGCGTGATGTGCCAGGCGAGCGAGACGTGCGCGAGCGGGGCGTGCCGGTGCGGCGGCGTCACCGGCGTGGTCGGGACGGGCCGCGCGTGCGCGGTGGGTCAGACGTGCTGCCCCGGGAGCGGAGACTGCGTCAACACCCAGACCGACGCGAACAACTGCGGCGGCTGCGGGATCAGCTGCGGCCCCGGCCAGACGTGCAGCGGCGGGCGCTGCATCTGCAACACGACGATGGGCACCGTCGGCGGCGGCACGGCCTGCCCCGGGACCACGTGCTGCCCCGGCGTCGGCTGCCGGAACCTCACGAACGACAACAACCACTGCGGCATGTGCGGGATGATGTGCGCCGACGGCGCCACGTGCTCCATGAGCATGTGCAGCTGCGGCGGCGTCGCTTGCGGCGGCGGCCAGACCTGCTGCGGCGGCGACGGGTGCCGCAACCTGAACAACGACCCCGCGCACTGCGGCGGCTGCGGGATCGCGTGCGGATCGGGCGGCGACGGGATGCCCGAGACGTGCAGCACGCGCCAGTGTCGCTGCGGCCCCGCGAGCGGGGGGATGGGCGGCGGCCCCGCGTGCACCGGCGCGACCCCGGACTGCTGCGGCGCGCTCGGCTGCCAGGACGTGCGCGGCAGCGACCCGGCCCACTGCCGCGGCTGCGGCATGCCCTGCGGCACGAACGAGACGTGCAACGCCGGCACGTGCCAGTGCAACGGCGGCCCGGCGTGCACGGGCGGCAACACGTGCTGCGGGTCCATGGGCTGCCAGGACGTCGGCGGCAGCGACCCGGCGCACTGCCGTGGGTGCGGGATGAGCTGCCGGATGGGGGAGACCTGCGACGGGGGCACGTGCGAGTGCAACGACGGCCCGGCGTGCACCGGCTCGGACGTGTGCTGCCCCGGCGTCGGCTGCGCGGCGAGCTGCTGACACCTCGCGCCCGGACACCACCGCGAGCCCTCCCTTGCGTGGGACGGGCCCGCGTAGTAGCAGGGCGCGCGCATGGAGCACTTCGGCGAGACGGTCCCGCTGTGGGCGGTCATCCCGTTCGCGGTGATGTTGCTCGGGATCGCGATCCTCCCGCTCGCCGCCCATCACTTCTGGGAGAGCAACCGGAACCGTGCGATCTTCACGGCGATCGTCGCGTCCCCGATCGCGATCTACCTCGCCGTCGTCTACCACGAGGGGCTCCTGCACAGCGGGCACGAGTACGTCTCGTTCCTCGCCCTGCTCGGCTCGCTGTACGTCATCGCCGGCGGCATCCACGTCAGCGGCGACCTCGAAGCGACGCCGCGCACCAACGCGATCATCCTCGCGCTCGGCGCGGTGCTCGCGAACCTGATCGGGACGACGGGCGCGAGCATGCTCCTCGTGCGCGTGCTGCTGCGCACCAACAAGCAGCGCAAGAACGTCGCCCACCTGCCGTTCTTCTTCATCCTGATCGTCTCGAACTGCGGCGGCCTGCTGACGCCGATGGGGGACCCGCCGCTCTTCCTCGGCTACCTGCGCGGCGTCCCGTTCGCCTGGACGCTCTCGATGTGGCCGATGTGGCTCGGCGCGGTGACCTACCTCGTCGGGCTCTTCTACGCGCTCGATCGCCGCGCCTACGCGCGCGAGGAGGCGGCCGACATCGCGCGCGACGCCTCGGAGCAAGTCCCCTTGCGGATCTCCGGGTGGATCAACGTGCCGCTCTTGCTCGGCGTCATCGGCGCGATCTTCCTGCCGACGCCGTGGCGCGAGCTGATCATGGTGGGCCTCGCGGTCGCGAGCGTGGTCCTCGGGCCGCGCCCGGCGCGCGCCGCGAACGGCTTCACCTACGGGCCGATCGTCGAGGTCGCGATCCTCTTCGCGGGCATCTTCGTGACGATGGTCCCCGCGCTCGCGCTGCTCGAGGCGCGCGGCTCGGAGCTCGGCCTCGACGCGCCGTGGCAGTTCTTCCTCGTGACGGGCGGGCTCTCGTCGGTGCTCGACAACGCGCCGACCTACCTCACCTTCCTCGCGACCGCGATGGGCCTGGACCTCGCGGACACGCCCGGCGCGGTGATCACGCTGACCGACGGCACGGTGCCGGAGGTGTTCCTCCTCGCGATCAGCACCGCCGCCGTGTTCATGGGCGCCAACACGTACATCGGCAACGGCCCGAACTTCATGGTCAAGGCGATCGCGGAGGAGGTCGGCTACTCGATGCCGTCGTTCTTCGGCTTCGCCGCGCGCGCGGTGCTCACGCTGCTGCCCATCTACGTGGCGATGGTCGCCTACTTCGTCCTCACCTGAGACGCGGCGCCACGACCCGAGCAGTCACGGGTTGCGGAAGATGTCGGGGAACTTGAGGTCTCCGCCGCCGCCGCGCCGGCCCGTCCCGGTGGGCTCGCCGCCCTCGGCGGCCTTGGCGCCCCCGCGCCGTCCGGTGCCCGCGGGCCGCCGCAGGAGCACGAGGTGGACGGTGGTGCTCTCGGCCGGCGCGAGCTCGCTCTCGGCCTCGGACGGGCCGATGCGCGAGCGCAGCGTGATCGGCTCGCCCGCCACGGTCTCGAACTGACACGGCGTCGCCGCGCAGACCTCGCCGCGGCCTTCCACCCACACGCGCGCGCCCGACGGCGTCGTGTTCACGCTGACCTGCACGACGCGCGGCCCCGCGTCGGGCGGCGGCTCCGGCGCGGCCGGCGCGCCCCCATCCTCTGCCGCCTCCGCGGCGGCGTCGGGCGGCCCGGCCCCGATCCCGGGCCCCGAGGCGATGCCTGATCCATCGCCCGCGACGGGCGTCGACGGCTCCTGGCTCACGTACCAGTAGGCGCCGCCGGCGGCGGCGAGCGCGAGGACGGCGATCGCAGCGCCGGCGACGAGCCCGGCGCTCGACCGCTTCGGCAGCGGCAGCTCCCCCGACGCGGGCTCCGGCGCGACCTGCCGCGGGCGCACCACCGCCCGCGAGGGAACGGACTCGCCGTAGCCGAGGTACGTCGGGCTCCCCGTCGCGCGCCCCTCGACCGCGCCGCGCAGCGCCGCGGCCATCTCGTCGCAGCTCTGGTAGCGGTCGTCCGGCTCCTTCGCGAGGCCCTTGTACAGGAACTCGACGATCGCCTGCGGGACCTCGACGGACGCGTTCACCTCGTGGAGCTCTGGCGGGTCCTCGAACATGTGCTGGGTGAGGATCCCCATGAACGTGTCGCCGACGAACGGCACCCGGCCCGAGATCATCTCGAAGAGGATCACCGCGAGCGCGTAGAGGTCGACGCGGTGGTCGAGCGACTTGCCGGCCGCTTGCTCGGGCGACATGTACTCGGGCGTCCCGAAGATCATCCCGGTCTTCGTGAGCTTGCGGCCGGGCGCGCCGGCGGTCTCGATGTCGCTCATCTTCGCGATGCCGAAGTCGACGAGCTTCACGAAGTCCTTCCGGCCCTCCTTGGTCGTCAGGAAGATGTTCTCGGGCTTCATGTCGCGGTGGACGATGCCCTTCGCGTGCGCGGCGCCCAGCGCCTTGCAGCACTGCAACAAGATGTCGACCGCGCGCCCGACCTCGAGCGTGCCCTCTTCGGCGAGGACCTCGGCGAGGTCCTTGCCTTCGAGCAGCTCCATCACGAAGTAGCTCGCGCCGCTCGGGGTCACGCCGAAGTCCGAGATGTCGACGATGTGCTCGCTGCCGATGCGGCTCGCGCTCTTGGCCTCCTGCTTGAACCGCTCGACGACCTCGGAGCGGCCGGAGAAGTCGTCGCGCAGGATCTTGAGCGCGACGGGCTTCTCGATCGCGATGTGCTCGGCCTCGTAGACCAGGCCCATGCCGCCCTCGCCGATCTGGCGCCGGATGCGATAGCGCTCGCTCAGCACGGTGCCGATCAACGGGTCACCGACGGCGGCGGCGGGCGGCATCGTGTCGTACTGCGACGTGCGCAGGAGCCGGGTCCCGTCGTTCGGACAGAAGATCTCTCCGCCGGGGAAGTCGGCCTTGCACGAGGGACAAGTCTTCATCGGGATGGCGTGGAGGGGGCCTGCCGCGCTGGCGCGTCGCGCACCGGCGCGTCGGGCCGAGGGCGACGCCGGATCGTAACGGGGCGCGCCCGGGCACCGCAAGCGAGCACGCCGGCTCGACGGCGACCCGGCCTCTCTGGTACCCGTCCCCGGGTGAGCAGCCCCCGGATCCGCGTCCTTCCCGACGCGCTCGCCGATCAGATCGCGGCGGGCGAGGTGGTCGAGCGCCCCGAGAGCGTGGTCAAGGAGCTGGTCGAGAACGCGATCGACGCGGGCGCCTCGTCCATCTCGATCGAGATCGCGGCGGGAGGGATCGCCGCCATCACCGTGGTCGACGACGGCCACGGGATGAGCCGAGAGGACGCCACCCTCGCGATCCGGCGCCACGCGACGAGCAAGATCCGTTGTCTCGAGGATCTCGCGCGCATCGGCACGCTGGGCTTCCGCGGCGAGGCGATCCCCTCCATCGCGTCGGTGAGCCGCTTCGAGCTGACGACGCGCGAGCGCGACGCGGTCGAGGGCACGCGCGTGCGGGTCGACGGAGGCGCGGCGCCCGCGATCGAGCCGATCGGCTGCGCGCCCGGGACCGCGGTGCGCGTGCGCGAGCTCTTCTACAACGTGCCCGCGCGCCTGAAGTTCCTGAAGTCCCCCGGGACGGAGAGCGCGCGGGTGACCGAGGTCGTGCGCGCGGCCGCGCTCGCCAACCCGGCGATCCGTTTCACGCTCGTGCGCGACGGACGGCGCGGCCTCGAGCTCCTGCCCGCGGCCTCGCGCGCGGAGCGGGCGCGCCTCGTCGCCGGCGGCGGCGGGCGCCTCGACGCGATCGAGGGCGAGCGCGAGGGCGTCCGCGTCGAGGCGATGCTCGGGGCGCCCGAGACGGCCCGCGCGGGCGCGGGCGGCCTGCACCTCTTCGTCAACGGCCGGCACGTGCGCGATCGCGCGCTCTCGCGCGCCGTCGCCTTCGCCTACGGCTCGGTGCTTCCGCCGGGCCGCTACCCCGTCGGCGTCGTGCACGTCGCGATCGATCCGGCGGAGGTCGACGTGAACGTCCACCCGCAGAAGGCCGAGGTGCGCTTCGCGCGCGGGCGCGAGGTGCTCGACGCGATCACGCGCGTGCTCGCGCGCGGGCTCGGCACCTCGGCGTGGAGCGGGCCCGCCGGCCGCGGCGCGGGCTTCTGGGCGGACCGGCTCGGCGGCGCGCCGCCCGCGGCACCCGCCTCGCCGGCACCCGAGGCGGGCCCGCCGGAGCCCGACCCGTGGGGCCTCGCCGCCGCCGCCGAGCCGCGCCCGTACACGCCGGCGGCGCCCGTCGGGTACGTGAACGACGCGCCGCTCCTCACGGAGCAGGGCTTCTTCGCCTCGCTGCGCGTGCTCGGGCAGGTGCGCAAGATGCTGATCGTGTGCGAGGGGCGCGACGGGCTGCACGTGCTCGATCAGCACGCGGCCGACGAGCGGATCCGCTTCGACGGTCTGCGCCGCGGCTACCTGGCGCGCGAGGTCGCGATCCAACGGCTGCTCATCCCCGAGCGCGTCGAGGTCACCGAGGCGGAGGCCGTCGTGTGCGACGAGCGCCGCGAGGACCTCCTCGCCCTGGGCCTCGACGTCGCGCCGATCGGGCCGGCGACCGTGGCCGTGCGCGGCGTGCCCGCCGTCGTCTCGCGCGCGCCGCCCGCGCGCCTCCTCCACGACGTCCTCGCCGAGCTGACGCGCGCGGGTGATCGCGCGTTCGGCGACGCGGTCGACATGGCGCTCGCGACGATGGCCTGCCACGGCGCGATCCGCGCGGGCGACCCGCTCTCCGTCGACGAGTGCCGCGCGCTGTTGCGCGCGCTCGACGCGATCACGGACTTCGGCGGGCACTGCCCGCACGGGCGCCCCGTCGTCTACTCCGTGAGCTTCGGGGAGCTCACGCGCCGGCTCGGGCGATGAGCGCGCGGATCGTCGTCGTCGCGGGCGTCACCGCGGCCGGCAAGACCGCGGCCGCGATCGCGATCGCCCGCCGGCGCGGCGGCGAGCTGGTCGGCGCCGACAGCGTGCAGGTCTACCGAGGCTTCGACGTGGGCTCCGCGAAGCCGACCGCCGCCGAGCTCGGCGAGGTGCGCCACCACCTCATCGACGTCGCCGACCCCGACGCGCCGATCGACGCCGCGACCTACGCGGCGCTCGCGGATCGCGCGATCGCGGGCATCCTCGCGCGCGGGAGGCTGCCGATCGTCGTCGGCGGGACGGGCCTCTGGCTCCGCGCGCTCGTCCGCGGGCTCGTCGAGCTCCCCAAGCCCGACCCCGCGCTGCGCGCCGCCCTCGAGGCGGAGGCCGAGGCCGTCGGCGACGCGGCCCTCCACGCGCGCCTCGCCCCCCTCGATCCGCGGTACGCCGCGCAGATCCACCCCCACGACCGGCGCCGCATCGTGCGCGCGCTCGAGGTCCTCGCGCAGACGGGGCGACCGCTCGGCGAGCACCTCGCGGAGCACGCCAAGGGCGCGCCGCGCTATGCGACCGAGACGTACCTCCTCGATCGCCCGCGCGCCGAGCTCTACGCGCGCCTGCGCGCGCGCATCGACGCGATGATCGCCGCCGGCTGGGTCGACGAGGTGCGCGCGATCGTCGCGCGCTGGGGCCGCGACGTCCGCCCCCTCCACAGCGTCGGCTACCGACAGCTGCTCGCGCACGTCGAAGGGGAGGTGTCCCTCGAGGAAGCGGCGCGGCTCGCGTACAAGGCGACCCGGATCTACACGCGGCGGCAGCGCACCTGGTTCACCGGCGAGCCCCTCGGCGGGGCGTGGTGCGAGGCGGAGACGCTCGGGCGCTGACCGGCGCCGAGCGACCGCTCACGCGACCGACGGCTCCTACACCAAGGACGAGGCGAGCGCGCGAGCGACCTCGACGGCGGTCGTCGCCGCGGGCGCCTCGTGCTCCTTGATCACCACGAACCAGAAGAGCCAGCCCATGAAGATCCCGTCGACCAGGATGAATGGCGCGCAGAGCCCCAGCAGCATGCCCATGGGCTTCTGCTCGGCCCAGTTGCGCACGCCGATCCCGACGAAGACCCAGATCACGGTGCAGATCGCGAACACGAGCGCCGCGAGCCCGATCCCGAGGCCCCACTCCGCTTCGGCGACGTCGGCGATGAGCCAGAGGGTCAGGCCCGCCAAGACCACGATCCCGTTCAGCCCCGGCAGGACGGAGAAGAGGATCGCGAAGAACCGTTGGTAGCTCTGGAGGTGAGTCGCCTCGCTCATGCGCGGCACTATGCCCAAGCCCGTGGCCGCTGCGCAAGAGGATGCGGCGCCCTACACTGCCGGCGCGTGAACTTCTTCGGACATGCCGCGGTGGCCGCCTGGACCTCCGACGAGCCCCGCTGGGTCCTGGGCGCGATGCTCCCGGACCTCGTCTCGATGTGCCGCGCGCGGATCGCGGACGTCGAGGACGAGGCCGTCCGCGCCGGCGTGGCGCTCCATCACCGGACGGACGACGCCTTCCACGGCGCGCCGACGTTCGTCGCGCTCCAGCGTGACGGCATCGACGCGCTCGAGGCGGCGGGGGTCGGCCGCGGCGCGGCGCGGGCGGTCGCGCACGTCGGACCGGAGCTCCTGATCGACGGCCTCTTGCTCGACGATCCGGCCGCCTGCGCGGCCTACGCCGGCGCGGTGGCGTTCGAGGGGGCGCTCGGCCTCCGCTTCGCGCGCGGCGGCGAGCGCTTCGAGGCGCTCCGCCGCGAGGCCGCGACCCGCGGGCTCCCGAACGATCTGCGGGCGCCGCCGGCCGTCGCGGCGCGGCTCGAGCGGGTGCTCGCGCGCCGCCCGCGCCTCGCCCTCGTCGCGGCCGACGCGGCGCCGGTGACCCGCTGGCTCGCGGGCGCGCGGGTCCGGCTCGAGCGGGACCTCGGCCGCCTGCTCGAGGAGGTGCACGCCCGCCTGCACGCGGTTGACACCGAAGCGAGCGCCCGTGCCATACTTCCGCGACGAGATTTCCCGCACCTCAGGGGATCCCAGAGTGTCTGAAGCCCCCGCACGGGCCGCCCCGCCCCCGATCCCGGGGGCGCCCAAGCCCGAAGAGATCGATCCGACCGATCCGAACGCGAACATGCCGGCGCGGTTCGGCAAGTACACGCTCATCCGTCAGATCGCGCTCGGGGGGATGGCGGAGCTGTTCCTCGCGCTCCAGCGCTCGGTCGCGGGCTTCGAGAAGCTGATCGTCGTCAAGCGCGTCCTGCCGCACCTGGCCAAGGACGAGAGCTTCATCGAGATGCTCCTCGCCGAGGCGCGCATCGCGGCGACGCTGAACCACCCGAACATCGCGCAGGTCTACGACGTCGGCCGCGCGGACGGCCGCTACTACATCGCGATGGAGCACGTCCACGGCGAGGATCTGCGCTCGCTGGTGCGGCAGATGAAGAAGAAGGACGTCACGTCCTTCCCGCTCGAGCACGCGCTCGCGATCGTGCTCGGCTGCTGCGCGGGCCTCGCCTACGCGCACGACAAGCGCGACCTCGACGGCGAGCCGATGGGCATCGTCCACCGCGACGTCAGCCCGCAGAACATCCTCGTCACGTTCACCGGGGACGTGAAGCTCGTCGACTTCGGGATCGCGAAGGCCGGCCGCGGCCAGATGGAAGACACGGGCAGCGGGCAGCTCAAGGGCAAGGTCCCTTACATGAGCCCCGAGCAAGCGCAGGGGCTCCAGCTCGACAACCGCAGCGACATCTTCTCGCTCGGCATCATGCTCTTCGAGCTCTGCACCGGGCGGCGGCTCTTCCGCGGGCAGAACGAGATGGAGACCCTCCGCAAGATCGTGGAGGACGAGTACCCGCGCCCGCGCGATCTCAACCCCAACCTCAGCCCACGGCTCGAGGAGATCATCCTGCGGTCCCTCGAGAAGGACCGCACGCGCCGCTACCAGAGCGCGCGCGACATGCAGGCGGACCTCGAGGACTACATCCGCTCCGAGCAGCTCAAGGTGTCGGCGCTCTCGCTCGGCACGTGGATCTCGGATCTCTTCCGCGAGAAGCTCGAGGCGCAGAAGCAGATGCTCCAGGAGGGGCGTCAGCTCGCCGAGATCATCGCCGCGCAGATCGAGGAGTCGCAGCGCGAGGGCGGCTCGCTGCCCGAGGGCTCGCTCTCGGGGGTGCGCGCGCGGCGCGCCTCGAAGGTCCCATGGATCCTGCTCGTCCTCGTCGTGCTCGCGGCCGCCGCGGGAGGCGTCTGGTTCCTCACGCGGCCGCCGCCGGCACCGGTCGCGGAAGTGGGCCCGGGCGTCATCGCGCTCACGAGCACCCCGCCCGGCGCCGCCGTCTGGCTCGACGGGAACCGCCGCGCAGAGCGCACGCCCGCGACGATCGCCGAGCTCCCGGTCGGGCGCTACCAGGTGCGCCTCACCCACCCCGGCTACGCGCCCTGGGATCAGCAAGTCGACTTGACGGAGGCGGCGCCGCGCGCCGAGCTCTCCGCGACGCTCGAGCGCGTCACCGCGAGCAACCTCGCGGCGATCAACGTCACGACGATCCCGGCGGGCGCGCGCGTGCTCTTCGACGGACGCGAGACCGGCCTCGTGACGCCGGCGACGATCCCGGAGATCCAGCCGGACATCGATCACGCGCTGTCGCTGTCGCTCGAGGGCTACGTGACGCGCAACGAGACGGTGAACCTCGCCGCGGGGCAGACGACCGATCTCCGGCTCGACCTCGAGCGCACGCCGCTGACGCCGGGCGAGGCGATCTTGGTGCTCACGGTCGATCCGGCGGACGCGCGCGTGCAGTTCGACGGCGAGTGGCACGAGTCGGGGAGCCCCTTCGAGTTCCGCGTCCCCGCGCGCACCTACCGGATCACGGTCACCAAGACCGGCTACCACTCGATCGATCGCACCGTGCAGCTGCGCGGCGGCCAGATCGCAGAGGAGACGATCGAGCTGCGACGCCGCGCGACGCCGCCCACCGGGCGCGGCGGCGGCGAGACGGAGCCGCCGACGTCGAACGAGCCGGGCTCGCTCACCTTCAACTCGACGCCGTGGTGCAACGTCACGATCGACGGGCAGTCGGCGGGGCAGACGCCCGTGGTGAACTTCCGGCTGGCCCCCGGTCGCCACACGGTCGTGTGCTCGAACCCGACCGCCGGCACCGAGCGCCTCACGATCACCGTCGCGCCCGGGCAGGCCGTCCGTCGCGCGATCACGCTCGGCCAGTGACGGACGCAGAGGGGCCCTCGCCAGCGCCTCGCCAGAGCTCGCGCGCGCGGACGGCGCTCGTCTGGGGCCTACGCCTCGCCGGCACGGCGCTGGGCTTCGGCTACATCGCGTACGTCGTCGACGGGCCCGCGCTCGTCAGCGGGCTCGCGAAGGTGAGCGCGCTCGCGTTCGCGGGCGCCTGCGCCGCGACCGCGCTCAACCTCTGCGTCGGCGCGGCGCGCTGGCGCGTCCTGCTCGCCGCGTACGGCGCGCCGAACCAGCCGCCGCTCTCGCTCCTGGTCCGCGCCTACTTCATCGGGTTCTTCTACAACAACTACCTCCCGGGCGGCCTCGGCGGAGACCTCGTGCGCGGCGTCGTGACGCGCCGCTCCTTCGGCGACGGGGGCACCGCGGCGTCGGTCACGGTCGTGCTCGTCGAGCGCGCGCTCGGGCTCGCGGGGCTGCTCCTGCTCGTCAGCGTGACGTACCTGGTGCGCCCGCTCGAGGGCGCCGAGGGCGTGCTGCCGTGGTCCGCGCTCGGCCTCGCCCTCGCCGCCGCCGGCGTCGCGTCGGTCGCGGCGGGGCGCCGCCTCTCCGGCGTCGTCCCCGGACGCGTCGGCGTCGTGCTCGCGTCGCTCCCGGTGATCGAGCGGTTCGGTCCCTTCGCGGGCGCGCTCGCGATCTCGCTCGCGACGCAGGGCCTCGTCGCGGTGACGGGCTGGTGCATCCTCAACTCGGTCAGCAGCGGCGCGGTGGGGCTCGTCGACGCGATGGTGCTCGTGCCGCTCGGCGCGGCCGCCGCCTTCTTCCCGTTCTCCGTGGGCGGCGCGGGCGTGCGCGAGATGGCGTTCGTCGGGCTGTTCGTCGCGGCGCTCGGGATGAGCGAGAGCGACGCGGTCGCAGTGTCGCTCGCGATGTGGGCGAGCCAGCTCGCGATCGGCGCGGCGGGCGGGCTCGTGCAGCTCTTCGCCCCCGTCGAGGCGCGCGAGTGAGCGCGCGCTGGGGCGCGCTCGCGCGGCTCGGCCTCCGCCTCGAGGCGCCCGCCGGCGCGTGGACCACCGCGGCCATCCTCTTCGCGCTCTACGTCGCGACGATGGCGCGCGACCTCACCTTCTACGACAGCCCGGAGCTCGCCCTCGTCGCGCACCAGCTCGGCGTCGGGCACCCGATCGGGATGCCGCTGCACACCCTGCTCGGCTTCGCGTTCGCGCGCCTCGCGCCCACGCCGCACCTCGGCCTGAGCGCCATGAGCGCCCTGTTCGGTGCGCTCTGTGCCCTGCCCGCGTGGTCGCTCGCCGATCGCTTGGCCATCGCGCCCGCCAAGTGGCCGCGCGCGCTCGTCTTCGTCGGGCTCGGCGCCTCGCTCGTCGCCTGGGAGCCGAGCACGCGCGTCGAGGTCTACACGCTCGCCGTCTTCGCCGCGCTCTGGGGCCTCGCCCGCACCGCCGGCGGCCGCGCCGGCTTCGCGGCGGGCGTCGCGTTCGGCCTCGCCGCGTCGAGCCACGCGGTGATCGCGATCGCGCACGCGCTCGCCGCCGTGCCGCGCGCGCTGAGCCGAGCGGACGCAGCGCCGCCGCCGGCAGACGCCGAGGCGCAGGCCCAGCAGGGGCCCGCGGTCGGGATGCTCGCGCGCGAGGCCGCGCCCCCTCCGCGCCGCGGCTCGCTCGCCGGCCTGGTCCTCGGCGGGCTCGCCGGCCTCGCGCCGTACGCGCTCCTGCCGATCGCCGCCGCGGACCCCGCGCGCTTCGCGTGGGGCGCGCCGCGCGACGCCGCCGCCCTGCTCGCGTACCTCTGGGGCAGCGACTACCGCCACAACCAGGGCATCGGGCTCGCGGCGCTCGGCGAGCACCTCGGCGCGCTCGCCTGGTGGGGGCTCTCGCAAGCCGTCTTGCCCCTGGCGCTCGTCGGCGCGGCCGCGTTCGTCGCGCTCGGTCACGGGCGCGCGCGCCTCGGCTGGGCGGTCGTGATCGCCGGCGCCCTCACCACGCTGTTCGTCGCCGCGAACGTCGTGTTCCACCCGGACGTCCCCGACTACCGCGGCTACCTGCTCGGGCCGCTCTGGCTCTCGGGCGTGGGGCTCGCCGCCCTCGCCGAGCGGCTCCACGCGCGCGGTGGCCGCTTCGTCGCGTACGGGGCCGCGCTCGCCGCGCTGCCGCTCGTGGCGCTCGCGCCGGCGGGGCAACATCTCTTGCAGGTGCGCGACGATCCGTCCCTCGCGCGCGCGCTCGGCGAGGCGGCGCTCCGCGAAGCCCCCGAGGGCGCGATCCTCGTCGTCGAGGCGGACCACCACGTCGCGCCGCTCCTCTACCTCCAGGAGGTCGAGAGCCAGCGCCCCGACGTCGTCCTGATCGCGATGGGCCTCGCCTCGTCGGGCTGGTACTGGGAGCACGTCGCGGCGCGCCACCCGGGCCTCGCGGACTTCGCGCTCGTGGGGCCGGGCGGCCGCGAGGCGCGCGTGCGCCGCTTCCTCGCCGCGCAGCGCCCGCGCCGCCCGCTCTTCGAGTCGAGCGCGCTCGCGATCGCGCTCGGCCACGTCCCCTGCGGCGTCGGCGCCCTCGTCTGGGCGGCGGAGCCGGGCGCCGCGGCGGGCGCGTGCGGCGACCCGGGCCCCGACGCGACGACGCGCGCGATCGCGAGCGCCGCCCCGTTTCGCAGCGAGAGCCTCGAGGTCGCGGCGCGCGTCGGCGAGGCGCGGGGCGAGGCGCTGTGGCGGCTCGGCCACGGGCAGCCCGCGCTCGACGCCCTGCTCGCCGGGCTCCCGCCCTCGGGCGTCGGCCCGCCGGCCGTCGAGATCGGCGCGCGCGCGGCGCCCCTCGTGGGCGCGCTCCCCGCGTGGTCGCGCCCGGCCGCGATCCACGATCCCGCCCGCAACGTCGCGCTCGCCGGGCTCCTCGCCGACGCCGCGGGCCGCCCCGATCACGCGGCGCGCCTGCTCGAGCGCGCGCGCGCGCTCGGCCTGAGCGACGCCCGCCGCTGACCCGCGACGCGCGCGCCTCTCGACCCTGCGCGCGAGCGCGTGGTTGCGCGCGAGGCCCGGCTCGGGCATCGATCCCGCGTGAGCCGCGCGCGCAAGAGCCACGGGACCGGCGCCTTCTCGCGCGAGGAGCTCGCCGCGTGCGGCGAGGGCTGCGTGTTCGAGGCGGGCGTGCTCGTGTTCCACCCGGGCCGCGTGCACGTCGGCGCCGGCGTCTACGTCGGGCACGGCACGATCCTGCACGGCTACCACGACGCGGAGCTCGTCATCGGCGACGGGACCTGGATCGGGGCGCAAGGCTTCTTCCACTCTGCAGGGGGGCTGTTCATCGGCCGAGACGTGGGCGTCGGCCCGGCGGTCAAGGTCCTCACCTCGTCGCACGCGGAGGCGGGGCGTGACGTGCCGATCCTGCACTCGCCGTTGACGTTCGCGCCCGTCCGGATCGAGGACGACGCGGACCTCGGGATCGGCGCGATCGTCCTGCCCGGCGTGACGATCGGCCGCGGCGCGCAGATCGGCGCGGGCGCCGTGGTCACGCGGGACGTGCCGCCGTACACCGTCGCGGCGGGGAGCCCCGCGCGCGTCTTGCGCGAGCGATGAGCGAGCTCAGCGTCATCGTCCTCGCGTACGACGAGGCCGAGAACGTCCCCGCCGTGCTCGCGGAGCTCGTCGCGTGGCTGCGCGCGCACGAGCCGCGCGCCGAGATCGTGCTCGTCGACGACGGCTCGCGCGACGGGACCGCCGAGGTCGCTGCGCGCGCGCTCGAGGGCTTCCCGCACCGGATCGTGCGTCACGAGATCAACCGCGGGATCGGCGCGGCGCTCAAGACGGGCGTGCGCGCGGCGGGCGGCGAGTGGATCACGTTCCTGCCCGCGGACGGCCAGATCGAGCCGGCGGCGATCGGCACCCTGCGCGCCGCGGCCGGCGGCGTCGACCTCGTGCTGAGCGTCTACGCGGACCGCGACGACGGCCTCGATCGCAAGGTGCTGTCCTTCGGCGTGCGCGCGCTGATCCGCGCGGTCCACGGCGTCGTGCTCGAGAGCGACGGCCCGTACCTCGTGCGCCGGCGCCTCTTCGATCCGGACGATCTGCCGCCCGACACGTTCTTCCTCAACTTCGAGCTCCCGATCCGCGCGCTCGCCGCGGGCATCCCGCACCGCGTGGTGACGATCCGCTGCCGGCCGCGCCGCGCGGGCACGTCGAAGTCGACGGGCTTCGCGCGCGTCGCCGGCGTCGCCCGCGATCTGATCGACCTGCGCCGGCGCCGCGCCCGCCGCGCCTTCGCGATCCTCCGCGGGAGCTGACCGTCACCCCGGCGCGACGGGGCGGCGCCCGCGCGGGCGGAGGCGATCGCGCAGCGTCGTGCGCGGCAGCCCCAACGCCCGCGCCGCCGCGGCGAGGTTCCCGTCGAAGCCGTCGACGAGCACGCGCAGCTGGCCCTCGTCGAGCTCGCCGAGCCCACCCAGGTCCTCGAGCACGCCCGCCACGTCCTCGAGCGTGATCCAGGCGCCCGCGCAGCTCGCGGCCACGCGCCGCACGACGTTGCGGAGCTCGCGGGCGTTGCCGGGCCAGCCGTGCGCCCTGAGGCGCGCGAGCGCCGCCTCCTCGAAGCCCTTGCGGCCGACCTCGTCGGCGCAGGCGTCGAGGAAGTGCTTGGCGAGCGCGCCGACGTCCTCGGGCCGCTCGCGCAGCGGCGGCACGTGCAGCGCGAGCTGCGCGATGCGGTAGTACAGGTCCTGGCGGAAGCGACCGTCGGCGACCATCGCGCGCGGGTCGCGGTGCGTGGCGCACACGAGCCGCACGCGCACCGGCGTCGCGCGCTCGGCGCCGACGCGGCGCACCTCCCACGTCTCGAGCACGCGCAGGAGCCGCGACTGCAGATCGAGGGGCAGCTCCCCGATCTCGTCCAGGAACAGCGTGCCGCCGTTCGCCTGCTCGAACACGCCGCGGTGCACGTGCTCGGCGCCGGTGAACGCGCCGCGCTCGTGGCCGAACAGCTCGCTCTCCACGAGCGACGCCGGCATCCCCCCCGCGTTGATCGCGACGAACGGGCCGCTCGCGCGCGGGCCCCGCTCGTGGAGGGCGCGCGCGATCATCTCCTTGCCCGTCCCGGTCTCACCGGTGACGAGGATCGGCCACGCGAGCTTCGCGAAGCGCTCGACCTGCTCGATCACGCCGCGGAGCGCGCGGGACCGCGCGACGAGCGTCGCCGGCGCCGCGCCGGATCCACCGTCGCGCGCGACGACGCGCAGATCGGTCCGCCCGATCCGCAGCGCCGTCCCCGCGCCGACGCGCGCGAGCCCGACGGCGACTCCGTCGACGAACGTGCCGTTCTTCGAGTCGAGGTCGCGGACGCGCAGGCCGTCGCGCGAGGGCTCGAAGCGGCAGTGGAGCGCGCTCACGGTGCGGTCCGCGACGCGCACGTCGGCCGCCTCGCCCGCGCCGACGGTGAGGGGCCGCCGGTCGAAGGCGACGCGGCGCGCGTCGGCGCCCCGGCCGACCACGAGGCTCAGGTCGGAGCGAGGCGCCTCACCGGCCGCGAGCGGCTCCGTCCGCGGGAGCGCGACCGGCCGCGTCACCACCGTCGGCAGGCGGGCGAGCGAGTGGTGCTGGCCGATCGGGACCTCCTCGCCGGTGCGGATCGTGCGCGGGCGGCCTCGGCCCCCGTCGAGGTCGTGCAGGAGCACGGCCCCGCCCCGCGCGACGAGGAGGTAGTGGCGCTCGCGCAGCGCCGGATCGTGCACGACGATGTCGCAGCCGACCCCACGGCCGATCTCGAGCGGGCTCGCGCGCAGCGCGAACTCGCGCAGCGCCTCGCCGCGGTAGCAGAGCATCAGGACGTCCATGGGCTCCTCCCTTCCTACGAGGAGCCCTATCGACGTCCGCCGGCGCCGGTTGCGCGTGCGCGCGAGATCACCGGAGGACGCGGGAGATCACGGGCGGGACGGGATCGGCGCGGCGGCGTCCTCGCGGCGCGCCTCGTGGCGATGCATCGCGTAGATCACCGGCAAGAGCAGGAGCCCGCCCGGGAGCACGATCGCCGCGACCCAGAGCCCCGTCTTGATCCAGAACGCCATCCACGACGGCCACGCACGATGCATGCCCCGCGACGCGTGGGCGATTCGGCGCGCGGGAGCGTCGCC
Organism: Sandaracinaceae bacterium; assembly: GCA_019637095.1. GTDB lineage: Bacteria > Myxococcota_A > Polyangia > Polyangiales > Sandaracinaceae > JACKEC01. The sequence continues at coordinate 46,695 of JAHBWG010000002.1, read as the reverse complement.
ACTCGGACACTGCCGTCGTGCCGCCCGTGCCACGCGCGCACGCGCACACGCGCGCTTGATGACCGCGAGGCCCGCCGCTAAGGTCCGCCGCCGATGAGCGACGCCGCCTTGTCGAAGACGCCCCTCCACGCCGAGCACGTCGCGCTGGGCGCGCGCATGGTGCCCTTCGCCGGCTGGTCCATGCCCGTGCAGTACGCGGGCGTCGTGAAGGAACACCACGCGGTGCGCACCGCGGCGGGCCTCTTCGACGTCTCGCACATGGGCGAGCTGCGCCTGCGCGGCCCCTCCGCGCTCGCGGTCGTCGACTCCGTCGTCACCAACGACATCGCGGCGCTGAAGGTCGGCCGCGCGAAGTACACCGTCGCGGTGAACGAGGCCGGCGGGATCCTCGACGACCTCATCGTCTACCGCCTCGCGGACGAGGACGTGCTCGTCGTGTGCAACGCGTCCAACGTCGGCAAGATGTCGGCGCACTTCGCGCAGCACGCCACGGGTCGCTGCGACTTCGAGGATCAGAGCCCGGCGACCGCGCTGATCGCGCTGCAGGGCCCGCGCGCCCTCGCGGTGGCGCGCGACGCCGGCGCGCCCGACGCGATCCTCGCCCTGCCCCGCTTCGCGATCGGGACCGCCGCGCTCGCGGGGGTCGAGGTCACGTTCGCGCGCACCGGCTACACCGGCGAGGACGGGTTCGAGCTCTTCTGCGCCAACGAGGGGGCGACGACGCTCTGGCGCCACCTCCTCGCCGCCGGCGCCGCGCACGGGATCGCCCCGACGGGCCTCGGCGCGCGCGACACGCTCCGGCTCGAGGCGGCGCTCTCGCTCTACGGCAACGACATCGACGAGACGACGAACCCCTTCGAGGCGGGCCTGGGCTGGGTGGTGAAGCTCGACCGCGGCGACTTCGTCGGCCGAGAGGCGCTGCGCGCGATCCACGCCGCCGGCCCGGCGCGCCGGCTCGTCGGGCTCGAGATGACCGAGCGCGGGATCGCGCGCCACGGCTACCCGATCGTGTCCGCGAGCGGCGCGCCGATCGGCGTGGTGACCAGCGGCTCCCCCGGCCCCACCATCGACAAGAACGTCGCGCTCGGGTACGTCCCGACCGAGCACGCCGCCCCGGGCACCACGCTCGGGGTCGAGATCCGCGGCAAGATCGTGGGCGCCGCGGTCGTCAAGACACCCTTCTACGCGAGGCAGTGACCGATGGTTTCGATCCCGTCCGATCTCCGATACACGAAGGACCACGAGTGGGCGCGCCGCGAGGAGGACGGCTCCGTCCGCGTGGGCGTGACCGAGTACGCCGTCGCGCAGCTCGGTGACGTCACGCTCGTCGATCTGCCGAAGGCCGGCGCCGACGTCGGCGCGCACGCGCGCTTCGGCGACATCGAGTCGGTCAAGACGGTGAGCGAGCTGTTCGCGCCGCTCGCCGGCAAGATCGTCGAGGTGAACGGCGAGCTCGAGGATCGCCCGGAGCTGGTCAACGAGGACCCGTACGGCGCAGGCTGGATGGTCGTCATCGCGCCGAGCGCCGCCGGCGACTGGGACGCGCTGCTCGACGCGGCGGGTTACGAGGCGCACCTCGCGGCGCTCGAGGGCTGAGCGTGCGCTACCTCCCGCACACCGACGACGAGATCCGCGCGATGCTCGAGCGCATCGGCGTGGGCTCGATCGACGACCTCTTCGCGCCCATCCCGGCCAGCCACCGCCTCGAGCGCCCGCTCGCGCTCGAGCCCGCGCTCGACGAGGCCGCGCTCATCGCCCACCTCGGCGCGCTCGCGGACAAGAACGAGGCCGCGCGCGCCCTCTCCTTCCTCGGCGCCGGGATCTACGACCACCACATCCCGCCCGCGGTGGACCAGCTCCTGTTGCGGAGCGAGTTCTACACGTCCTACACGCCCTACCAGGCCGAAGTATCGCAAGGGACGTTGCAGGCGATCTTCGAGTTCCAGACGCTGGTGAGCGAGCTGTTCGGGCTCGACGTCGCCAACGCGTCCATGTACGACGCGGCCTCCGCGGTCGCCGAGGCCGCCCTCATGGCGCGCCGCGCGACGAAGCGCCGCGAGGTCATCTGCTCTCGCGCCCTGCACCCCGAGTACGTCGAGACGACGCGCACGTACCTCACCGGCATCGACGACGACGGCCCCCACCTGCGCCTCGCACCGGACACCCCCGAGGGCACGACGGACCTCGACGCGCTCGCGAAGCTCGTGACCGCGGAGACCGCCGCGGTCGTGATCGGCTACCCGAGCTTCTTCGGCGCGGTCGAGGACGTCGCCGCCGCCGCGAAGATCGCGCACGGCGCGGGGGCGCTGCTCGTGACGGCGACGGCGGAGCCGTACGCGCTGAGCCTGCTCGCCGCGCCCGGCACGCTCGGCGCAGACATCGCCGTCGGCGAAGGCCAGCCCCTCGCCGTCCCCCCGCAGCTCGGCGGCCCGGGCGTCGGCCTGTTCGCGACGCGCGACGCCCTCGTCCGCCAGCTGCCCGGCCGGCTCGTCGGCCAGACCGTGGACGCCGCCGGGGAGCGCGGCTTCGTGCTGACGTTGAGCACCCGCGAGCAGCACATCCGCCGCGAGCGGGCGACCTCGAACATCTGCACCAACCACGGGCTCATCGCGCTCGCGTTCACGATCCGCACGGCGATGCTCGGCAAGCGCGGCTTCGACGCGGTCGGCCGCCTGTGCCTGTCGCGGGCCGAGTACCTCAAGGATCGGATCGACGCGCTCGACGGCTTCACGGTCGTGCGCGGCGCCCCGACCTTCAACGAGTTCGTCGTGCGCCGCGAGGGCGGCAAGGCCGCGCCGCTGCTCGCCGCGCTCGCGGCGGACGGGATCCTCGCCGGCGTCGACCTCGGCCGGTTCTTCCCCGAGCGGGACCACGAGCTCCTCGTCGCGGTCACCGAGCGGCACGATCGCGCGGCCCTCGACCGGCTCGTCGCGGCCCTCGGCGCGCTATGACGAGCTCGCGGATCCCCCCCGACGACCCGATCGCGCGCCTCGCCGAGCTCGACGCGCGCGCGCTCGAGGCCGGCGGCGCGCAGCGCATCGCGCGCCAGCACGAGGCGGGCAAGCTCACCGCGCGCGAGCGCGTCGAGCTGCTCCTCGATCCGGGCAGCTTCGTCGAGATGGACCGCTTCGTCGTCCACCGCTGCGCCGACTTCGGCATGGGCGAGAACCGGATCCTCGGCGACGGCGTGGTCACCGGCCACGGCACCGTCGATGGCCGGAAGGTCTTCGTCTTCGCGCAGGACTTCACCGTCTTCGGCGGATCGTTGAGCGGCGCCTACGCGCAGAAGATCACGAAGATCATGAACCTCGCGATGCGCGTCGGCGTGCCCGTCATCGGGCTCAACGACTCGGGCGGCGCGCGCATCCAGGAGGGCGTCGAGAGCCTCGCGGGCTACGCGGACATCTTCCAGGCGAACGTGCTCGCCTCCGGCGTCGTGCCCCAGATCAGCGCGATCATGGGGCCCTGCGCGGGCGGCGCGGTCTACAGCCCCGCGCTCACCGACTTCATCTTCATGGTGGAGAAGTCGAGCTACATGTTCATCACGGGCCCCGACGTCATCAAGACGGTGACGCACGAGGACGTGACGAAGGAAGAGCTCGGCGGCGCGCGCACCCACAACGAGAAGAGCGGCGTCGCGCACTTCGCCTGCCCGACCGACGCGGATTGCCTCGCGCAGGTCCGCGAGCTCCTCTCGTTCCTGCCCGCGAACAACCACGAGGACCCGCCGATCGGCGAGTGCACCGATCCGCCGGACCGCGAGGCGCCGGCGCTCGACACGCTCGTGCCCATCGACGCGATGAAGCCGTACGACATCGCGGGGGTGATCGAGCACGTCGTCGACGACGGCTACTTCTTCGAGGTGCAGCAGCACTACGCGAAGAACATCCTGATCGGGTTCGCGCGCCTCGGCGGGCGGCCGGTCGGCGTCGTCGCCAACCAGCCGATGGTGCTCGCCGGCTGCCTCGACATCGACGCCTCCGTGAAGGCGGCGCGCTTCGTGCGCTTCTGCGACGCCTTCAACCTCCCGCTCGTGACCTTCGTGGACGTGCCCGGGTTCCTGCCGGGCACGAGCCAGGAGTACGGCGGCATCATCAAGCACGGCGCCAAGCTGCTCTACGCGTACGCGGAGGCCACGGTGCCGAAGGTGACCGTGATCACGCGCAAGGCGTACGGCGGCGCGTACGACGTGATGGCGTCCAAGCACCTGCGCGGCGATCTCAACTACGCGTACCCGAGCGCGGAGATCGCCGTGATGGGCCCCGACGGGGCCGTGAACATCGTCTACCGCGACGAGATCGCGAAGGCCGACGATCCGCTCGCCGCGAAGGACCGCTTCGTCGCCGAGTACCGCGCCAAGTTCGCCAACCCGTACAAGGCGGCCGGGCTCGGGTTCGTCGACGAGGTGATCTACCCGCGCCTCACGCGCCCGCGCCTGATCGACGCGCTCGGCCTGCTCGCGAACAAGCGGCTCGAGAACCCGCCGAAGAAGCACGACAACTTGCCGCTCTGAGCGCGCGCGCGGATGGCCCGCCGAGCGCGCCGTCGAGACGGCGCAGCGCGCGCTCGAGTGAGTGCGCCGTTGGTCGAGCGGGCTCACCCGAAGAGGAACATCACGCCCTGCGCGAGCCAGCCCTGCGAGAAGTCCACCTCGTCGGGGTGACCGCCGAGGAACCCGGCGAGCCGCGCGATCCAGAGCCCGATCAGGAGCACCCCGACCGTGAACCAGACGGGGTTGGGGAGCTTGCCGAGCCAGTCCTTGCCGCGCCCGTCGATCAGCCCGGCCGACACGAGCGTGGCGCGACCGAACATGTAGATCGCCACCGGCACGATGAACGGCGCGAGCGGGTGCAGGCGCAGCATCCCCCAGAAGTCCCCCGTCAGCATCGCCTCGGTCGCGCGGGTCATGCCGCAGCCCGGGCACGGGATGCCGAAGAAGTTCTTCGTGGGACAGAGCGGGACGCCGGCGACGATCAGCGCGAGGAGGATCCCCGGCGGGATCAGCGCCTTGATCACGCGCGACGGAGTCGTCCGCGGTCTCTCGGGAGACGGAGACGCGGAGCCCGCGTTCCCCGGGCCGTCGAGAGCCGACTCTCGAGCGACTTCGACCGGGGACGCGGGCTGCAACGTCAAGATCCTCGGCTGGCGATCAGAAGGTCGCCGGGGCGCCGCCGCCGCTCTCCCAGACCTTGTTGAGCTCGGTCTGGACGTTCTTGTAGCCCAGGTTGCAGATGAACATCCAGATGAGGAAGCTCATGCCCTGGTCCTCGGCGTTCGCGATGCCCGCACGCTGCTGCGCCTCCTGGATGAGGGCCCCGTACTTGATGGGCAGGTAGTACATGTACGGGAAGCAGAGCAGTGTGATGATGATGTCCATCGTGGGGTTGAGATCTTCCTTCCCCAGATAGTTCTTGAGCTCGTTGCCGATCAGGTACCACCAGTAGATGGTGTAGAAACCGCAGAACGACAGGAGCCAGACGGTCGTCGGGTTACGGACCTCGCCCTTCATGTTGCGCTTACCTCCGTACAGGGTTGTTCTTCCAGGCGGACATGTCCCCCGCCCGAGGCGAAGCGGAGAATACCAAACGGGTCCCCGAGATCAACGACGGAAATCATTCCGGAGGAGGATCGATCTCGGCGCTGCCGGCGCGCCACGACTGGAGGAAATGCACCGCCTGGCCGAGGGCCGCCGCGACCGGATTCGTGACGGGGCGCGGGGCGGTCGCCATGAACGGCGGCTCGACCGGGTGCGCATGACGGTGCGCGCCGCCGCGGCTCGAGAGCAGCCCATGCGTGGCCGGCGCGAACCGGTAGAGCCCGCGGGTGAAGCGCGCGGCGCCGACCTCGACGTTCTCTCCGACCGGCGCCGACTCCATCGCGAGGTCCGTGTGGACCGGGGCGGCGTCGAGGATCGGCGCGCGCGTCGCGCGCGCGAGCGCCTCGGTCGCGGAGTTCGGCAGGGTCTCGTCGTGCTCCGCCATCTGGAAGAGCAAGTGACGTTGCGCCCCGGCGAGGATCGGCGCGAACGCCATCGAGTCCCCGCGATCGAGCAGCGTCGAGACGATCGCGAGCTCGGGGTGGAAGATCGCCGGGTAGGCCACGGAGTCGAGGCGCCCGGGGTCGAGGCCGATGCGCGGCAGCAGGATCGGCAGGAACTGCGGCGCGAACGCGGGGCTGCGCTCCACGGCCGCGACGAGATCGCCGCCCGTCACGTTGAGCACCGCCGCGCCGATCTCGGGCTCGCTCGCGACGAACGTCGTGCCGAGGATCCCGCCGAGCGAGACGCCGACGAAGCCGATCGGCGCCGCGTCGAGCTCGAGCCCCTCGAGCCCTGGCTGCGCGCGCACCGCGCTCCAGTCTCCCGCGCGGACGAGCCGCACCAGCGCCATGAGGTCGACCACCGACTGCCGCAGCGCGTCGCGGGGGTAGTTGGGGTGGAACGCGTCGAACTCGCCGGCGGTGTCCACCACGCCGAGGTAGTCGAGGTAGATCTCGCTCCCCGTCACCTCACCGAAGCCGTCGGGGCCGCTGGTGCTGCCGAAGTTGTGGCGCACGTCGGGCGCCGCCGCGGCGGCGCGCATGCCGTGGTACGGGATGTCGATCGCGATCGTGGCCGTGCCCGTGGCCGCGAGCGCGTCGGCGACGGAGAGCATCGAGGAGCGCTCGCCGCCGAGGCCGTGCTGGTAGATCACGAGCGGCACCGGCCCCGTCGCGCCCGCGGGGAGCGTGAGCGTGAAGTACACCTCGTCGCGCAGCGTGCTGACGAGCGCGCCCGCGGCGTCGCGCCGGAAGCGGCCGTGCACGCGCGGCGTGTCCGAGATCAGCCAGGGCGAGGCGAAGCGGCCCTGCACGAGCCAGCCGATGTTGCGGTGGGCGACCCCGCCGGGCACGTCGAGCCCGGGCTCGTCGAGCTCCGGCACGCCGAGCAGTCCGTCGAGCGCGGCGCCCGCGGCGTAGGCCGCGTCGAGCGCGACCACCTCGGGCTCGCCGGACCAGACGAGCGCGCGGGCGTCCGCGAGGTCGCGCGCCACGGTCTGTACCGTGAACACGGCGATGGCGGCGACGCGCTCGCGCGGCACCCCGTTGCTCGCGAGGCTCGAGAGCACCGGCCCGTACTCGTCGTAGGCGGCGGCGTCCACCGGATCGATCGGGCGCGCGGTCGCGTCGCGGATCGCCGCGAAGCGCGGCGCCGGGCCGATCGGCGCGCCCGCGTCGTCGCGCACGCGCGTCGTGACCACGGCCGCGTAGCGGCGGCCCGGCATGAGCGGGTGGCCCTCGTACGGCCGCAGCGCGAGCTGGCCGAGCGCCGCGTGCCAGTGCGTGCGAAACGGCAGGCGGCGGAAGGCGGTCGGCGACGCGGAGTCGGCGTCGACGAGGAGCACGGCGCTGTCCTCACGCGTGCTCGCCGACGGGCTCGCGGGGAGCGAGCTCGGGTCGAGCGCGCCCGCGGGGAAATAGAAGAAGATCGGCGCGAGCGCGGAGAACCCATCGAGGTCGCGCAGCGCGGTGCGCAGGTGGTCGGGGAAGCCCTCGAAGGCGCTGTCCTCCGAGGGCAGGCGGCCGAGGTCGACCCGCCCGCGATCGTCGAGGTAGAGATCGTCGGGGAACGGGATCGCGCCGAAGTCGATCGGGTCCGCGGTCGGCTCGAAGCGCGCGCTGACCCGCGCGGGCTCGAGCCCGCCGTCGGCGGCGCTGCCTGGTCCATCGCACCCGCTCCCGAGCGCGGCGAGCGACGCGCCGAGGGCGATCGAGCGAGCGAGGATCGTGAATGTTCGTCGAGGAAGGGAGGTCAAGGACCGAGAGGATCGCACGGGCCCTTCCGAGCGGCAACGCCGCCGCCCTTGGTGGGAGGCCAATCCGTTGGGTAGACTCCGGGTCCGACCGCGTACGAGACACAAGCCGAAGGACTCATGGCCCGCCACTGTCAACGCTGCTCCCACGCCAACGAGGACCACGCCAAGTTCTGCTTGAGCTGCGGCGCGATGCTCGAGGTCGAGGACGAATCCGGAGGCGCCGATCCGCTCGTCGGCAAGGTCCTGCTCGGCCGCTACCGCCCGATCAGCGTCCTGGGCGAGGGCGGGATGGGCAAGGTCTACCTCGCCGAACAGAAGATGGGTACCGCGACCCGGAAGGTCGCGATCAAGACGCTGCACCCAGAGCTGAGCAACGACGCGCAGCTCGTCGCGCGCTTCCATCGCGAGTCCGAGACCGTCATCGAGCTGCGGCACCCGAACACGATCCAGTTCTACGACTTCGGCGAGCTCGACGACGGCGCGCTGATCATCGTGATGGAGTACATCCAGGGCAAGCCCCTGGCGAAGGTGCTCGAGGAAGAGGGCGCGATCGACCCGGCCCGCGCCGACAAGATCATCATCCAGGCCTGCGGCTCGCTCCACGAGGCCCACCAGCGCGGCATCGTCCACCGCGACCTCAAGCCCGAGAACATCCTGCTCACCGACCAGGGCGGGCAGAGCGACTTCGTGAAGGTGCTCGACTTCGGCATCGCCAAGCGCGACGACGCCGAGGATCCCAATCAAGCGAAGTTGACGAAGCAGGGGATGGTGCTCGGCACGCCGCCCTACATGAGCCCGGAGCAGTTCTCGGGGCAGCAGCTCGACGCGCGCTCCGACATCTACTCGCTCGGCGTGATGGTCTACGAGATGCTCACCGGCAAGCTGCCCTTCGAGGCGGCGACGCCGTGGGAGTGGGCGACCAAGCACCTGACCGCGCAGCCCGCGCCGCTGAGCTCGCACCCCGCCGGGGCGATGGTGCCGCCGAACAAGCAGGCGGCGGTGATGAAGGCGCTGTCGAAGAACCGCGACGAGCGCCAGCCGACGGTCCTCGCGTTCCTTCAGGACTTCACCGGCTATCAGGACGCGGACTCGGCGTGGACGATGGCGACCTCCGCAGGCGGCGCCTCGCGCGGCGGCGCGGTCGCGCGACCGCCCGCGCCGACCCCCGGGCCGATGCCGCAGACGGGCGGCTTCTCCTCGGCCGCGACGCCGCCCCCCGGCTACGCCTCGCAGCCGGGCGTGCACTCGCCGGCGCCGAGCTACCCCGGCACGTACGGGGCGCAGGCGGGTTACGGCTCGCAGCCGGGAGGCTACTCGCAGCCGGGCTACGGCTCACAGCCGGGCGGCTACGCGCAGCCGGGCTACGGCACGGCGCCGGCAGGACAGATGAGCCACCCCGGCTACCCGGCGAGCTACGGGACCGGGCAGCCGGCGAGCTCGGGCGGCGGCCTGGGCAAGTTCCTCGCGGTCGGCGTGGTCTTCTTGTTCATCTTCGCCGGCGCGTCGATCGGCGTCGGCTGGTACGTGCTGCGGGACGACGGCGGCGACGAGCCCGTCGCCACTCCGACGAACACCAACACGTCGGTGGGGACCACGACGACGACCAACCCGGGCCAGCCCATGGTCCCGACCACGCCGATGCAGCCGGTCCAGCCGGTCCAGCCGGTCCAGCCGGTCCAGCCGGTCCAGCCGGTCCAGCCGGTCCAGCCGGTCCAGCCGGTCCAGCCGGTCCAGACGCCGACCCAGCCGGAGCCGGACCCGCCGTCGACCACCCGGCGCGGCAGCACGGGCCCCTCCCCCGCCGACGAGGCGCGCGCGCGCGGCCTGGTCGCCAACGGGCTCGGCGCGGCGCGGCGCAACGACTTCGCCGGCGCGGTCGCCTCGCTCCAGCAGGCGCAGCGCGCCGTCGGCCGGCAGAGCCCGATCACGCGCGAGCTCCAGGACGAGCTCACCCGGCGCGGCGGCAACCAGGTCGGCATCCTCCTGCAGCAAGGGCGCTGCCCGGCCGCGCAGGCCCTCTACCGCCAGCTCAGCAGCGTGGGGGCCGGCGGCGCCGCGCGGCAGCAGTTCGGCGACTGGTGCCCGGCCCGCTGAGAACCCTCACGCGGCACCCTCCCCATTCGGGGAATCCCCTGCACGGATCTGCTTGCGCGGCCCGTCCGCAGTTGGAAGACTCGAGTCGTCCTTGAGCTTCATGGTCCGTGACGGCCCCCGAGCCGCGAGGAGAAGCGTTCGCCGAGAAGTTGACCGCGTGCACGTGCCGGAATATGAGCGGGCTACGAGACGCTCATGGCACTTCTCTTCGGCACCGACTGGTCGACGCGCCCCCTCTTGCGAGGGGCGCCGTGGCGACGACGCTGGGAGCACCCGATGGAGCGTATGAACTGGAACGACATCTGCCGCGACGAGACCTACGCGGGTCGCTGGGTCGCCCTGGACGCCTGCCGCTACGACGCCGGCTCGGGCCGCGCGACCGAGGGCGCGGTCGTGGACGTGGACGATGATCTGGTCGAGCTGATGAACCGCATCCGCGAGTCCGATCACCACGGCTGTGAGATCTTGTTCTGCGCCTCCGACGGCAGCCAGGAGCCGCCCTCGGACGGGGACGACCCGTTTCGCAACACGTCCCACTGACGGCGAGACGGATCCGCGCGGAGTGATCTAGGCTCCGCGACATGGACCGCGCCTCGATCGCACGCCTCACGCTCCTCCTCCTTCTCCTCTCGGCCTGCGGCGGCACCTCGCCGCCCGTCGAGACCGCCGCCGAGGCGTCGCGCGCCCTCCCCGATCGCGCCGAGGTGGTCGTCGTCGGGAGCGGGCTCACGGGCCTCACGATCGCCTACCGCCTCGCCGCGGCCGGCGTGGACGTCCTCGTGCTCGAGGCGGCCCCGCGGCCGGGAGGCCGGATCCAGACCGTGCGCTGGCCCGACGGCCTCCACGGCGAGGCGCACATGGAGGAGTACTGGCAGCGGAGCCCCGCCTACCCGCTGCTGCAGGAGCTCGGCCTGCCTCTCGACGAGGACGTCGCGCACTCGAGCGTGCGCCTCGAGGGCCGCATCCACCCCTACCACTACCCCTTCGCGGACGACGCGGAGCCCTCCGACGCCGAGGTCCGCGACGCCTACCTGTCCGCGCTCTTCTCGGACGAAGAGCGCGCCGCGCTGCTCGAGTGGATGCGCGCGGCGTGGCACGTGTACGAGCAGCTCGAGGCGACCGTCCTGCGCGGGCAGCCTCTGCCGGAGGAGCTCGCGCCGCTCGCGACGACCAGCTTCGCCGACCACGTCCGCGCCTCCGTCCCGCCGCGCGTGGCGGAGTGGATCCGCGTGACCAGCGAGCCCGAGATGGCGATCGAGTGGGATCAGATCGCGGCGCTCGATGGAATCGACGAGATGCGGCTCTTCCTCGACACGCCGGACGGGTTCGGTGAGCGCAACTACCACGTCCGCGGCGGCAACGTCGCGTTCGTCGAGGCCCTGCTCGACCGCGTGGGCCGGGGGCGCGTCGCCACGCGGGCGCGCGTCCTCGCCGTGCGGCAGTCCGCGGAGGGGGCGACCGTGCGCGTCCTCGTCGACGACGCGCGCTTCGCGGAGGTCCGCGCGGAGCAGGTCGTCCTCACGATGCCGGTGTGGGACGTCGGCCAGGTCCAGCTCGACCCGCCGCTCGACGAGGAGCGGCAGCGTGCGCTCTCGACGATCCGCCCGGCCTCCTACGTGAAGGTGCTGATCCGCGCGAGCCGGGAGGTGTGCCCGCTCATCCGCATGGACGTCGACGGCGAGCCCACGGACGTGCTGACGCTGCTGAGCGACTCGCCGGCCGGAAGCATCTACGACGCGAGCACCGAGCAGCGCGGGTGCGCCAGCGACGATCCGGGCCCGCGGCTGTTGACCCTCTTGCTCCACGCGCGCTTCGCGCGTGACGTGATGCACCTGCCGCACGACGCCATCCGCGCGCGCGCGTACGAGGCGATGGACGCGCTGTTCCCGGGGATCTCCGCGCACTTCCTCGACGCGTGGATCTTCCCGTACCCGCGCGCCGTGGCCTACTGGCCGCTCGCCGAGGGGCGGAGCCGCTTCGACGCCGCCGCGGTCGCCCTTCGCCGCCCGATGGGGCGCGTGTGGATCGGCGGCGACACGACCGAGAACGCGCACTCCGAGGGGGCGGTCCAGGCGGGCGAGCGCATCGCGAGAGAGATCCTGGCGACGCGCGGGATCCCCGTGCGGTGAGGACGCTCAGGCGTCGGCGCCGCGGCGACGGCCCGCGAGCAGCAGCCAGGCGAACAAGCCGACGCCGACCAGCAGCGCGAACGCGAGCTTGAGCCAGTACGGCATCATCGGCTCGTGCATCTGGCTGATCGTCCCCTCGATCAGCCCGGCGACGACCAACACGGGCATGACGCCCACGACGAGCCGCGCCGCGCGCTTGGCCTCGGCGACGAGCGCGTCACGCCGGCGGCGGCGCCCCGGCGCGAGGAGCCCGCGCGCGAGCAGCAGGCCGGCGGCGCCGGCGACGAAGATGCTCGTCAGCTCGGGGATCCCGTGGGGGAGGATCCACGCCCAGAAGAAGAGGTCCTCGCCCGCCTGGTGATACTGCATGGCGAGCGCGCCGATCGGGACGCCGTTGTAGAAGAGGAGCGAGACCGTGCCGACGCCGAAGGTCAGCCCCATCGCGAAGACGAGGAAGCTGACCTGGATGTTGTGCGTGAAGAGGAAGCTCGAGAACTGCGCGGCCTGATGGCCGCCGTGGTCGCCGCGCTCGCTGTCGCGCGCGATCCGCTCGTCCGGCGTCCACGCCTGGTGTTGCTCGGGGATCACGACGCCGAGCGCGTCCGCGTCGAACGCGACCGCGACCGCGCCGACGGTGCCGCCCGCGAAGAAGAGCCCGGCGGACAGCGCGACGAGCTTCCACTCGAGCCGGAAGAGGCGCGGGAACTCCTCGACGAAGAACCCGACGAGCCGCCGGCCGCGCTGGCCGCCCCCGGCGTGGATGCGCGCATAGGCGCGCCCGACGAGGTCGTTCAGGTAGTCGGTCACCGACGCGTCGACGAGCTCGGTGCGCGCGCGGATCAGGTCGCTCGAGACGGCGCGATAGAGCTTGCCGAAGCGGCGCGCGCCGTCGATGCCGAGCGCGCGCATGCCCTCGCGCTCGACGCGCGCGAGCAGATCCTCGAGCTCGTCCCAGGCGGGACGTCGCTCGGACAGGAACCGGTTGACGTCGAACCCCTTCACGCGGCTCGGACGAGGATAGCAAGCGAACCGCGCGCTGCTATCGTTGCGTGGTGTCGAGCTACGTGATCCGCACGCCGGAGAACGTGACCTTCGAGTTCGAGCTCGCGGGGATCGCGTCGCGCGCGCTCGCGTGGCTCGTCGACGTCTGCGTGATGCTCACGCTGCTGGTGGTCGCTTCGCAGGTCGTGCAGGCGATCACGCCGGTGCTCGGCGGCTTCGGGATGGCGGTGTTCTTCATCGCCGCGTTCCTGATCCAGTGGTGGTACGCGGCGATCCTCGAGTGGTGGTGGGGTGGACAGACCGTCGGCAAGCGCATCGTCGGGCTGCGCTCGCTCTCCGCCGACGGCGTGCGCATGACGTTCCTGCAGGCCGTCGTCCGCAACCTCGTGCGCATCCTGGATCTGCTGCCAGGGCTCTACCTGGTCGGCGGGTCCTCGGCGCTGCTCGACCGGCACCGGCGGCGCCTCGGCGACCTGGCGGCCGGGACGATCGTCGTGCGCGAACGCCGCGCGCTGGTCCCGTCGGCCGTCGTGCCCGCCTCCGAGCGCTACAACACGTTCGTCGACGATCCGGCGATCGCGATCGCGGTGCGCCGCATCACGGCGCCGGAGCGCGAGGCGATGATCGGGCTGAGCCTTCGCCGCGAGCGCCTGCCCCTGCCCGTACGGCGCGAGCTCTTCGCGCAGCTCGCCGCGCACCTCGAGGCGCGTCTCGGCGTGCCGCGCCCACCCTTCTTTTCCGAAGAGAAGTACGTGCTGAACCTGACCGCGGTCGCGATGGCCGCGAGCGCGCGCTGATCAACGCTTGCTGGCGACGGCGGTGATCCGGTCGTCGAGGTCCTCGAACTCGAACGGCTTGTCGAGGTATTCGTCCGCGCCGTAGAGGGGCGAGGTCATCTCGTTGAGCCGCTCTCCGATGCCGGTGAGCATGATCACCCCGGTCGCGCGCAACGCCTCGTCCTCGCGGATGGCGCGGCACACCTCCCAGCCGGTCATGCCGGGCATCATCACGTCGAGGATCACGAGGTCGGGGCGCTCGCGCCGCACCGTGCGCAGCGCCTCTTCGCCGTCGGACGCCTCGAGGATGCGCGCGCCCTGGTAGCTCGAGAGGTGGCGCGTCACGAGCCCGAGGATCTCGACGTCGTCGTCGGCCACGAGCACGGTCTTGTCCGCCAGGGCGGTCTTTCGGTCGTTCATGATGGAGGCACCGCGGAGAGGTTCGCGGCATGGTCACCGCACCAGCGAGGGCCTGTCAATCGAACTCGACGGCGCCTCCTCCACGGCGCCTTCTCGACGAGGCCCGCTCGACGAGACCTACTCGTCCTCGTCGACCGCGCTCGAGCGCCGGCGCGCGTCGAGCAGGCGGCGCGCCTCCGCGGCGACGGGGCTGCTCGGCGGCACCATCGTGAGGATCTGGCTGTAGATGCCCGCCTGCCGCGCGGCCGGCGCGCTGGCCGCGCCCGTGAGCATCCCGCGCGCGATCGTCTCGCAGCTCGCCGCCATCCGCCGCACCTCCGCGTCGGTCGCGTCGATGTCGGACGCCGCGCGCACGGTGCGACACTGCGTGACAGGATCGCGCTGCGCGCGCGCGTCCGCGAGGTGCAAGCGCACCAGGCTCGAGCGTAGCTGCGTGCGGTAGCGCGGGTTGTTCGCGATGCGCGCGTCGAGCGCCATCGCCTGGGACATCTCGCGCCGCACCGAGGGCCCGAAGCTCGCCGCGCTGATGCGCGGCCACAGCCGCCCGAACGCGCGGATGTTCTCGCCGAGCTGCGCGAGCTGCCGCTGGTCGGCGCCCGTCATCGTGCGCGACGCCGTCTCCGCCGTGCTCGCGGCGCGCTCGAACTCGCCCGCGAGGTAGTACTGGATGACCGTGCGGGTGATCCCGGCGGCCGCCGACGCGGCGGGCGCGGGCTGGGGGACGCGCGGTGAGGTCCCGCGCCGCCCTGCGGGCGCGGGGCGGGGCTCCGGCGCCGGACGCGGCGGCTCGCCGCGCGCGGCGGCCTGTCGCAGGGCGGTCGGTGCGCGGCTCTGCGCCGCCGGCGCGCTCGGCGGAGCGATCACGGGCGCGGCAGCGCAGGCGCAGGCGCGCGGCGCAGCCGGCGCAGGCGCAGCCGGCGGAGGCGCAGGCGCAGGCGCGCCGCCTGCGGCGACGCGCGCGATCTCGGCGCGGAGCTGCGCCACCGCGGGGCTCGCGGGGTGGAACCCCTCCGCGAGCGCGAGCTGCTGGCCCGCCTCGTCGACGCTGCGGCGGCGCAGCGCCTCGTGGCCGGCGCGCACGGCCTCGGCGGACCGCTCTTCGGCGATCTCGCGCTGGAGCCGCTGCGCGGTCGGAAAGAGCGGGCTCTCGGTGTTGCGGACCGAGCCCGCCTCCGTCGACGCCGCGGCGAGGTCGCCGCTGCCTTGGAGCTGGCGGGCGCGATCGATCGCCGCCTGATCGCGCAGGGCGAGCTCCGTCCGGGCCAGGTAGCGCTGCACCTCGGCGGGGTCCTGGCCTGGCGGCGGCTGCGGATCCTCCAGCGCGGCGCGCAGCTCGCGGCGCGCCTCGTCCCAGCGGCTCGCCTGGTAGGCGCGCACGCCCAGGTCGTAGTGCGTCGGCGCGCCGACGACGACGAGCGGAGCCTCGGCCGGCTCGCTCGACTTGATCGCGAGCACGGCGATCGCGGCCCCGAACATCGCGAGCAAGAGCGCCCCGCCCAGGATGACGGCGACGAACACGGCCTTGGGCAGCACGACCGCGCCCCGCGGCGCGACGGCGGCCGCCGGCGCGGGGATCGCGGACGGGGTCAGCTCGGGCTGGTAGCCCGGCCCGTGCGGGATCGCGAGCGGGTCGGACGGCGTGCCGAACTGGTAAGGGGTGGGGAGCCCCGACGAGAGGCCGTGCTCGTCGGTCGCCTCGTCGCGGGAAGCGTCCGGGCCGAGGTCCGCGCCGGGCAGGCGCACCACGAGCGTGGTCTCGCCGAGCTCGATGCGATCGCCCTCCGTGAGGACGGCGGTCGAGACGCGTGCGCCGTTGAGCTGGGTCCCGTTGCCGCTCCCGAGGTCGCGCAGCGTGAGCTTGTCCCCCTCGCGGATGACCTTCAGGTGCCGGCGCGAGACGGCGACGTCGGCGAGGATCACGTCGTTGTCGATGCCGCGGCCGACGCCGTTCTCGCCCTGCTGCAGGACGAACTCCCGCCCCTGATCCTTGCCGCGCTCCACGAAGAGGAAGGGCTGCGCGGGGGCGGCCTCGAGGATCGACGTGCTCTCCTCGGCGAGGAGGTTGCTGTCGTCGATGCGGGTCGTCTCGCCCTCGAACTCGTCCTCGAACTCGGCGAAGGCGTCGCCGGTGTTCTGGGAGGCGACGTCGAGCGGCGGCGCGTCGAGCGCGTCGTCCTCGTAGGCGACCGCCCCGAGCTGGTGCACGTCGCTCGTCTCGGCGGGCGGCAGCGCGAGCTGCCCGGGGGGCAGCGCCTCGGGCTCGGGCGGCGTCGGCGCGCCGTCGAGCGGCCTCACCGGCGCAGGCGGCCGCTCTGGCGCGCGGTCCGCCAGCCGGTCGCCCAGACGCTCGACGAACTCGTCGCTGCTCGTCGCACCGCCTGCGCGCTCACCATCGGGCGGCCCCGTCATGCCCGAAACACCTTGCCAGAGGGTACTTCACGCCCCCCCGCATCACAAGAGACGAAGGGTGGCCCGCCGAGGGTGGTATGCTGCGCGCCGTGGGCCAGCTCGAGGCGCCGACGGACTGATGCGAGGCGGATGCGAGATCCGCGTCTAGAGGATTTCGGACCGTACGCGATTCTGCGCAGGGTCGCCGTCGGCGGCATGGCGGAGATCTATCTCGCGCGGCAGCGCGCCGTCGAAGGCGTCGAGCGCCTGGTGATCCTGAAGCGGATCCTCGAGCGCTACGCCGACGACGTCGAGTTCGTGACGATGTTCCTCGACGAGGCCCGCCTCCTCGCCGCGCTCTCGCACCCGAACATCGCGCAGGTCTTCGACGTCGGGAAGGTCGACGGCACCTACTTCCTGACCATGGAGTACGTCCGCGGGCCGACCCTCGGGCACCTCCTCGCGGCGACGCGGAACGCGGGCGGGCTGCTCCCACACAAGGAGGCGATCGGGATCGCGCTGTCGATCGCCGAGGCGCTCGCCTACGCGCACGAGCGCCGCGACGAGGTCGGCCGCCCGCTCGACATCGTCCACCGCGACCTCAACCCCGCGAACGTGATGGTGAGCTACGACGGCGCGGTCAAGCTCATCGACTTCGGCATCGCCAAGGCGGCGACGAAGGTCTACGAGACGCGCGCGGGCGTGATCAAGGGCACCTACGGGTACATCGCGCCGGAGCAGCTCGTCGGCACGACGCGCGTCGATCGACGCGCCGACGTCTTCGCGATGGGCATCCTGCTCTACGAGATGGTCGTCGGGCACCACCCCTACGACGTCTCCGACGAGCCGAACCTGATCGACCGCATCCTCGAGGCGCGCTACCGGCGCCCGCGCGACGTGCGGCCGGAGGTCCCGCGCGATCTCGATCGCTTGATCGCGAGCTGTCTGACCCCGCACCCCGAGGGCCGGCCGGACGACATGGGCGAGCTGATCGACGCCCTGACGCGCCACCTCGGCGAGCAGGGCCTCGTGCCGACGCTCGGCTCTCTCGCGACGCTCACGCGCCGGCTCGTCCCCGACGAGGAGGGGCCGCGGCCGATGCGCCCGCTGACCCACCGCGAGGCGCGGCGCCCGTTCGGCAACGATCCCTCGGGGACGCGGCGGCTCCCGCTCGGCGGAGCGACCAAGCCGACGCCGTCGCCTTCGAGCCCGCCGGCGAGGTCGAGCCCACCGGCCAGCGCGCCCCCGCCCCGCACGAGCCCCGCGACGCCGAACGGGCGCGCCGCGGCGCCCGCCGCGCCGCGCGCGCGCGTGAGCTCGCGCCCCGCCCCCGAGTGGACCTCGTCGCCGATCGACGACGACGAGCCGCTGACGATCGCGGAGAACCCGCGCGACGGACAGGTGCCCACCGACTCGATGATCCACGCGCCGGAGATGGACTCGGACGTGGCGACGCTGCACCGCTTCCTCGACGAGTTCCCCATTCCGCAGGAGGAGGAGGAGGCGCTCACGACGCTCATCCCCCTCGGCGCGACGCCGGCGAGCCAGCCACCGCCGCGCGCCGTGGAGCCGCCGCGACGCAACACGCCGACGAGCGGCGCGCCGCCCGCGCCGGAGCCCGAGCCGGGACCCCCGACGATCGTCTACGTCGCGCTCGCGCTCGGGGGGATCGTCGCGGTCGGCGTGTTGGCCTACGGGATCGTCCGCTTCCTCGGTGCCGAGGACGAGGGCGCGCTCCCGGGGCGCTCGCCGGACGTGATCTTCCCGCCGCAGCTCCCCGCCGAGGAGGTGCGGCTGCGCATCACGAGCGACCCGCCCGGCGCGCGGGTCTACGTCGACGGCGTCGCGGTGGAGGGCGTGACCCCGTTGACCGCGCGGCTGCGCCCTTCATCCACGCAAGTCTGGTTGCGTCTCACCCTCGACGGCTACGTGGACCAGGAGCGCCAAGTCCTGGGCAGCGCGGGCGAAGCGCGCTTCGTGCTCCCACCGATCCGAGGGCCCGACGATCCACCCGACCTCGATCTCGCGCTCGATCCGCCCCCCGAAGAGGCGACCCCGGACGGCAGCGGCTCCTCGCCGAGCCCGCCACAGCCCGGGCGGCGCGGGCCGCGCCCCCGGCGGCGCTGAAGCGGGCTACGCCGCGCTCGCGTCGAGGCGCTCCTCGAGGCGGGCGAGCGTGTCGAGGTGCGCGCGGTAGGCGGCGGCGTGCCGCGCCCCGTCGTGCTCCTCGAAGCGCACACACAGCGCGGCGCGGACCTTCTCGGGCAGCGCGCGCTCGGCGAGCGGGAAGAGGATCCCGTCCTCCTTGTCGATGTGCGCGCGGAGCAGCTCGGCGAACGAGTACGCCGCGGCCGCGAACGAGTCCGCGCCGCCTTCGGCCTGGTCGAGCGCCCCCTCCATCGCGCGCACGAGCGCGCGGCCCTCGTCGTGCTCCGTGAGCATCACGCCGATCGGCCCGGCGCGCAGGGAGTGCCCGACCTCCTCCATCGCGGGGAAGAGCATGGCCTCCTCCTTGCCGTGGTGCAGCTCGTCGGCGAACCCGCGGATGAAGCCCACGACCGCGCGCGCGTCCTCTGCGTGCGCGCTCGGCGCGTCGCCGTAGCGATCCGCGATCCGCTCGAGCACGTCGAGCGCGCGCAGGATCGCGCGGTGCTCCTCCATCAGCCGTTCCGTCGGGCGCATCATCGTCCTCCTCGTCCTCTCAGGCGGCCTGCTCGGCGAGCCGGTCGCATCGATACGCCCCCCAGAGCGCGGCGCCGATCGCGCCCGCGTAGACGGAGCCCGGGTCCGTGCGCACGTCCACCGCGCCGAGCTTGAGCTCGCGCATCGCGTCGCCGAGGCACGCCGTCAGGCCCTGGTCGGCCGCGAGCCCACCGGTGACGAGCACCACCCCCTGCTTGACCCCCATCGTGCGGAGCAGCTTCGCGAGGCGCCCCGCCATCGACTCGTGGATCCCCTTGAGGATGTTGGGCAGCGTGATGCCGCGGCTCACCATGTTGATCACGTCGGTCTCCGCGAGCACCGCGCAGATGCTCGAGACCTTCTCCGGGTCGTCGGCGCCGAGGCTGAGGGTGCCGACCTCGTCGAGCGTCACGCCGAGGTAGCGCGCGATGTTCTCGAGGAACTGCCCCGAGCCCGACGCGCACTGGCTCGTCATGCGGTAGCCCTCGACCTTCGCGCTCGCGTCGAACCGGATCGCGCGGGCGTGGAGCGCGCCGACGTCGACCGCCGCGCGCGCCCGAGGGTCGAGGAACACCGCGCCGCGCGCGTGCGTGGTCATGCCGTAGAAGTGGCCCGTCGCGAGCTCGAGCCCCTCGCCCTCCCCCGTCGTCGCGACGTAGTCGACGTCGCTGGGCGCGAGCCCCGCGTCGGCGAGCGCCTGCTCGTACACGAGCTCGACCACCGCGTGCGTGTCGCGCCGCCGGATGCGGTCCTTGGCCCGCCCGATCCAGCGCGCGCCCTCGCGCGTGCGCCCGGTCCCGCGCGCGCTCTCGAACACCGCCGCCTTGATCGCCGAGCTCCCGACGTCGATCCCCGCGCTGATCACCCTGTCGTTCATGCCGCCAGCTCCCGTGCCTCGAGGCCGCGTCGACCGAACAGCGCCGCGCCGAGCGCGCCCGTGTAGATCGAGCCCGGCGAGATGTTGAGCGTGCGCTCCCCGTAGTTCTCCCGGACGAGCGCGCGCAGCGCCTCGACCGCCGCGGGGTTGTTCGCGACGCCGCCCGTGAACGTCAGCTCCTCCTCGACGCCCCCCGAGCGCGCGAGCAGCGCCATGGCGCGCAGGATGATCGCGCGGTGGAGCCCGGCGAGGATGTCCTCGCGACGCTGGCCGTTCGAGAGGTGGTCGCGGAGCTCGGCGCCGGCGAACACCGTACAGGTGGAATTGATCTTGACGGTCCTGGTCGACTCGAGCGCGATCGGCCCGAGCTCGTGGACGCCGAGGCTCATCTCGTCGGCGATGTAGCCGAGGTAGCGCCCGCAGCCGGCGGCGCAGCGGTCGTTCATCTGGAAGCTCGTCACCACTCCGTCGCCGTCGACCTGGATCGCCTTGGTGTCCTGGCCGCCGATGTCGAGCACGGTGCGGGTGAGCGGGAACTGGTGGTGCGCGCCCAGGCCGTGGCAGAGGATCTCCGAGCGGATGTCCTCGCGCGGAAACGGCAGCGTCTGGCGGCCGTAGCCCGTGCCGATCACGCAGCCGACGTCGAGCGGGATCTCCGCGACGCGCAGCACCGCCCCTCGGCCCCGCTCGCCGACGCTGGGATCGAGCCCGCGCGTGGCCTCCTCGATCGCGGCGCCGACGTTGCCCGCGAACGACAGGTCGAGCTCGGTGTTCTCGACCCGCAGGATGGCCTTGTCGAAGATCCCCATCAGATCGTCGAAGCGGACCGTCCGGTCCTGGATCTGCTCGGCGAGCTTCGCGTAGTCCGCGGCGGCGCGATCGCGGAAGAAGTCGCTCGTCTTGGCGGGCGCGCCGCCCTCGAGCAGGCTCGGCTTCTCGACGCGCTCCTTCATCCCGTCGAGCACGCGGCGCACCGCGGCGGTGAGCGGCGCGCGGATCGCCGCGACGCGATCCGCGCCCGCCTCTTCGAGGGCGAGGTCGCGGAACGCGGCGAGCTGCGTCAACGACTGTTGCTTCCTGAACGCCTTGGCGAGCCGCGTACGGAAGCGCGCGAGCTCGGGCGCCTCGCCGAGCTCGCGCTCGAGCAAGGTGAAGCGCGCGCTCACGCGCGCCTCGTCGCGGGCGATGGCCGCGGCGAGCTCGTAGTTCGAGCGGCTGTTCGTGATCCCGCGGCCGAGCACCTGCTCGCCCTCGTCGATCATCACGGCCTTGGTCGTCGTGGAGCCGAGATCGATGCCGACGTAGACCTTCATGGCCGCACCTCCTCGCCGCGCGCGCCGCGCGCGCCGCGCGAGCGCCGCTTCTCGCCGATCATCTGGAGGTAGCTCTCGATGCGGTTCTTCACGTTGGCCGCGCTGAAGTAGCGGCGGTCGACGAGGTCCGTCTCGATGAAGCCCGCGGGCCGGCCCGTGCGCTTCTCGATCTCGCGCAGCAAGAGGAGCTGCCCCGCGGAGAACGAGTTGCAGCTCTTGACCGAGTTGATGAGCAGCCCGTCCGCCTCGTAGTCGCGCACGTAGCGCTCGAGCAGGTCCAGGCGCTGCGGGAGGCTCCGGTTCGTGTAACAGCCCATGCAGTAGTCGGCGAGCGACTCGAGCGGCCGCGACGCGTCGTGGCGGAAGCCCTGGTCGTAGAACCCGCCGACCTTCGTGTAGGAGCTCGCGACGACCACCGCGCCCTCCTCGTGGAACATCCGCCAGAGCTCGCGGAAGTTGGTCCAGTTCGGCGGCCCCTCCACGACGAGCCGATAGCGCTGCTCGCCCATCGGGCCCTCGGGCGTGATCGGGCCCTCACCCGACGCGACGCGCCCCCCGACCTCGCGCCGCAGCTGCGCGTAGTACTCCGCCGCCCCGGCCGTCCCGCGGAACGCGGTGAACATCGGGCCGATGTAGTAGACGCCGCCGAAGTACGCGTCGATCGGCGACGGGCGGTGCTTGGCCGACTCGAGCACCGCGACCATGTCGTCCTCGGCCTGGGCGCTCTTGGCCATCGCCGCCTTCAGGCGGTCCTCGTCGTAGCGCGTCCCGGTCAGCCGCTCGAACGCGGGGATCACCTCGCGCTCGAGCTGCTCGACCACGTAGCGGCGCATGTTGTCGGTGATCTCGCCGTCGCCCTGGTAGGGCGTGTGGAGCATCACCACCGGGCAGCCGTACTCCTCGCGGAGGAGCTCGAACCACTTCATGAACGTGAAGCAGCCGGTGTACGACAGCAAGAGAAGGTCCGGGGGCGGCAGCGGCTGCCCCGTCGGACCGACGTTGCCCTGCCGCTTCATCCCGATGTCGCACTTCACGTACGTGCACACGTCCTCGGAGTGGCCGAGCCGCTCCGCCTCGGCGATGTAGCGCCCCGCCTTCTGGCGCATCGCCGACGAGAGCGCGTTGATCTCCGGGTACACCGGGAGCACGTCGAACGCGTTCATCAGCTCCGTGAGGTTCCCGGGCACGAAGGTGTAGACGACCTTCTTGCCGAGCTCCTTCGCGTGCGCGAGCTTCTCGTAGTGCTCGGCGATCATCGCCTTCTGCACGAGCATGCTCGGTTCCTTCTGGATCGCGTCGGCCTCGCTCGTCATCGGTCGCTCCACAGTCGAATCGAGTCGGCGAACGTCCCCGCCTGCTCGCGGATCACCTGGAACTGGCCGAGGTTCTCGGCGTACTTGAACGCCGTCCACGGCACCCCCTCGCGGTCGAGCGCGCCCGTGAGCATCGGCTGATCGAGCAGCGCCGGATCGCAGAAGCTCGGCGCCGCGAAGATCACGCCCTCCGCGCGCGACTTGTGCGTGAGCCGCGCGAGCGGCACGCCCTTCTCGCCGCTGGGCTCGTAGCGGCTCGCGGTCGCGGGCGAGCGGGCGATGTACGCGCGCGCGAGCGCGACGAACGGATCGGGGTCCTCCCCCTCGACGTCGCCCTCGGGCCAGCGCGCGCCGAGCGTCATGTCGTCCCACACGATGTACGTGCCGGCGCGCTCGAGCGTGCGGATGAGGCCGAGCGGCGGCTGCTCGCAGAACGCGCCCGTCACGACGACGCGGGTGTGGTCGCGCGGCTTGCGGTCCGAGGCCTCCGCCGCGGCGACGTACGCGCGCACGAACGCGGTGTGCTCCTCGACCGGCAAGACGTCGCCGGCGCGGATGACGAGGTAGCTCTCCGAGGCGGTCGCCTTGTGCGGCGCGCGCTCGCGCAGCGCCATCAGCTCGCCGATCGCGCGGCGGTTCTCGTCGTAGCGCGCGATGGACGCGTGGAGCGCCTCGTCGGTGACCGGGCGCCCCGAGAGCGCCGAGAGATCCTCCGCGAGGGCGCGCAGCTCGCGCGCGAAGAACGCGCCGCCGACGGCCGGATCGAAGTTCTGCGGGACGTCGACGTAGCGCGAGAGCTTCCCGGGGAAGAGGATCTTCCACATCCCGCTGAGGTTGCGGATCACGTCGCAGATCGCGGGGAAGAGGAACCCGTCGAGCAGGTCGTAGCGGCCGGTGAGCGCGACCTCGATCGTGCTGCGCGGGATCTGGCAGATGTACGACTGGAAGTACGCGTCGCCGCGGATCACCTCGACGCGATCGCCCGCGCCGTGCAGGCCGACCGGGAGCATCCCGGCGGCGTCGACGAGCTCGCGCGGCGCCCAGATCGGGAGGCAGCCGATGGCCTTGGCGCCGTGCGCCTCCTTGTGCTCGCGCACCGCGGACAGCGTGAGGTCGTGATAGAGCGCGTCGGCGCGCGCGAGGATCGGCCCGAGCGCTCCGCTCGTGGGGTCGGGCGCGTCAGCGGTGTGCATAGCGCGGGGCCTCCTTCGCGAGGAACGCCCGCAGGCCTTCCTCGGCGTCGTGGGTCGCCATGAGCTCGTCGAGGTAGAGCCGCTCGAGGGCGGGCAGGCGCGCGTCGAGCGCGGCGGCGAGGTCGGCGCGCGCGGCGCGCTCCGCGAACCGCAGGGCCGCCGCGGATCCAGGCGCGAGGTGCTCGGCGAAGAAGCCGTCGAGCCACGCGCGCGGATCGTCGGCGAGCCGCGTCACGAGGCCGACGCGCGCCGCCTCCGCGGCGTCGATCGTCCGACCCGAGACGCACAGATCGAGCGCGGCGCCGCCGCCGATCCGCCACGGCAGGAGGATCGAGGCCATCGGCGGGAACACGGCGAGCTTGACCTCGGGCTGTCCGAAGGAGGCGCCGGGCGCGGCGGCGAGCCAGGTACAGAACGAGGCGAGCTCGAGCCCACCGCCGAGGCACCGGCCGCGCACGAGCGCGGCGGTCGGGATCGCCCGCTCGAGCAGGAGGCGGAACAGGCCGTGGAAGCGCGTGAGCATGGCCGGCGCCTCGGCGCGCCGGTGCTCGGCGACGCTCGCGCCGTACGAGAAGTGCGGCCCCTCGTGGTCGAACACGACGAGCATGACGCGCGCGCTCGCCGCGCGGACCGCGTCGGCGAGCGCGTCGATGCTCGCGGCGTCGAGCACGTTCGCCGGCGGCGCGTCGAGCACGAGCCGGAGCACCGCGCCCTCGTGCGAGGTCTCGACCCGGACGCTCACCGGATCCCTCCACCCATCGGCCGACGAGAGCCTCCCATCTCAGCCCTCCTTCGGCAGGATCGCCTCGATGAGCTCGGGGCCCCACGTCTCGCCGCGCGCGAGCCGCCGCCGGAGCCCCACGAAGTCGGGCTCGCGCCGCTCGCGCGGGCCCTCGTTGAAGGCGCGGAAGCCCGCGCGCGCCTCGGTCATCATGTTGAGCGCGAGCCACGCGCGGTTGCTCTCGCGGTTCCGATCCCAGTGCTCGAGCTTGTGCTTGCGCAGCGAGCCCAGCGTCTTCTCGACGCAGCTCGGCATCGTCATCAGGAACCCGGTCAGCGCGCGGTCGACCGCCGCGTCGAGCGCCGACAGATCCACCTCGCCGCGCGCGAGCAGCGCCTTGGCCGCCTCGCGCTCCTCGCCCGTGCGGTCCTCGCCGAAGACGATGCGCCCGCGCTCGATCCAGCGGTCCGTCACCACCATCGGGTTGGGCACGAGCTCCCCGTCGACGCGCAGCGCGGGCACGTGCTCGGTGATCAGCCCGAGCCGGTGCGCCTTGTGCGCGCTCCACGCGACGCAGAGCGCGCCGCTCGTCATCGAGTGCTCGATCCCCACGAAGAGCGGGAGGAAGTCCGTCGAGCCGCCATCCGGCGCGGAGCCGTGCTTGGGCCCGGCCTGCCCGAACCGCGCCAGGTCGCTCGCGATCGTCAGGTCGCAGGCCATCCCGATCTCCTGGCCGCCGGCGATGCGCATCCCGTTGACCCGGCAGATCACCGGCTTGTCGCAGGTGAGGATGGCGCTGACCATGTCGTTGAAGAGGCGCATGTACTGCGCGTACTCGCCCGGCCGGCCCGCGTAGTACTCGGCGTACTCCTTCGTGTTGCCACCGGTGCAAAACGCCTTGTCGCCCGCCCCGGTGAACACGACCGCGACCACGTCGCGCATGTTCGAGGCCGCGCGGAACGCGAGGATCACGTCCTTCACCATCCGCGTCGTGTAGCTGTTGTGCTGCGCGGGGTTGTCCAGCGTGATCCAGGCGGCGTAGAGGCCCTCGGCGACCGCGCCGTCGGGCGTGCGCACGGGGCGCCGCTCGAAGCGCACGCGGTCGTCGAAGCGGTGCTCGGGGACCAGGTCGTGATCCACGAAAGAGAAATGGCTCATCGTTCGCTCTCCTCTCGATCGAAGTCCGGCACGAGGACGGGCCGCCGGGTCAGCTCGTGGCGCCGGAGCGCCTCCAGCACACGGGGCGCGTCCCCGAGCGATCGCTCCTCCACGAAGGGCCCGAGCACGACCCGGCCGCTCAGGACCAGCTCGACGATCGCCGGGTAGTGCTCCGGCGCGCAGCCCCACGTCCCGCGCGCCGTCGCGTCGAACGCCATCAGGTTGCTGAGGCGCACGGACACCTTCTCGCGCGTGAAGCCCACGACGCCGAGGTGCGCGCCCGGGCCGAGCAGGCCGAACGCGAGCTCTTGCCCCTTGGGGCTCCCCGACGTCTCGAAGATCCTCCAGCCGCGCGACCCGACGCCCTCGCGCTTCGCGAAGTCGGCGACGTGTCCACGGATCGCGCGCGGGTCACCGGCCGCGTCGAGCCGCAGCGTGGCGCCGAGCAAGCGATCGAGGCGCCCCGCGTCGACGTCGAGGGCGACGACGCGCGCCCCGAGCGCGGCCGCGAGCTGGACGCCGAAGCCGCCGACGCCGCCGGCGCCGACGAAGACCGCGAGGTCGCCGGGCGCGAGGCCCGCGTCGACGATCGCCTGGTAGGGCGTGCTGACGGCGTCCGCGACGACGCTGAGCGAGGCGAGCGAGACGTTCGCCGCCGCGAGCCGCGCCTCATCGACGACGGAGAGCCCACGGCTCGGCACCACGACATGCGAGGCGAAGCCGCCGTGATCGTCGTTGCCCGGGAAGAACTGCCGCGGGCAGATCGCGCCGCGCCCGGCGCGGCAGGCGTCGCAGCGCCCGCACGGCACGACCGCGGGCACCACGACGGCGCGCCCCAAGAGGTCCGCTCCGTCCGCGCCGGCCGCCACGACGCGCCCCGCGATCTCGTGCCCGAGCGTGAGCGGCAGCGGGTGTCGCGTGCGGACGCCCTCGTAGAGGAAGCCGAGGTCCGTGTGGCAGACCCCGCACCCCGCGACCTCGACGAGCACGCGGTCCCCGGGCAGCGCGCGCTCATCGACCTCGCGCGCGACCCGCTCGAGCGGCGCCCCCGGCGCCACCATCTGCCACGCTTGGACCTGCATCATCCTCCCCGTCTTTCCCGTTCTACACACGTGCGTACGTGTCGTCGGGAGCGAACGCACATCGCACCCAAGGAGACCCCATGGAAGAACTGGAGCCGGGCGCCCTCGCCACCGACGCCATCCTCGTACGCACCCTCGCAACCCAGGATCTGGACGCGATCGTCCGCATCGATCGAGAGTCGATGGGCCGCTCGCGGCGCGAGTACTACGAGGCCAAGGTCCGGCGCGCGCTCGACGACGCGAGGCTCGCGACGAGCCTGGTCGCGCTGATCGACGGTCACGTCGTGGGGTTCGTGTTGACCCAGCTCAACTATGGTGAGTTCGGCCGCGTCGAGCCCTCGGCGGTCATCGACTCCATCGGCGTCGACCCGCGCTTTCGCGGAAGGAACGTCGGAGAAGCAATGATGCGCCAACTGGAGATGAACCTCCGTGCGCTCCACGTCGAGCACCTCGAGACGCAGGTCTCCTGGAGCCAGCGAGAGCTGTTGAGCTTCCTCGCGGACCGCGGGTTCGGGCCGGCGCCCGTCATCCACCTGCGACTCGATCTCCCATGAGCCCCCCGCTCAGGAGTTGACCTCGATCAAGCGGACCGGCCGCGTGGACGGTACGGAGGCGCATGCTCGCACGCCGCCTCGCCCTCGCGACCGCCGCGCTCACCTTCTGTCTCATGGTCCTCGGGGGGGTCGTCCACGCCACCGAGTCATCGCTCGCCTGCCCCGACTGGCCCACCTGTCACGGCGAGTGGATGCCCGAGATGGTCGGCGGCGTGCTCTTCGAGCACTCGCACCGGATGCTCGGCACGCTCGTCGGCGTGCTCACCCTCGCGCTCTCGGTCGCCGCCTGGCGCCGCGGCGGCGTGCTGCGGGCGGCGGGGCTCGGCGCCGTCGCGCTGGTCATCGCCCAAGGGATCCTGGGCGGGCTGACGGTGGTGCTCGAGCTGCCGCCGCCGGTGTCCACCGCGCACCTCGCGACGGCGTTCGCGTTCCTCTCGCTGCTCCTCTGGCTCGCGCGCCAGGGCGCGCCGCGCATCCTCGCGCCCGAGCCGGTGGCGCGCTGGGCGGGGCTCGCGGGCGTGCTCGTCTTCTCCCAGTGCGTGCTCGGGGCGATGGTCCGGCACGCCGACGCGGGCACCGCGTGCGGCGTCGATCCGATCACCTGCGCCGGGCTCTGGCTGCCGGGCTGGGACCTCGGCCGGCTCCAGATGCTCCACCGCGCCGCCGCCGTGGGCGTCGGGCTCGTCGTGATCGTCACGAGCGTCGTGACGCTCCGCGCCCGCGCGTGCCGCGCCCTGCGGCCCGTCGCGCTCGGGGCGAGCCTCCTCGTGCTCGCCCAGATCGCGCTCGGGATCGCGAGCGTGACCAGCGCGCTCGAGCCGTGGATCGTCACGCTCCACCTCGGGGCGGGGATCGCCCTGTTCGCCTCCGTCGTGTGGCTGCGCCTGCGCGTCGTTCACGCGGCGGAGCTCGACGCGCCCGAGGAGGCCAGCGCGCGCTCGATCGCGGCGTAGGCGAGCGCGCCGGCGTCCTTCACGATCCACGTCGCGAGCGCCCACCAGAGGACGATCCAGAGAGGCACGCCGGCGAGCCAGCCGAGCGCGTAGGCGTGCAGCCCGGCGAGCTGGATGAAGAGCGCCTCGACGAGCGGCCCGGCGACGAGCGCGATGGCCGCCAACCACGCGTCGTGGCGCGTCGCGCCGCCGGCGAGCGCGTAGACGACGAGCCCGACCGCGAAGGGGAGCCACGACAGGAGGGGGTCCGCGTAGAAGGCGAACACGGACGCGCGCGTGCCGAGCACCACGAGCCCGACGAGCGCGAGCGTGCGGACCGGCGAGCGGCGCCCGAGGACCACGCGCCCCGCGGCGGGAGGGTCGAGCCGCGCCCAGCCCGTGAGCGCGAACACGAAGCGCAGGATCGCGCCCCAGAAGAGGAGCATCCACAGCGGGATCGCGGGCCCCGCGGCGAGCTCGGTGGGGACCGCGTAGGTATAGACGCCGCGCACCACCACGGTGTGCAGATCGTTGGCCGCGCCGACGACCGTGCAGAGCGCGAAGAAGACGAGCTCGACGGCGAGCGAGCGGCCCGGGTACGCGCGCGAGAAGAGCGCGAAGCGCCCGAGCACGACCGCCGTGACGACGAACGCCATCGCGAGCGGCCGCGACGCGAGCGCGAGGACGGCGAGCGCGACGATCCCGACCGCGCCGGCCTCGAACGCCATCTGCCGAGTCGACACCGGCCTCACGCGACGAACCCCCGCACCTCGCGCAGGAGGCTCAGCGGCTCGACGAGCCCGTGCGCGTAGGCGTCCGTCGTGTAGTTCTGCGCCCAGTTGCACCGCGCGCCGCAGCGCGAGGAGAACCCGCGCGGATCGATCGCCGCCGCGGCGTGCGCCCAGAGCGCGTCGACGTGCGCGAAGTCCCGCACGTCGAGGGTCACCGGCTCGACCGCGACCGAGGCCTTGCACGGCCAGAAGAGCTTGCCGTCGTGATCGATGTGCGGCTTGAGGGTGTTGCGACACGTCAGCGGCGTCGAGCTCAAGAGGCGCTCGAGCATGCGCTCGCTCCCCGCGATCACCTGCCCCTCGCGCTTGCGCGCGAGCACGAGCTCCACGAAGTCGGCGTACTCGGGGTCGTCGGCGAGCGTCGCGTCGACCGCGGGGCCGACGTTGACGGGGACCGGCGCGAAGCCGATGCCGAGCTCGCGCGCGAAGTCGAGCACGGCGCGGGCGTGCGCGACGCGACCGGGCTGCACGACGCAGTTGACCATGAGCCGGAAGCGCAGCGGCCCACGCAGCTCCGCCAGGACGTGGATCGCCCAGAGCACGTCGGCAGGCCGCGGGTAGCCCCACATCGTCGAGAGCACCGTCGGGTCGAGCGCGTCGAGGCTCACCACGACGAGGTCGAGGTCGCGCAGCAGCGTCGAGAACCCCGGATGGTGCAGGCGCTTCACGATCGCGCTCCCGTTGGTGTTGAGGACGATCGGGAAGTAGCGGAGCGCGCGCGCCTCGCTCGCGAGCTCGGGCAGATCGTCGCGCAGCGTGGGCTCGCCGCCCGCGAAATAGACGGAGGGGCAGCGCGTGCGCATGACGGCCAGGACGTCGCGCGCCGCGGCGGTGTCGAGCTCGCCCTCGCGCGGGAGCTCGGGGTAGCGGCGCCCCCGGTGATCGTCGCAGTACTCGCAGAGGAAGTTGCAGTGCCGCGAGACCGTCCACACGAAGTAGAGCGGCAAGAGGTCCTCGCGCCCGGCCCGCGCCCGGCGCCGGTTCTCGACGAAGCTCGACAGGGCGGTGCCGTACGCGGCCGCCTTGCGCAACGCGTCCTCGGCCCGCGAGGGGCGCGCGAGCGTCGAGAGGAGCGCGCGGGCGCGCTGGTGCGCCGCGGCGCGATCGATCGGGACGGTCTTCATCGGCTCTCTCCTGGGTCGAGGGCGGCCACGGCGCCGCGCGTGAGGGTGGTGAGGGTGCGGGCGGCGAGCTCGAGGTCGGCGTCGGCGAGCACGACGCGCAGCGCGACGCGCAACCACGCGGCGAGCAGCGCGTGCGCCGTCAGCTCGAGCGCCTCGGGCGTCACCCGCGACGCGAGGAGCGCGCGCATCAGCGCGAGCGCGGGCGGGTTGATCCCGTCGACCAGCGAACCGGGCGCGACGCCGGCGGCGGCCCGCTCGGCGAGCGCGCGCACGAGCGGCGCCTCCTCGACGCACGCGCCGAGGAACGCGCGGGCCGCGCCGTGGATCGCCTCGTCGAGGCTCGCGCCCCGCGCGAACGCCGCCGCGACGTCTCGGGCGAGCCGGGCCTCGAACCGCTCGAGGAGCGCGTCGAGGAGCGCCTGCTTGGACGGGAAGTGGACGTAGAACGTCCCGTGCGCGACCGACGCCCGCGCCGCCACGTCCGCGACGTGCATCGCCTCGAGCCCGCCCTCCGCCATGCACGCCCGGGCCGCCGCGAGGAGCGCGGCGCGCGTCTCGCGGCGTCGCGCCGCGCGGGGTCCCGAGGACCGACTCGGAGTCACTGACATCGAGTCACCATGTGGACCACGGGGACGGCGGCCCGCTTGATCGGGCGCAACCGCCGAGAGCGCGCCGAGGCGCGCCTCGCGCGCGAGCGCTACGGCGCGCACGTCGCGGCGCACGCGCGCCGCGAGATCACGATCCGAAGCGCGCGATCACCAGCCGAGCTCGGCCTCGAGCGCGGAGACGAGGCGGGCAGCCATCGCCGCCTGCGTGCGCGCGCCCGGATGCCAGTCGCAGCCCCAGTCCGTCACGATGCTCGACGCGCCGAGGTCCACCCACGACACGCGCAGGTCGCCTGCGGCGTGGCGCGCCGCGATCGCCGCCTCGATGTACGAGCGCGCGCGCGTTCCGTCTCCGCCCGCGAGGAGCGGCGCGATCGTGCACAAGACGTGGGCGTCCGGGTGGCGGGCGCGCACCGCCTCGAGCAAGCCCACGTAGGCGGGCGTGACCTCGTCGCCGGTCGGGTCTCCGTCGGTGCTGAAGTCGTTGGTGCCGAGGTTGATGACCACCGCGTCGACCGGGCGGATCGTCCCCGTCGAGCCCGCCTCCGCCGCGATCACCCGATCGTAGAGCGTGGGCATCGGCTCGACCCGATCGTCGCCGTAGTTGTGGACGATGCCCTTGCCCGACCAGGCGACGGTGCTCAGCTCGGCGCCCACCGCGCGCGCCGCGACCGCGCCGTACGCGAGGTAGTGGTTCTCCGTCTCGGCGCTGAACGAGCAGTGCTGGTCGGCGCCGTCGACGCCGTAGCCGGCGCTGATCGAGTCCCCGATGATCTCGATCGCCCGCGCCGGCGCGGGCACGGCGCCGAGCTCGCCGTCGACCTCGATCGACTCGACCACCGTCGCGCCGAAGAAGCCCTCCGTGCGGCGGTAGAGCTCGACCGTGTGCTCCGCGTCCGGGAGCCCGCTCGCGAGCGTGTACGTGCGCGTCCCGCCGCTCACCGCGAGCGTCGGCTGCACCTCCGAGTCGACGACCACGGTGAAGAAGCGCGCCGCGTCGTTCATCGTGACGCGCACCGCGGTGCCGCGGAAGCGCACGACGAGGCCGCTCCCCGGCCACGAGAAGCGCGCTCCGTCTCCGCTGACCGCGTGTCGCCCGACGTAGCGCGGGCCCGGCGCCGGCGGGGGCCCCGCGTCGGTCTCCACGCCCGCGTCGCGCTCGCTCGACGCGTCGCGCGCGGCCGCGTCGGGCGTCGCGGCGTCGCGCCCCCCGCCGTCGATCGCGCCGGCGTCGCGAGGCGCTCCCCCGGCGTCGGGATCGCCGGCCCCGTCGCACCCGGTGGCGACGAGCAGCGACGCGACGAGCACACCGAGCGGCCCGAGCGAGCGGGCGGAGAGGAGGGGCATGGGCGGATCCTACTCCAGCTCGGGGCCCGCGCGCCGAAGGCAGCGGCCGCTGCGGCAGGGCCCGCGGTTGACCGTGGTCAACGAAACGACGCGCGCGCGAGGGCATCGTGGCCGGATGCTCGTCCACGCGCGCCTCGGGCACCGCGCCACCGCCTTCACGCTCCAGTGGCACCTCACGCACGCGTGCGAGCTCGACTGCCGGCACTGCTACGACCGACAGAAGCTCGTCGCGCCGACGCGCGAGCAGGCGCTCGCGATCCTCGACCAGCTCGAGGCGTTCTGTGCGGCGCGCGACGTCGACGGAAGCGTGTGCTTCTCGGGCGGCAACCCCTTCCTCTACAAGCCCTTCTTCGACGTCTACGCGTCGGCCGCGGCGCGGGGGTTCCGCGTGTCGATCCTGGGCAACCCGGTCTCCGACGAGCTGCTCGATCGGCTCGTCGCGATCGCGAAGCCCGGCTACTTCCAGGTGAGCCTCGAGGGGCTGCGCGACGTCAACGACGACATCCGCGGCGAGGGCTTCTACGATCGCGTCATGGCGTTCCTGCCGCGCCTGCGCGCCCGCGGGATCCGCGCGGTGGTGATGACCACCCTCGGCGCCCACAACCGCGACGACGTGATCGGGCTCTCGCGCGTCCTGCGCGGCCGCGCCGATCGCTTCGCGTACAACCGGCTCGCGCAGGTCGGGTCGGGGGCCGCGCTCGATCACCTCGACCGCGAGGGCTACGGCCGCTTCATGATCGACTGGCTCCTCGCCTCAGCGGACAACCCGACCCTCGGCGCGAAGGACAACCTCCTCAACATCTTCAAGCACGAGCTCGGCATGAAGCTCGGCGGCGGCTGCACCGGGTTCGGGTGCGGCGCAGCGTTCAACTTCGTCGCGCTCCTGCCGAACGGCGAGGTCCACGCGTGCCGCAAGTTCCCTTCCGCGATCGGCAACGCGTACGAGCGCACGCTGCTCGAGATCTACGACAGCCTCGGCGCGGAGCGGTACCGGCAGGGCTCGACGGCGTGCGACGGGTGCCCGATCCGCAAGCGCTGCGGCGGCTGCATGGCGGTGACCCACGGCGCCGGGCTCGACCCGTTCACCGACCGCGACCCGCACTGCTTCATGTGGGCCTGAAGGGGGCGAGCCCCTCCGGCCGCGTCAGAGCGTCCACCACACCTGCAGACTGCGCCGGGAGGGTGGCCCTCGGCGACGCAGCTCGACGCGGCTCGCGGTCACGGCGGCGTGCAGTAGCTCGAGTCCACGCGCCGGAGGCAGCCACCGATCGAACAGAAGCCGTCGCAGTAGACGCAGAGGTCGGCACACGTCGCGCCCGCGCAGGTGCCGTGGCAGTAGCCGTAGCCGGTGTTCGACGCGCACGCCTGGCCGTCCTGCGAGCCGCGGCTGCACGGCGTCGACTCCTCGCGGCTCGTCACCCTGCAGGCCCCGGAGCGGCACGTGCGCGAGTAGCAGAGGCGCGCGTCCCGGCCGCTCGTCGCGCAGTCCGCGAAGCGGCAACCCGTCCACGGCTCGCACGACTCGCCCCCGCCGCAGCTCGACCACTCGGTCACGCGCGTGCACAGCTCGGCCTCGACGCTCGCCTGCGGCGCGCAGCGGCGCTCGACGCAGGTGAAGCGCGTCACGTCGCGCGTGCGCTCGCCGCCCTGGGCGCACTCGTCGGCGTACTCGCACTCGGACCAGGATCCCAAGACCTCCGCGGGGCAGTCCGCGTCCGTCTCACAGCCGACGATGCACGTCGCGGCCGCCTCGTCGCACGCGGCGAGCGCGCACGGCGGGGGCCCCGCGTTGACGCACGCCGCGGCCTCGTCGCAGCGGTCGGGGCCGTTGCAGAAGACCCCGTCGTCGCACGGCGCGCCCTCGCGCGGACGATGCACGCAGCGCGAGCCCTCACACAGATCGACCGTGCACGGGTCGCCGTCGTCGCACGCGCAGCTCGCGGCGACGCACCCGCGCGCCGGGTGGCACACGTCACCCTCGGGGCACGCGCGCGCGCCGTCGGGATAGATGCACGTGCCGCTCGCGCAGCGACCGGCGCCGCAGACCGCGCTCGCCGGGCAGTCGCGGTCCGACGCGCAGCCGCAGTCGTCCCCGCAGTCGGGCGCCACGCAGAGCCCGCCCGCGCACGTCGTCGCGTCGGCGGGGTCACCCGGGCCTGGGCACTCGACGCGCACGCAGCTCGACGAGAGCACGATGACGAGCGCGTGCGCGGACTCGACGTCGATCATCACCGCGCGGCTCACCACGACGTCGCGGCGCGGCGCGAGCAACGTCGCCACGACCCGCGTGCGGCCGGGCGCGAGCCCGACCACGTCGGCGAGCGGCGTCGGCCGCGTCCAGTCGCCCGGCGCGACGATCGCCTCCTGGTGCCCTACCCGATCGGCGCCCTGGAACACCTCGACCTCGACGCCGATGAAGTCCGCGCCCGGCTCGAGATCGGTGATCACGCTGACGGCGAGCGCGCCCGACGACGGATCACAGCCGGCGAGCGCGACGAGCGCGGTGAAGAGCCAACGGCGCGCGCCCGACACGATGCTCGAGGGTAGCCCGACCAGCCACCGGCCGCGAGCGGCGCGGTAGCGGGCGCGCGCTCCCCGGAGTACGCCTCGCGCGTGCCGAGCGACGACGAGCTGATCCGACGCCTCCACGCGTGCCGCGAGACGCTCGAGGCGATCGTCGAGGACCGCGCGCTCCTCGATCGCCTCGAGGCGCCGGCCCGCCGCGCGCTCGTCGTCGCGGCTGGGCGCGTGTCACGGCCCGAGCGCGCGGAGCTGCGCGCGGCGGCGAAGGCGCGGCGCCGCGCCCTCGAGAGGGACGAGCGCGCGCGCGACGAGGCGGTCCTCGCGCGCACGGGGATCCGCCGCCTGCGCGTCGAGCTGACGTTCCCGACGCCACCGGCGCTCCCGGGCGAGGCGACGGAGGCGCCCGCGGGCGAGGTCGGCGAGCCCCGCAAGTGCTACGTGTGCAAGGCGCCGTACGCGACGATCCACCACTTCTACGACCAGCTGTGCCCGCCCTGCGCGGCGCTGAGCTACGAGCGGCGCCTGCGCACCGCGGACCTGTCGGGGCGCGTCGCCGTGGTGACCGGCGCGCGGGTGAAGATCGGCTACCACGCCGCGATCAAGCTCCTGCGGGCCGGCGCCGCGGTGGTGGTGACCACGCGCTTCCCGCACGACGCGGCGCGCCGCTACGCGGCCGAGGCGGACTTCGAGGGCTGGCGCGACCGGCTCTCGATCTACGGGCTCGACCTGCGGCACACGCCCAGCGTGGAGCGCGTCGCCGCGCACCTCGCCGCCACGCTGCCGCGGCTCGACTACGTGCTCAACAACGCGTGCCAGACGGTGCGGCGCCCGGCCGGGTTCTACCAACACCTGCTCGACCACGAGACCCCCGACGAGCTCGGCGCGCCCGCGCGCGCGCTCCTCGAGGGACACCGGGCGCTCCGCGCGAGCGCGCTCGCGCGCCGGGGCGAGGCCGCCCTCGCCGACTCCGTCGCGCTCAGCCAGGTGGCGCTGCTCGAGGAGGACGTCGGGCGCGACCTGCGCCTCTTCCCAGAGGGAAGGCTCGACGCCGACGGACAGCAAGTCGATTTGCGATCGCTCAACTCGTGGCGGCTCACCCTCGATCAGGTCCCGATGGTCGAGCTGCTCGAGGTGCAGCTCGTGAACGCCGTCGCCCCGTTCGTGCTCAACGCGCGCCTGCGCGAGCCGATGCGGCGCACCGCCGCGCGCGACAAGCACATCGTCAACGTCAGCGCGATGGAGGGCCAGTTCTATCGCGAGTTCAAGACGGACAAGCACCCGCACACGAACATGGCGAAGGCCGCGCTCAACATGATGACCCGCACCAGCGCGGCCGACTACCTGCGCGACGGGATCCACATGAACAGCGTCGACACCGGCTGGGTGACCGACGAGGATCCGCACGAGCTCGCGGTGAAGAAGGTGGACGTGCACGGATTCCACCCGCCGCTCGACGTCGTCGACGGCGCGGCGCGCATCGTCGATCCGATCATCGACGGTGTGCTCACGGGGACGCACGTGTGGGGTCAGTTCCTCAAGGACTACCGCCCCGTCCCCTGGTGAGGCCTATCCTCCGCTCAGAAGGGGTTGCTCGGCATCACGTCCCGCCGCCCGCCGCCGCTCCCGCCTCGCTGCATCTGGAGGATCTCGCGATACCGCCGCGCGCGCTCGTGCGTCGGGTAGCGGCGCACGAACAGCTCCATGGCCCGCTCCGCCTCGCGCGTCTGCCCCTGCGCGCGGTACGCCTCGATGAGCATCGCGAGCGACGCGGCGTCGTTGGCGCGGCCCGGCGGCGACAGCAGCCGGATGACGCAGGCGTTGTCCCCACGCAGCACGCAACGCCGGGCGTCCGCCTGCGGGTCCGACGCGGCGGACGGCGACGCGCTCGAGGCCTCGACCTGCGGCTCGTCCGCGGCGGTATGCGGGCGCCGCAGCGTCACGACGACGACGACGCCGTCGTCCGCGACGAGGACCGACTCGGGCCCGGCGAGCCGCTCCTCACCGTCGCGCACCTCGAGCTGATGGGCGCCGTGCGGCAGCGCGACGCGCCTCGTGTCGGCGATCGCACCCCGCGGCGCGCCGTTCACGAAGAGGATCCCGCGCTCGAGGTCCGTCTCGATCTCGACCGCGCCGAGCGTCGCTTCGGGCGCGCGCTCCGCAGCCGGCTCGGGCTCGCGACGGACGGGCGGGGGGCGCTCGGCGGCGGCTCGGGGTGGCGGTGCGCCCGGCTCGAGCGCAACCACCGCGAC
Organism: Sandaracinaceae bacterium; assembly: GCA_019637095.1. Lineage (GTDB taxonomy): Bacteria > Myxococcota_A > Polyangia > Polyangiales > Sandaracinaceae > JACKEC01. Next base: position 9,629 of record JAHBWG010000002.1, on the reverse strand, counting down.
GGTGGCCGCCATCCCCATGCCCGCGACGAGCCCGACGACCGCGAGGACCGCGATGAGCGCGCCGCGCGCGCGGGGCGCCGCCACCGGTACGAACGCGGGGACGCCGTGGGGCGGCGGCGGGCCCCACGCGTGCGTCGGCACGAGCGCCGGCGCCGGCGGCGCGACCATCGGCGCCGTCACCGCGAGCGGGGCCGACCTCGCCCCGGACCGCATCCCCTCGAGCGCCTCGCGCAGCTCCCGCGCCGAGCGCGGCCGCCGATCGCGCTCGACCGACAGGCACGCGTCCACGACCGCACACAGGGAAGGCGGGAGGTGCGGCGCGTCGAGCGAGAGCGAGCGCGGCCCGACGGTGAACATCTGCGCGACGAGGTCGCCGAACGACTCGACGTGGTAGGGGTGCTTGCCCGTGAGCGCGTGGTAGAGGATCGCGCCGACCGCGTAGAGATCGGCGCGCGCGTCGACGTCCTTCGCGTTGCGCGCTTGCTCGGGCGCGAGGTAGAGCGGCGTCCCCATCGCCATCCCGGTGCGCGTGTCGCTCCCGAGCTCGCCGCCGTGGACCTTCGCGATGCCGAAGTCGAGCACCTTGACGACGCGGCGCCCGTCGCCCTGCACGTGGAGAAACAAGTTGTCGGGCTTGAGATCGCGGTGGACGATCCCCGCGCGATGCACCAGCTCGAGGACCGAGAGCGCCTCGATCGCGACGGCGAGCGCCTCCTCGACGGAGAGCGGGCCGCGCTCGAGCCGCTCCCCCAGACTCTCGCCGGCGAGCAGCTCCATCGCGATCCACGGCTGCCCCTCGTGGACGTCCGCGTCGTAGATCTCGACGATGCCCGGGTGGTTGACGCGCGAGGCCGCGATCGCCTCGCGGGTGAAGCGCGCGGCTGCGTCGGGCGAGGTCGCCGCCGCCTCGCTGAGCACCTTGAGCGCGACGCGCTTGTCGAGCCGCTCGTTGTTCGCGACGAAGACGCGGCCCATCCCGCCCTCGCCGAGCAGGCGCTCGAGCCGGTACTTCCCCGCGATCACGGCGCCGACGCTGAGCGGCACGACGCGAAGGATGGCAGGGCGGGCGCCCCTGCGTCACGCGCGGATCGCGGCCACGGCGCGGGCGATGGCCGCGACGTACGACGCGGTGCGCGAGGGATCGTCCACCCATGCGTAGGACGCCTCGAGCTCGACGCCGCCGTAGCCGTGCGGCGGGAGCTGCGCGCGCAGCCAGCTCGTCGTGCCCTCCGGCGTGCCGTGGAACGGCTCGTTGAGCCGCGCGGCGAAGCCGGCGCTCACGAGCGCGTCGCGCAGCGCGGCGGCCTGCGCGCGCTCCGGGACGCGCGCGGGATCGAACAGCACGCCCGCGTCGAAGCCCCGCCGCGGCGGATCGACCGCGGGATCGAACGAGTGGATGGAGAGGTGCAGACAGTAGCCGCGCGCGGACAGGGCGATCGCCTCGGCGCGGACCGCCTCGCGCCACGGCGTGTGCCACCGCGCGATGCGCGCGGCGCGCGCGGGCGCGTCGAGCGCGGCGTTGCCCGGGACCGCGAGGCCGCTCGTGACGGCCGCGATGACCTCCGGGTTGTCGGCCATGCGGTTGAGGTCGACGACGAGCCGGCTGTAGGCGCCTTCGTGCAGCGGCGCGCCGGTCGCCTCGGCGAGACCGCGCGCGATGGCGAGGGCCCCGCGGTCGTAGGCGACGTGCGTCGCGAGGTGCGCCGGCTCGACGCCGAGCTCCACGCCGTCGGGGACGGCGCTGCGCGCGTGCTCGCAGGTGAGGAGGAGTCGGAGGGTCATACCGCGCCCTCGGGGCAGCTCCATCATCGCCGATCCACGGCCCCGCTGTCGCCGGCGACGTGACGCCCACGGGCGCGCGTCGCGACGGGAGCCGGTTCCGCCCGTGAGACCGGTGGTCTGGGACGAACCGGTGCTCTACGGTACGGGCGTTGGCCGACCGCATCCTCCACGGCGTGCCCGCGCTCACGCAGCCCGATGACGTCAGCTGCGGGCCCACCTGCCTGGCGCAGGTCCTCGCGCACCACGGCGATCCACGCTCGTTCCTCGAGCTCGCCGCGCGCGTCGAGCGCAACCCCGACGGCGGCACGGTGGGCGTCCACCTCGGCCGCGCCGCGATCGAGCTCGGCTACGAGGTCACCCTCTTCAGCTGCAACCTCCGCGTCTTCGATCCGACGTGGGCCGGACTGAGCGCGGCCGCGCTCACCGCCAAGCTCGCGGCCCGCGCCGCGGCGGTGACCGACCCCCGCCTCGCGGCGATCGCGATGGCGTACGTGGACTTCCTCGAGCGGGGCGGACGCATCTCGTTCGACGACTTCGATCCGTCGCTGCTCGTGCAGCTGCTCGACTCGGGCCGCCCCCTCATCGCCGGGCTCAGCGCCACCTACCTCTACGGCGCCCCGCGCGAGGACCCGGCGACGAGCCGGCCGGACGACGTCGCGGGCGAGCCGGCCGGACACTTCGTGGTCATCGACGGTTACTCCGAGCGAGGCGCTCGCTTCGACGTGGTCGACCCCTACCCCCACAACCCCTTCGGCGCAGGGCACCGCTACGAGGTGGCGGCGCGCCGTCTCCTCAACGCCGTGCTCCTCGGCGACGTCACCTACGACGGCGTCCTCGTCGTCGTGAGCCGGCCCCGCTGAGATGAGCCGCCGCCGCACCATGGTGATCGCGCCGAGCGCGCTAGCGGGCATCGAGACCGTGGAGCCGTCGAGCTACCTCGCGGAGGAGGCGGCCCGCGCGCCGGCGGGCGGCGTCACGGTCCTCAATCTGTGCGACGTCGGCCGTTACCTCTCCGAGGGCTACTACGTCTCGCTCCTCGCCGACGCGCGCGGCCACGAGGTGGTCCCGTCCATCGACACCCTCGAGACGCTGGTGAACGTCCCGGAGGCGCTGCGCGTGCTCGAGGAAGCCGGCGTCGCGACCCTGCGCGACCCTGCACGCCTGCCCGCGCTCCGAGCGGCGCCCCGCCTCGAGATCCTCAGCCTCTTCGGGCGCTGCGATCGACGCGAGCTCGCGCGCGCCGCGGCGAAGATCTACCGGCGGCTCCCGGTCCCCGCGTGCCGGCTCTCTTTCGTGCACGCGGACGGCGCGTGGCGCCTCTACGATCTGCGCGCGCGCTCGCTCGATCAGCTCGACGACCCGGGCCGCGAAGCGCTCGCGGAGCGCCTGCGCGCCGGCCGGTTCGACACCGCGGCGGTGAGCGCCGGCCCCGTCCGCGCGAGCCTCGCTGTGCTCTACGACCCCCTCGACCCGTTCAAGCCGTCCGACGACGACGCGATCGCGCGCCTCGAACGGATCGGCGAGCGCATGGGCGTGGCCGTCCGCCGGATCGGCCTCGGTGATCTCGAACGCCTCGCCGAGCACGACGCGCTCTTCATCCGTTGCCTCACGGGCCCCGCGCTCCCCGCGTTCCGCTTCGCGCAGCGCGCCGAGGCGCTCGGGATGCCCGTGATCGACGACACGCACTCCATCCTGCGGAGCGGGAACAAGGTGTACCTGGCCGAGCTCCTCGAGCGGGCCGGCATCCCGACCCCGACGACGCTGCGCGTCGTGCGCGGGACGAGCTACGACGACGTCACCCGCGCGCTCGGCAGCCCCTTCGTGCTCAAGGTCCCCGACGGCTCCTTCAGCACCGCGGTCTTCAAGATCCCCACGCCCGAGGTCTGGGACGAGCGCGTGCCCGAGCTCCTGCGCGCCTCGCCGATCCTGATCGCGCAAGAGTACCTGCGCACGGACTTCGACTGGCGGATCGGCGTGCTCGACGGCAAGCCGCTCTTCGCCGCCCGCTACTACATGGTCCCGGGGCACTGGCAGATCCGGCGCACCGGCGCGCCCGGGCGCGCGCCCCGCGACGGACGCGTCGTCGCGGTGCCGCTCGAGCAGGTCCCCGCCCCGCTCAAGCGCGTCGCGTGCGCGGCGGCGCGCCTGATCGGCGACGGGCTCTACGGGCTCGACCTGAAGGAGACGCGCGAAGGGCCGGTGGTCATCGAGGTCAACGACAACCCCGACATCAACCGCGACTACGAGGACGCCGCCGAGGGGGAGCGCGTCTACGAGGACCTGCTCGGCTGGTTCGTCCGGCGCCTCGTCGAAGACGCGGCGCCGCTGCCGGCGGGCAGCGAGCCTCCGTCCTCGGACGCGCCGCGCCCGCGTTCCTCGGCGCTCCGCGCGCGCGCCCGCGACTACCGGGCGTACGAGGTGGTGGGTCTCGAGGTCGAGTACGCCATCGTCGACGACGCGCTCGAGATCCGGCACGACGCGGAGGCCGCCCTCGCCGCGCTCGCGGGCCGGCCAGCCTCGGAGGCCGAGCTCGGCGCGGTCGGCTTCTCCAACGAGCTCTTCGATCACCTCATCGAGCTCAAGACGGTGGCGCCGCGCGCGAGCCTCACCGAGACGGAGGCTCTCCTCGCCGAGGGCGTCGAGCGCCTCGCGCGCGTGCTCGAGGAGCGCGGCGCCCGCCCGATGCCGACGTCGATGCACCCCTGGCTCGACCCCACCGCCGCCGTGCGCTGGTCCCGCTCGGGGCGCCGCGTGTACGACACGTACGCTCGCCTCTTCGACACCGCGACGCACGGGTGGGCGAACGTCCAGAGCATGCAAGTGAACTTGCCCCTCGGACGCGAGCACGAGGCGGTCGCGATGATGAACGCCGCGGCCCTCCTCGTCCCGTACCTCCCCGCGGTCGCGGCGAGCTCGCCGATGTACGGCGGGCGGCTCGGGCCCGCCGCCGACAACCGGCTCGCGTTCGTCCTCGGCCACCAGATCCGGCTCCCCGAGTCCATGGGCGCGACCGTCCCCGAGTACGTGCAGAGCCTGGCCGGCTACCGGCGCGACGTGCTCGGCCCGATGTACCGGGCGCTCGACCGGCTCGAGGACGCGAGCGCGATCCGCCACGAGTGGCTCAACGCGCGCGGCGCGGTCTTCAAGCTCACGCGCAGATCGATGGAGGTCCGCGTCCTCGACTCGCAGGAGTGCCCGAAGCTCGACGTGGCCATCGCCGCTTACGTGCGCGGGGCGCTCCACGATCTGAGCGTCGACCTCATCCGAGGGCGGCTCGCGCTGCCGGATCACTCCCTGCTCGTCGCCGATCTCGAGGCCTGCGTGCGCGACGGCAGCCGCGCGCGGGTCCACGCGCCGCATCTGCACGGGCTGTCGCGCGGGGACGACGGGCTCGCCGAGGTCGCGGAGGTCACCGCGCGCATGATCACGCGGGCCGAGCGGAGGCTGCGGCGCGCGGAGCGCCCCTACCTCGACCACGTCGAGCAGATCCGCCAGCGCGGGACGCTGTCGGAGCGCATCCGCGCACACGTCGAGGCCGCGCAAGATCTCGACGCCGCGGCGCGCGCGACCTACCGCGAGCTCTGTGAGTGTCTGCGCCACGACCGGCCCTGGCGCGGCCGCACGTGAGCCCTCGCCTCCGCGATCGACCACCGCCCACGGCCGCGACCGAGCGCCGTGGCGCCTGGACGCGGGCCACGAACGGGCGGTCCGAGGCGCTCGACGGTTACACTGCGCTCCGGCGTGTCCCGCTCCCTGCGCATCGCGCTCGTCGCGCTCACGATGGCCCTCGCCTCGCCGCTCGTCCCGTGGGGGCTGATGCTCGCGAGCGGCCGGCTCGCGGAGGGGCTGCGCGTCGCGGCCGAGCCGCTCGACCCGCGCGCGCCCGCGAGCGCTCAGCTCGAGGCGCGGGCGGGGCGGTGGCGCGCGGCGGATCTCGCGATCGAGGCGGGCGAGATCCTGCACCGGCCCACCCGCGAGGCGCTCGGCGCGGACGTCGACGTCGAGGCGATGCGCGCCGCGGTCGAGCGGCACGGGCGGACGGGCAACCCGCTCGTCGACGTGCCGGCCCTGCTCGCCGCCGCGGCGGGCCGCGTCGACCTCGCGTGGACGATCCGCACGGACCGCGCGGCCGTCGCGGAGTTCGTCCGCGATCTCGCCAACCAGGTCGATCACCCGCCGCGCCCCGCGCGCGTCAGCGAGCGCGGCCGCCTGCTCGAGCTGAGCGCCGACGGGGCGCGCCTCGAGCAGGACGCCGCCATCGAGGCGATCCTGAGCGCGCTCGTCGCCGGGGAAGGCGTGGTGCGGCTCCCGGTGACGCGCATCCCGTCGGGCGTGGGGCGCGCGCCGCTCCCGCCGCGGCCGCCCGCGCGGGTCGAGCCGGTGCTCGTCTCGCGGTACCGGACCGAGTACGAGACGCGCGGCGGCGAGCGCACGCGCGCGCACAACGTCGCGCTCGCGGCGTCGCTCCTCGACGGCGCCACCGTCCCGGCGCGCGGGCGGCTGAGCTTCAACGACCGCGTCGGCGACCGCTCGGTCGCGCGCGGCTACCGCGTCGCGCACGTGATCCTCGACGGCGAGATGGTCGACGGCATCGGCGGCGGCGTCTGCCAGGTCGCGAGCACGCTGCACGCCGCCGCCTTCCTCGCGGGGCTCGAGATCGCCGAGCACCGGCCCCACTCGCGGCCGAGCGCGTACATCCCGATGGGCCTCGACGCGACCGTAGTGTGGCCGAACGTCGATCTCGTGATCGCGAACCCCTACGAGGTCCCGCTCGAGGTGCGCGCGCGCGCCGAGGCCGGGCAGCTGGTCGTCGAGCTGTGGGGACCGCGCCGGCCCGCGACCGTCGAGTGGCACCGGCAGACGCTCTCGACGGACGCGTGGTCGGACCGCTACGTGGAGGACCCAACCGTCGCGCCCGGCCAGCAGCGCGTGACGCAACGACCCTTGCGTGGCTTCACGATCCTGCGGGAGCGGACGGTCCGCGACGCACGCGGCGTGCGCATCGAGCACCACCGGCTGCGCTATCCGCCGACGGACCGCATCGTGCGCGTCGCGCCCGGCTCGCTCGACCCGGCGAGCGGCGCGCCGCTCGCGGCGGCCGCCCTCCCCGCCAACCCGTTCTGAGCGCGCCTGTCGCGTGAGCCGATCGGGGCCGGGCGCGCGTCGAGGTCCATGCCACGCTGAGGCAGGACCTTGAAGAGGACGCTGACGGTCGCGCTCGCGAGCTGGCTGGTCACGGCAAGCGCCGCCGCGCAGGTCGATCTCTCGTTCCTCGACGTCCCGCCGCGACCCCGCGCGCCCGCGACATCACCCGAGGTCGCGTCGCCGGCGGCGGAGCTCGACGGCGCCCTCACGCGCTACGGCGAGCGCGCGGCCGACTACCGCGCCTCCGTCGACTCGCTGCTCGAGCGCCGCGCGCGCGCGCGGCGGCGCGCGACGATCACCCGCTACGCCGCCTCGGTCCGCGACGCGCGCCGGCGCGAGGCGCGGGCGCGGCGCGAGGCGATCGAGCGGCTCGAGGAGTTCGTACGGCGCCACCCGGACGAGGCCCGCCACACCCCGCAAGCGCTCTTGCGGCTCGCGGAGCTCTACGTCGAGCGCGCCTACGACGCGCCCGGCGACACGCTCGAGCTCGGCGACGTCATCGCGGCTGCCCGCCGCGTGGTCGAGCGCTTCGCCGCCTCGCCGCACCGCGAGCGCGCCGCGTACCTCCTCGCGTGGGCGCTCGCGCAGAGCGGCGGCGACGCGGAGGCGGTCGCCCTCTGGCGCTCGCTCGTGTGCCCCGAGGCGACGCCGACCGCGTCGCGCCACCCCGCCCTCTTCGCGCCGGGCGCGGGGCGCGCGCAGATCGACCCCTACGCCGGCTGCCCGGCGCCGGCGTCCGCGCTCGCCACCGAGGTCTGGCTCCGCCTCGGCGAGCACCACTTCGAGGCGGCCGATCTCGGCGCAGCCATCGGCGCGCTGCGCCGCGTCGTCGCGCGGCCGGACGACCGGCTCTACGCGCTCGGCCTCTACGTGCTCGCCTGGAGCGAGTACCGCGCGGGGCGCTACGCCGAGGCCATCGAGCACTTCGCGGCGCTCGTGACGCGCACGGACGAGGAGCGCGCCCGCACCGGCCGCGCGAGCGCGGAGCTGCGCGAGGAGGCGCTGACGTACATCGCGCTCACGCTGGCGCACGACGACTGGGACGAGGACGGTCGGCCGGACCACACCGCGGGAGGCCCGCACCCGCTCGAGCGCCTCGAGGACGGCGCGCTGTGGCCCCGGCAGCGGCCGTGGGCCCGCGAGGTGTACCGGCGCGTCGGCGCGGCGCTCTTCGACGAGGGGCACCCCGACGAGGCGATCCTCGCGTGGCGGCTGCACCTCTCGAGCTTCCCCGCTGGCTGCGACACGCCCGACGTGCACCTCGCGATCGTGCGGGCGGCGCGGCAGCTCGGCGACGCGGCGGCGGTCCTCGCCGCGCTCGACGCGCTCGTGCGCGAGGTCGTCGAGGATCCGAGCTGGCGCGCGCGCGCGTGCCCGGGCGGCGCGGATCGCGCGGACGCGCTCGGACGCGCCGCCCTCGCCGCGACCGCGCGCGCGCTCCACCGGCGCGCGCAGCGCGAGCGCGCCGCCGCGACCCCGGCGCTCGAGGCGAGCGCCGCCACGCACTACGCGGCCGCCATCGACGCCTACCGCCGGTTCCTCGATCGCTACCCACGCGCGGCCCGCGCCTACGAGCTCGCGTACGATCTCGCGGACGCGCTCTTCTGGTCGGGGCGCTACGCCGAGGCCGCGCAAGCGTACGCCGACGTGCGCGACTCCCCGCTCGACGGCGCGCGCCGTGTCGCGGCGGCGCGGCGCGCCGCGGAGGCGGAGCGCCTCGCGGCCGAGGCGGCGGGCGCGCGCTGGCCCGAGACCAACGCGCGGGCCCCGCAGCCGGTCCCCGCCGCGCTCGCCCGCGCCGCGCGCGCCCGCGAGATCTACGTGCGCTGGGTCCGCCCGGACGAGGACGAGGAGGGCGTGCGCGACGCGTTCGCGTTCAACAACGCGCTCTTGCTCGCGCGCCATGGCCACGGCGCGGAGGCGCGGCGGCGCTTCGAGATGATCTTCCGCGCGCGCTGCGCGGGCCCGCGCGCGAGCGCCGTGGGCCGTGACGCGCTGCGCGCGCTCCTCGACGAGGCGGCGGCGGCCAACGACGCGGCGCGCGTCGCCGCGCTCGCCCGCGAGGTCCGCGAGCGCGGGTGCAACTTCGCGCCCGGTGGACCGCCCGCGCTCGACGCGTGCGAGGGCCCAGACTGCCTCGCCCGCGCGCTCCCCGCGATCGAGACCTCCGCGCGCCTGCGCCAGCTCCGCGACCGGGCCGAGGCGCTGCGAGCGCTCCCCGACCCGCGCGCGCGCGCCGAGCGCGCGGCCGCCCTCGCCGCCGACCTCACCCACGCGATCGACGCGCAGCCGGATCACCCGGACGCGCCGGCGGCCCTGCTGCTCGCCGCGCGGCTCTTCGAGCAAGAGGCCGGGCGAGGCGAGGCGGCACAGGCGCTCTACGAGCGGATCGTGGCGCAGACGCCCGCGGGCGACGAGGCCCGCGACGAGCTCGTCGCCGAGGCGCAGTTCCAGCTCGCGCAGCGCGCCGCGCGGGCGTTCGACTACGATCGGGCGCTCGCGGGCTACGAGACGATCGCCCGCTCGCCGCGCTTCGCCTCGTCGCGCCCGAGCGCGCGCGAGCGGCGGCGCGACGCGCTGGTGAACGCGGCGCTCCTCTCGACGCGGCTCGGCCGGCACGCGGACGCGGCGCGGGCGTGGTCGGACGCGGCCGCGCTGCTCCCCGAGAGCGAAGCGCGCGACGCGCGGCTGCGCGCCGCCGA
>JAHBWG010000197.1 GCA_019637095.1 Sandaracinaceae bacterium | reverse complement strand
GTCGGGTCGCCCCGGGGGATCGCTCCCCCGGGGCTCCCACAGATCCGGACGTGCGGATTTCCCGCATCCGGCTCCTCGGTTCATGGCTTCGCTGCTCAGGCGTAGATGCTGTGGACGACCCGCGGCGGCGGCAGGGGGTAATGCCCGAGCAGGAGGTTGAAGACCTCCCAGCTCATCGGCCCGCGCTGCGAGCGGCGGCACAGCCACTTCCACCAGACGCGTCGAACCTCGTACGCGAAGCGCGAGAGCGCCCTCGAGTTCCCGGTGATGCCGTAGTACCCGAAGTGTCCCCGCAGCTTCTGGCCGAGCGCCTTGCACTGCACGGCGATCGGCAGGTGTCGGTGCGTCCGACACCACTCACGCACGCGGCCGAGCGCCCTCGTGAAGCGGGACTTCGCCGTCGTTCGCTGCACGATCGGGTTCCCCTTCCGCGAGAGGCCCCAGCGGTGAGTAAAGCCGAGCAGGTCGAAGCTGCCCGGTCCCTCCCCGTCGCCGCTCCCGTTACGACGCGGTCTGTCGAAGTTCACCAGCCTCGTCTTCTCCGGGTGCAGCGTCAGGCCGTACTTGCCGAATCGCTTCGGCAGCACGTCCATCACGCGCCTCGCGTCCGCCTCCAGCGCGAAGACCAGGACGAAGTCGTCCGCGTACCGGACGAGCTGCGCGCGGCCTCTCAGCCGTGGCCTCACGTCCCGCTCGAACCACTCGTCGAGGACTCCGTGCAGGTAGACGTTCGCCAGGATGGGCGAGATGACTCCTCCCTGCGGCGTGCCTTGCTCCGGGTGCGTGACCGCCCCGTTCTGCAGCACGCCGGCCTTCAACCACTTGTCGATCGCACGGCGGACCACGCCGTCCGTCACCCGCTCGTCGAGGAAGCTGCGCAGGGCGCCGTGCTCGATCGTGTCGAAGAAGCTCTGGATGTCGACTTCCAACACCCAGCCGCCCCCCATGGACATGAGACCTTCCCACAGCGCGGCCAGCGCGTCGTGTGCGCTGCGCCCCGGCCGAAAACCATACGAGCCCGGATGGAAGTCCTGCTCGTAGATGGCCTCCAGCAACATCGCGACCGCCCTCTGCAGGAGCTTGTCCTCGAAGGTCGGCACGCCGATCGGGCGCGTGCGCCCGTCGCCTTTCGGGATGTGCACGCGCCGGACCGGTGGCGCACGGTACGAGCCCGTTCGGAAGCGCACGAGCAGCTCCTCGAGGTGGCCCTCGAGGTTGCGCGCGTACTCCTCCGCCGTCTGCCCGTCCACGCCCACCGCCGCGTCCTTGCGCGTGCGCCGGTGCGCCTCGCGTAGCCACTCCACGTCGATGGCGTGGTGCAGCGACTTGAATGCACGGTCGGGATGCTTCCTCGCGAGCTCCGCTATCCGCGCGAGTCTCGTTGAGATGTTCCCAGAGTTCAGGGGCTCCGACATCGTTCCCTCGCTCGGTTCCATGAACCGGGCGTCCCTTCCCTGACCGGGTCCTCGTGGGGCGAGTTCCCCGGCGCCATCGGTACTACGGACGCCTCCGACTTCTCGTCGTCCTTCCCGCTTCGCCTCGTTTCCTCCGCTCGGCGGTACCTCCGTGCGCGTCGTCTTCGTGTTCCTCTCGGCTCCCGCGCGCG
>JAHBWG010000196.1 GCA_019637095.1 Sandaracinaceae bacterium | reverse complement strand
CGTACATGGTTACCGCGTCCCGAGCGCGGATTTGTGAGGCTTTTGGGGGTGTATGACGATGGTTGATGCCGAGGTCCCTTGCGACAGGGCGATCGGTAGAATGCTGACGCGGCAGCCGGACTCCCACTCGTGAGGCGAGCTTCTGTGGTCGTCGGCGAGGGTCTACGCGGAGCTACTTGTCGATGCGCTGGTGGGGGTCGCCCGGTGTGCTTGCTCGCCCCGCCTCGGTCGCTACCGGAGCGGGGCCGCGGCCCGTGGATCGGGCTGCCTCATGAGCTGCACGAACCAGTCGATGAAGTCGACCCCGCGCTGACGTGCGCTGACGAGGAGGCTGGTGAGAATCTCGAAGGTCTGGGCGCCTCGCTGGGAGCGGTTGCATCCGCCGCGCTTGCGCAGCACGACCGCCGGCCGGACTTGTCGCTCGGCGTGGTTGTTGGTCGCGGGCACGCGGTCGTCGCGCAGGCAGCGCAGGATCGCGTCCTGCCACTTGACGATGCGCTCGATCATCGAGGCGTTCGCTTCGTTCGTCGGCTGGCATCGCGCGAACACGTCGTCGAAGCTCCGCTGGAGCTCGCTCGACTCGAGCGCGAAGGCGTCCGGCTCCAGCGTGGCCCGCCGACTCACCAGGTCGATGGCGCGGGTGAGCCATCGGTCGAGCGCGCGTGGAACGCAGACGGCGCCGCCGGTCTGGTTCGCCTCGAGAGCGCGCACGTTGCGACGCAGATGCAGCAGGCACAGCGCCCGAGTCAGCGTCTTGCCGAGCTTGTCGTAGGCCTTGGCGCCGTCGGTCACGAGCACGCCCGCGAAGTCCTTCAGGAAGTCCTCGACCTCGCAGCTCCCGCGCGTCTCGCGCACGAAGTAGATGGTGGCATCGGCGCCGCTGATGACCCACAGCCAGCACGGTGTACCGTCGACCGACCAGCCCGTCTCGTCGATGTGCAGCACCTGCTGCGAGAGAACGTCGGCGAGCAGGGTCTGGAAGCTTGCCGCGCCCCGCAGGGCGACGCGCTCCATCGCGCGGACCAGGGTCGACGTGCTGACCTTGAGGCCCATGTCGGCCAGGTGCTCGCGCACCTTGTCGAAGGGCACGCCTTGGCCATAGTGGAGCTTGGCGGCGACCGCGAGAGCCCACGGCCCGATGTGCTGTGCCGCGGCACCGCGCGCGGTCGACGTCTGGAAAGGGTGGCGACCCTCGACCTCGTGGCCGCAGTCCTGGCACACCCCGTGGTGGATCGTGAAGCGACGGGTGACCGGCTTCGTCACGAGATCTTCCTGGATCTGCTCGTAGCAGCCGCGCTCCTGGATCTCGCTGCCACCGCAACACGGGCACTGGGTCGGCGTCGACGCGTCGAGCTCGTCGTCAACCCGCTCGGGCTCCGTGCGTCGCTCCTGCGAGTGGCCGCCCTTGCGCCCGGGCTTCTTGCGGTTCTGGACACGCTTCTTGCGGCGGAACGGCGTCGCCTGGCGCTTCTTCTCGCGCTGCAGTTGCTCGAGCGACCCGCGAAGCTCCGAGACGGCGCCGAGCAACTTTCCGACCAGCTTCTCGAGCCCCTCGTACGCATCGCGAACTTCCGGAGGCGTCGACTCCCACACCTCCCCCGAGGGACGCGGCGGAAGCTCGTATTTCTCGCGGGCCACCCCTTCAGACGATCATCGACGAGTCCCGCGCGCAACCAGGAATTCGTAACCGATCGAGATGATCCAACTTTCACACCGCGCGGATCAGGCGAGTCCGCGCGCCCAGCCGAAACCGGTAACCATGTAC
>JAHBWG010000195.1 GCA_019637095.1 Sandaracinaceae bacterium | reverse complement strand
TTTCAGCAGAGCGCGGGACATTCCCTCGGGTCACATCGCGAAGGAGACGCAGACGCCCGAACTCGTCGTAAGAGCGGAGTGGCTCTGCTCTCGTTCGGCGTCTCTGAGACGCGCGCGATCGATCCGAACCCCGCGTTCGCAGAGTTCCAGATCCGCTTTCGGCGCAACGACAAGGACGATGAGGCCGCCGGGCCGGATGAGGCCGCTCTCTGATCACGCGAGCGATACGAGTCGGAGGGCCATGCGCCGCCCCAGCTTCGGGCCTCCGACGGCGCGGTGCGCCCTCGATCTCGTCGAGCGCCGTTGCGGACGCGCCCAGCCACACCTGCAACGCCGCGAGCACACGATGGCGCGACCTATCACGGTTCGGCACCACGTGCGCCGGACCGCTCGGCGCGGAGCATCACCGATGGCCAAACGCTGACGTGTCGATCCCGTGCTCCCGGATCACCATCTGCACGTAGCGGAGCGTGCAGACCAGGACAGGTTCGCCCGGCGTCCCGTCCGGCTGCGTAGTCGTCGCTCGATCGATCGTCGCACGCCCCCGCGCAGCGAGGAGTTCCGCCGCAGCGTGCTCCGCCTCTGTGCTGGGAACCTTGCGAACGTCATCCGCTCCTTGGCGAGCTTCCCGAAGCCATGACGCCGCGATGGTCTCCGCCTCTCGTCGCTCGGCGTCGCGGTCACGCTGGGCGCGCCACTCCTCGTGGGCCTCGATTGCACGAGCGTCGGACGCCGCCGCGCGCTTCTCGGCCGCGTCAGCAAGCCGCTCCGCGCGAGCGGCGCGTCCCTCCGATTGGCGTGCGTACGCGACGCTCGCGCCCGCGGCGACGGCGCTGGCGACCGCGGCCACGGCGCTCACGATGGCGACGATCGTTTCCGCGTCCATCAGGTGCTATCCGACGCCCAAGAGCGGCCGGTATTCACCCCGGCGGCGGGGAACGACGCCGTGTCGAGCCAGCGGTGCTGCACCCACGTCGCCCGGCGTCAGGGATCGAGCTTCTCCCCGGACTCCAGCTGCCGCAGGTAGCAGTCGAGGTTCGACCGGATCTTCTCGAAGACAGGGGGCAGCACTGGCACCACGTCCACCAGCGTGAAGTCGTCGCGCGCCGGTCCCCCGTGATAGCCGCGAAGGTGGCGGAGCATCGCCGCGCGCTCGCCGGGCGTGAGCGCCGCAACCGGGTCGCGGGTCGCGTAGTCGTGGAACTGCGACAAGTGGATGAAAGCGCACCCGAAGCGGTACACGGACTCTGCCCAGCCATGTAGCGTCGCGGCGTGGTCCACCATGTCGCGGTCGGTGACTTTCTTCAGCTTCCCCGAGGGCGTCGGGATCTTCCACGGCTCCCCTGCAAGCGAGGCTTCGACGAGCGTGGTTCGCAAGTTCGGGGCGAGGGAGAGCAGGTAGATCACTCGAACCATCGAATCGAGTTCCTGACGGAGGATCCCGATCGTCACGCCATGGAGTTGACGCGACGACGTGGCGCGAAGCGCCCCGGCGTTCTCGTGGGACCGGGCTCGCACCATCCGCGCGAAGTCCACCACCTTAGCGCTCGGCATGCGCCCATCGTGCCCCACGGGGCGAGGGATCCCAGTCCGAGCGTCGGGTGAGGCGACCACGGGAGGGTGAGTACCGCCGGCCGGCGGGATGAACGAAGCGTCCCCTTACTTCATCGCCCGCCCAGGCCCAGAACCCGGGCCACACCGCCTGCCTGACCGGCGCGTCCGCCGGCACCGCTACGTCACGCTGCATCACGAACCTCCTCGACGTGGAGCGCGCCGAGGCCCCGGACTTCCTCGGCACGCCCGGACATGCCCGGGCGGTTGACGCGTGCCCCACGCGCCAGGCTAGCTAGCGAGACCCTCGCGAGGGTTCGCGGGGTTAGCCCCG
>JAHBWG010000194.1 GCA_019637095.1 Sandaracinaceae bacterium | reverse complement strand
TGTCGACGGCCACCCAGATCCGTAGGAATCGATTCCTACGGATCTGGGTGGCCGTCGACAGAGGGCGAACGGTCGGCGTGGGTAGGGCGGTGGGCTGGCGCGCCCCTCGGGCGGAGCGGCCGGCCGAGGTCGGCGCGGCGCCGGAAGATAGCGCGTCGTCGTCGGTTGGCTCGCCCGAGGCCGCGCGCTGCGCCGGCGCATCGCCGGGCATCAGTTCGTCATCGCGCGGTTGCTCGTCATCGGGTTCTGCGGCCGTGACCGCCTCCACGACGCGCGAAGACGCGGCTCTCTGCCAGCGGATACTACTCACCGCAGCCGAGGCGCCAGACGGCGAGGCGATCGCCCGCCGAGGCTTCTTGTCCGAGTACGTAGGCGCGACGTCCTCGGGCTGTGATGAGTCGGTTCGTCGTGCGTGCCACAGGCGCATAGCCGACGAGCTCGACTGGATCTGTGCTCGTCCCTGTTCGCAGCACCGTCTCACGATATGCGTAAGGCGCACCTCCAGCCGGCCCCAGCCCCGCGAGGAGTCCGGCCACACCGGGTCGAAGGACGACATCGACTGGGTCGGAGGGCGGTCGCAGGCAATCGCCCACCGTGAGGGGTCCATCGACGGGGTGCACGCGGGCTGCGAACAAGCAGTATGACGTCGAGAAGACGGTATCCACCGTCTGCGCTAACGTCTCGGCCACGAGGAAAACGTCGGGGACCTCGGGCGCCGCCGAGAACGTCCGGATCGCAGCTTCGCATGTGCTAGCCCCTGCGGTGCACCGTGGGTTGAACGACCACGAATCCGAACGCAAGGGATCGAGCGTCGACACGCGATGCAGTCCCAGGACCGGCACCCCTTGGAGCGCGGGGTCGGTGGCGACGATCAGCGTCGAGGACGTCCACGCTAGCTGTCCGTGCGGTTGGTCGAAGACCTGAAGGGTCTCTGTCGCCGAGGAGGAGGGAGTGACGCGCTTCACCGTCAAAGGAAGGAAGGGGGTATCACCCTGAGCCGCTACGGCCACGATTACGGAGTCGCCGTCCGCAACCAACGCAAAGCGCTCCGGACCGGATCCGTCGTCACCGACCAAGCTCGTGACCATGGTTGGGGGGCCGAGCGATGTTCCGCGTCGATCGTAGAGCTGTAGCCACACCTCTGAGGAGCGAACGTACGCGACGGCGAGCTGCTCGACAGTGCCGGTGACGAGAACGGCTACGCGGAGTGGCCCGACGGTCGGTCCCGTTGAGCCCCCTGCCACGACGCGGTCCTCGCGGCGCGCACCATCGGAGTCGAAGAACGCGGCGTGGATCTGGTTCTCGCCAGCGGGTCGCCATACGACCGCAAAGCCATCGGTGAACACCGCAAGATCGGCGCCAACTCGGGGTCCGAATCCGAGGCTTCGCGCGCTCACCTCGGAAGGTACGCCCAATACATCGAACAGCCCCTCGTCGACAGCGCCGTCACAATCTTGATCGACACCGTCGCAGACCTCCGGCATCGGGACGCATGCATCAACGACGGCGCCGTCGTCCGGTGTTGGCCCGCTGTCAGATGGCGTGGCTCCATCAAGCCCCGCGTCGAAAGTGCTCGCGTCGATCCCTCCGTCCAGTGTGCTTCCGGCGTCTTCGGGGGCGCCCCCAATCTCGAAGGCGTTGATGAGCGAGCATCCCGAGAGCAGCAGGATACCGCACGCGGTACGGAGAAGTCGGGACATCAGAACGTACCTCCCATCGAGGCCGCGCATCCGCTGAAATCGCAGGCGAAACCGGCCTGCGGAAGTGGCGTCTCGGCGCCGTCGCGAACGAGGAGGGTGATCACGAGCCCCGCGGCGGCAACCAATGCGCCGCCGATGAGGAGACCATCCGTTGTGTTCGAGAGGATAGTGACGCTTTCAGCGCGCTCTCGTTGCGGCTCGGGACAGGTGCTTCCGCCGCAGGCGTCCCGAAGCGCGTTTCCGTCGTTCAGGGCAACGGCCCCGAGGATCGCTCCCGCCAGAAGAGCCACGCCGCCGAGGGCA
>JAHBWG010000193.1 GCA_019637095.1 Sandaracinaceae bacterium | reverse complement strand
CCCGCATTCCAGACATCTCGGCCCGGGCTCCGCCAATTACCTACTTGCCAAAGCACGCACAGCAGACGACGGCCCCCCGCCGCCAAGGGAGGCGGAGCGCGGCGATAGGCGCGCATCCGGCGCTCCGCACGCATTCCGTTCGAGCGCCGCTCTGTCGTCTGCTCAGTGGCGCCGTCCGGACTCACTCCGGAGACGCATCTGATGCGCAAGGACGCGCATCTGGACCGCGCGAGGCGTGGACGCTGGACCTGTGGTGGCAGCTGCCGTGCTGTCCTTGCCTCGCCGCCGCGGGCGTGCGAGGAGAGGCACATGGAAGCCAGCGCGAAGCGGCTCGACTTCTTGCCGATCATCGGACGCGCTCTTCGGCAGCTCGACGTCGCGGCCCTCGTGGATGAGATCGTGCCCATGGACCCGCGCAGTCGCGTGAGCGCGGGCGAGTGCGTCGAGGCGCTGATCGTCGCGATCTTGCTGGGCCGGCACACGCTCTATCGGATCGACGAACTGCTCGCGCCGTACGACCTGGAGCTGGCGTTCGGCTGGAAGGGGAGCTGCGCGCAGTTCCACGACGACCGGCTGGCCCGAGCACTCGACGACACGTTCGCCGCCGGCCCGACGAAGATCCAGGCTGCGGCCCTCGTGCGTGCGGTCAAGGTGCACGACCTCGAGCTCGCGACCATCCACGTCGACACCTCGTCCGTCTCGGTCTACGGCGAGTACGCGGCCAGCGTGCCGCCGTTGGACCCGGAGGACGAGCGAGCGGTCCCACACGTCACGAGGGGGCACAGCAAGGACTATCGAGGCGACTTGAAGCAGATCGTGTATGGGCTGGCCGTGGCATGCGACGGCGGCGTCGCCGTCCTCGGTCGCGTGTCGTCGGGCAACCGCAGCGACCCACAGGAGACCCGTTGGCTCATGGGACGCCTCGCCGAGGTCCTCCCCGACCCACGGGGCACGACCGTCGTGGGCGACGCCAAGCTTTTCTCGGGCGAGACGCTGCTGCTCGCGCAGAAGCACGGCTTCCACATCTTGACGATGATGCCGCGCGGGGTGGGGCTCTGGGGAGAGGCCTTCACGGCCTTCCGTGCGGCCCTTGCGCGGGACGAGTCGCTCACCCGCCTGAAGGTTGTCTACCCGAAGGTGTTCCTCGAAGACGGATCCGCCGTCGACGACCTCGAAGCGGAGCCAGAGAGGGAGTGGAACGGCCGCTCGTGCGACCTCACCTATCGCTGGAAGGACGAATCGACCGGTGTCGAGCAAGAGTTCCCAATCCGCGCGCTCGTCGTCGAGTCCACCTCCCTGCGCGAGCAGAAGACGGTGATCGTCGAGGCGCGCCGAGACAAGGAGCGGAAGAACCTGGAGCGGATCGCAGCCCGGCTCGGCAAGCGCGAGTTCAAGTGCGAGGAGGACGCCCGGCGTGCGGCCGCGGCCGCGATCGAGCGTCACGGGCCCGACCTCCACCGCCTCGTCGCCGAAGCGGTGGCCGAACGTCGCCCAGTCAAGCGACCTGGCCCAGGACGACCGCCGGCTGACGAGCAGCGCGAAATGGAGACGGTGTGGCGCGCCGTGCTCACGATCGAGCACGACCAGCATGACGTCGACGAGGCGATCCTTCGCGAGAGCTGCTTCGTCCTGGTCACGACCCGCCCCTTGACGGGCCCTGACGGCTGCTCGGACGAGGAGCTCTTTCGCACGTACCAGGACCAGAACCTGGTCGAGACCGCGATCCGGATCTTCAAGAATCCACAGCAGGTGGCGCCGCTGTTCTTGAAGACCGACGCCCGGATCGCGGCGCTAGGCCTCGTGTACGTGCTGGCGTTGATGGTCTACGCGCTCATCCAGCGAGAAGTGCGCCGCCTCCTCGAGCAGCGCAAGGCCGACTTCCCAGGGAACAAGGGGTGGACCACGCGACCGACCACGGAGGTCGTCTTCCGCCTCTTCGAGGGGATCAACACGATCCGCGTCGACGGGGTGCCCGGCGTGACCGTGACGAACATGACAACCGCGCAGCGGGACGCGCTCGAACTGCTCAACCACTCGATGCTGACGGATCCGGGCGTCTCCTACGCCCAGCTGGCCAAGCCGAAGCCACGCCACCGCGGCTGGCGCGCGAGAGGGAAGAAGTCGGCGCCGGGCGAAGACTCGGGCGGCCAGGTCGGCTGACAAACGGTGGCTGCCAGAAATCATAACAAGGTCAGGTGCGATCTCTGGAATGTGGGCT
>JAHBWG010000192.1 GCA_019637095.1 Sandaracinaceae bacterium | reverse complement strand
GGGGCATCGCGCGCGCGTGCTCCTCGCGCGCCTGCTCGTGCGGCGCGGGCGGCGCGCCGAGGCGCGCGCGCCGCTGATGGCGCTGATCCAGGCGTACAACGACGGCGCGATCACCTCGCGCGACGCCGAGGGGCTCGCCTACGTCGCGATGGCGGCGCACCTGCTCGACAGCCCGCACGACGCGAACGACGCGTTCCAGGAGTCGACGCAAGCAGACCCACGCCGCGTCGAGACGCAGCTCGAGTGGGCGGAGCTCTTCCTCTCGCGCTGGGACACCGGGCACGCGGAGGAGTCGGTGCGCGCGGCGCTCGACGCGAACCCCCAGAGCGCCCGCGGCCGCGCGCTCCTCGCGCGGATCGTGCTCGAGGACTCGATGGACTTCGTGCGCGCGCAGGCGGAGCTCGACCGCGCGCTCGCGATCGACCCGAGCCTCGTCGCCGCGCACGTCACGCGCGCGGGCATCGCGATCCGCGACATGGACCTCGACGCGGCGAGCGCCCACCTCGAGCGCGCGCTCGAGGTCGACCCGACCGACCTCGAGGCGCTCAGCGTGCGCGCCGTGATCCCGTTCCTGCGCGGCGACGATCGCGGCTACCGCGCGGCGACGCGGGCCGTGCTCGACCTCAACCCGCGCTACTCGACGCTCTACTCGACGATCGCCGAGTACGCGGACTGGGAGCACCGCTACCCGGCGATCGTGGAGATGGCGCGCGAGGCGATCCGCATCGATCCGAGCGACGCGCGCGCGCACGCGACGCTCGGGATCAACCTCCTGCGGATGGGCGAGGAGACCGACGGCCTCGCCGCGCTCCGCGCCGCGTGGGACCGGGACCGCTTCAACGTGCGCGTCTACAACCTCCTCGAGCTCTGGGATCGGACGATCCTGCCGAGCTACGAGCGCGTCGACGCGGGCCCCTTCGCGTTCCGCCTCCACCGCGAGGAGCGAGCGGTGATGGGCCCGACGCTCACCGCGACGCTGGTGCCTGCGTGGGAGGACATGCGCCGGCGCTACGGCTTCACCCCGAGGACCCCCGTCCACCTCGAGATGTTCAGCGACCCGCAGCACTTCTCGGTGCGCACGAGCGGGCTGCCGAACATCGGCGTGCAGGGCGTCTGCTTCGGGCAGGTCGTCACCGCGCTCTCGCCGCGCGCCGGCCCGTTCAACTGGGGCCAGATCACGTGGCACGAGCTCGCGCACGTCTTCCACATCCAGCTCTCGCAGAACCGCGTGCCGCGCTGGTTCACCGAGGGGCTCGCCGAGTACGAGACGATGCTCGCCCGCCCGGAGTGGCGGCGCCACGAGGATCACCGGCTCTACCGCGCGCTCGTCGCCGGTCGGCTGCCCCCCGTCGCGCGGCTCAACCACGCGTTCACGCACGCGCGCACCGCGGACGCGATCACGGTCGCCTACTACGCGAGCTCGATGCTCGTGAAGTACATCGCCGAGACGTACGGCTTCGAGCGCATCCCGCGGATGCTGCGCGCGTGGGGCGAGGACCGCTCGAGCGAGGAGGTGATCCAGCGCGTGCTCGGCATCTCGATCGACGAGCTCGACCGCGCCTTCTCGGCCCACACGCGGGAGCGGCTCGCCGCGCGCGCGAGCGACTTCGCCGTCGACTTCCCCGCGTACGCGGACCTCGACGCCGCGCGGGCGCGCGCCGAGGCGCAGCCGGCCGACGCCAACGCGCAGGCGGAGCTCGCCGCGGCGCTGCTCGCGCACGGGGCCGACGGAGCCGAGGCGATGACCGCGGTGCGTGCGTCGTTGCGTCGGGACGCGCGAAACCCGATCGCGCGCTTCGTCGCGGCGCGCCTCGCGCTCGGGCGGCGCGACCACCGCACCGCGGCCGCCGACCTCGCGCGCCTGTTCGCGAGCGGACACGACGGGTTCGAGCCGCGCCTGCTCGAGGCCCGCGTCGCGCTCGCGCGCGAGGACGCGGCGGGAGCGCGCGCCGCGCTCGAGGCGGCCACGCGGATCGATCCGGAGCGCGTCGAGGCGTGGCAGGGCCTGCGCGAGCTCGCCCAGAGGGCGCGCGACGCCGCGCTCGAGCGCCGCGCCCTCGAGCAGCTCGTCGAGCTCGACCAGCACGACGCCGAGGCCAACTTCGAGCTGCTGCGCCGCCTCGCCGACGACGGCGAGTGGGCGCGCGCGCGCGCGCTCGGCGCCCGCGGCGTGCTCGTCCACCCCCTGCGCGCCGAGGGGCGCCGGCTCTACGCCGAGGCGCTGTTGCGC
>JAHBWG010000191.1 GCA_019637095.1 Sandaracinaceae bacterium | reverse complement strand
CGGCTTCGGGCCGTCTTCGAGAGCTACTCGCACGACTTCCCCTTCTCCGATGGCGAGGACGTCGCGGTCGTCTCGGTGCGAGACGACATCGTCCGCCCAACGGGGGCGGCTTGCTCGGTGCCCGTCCGAAACCTCCTCGCCTACAGCAGCGATCTGCATCGTCGCTTCGACCCGACCTACGTGCGCCCCGAGATCGAGTCGATCCCGATCCCGGGGACCGACGAGTCGGAGGCCATCCCGTTGACCTTCGAGGAGCGCTTCGGGCCGCCGGTCTGGGCGCGCCTCGGGTGCACGGCCGACCCGACGACCCAGATCGTGGGCGGCTGCGTGGACGCCGAACCTCTCGACCAAGGGCTCCCAGCCGTCTTCGAAGGGTCGGAGGCCGCCTATCGAGTGGTCTTCGGTCGCCCCGGCATCCCGCTGCCCGGCGAGACCGAGCCGCACGGCTCGTGGACGAGTGCTGCTCGCATCGCGCAGACGCTGACGCTCGCGCCTGGGCGTTATCGGGTCTCGTGGTATGGGCGAAGCCCATCCATCGCGGGGATGTTCTCGATCGGCGCGTCGGGGGCGGTGGTCGTCACCGATGAGCTCGGCAACCCTGCGGGCACCCAGTCGCCGACCCACTCGATCCCCGACTCGGATGGGTGGGCCCGCTACTTCCGCTTCGTCGAGCTGACCAACGAGACGGTCGTGGAGGTCGCCATCCCGACGGCGACGCCAACGCCGCTCGACCCGAACGGTCAGCCGATGTCGCCCATGGTGGTCGACCTCGGCGGGCTGATGGTGGAGGAGGTGTCGGCCCAGGTGCCGCCCGTCACCAGCCTCCCGGGCCCCAGCATGGAAGCCTTCCCATTCCCACCGCGCACGCTCGTCGCGACGCGCGCCGCGGGGTACGCGGAGCTGCCGTTCTGCGAGGACCCGACGGGGGCGAACTTCCGGAGCCGTTGGCGGCGTGGGTGCGAGCGTCTCTGTCCCGCGGGGCCCGGCACCTGCGCCTCCGGCGGTCGGGTAGCCTGTTACTGGGAGCTGCCAATCTCGATCGGCCTGGAGGATCTGGAGACGGGCCTCGGGAAGCTGCGGCGCGCCCGCTTCGCCTACGGCAACTACAACTACCGTTGGAGTCACGTTGGCGTGAACATCGTCGGCACGGGTCTGCGGGACTGCGCAGGCGTGGGCTCGCCGAGCACTTGCTATGGCGGCGGCTTCGCCCCCTTCAGCCTCCACCACGCGAGCGGGGATATGGGTTTCCCGGTCCGCAACCATCGCGGCGACGCCTACCTCGCACCGGTCTTCGAGGGGCGGGTCGAGCATGCGCGGGCGCTGGTCGCGGAGCGGTACCTCACCAACCCGCTCTCGAGCGCCGATCGAAGCCTCGTCGAGCCCTATCTCCGCACCGAGCTCCGCGGCCGACCCCTCGCGGGCACCTACACGCTGCGGATCTGGGAGGACGAAGCGTTCGACTGGTCTCAGCTCGAAGACGTCCAGCTCGTCATGGGGTATCGCTACTGGACGCGGCTGCGATGATCACGGCGGTCGCCAAGCGTCGCCCGCCTGCGAGCACGCTCGTTTGCGGGGGCGGCCTCATCGCGGCGGTTTCGCTGCTGGCGCTTGGCGGCTGCGGCGGTGGGCCCGAGGGGACCGATGCGTCCGTGGACACGATCGCGGACGTCGGGGTGGATGGCCCGGAGCCTCGTCCCGATGCAGGAGATGCAGGTTGGGCGGACGCTGAGCCAGGCTGGACGGCCGCGACCGAAAGCGCCTCGAGCGGCTCTGCCGCTACGTCGCGCGCCCGCCGCTCAACCAAGAGCGCCTCGAGCTCCACCCTGACGGGCGCGTCCGCCTCGCCTTCAAGGCCGCGTGGAAAGACGGCACCCACGCCGTCTTGCTCGACCCCCTCGACTTCATCGCGAGGCTCTGCGCCCTCGTCCCGCCGCCACGGTTTCACATGCTCCGCTACCACGGCGTCTTCGCCGCGCACTCCTCCGCGCGTGCCGAAGTCGTCCTCGGCCGCGAGCCCGAGCCTCCTCCGCAGCTCCCGCTCTTCGCCCCCGCCGACCTCGCCCCGCTCGCGCCTCCCGCGCCCCAAGCATCCCGCCACCCGTGGGCCTGGCTCCTGCGCCGCGTCTTCGCCGTCGATGTCACCACCTGCCCCGTCCCGGGATGCGGCGGACGCATGCGCCTCGTCGAGATCGCCAAAGGCCCCGACGACATCGCCCGCGTCCTCGCCAGCGAAGGACTTCTTCGCGCCCGCGACCCCCCACGACGCTCCGCTCCTGCACCTCGTCCAGGGCAGTTGTGCCTTCTCTTCGGCTGAGCTCCCTCTGCCGCGACGCACAGCTCCGTCTTCTGGGGGCCTGATGGCGCGTCTCACGACGACTACGCGGGGGTTCCGCGGGGGCGTGCGGCTTCGCCGTGCCCTTGCGGTCGTCGCGAACCAGGCTCACGGCGCCTCGCGAGCAGCTTCTTGAGCCGAGCCC
>JAHBWG010000190.1 GCA_019637095.1 Sandaracinaceae bacterium | reverse complement strand
CGCGCGCGCGCGTCGCCGGCCTCCGTCGTACAGGGGGCGCGCGCCGGTGACGTGGCGGCGGGCGCGGGCAGGCGAGAGCCTCCGCTCGAGATCGCGCGCCCCGCGCGTCGCAAGCGCAAGGCGACGCCAGCGAGCGGCCTGCGGTCTCGCCACGAGCGCCGGCAGCCTACGGCGCCCGGGCACGGAGGATCGGCAGGTACCCGGCGCTCGCCGCGGGCTCAGACGGCGAGCTGCCAGGGCAGCAGCGTCTCGCCGCGCTTGTGGGCGAGGGCGGCTTCGCGGAGATAGGTGGCGGGGTCCACGCCGTGGAGCTTGGCGGTCTCGATCAGGCTGTAGAAGATCGAGGCGACCTCGGTGCCGCGCCGCGACTTGGAGCCGTAGTGGTTCTTGCGCCCGACGACGGGCCCGCGGATGCCGCGCTCGGTGGCGTTGTTGTCGAGCGGGATGCGCGGGTCGGTCACGAAGAGGCGAAGGCGGTCCCAGTTCGCGATCACGTAGGCGGCGGCCTTGCCGATCGAGAGCGACTTGAGCGCCGCCTGCGACCAGAGCCACGTCTTGAGCTTGGCGAGGACCGCCACCGACTCGGTGCGGCGCAGCTCCGCCAACGCGTCGAGGTCGCCCTCGGCGCGCGCGTCGATGTCGTAGAGCTCGTCGATCCATCCCAGCGCCAGGTGCGCCTCAGGATGATCCGGCACTGCGTCACGGAACGTGCGCCCAACACCCCGCCAGCACGATGAGCGGGCTCGCGCGCGCGCCTGCGCCGTGCGTCGCGGCGGCGTCGCAGACGATGACGCCTTCGTAGCGGCCGACCAGGGCCGTGAAGGTCGCCTCGCTCTTGTCGTCGCAGATCTGGTGGTAGACGCCGCGCCGGCCGGTCACGCACCACATCTGCCAGGGCGTCTTCTTGGCGCCACTGAGGCGCTTCCAGCTGGTCTGGTCGAGCCCGATCACAGGCTCGTGCATGAGCTGCACGAACAGCTCGCGCCACGCGGCGTCGAGCTGGCGCGCGAGGGCCTCGAGCTGGTCCCACAGCGTCTGCGAGCCGACCTCGAGCCCGTGACGACCCATGATGCGCGCCTGGCGCGTCAGCGGCAGGTGGTCGAGGTACTTGTCGACGGCGACCTTGATCGCGAAGTCGAGCGAGTAGCGCCCGCCCTCGATCACGCGCTCCGGACCAGGCGCCGTCTCGATGCAGCCGCCGCAGCCGCACACGTACTTGCGCTGAAGCGCGCGGACGAGCTCGTAGCGTACCTCGATGACGTCGACCATCTCGGAGACCTCGAACTGGCCCTCCCAGACGACGAGGCCTCCGCCGCACTGCGGGCACATCCGGTCGGCCTCGTCGAGCTCGAAGTACCTCGCGACGAGCGGGAGCTGCGGCTGCGGATTGGAGCCGGACTTCGTCCGCTTCTTCTTCTTGCTCGGGTCCTCGCCCTTGCCGTCCGCGTCGTCCGCGTCGTCCGCGTCGTCCGCGTCCTCCGCGCTCTCGGGGTTCGCATCGCCCTCGCCCGTGGCGCGAGCGGCCAGCTCGTGGAGCAGATCCAGCGAGCGCTGCACCTCGCCCTGCTGCCCTGAGAGCGCCTCGATCCGCTTGGCCTGCGCGGTCAGCACGTGGAGCAGATGCTCGATCTGCGTCTGCTGCATCAGCGCGATCCGTCGCAGTTGCTCGACGTCTTTCTCGCGCCTCAAGTCCACGCTCCAAGCAAACCACACTGACGCGCGCGGCGCGATGAGGAAACTCGCGATCGCGCGCGCTACATCGCGGGCGAGGCCGCCATCGGCGTGAGCGGCTCCGGCGTCAGCGCCTGGCGACCCACCAGATCGCACCCCTCGATGAACAGCGCGAGCTCGCTCGCGCTCAGCCGAACCGCGCCCGACTCCGGATCGCGCCGCAGCAAAGCGAACCTCCCCCGCTCCAATCGCTTCATGAAGATGCACAAGCCCGTGCCGTCCCACATCAGCACCTTGCAGCTCGTACGCTGCCGGTTGACGAACAGGTGCAGGTCCCCCGACAGCGGGTCGCGCCCCAGCTCGTTCTTCACCAGCCCGTAGAGACCGTTGTAGCCCTTGCGAAGGTCCGTCGGTGCCGTCCGAGCCCACACCCGCACCGAGCGGCTCGTGCCGAACATCATCCGAGCGCCCTCAACGCCGCCACCGCCGAGGCCGCGTCGAGGCCCTCGAGTCGGAACCCGGAGGGCGACACGATCACTACCTCGCGCGGGGCCGACTCCTCCTCGACGACCTCGACCGGGACCATGCGCGCCGCCAGCTCCTTGCTCCCGCACCACCGGCGCAGCGTCTCGAGCACAAGCCCCGCCTCCCCCGCGATCACCGCCCAGCTCGCACCCTCGTCGCGGCGCCGCCGCGCGTAGTCGACCACTTCCCGCCGCACCTCGGCCGGGTAGCGGCTACCCCGCCCGGCCTCGTGCCGCGTCACCAACTCTCGCACCCGCGCCAGCTTCTTCGGCATCGGCCGCCTCCTCCTTCAAGGAGGCGATCGCCGTCACGCGCGCGGCGGCGCCGCAACACGGGGCAGGGCGAGGCTTTAC
>JAHBWG010000019.1 GCA_019637095.1 Sandaracinaceae bacterium | reverse complement strand
CCGGCGTCACGTCGCTCGGGCTGGGCCCACGGCCGGTCGAGCCGCCCGCCGGCGCGTCGCGCCGGGACGGGCACGCGGTCGATCGCGACGGCTGGCTCGCGCTCGCCACGCTGCGGGGCGGCGTCGCGTCGATCGCGGAGGCGCGCGCGCTGCCCGCCGCGAGCCGAGCGGGCGTACACCACGCGGGCTGGGGCTTGGGCGCCGGTCGCCCGCGCCCGTTCGTCCCGCCGCCTGCGCGCACCGACGTCGTCGGCGTCGGTTGGCCGCACACGGTCCCGCACTGCGAGCGCCGCTATCCCTGCGGCGGCGACTCCTACTCGTGCCACCCCTGCGGGCGCGCCGTGAGCGCGGAGGCCGACGCCGTGCGCCGGATCGTCGCGCGCCACCGCCACGAGCTCCGGTTCTGCTACGCACAGAGCCCCGCCCACGCCGCCGGCATCGGCGGACGGATCACGCTGCGCTGGCGCGTCGACGGATCGGGGCGCGTCGGCGCGTCGGAGGTGATCGGCGACGACGTCGGCGATCCGATCCTCGCGTCGTGCGTGCGCGCGGCGCCAGAGGGCTGGCGCTTCGACGAGCTCGGGCCGCTGACCGTGACCTATCCGTTCCTCTTCACGACGCAGTAGATTCGCGGGCATGCGCACGCTCGCCCTCTCGCTGCTCCTCGCGCTCGCCGGCTGCGGCGGCGCCTGCCCACCGGCGCCGCGCGCCGCCACCGCGGGTGACGAGCTCGCCGCGACGCCGCCCGCGGCGTCGCCGCCCGCCGAGGTCCGGCCGCTCGCGCGCGCCGCGCGCCGCGTCTCCCCGCCCGGCACCGCCACCGTCACGCTGCTCGCGCAGGGGCGAAACGCCTTCCTCGGTCGACTCGAGATGGAGCCGGGCGCGAGCGTGCCCGAGCACCAGGACGACGACGAGGAGTACGTCCACGTCCTCGAAGGGCGCGGCACGATCTGGATCGACGGCGTCGAGCGCGAGGTCGGCCCGGGCGACACGATCTTCATGCCGGCGGGGGCGACGGTGCGCTTCCAGAACGGTGAGGAGCGCATGGTCGGGATCCAGGTGTTCGCCGGCCCGGGCTCCGCCGCCAAGTACGACCGCTGGCGCCCGATCGAGTAGCGAGGTCCGTCGAGCCTTCAGCGCCGAAACGTCGCCGGGTCGTGCACGCGCGCGGTGCCCGGCGCGAGGCGCGGCAGATCGTGCGCGCCGTCGCGCGCGTACCAGTAGAGCACCCAGTCGAACGAGATCTCGCTCGGCACCCACGCCCAGAGCTCCATGTCGAGATCCAGCCGCGTGCGGAACGGGATCGCGTCGATCACGTGGACGCGCAGGTTCGAGACGTGCCCCACCTGCGTGGTGAGCCCCGTGCGCGACTGCGCGTGGTAGGGCGCGTGGAAGAGCGACAGGTCCGTGTACGCGTAGCCGAAGTAGTCCTCGGTCCCCGTGCCGAACCACGTCGGGAACGCGTCCCCGTCCACGTAGAACTTCTCGTCGCCCTCGCCCCACCACTCGTTGATCGGGTTGACGACCACGAGGTGCATCCCGACGTACGTCCCGCTGCCGGTGAGCACGGCGAGGTCCATGTCGCGCTTGGGCTGCGACTCGACGACGCCGGTGCCGTGCCAGCCGGCGTGCAGGTGCCGGCTCGCCCTGTCGAAGTCCCACTCGTCGAGCACGATCTCGACCGTCGCGTCGAGCGCGCCCTCGATCTCGACGCGCGCCTCGCGCGCGAACGGCATCGGCAGGCGCGAGACGAAGCGCCCCGTCGCGGGGAACGTCGCGAGCGCGAGCGTCGACAGGCCGTTGAGCCCGGGCCCCGTCCCGAAGAAGTCTCCGACCGGCGTGCGGATCGTCTCCTCGCCGTCGAACGCGATGGCGAGCACCGCAGCGCGCAACGCTTCTTCCGTCGCCGTCGGCGCGTGCACGGTCAGCTCGCGGATCACGCCGCCCGAGGCCGACGGCGCCATGATCGTCCCGGGCAGCGGCACGGCGCGACGCTCGCCGCGCACGAGCCCCTCGGGGTCGGTCAGCGTCGCGCGCGCCGCCTCGATCGCCTCGCGCGCGCCGGCCATCGCGGCGGGCGACCACGGCTCGACGTCGACCGCCCCCTCGTAGAGCCGGTAGTTCACGATGTAGTAGAGGCCGGGCGAAACCTCGCCCTCGTCGGTGGTGATCCGCATGCGCCGCGCGAACGGGATCGGGAAGTAGAGGTTGGCGCCACGCGCGACGACGTAGCCGAACGGGGCGCCGAAGTCGGGGTGCGCCTCGGAGAGGAGCGTCGCCATCGACACCTCGATCGCCGGCGTGTCGAAGTCGTCGACGTAGATGCGGATCGTCCCCATCGGCGCGGCCGACCAGATGCGCATGATCGCGCCCGCGCCGTCGGCCTCGGCCATCACGAGCTCGCGGCGCCCCGCGACCTCGACCTCGCGCTCGAACCAGCCCCAGTCGCGGTTCGCGAACCAGCCGTCGACGTCGCTCGGGTTGCTCGGATCGGTCGAGCGCCGATCCCAGCTCGACGCTTGGAGCGTGCGGTAGGCGGGCGAGGGCGCGCGCGCGAGGTGATCGAGCGAGCTCATCTGCCCGACGAGCTCGGCGAGCGTCACCGTCGAGGTCGGCGGGCCCGCGTCCTCGCGCGCCGCGTCCACGAGCGCCGCGTCGCGCCCGCCGTCGACGCCCGTCGTGACGCCATCGCAGCCGAGCCACACGAGCGCGAGCCAAGCGAATCCAAGCCGCATGCCGACACCGTAGACGCCCCCGCTCCGCGGCGCACGCGCGCCCGTCGCCCGCGCCCCGCCGTCAACGCGAGTTGCCGGCGTACCGACCGCAGGGAGGCGCCGACCTCACGGCGTGCGGCCGCGCCGCGCCTCGAGCCAGAGCAGCAAGTTGTCGATCACCGCGTCCTCGTGGAGCCGGAGCTCCTTGCCGCGGACCGCGCGCGCCGGGTCGAGCACGCGCACGGCGAGGGCCTCGTCGACCTGCACGATCACGAAGTCCCATCCGAAGCGCCTCGCGTCGGCGTGCATCCGGTTCATCGCGCTCTTGGCGATCCGCAACGGGAGCGGGCTGCGCTTCACCTGGAGCCCGAGCTGGTCGGGGCCGCGCAGTGCGAGCAGATCGAAGGCGCCGCGCGAGGCGCGCGACTGGTACACGAGGTCGAAGCCGAGCGCCGCGAGGTGCTCGGCGACCGCGAGCTCGGCCTCGTCCCCGATCACGCGCATCGGCACGGTCGCGCCACCGGGGCTGCGCCACTCGATCCAGGTGGCGAAGAGCGCGTCGGCGATGCGGTAGCGGTCGTCGTCGCCGCGCACGACCGAGTCGCCGAGGCGCTCGAGGTAGCGCGCCATCGACGCCGTGGACGCGCCGATCGCGGCCGCGACGTCGGTGAGGCGCAGCGGGCCCCTCTCGGCGAGCGCGGCGAGGCTCGCCGCCGCGGTGGTCGCGCGTCCGACGAGGCGCGCGTACTCGTTCTCGAAGTAGAGGGACAACCGGCCGCTGCGCGAGAACAGCAACGACTGGATCACCGCCTTCAGCGCGTCCTCGTCGTACGGAGGCTCGCGGGCCGTGAGCGACTCGCCCACGATCTGGAGGTAGAACGGGTGCCCGCCGACCACGTCGGTGATGCGCGCCGCGAGGGCGGGAGGGATCGGCCGCTCGCGCGGCGCGGCGCCGACGAGGAGCGCGATCGCGTCGTCACGCTCGAACGCGCCGAGCTCGATCAGGTCGAAGTGCTGGAAGAACGGTGAGTGCCGCGAGGTGACGAGGTCCTTCAGCATCGAAGGAGCCGAGCCGCTGATCACGTACCCCACGCGCTCGTGCCGCTGCCAGATCGCGCGCATCACCGGGAAGGGCTCGAAGCGACCGGGCAGCGCGGCGAGCTCTTGCAGCTCGTCGATGGCGACGACGAGCCGCCGATCGAGCGCGCGCGCGAGCGCCTCGGGCAGCTCGAGCCAGAGCCGCGCGGTGTCGGCGTTCGCCGGCGCGGTCGGCAGCGCCTCGAGGGCGTCCGCGAGCTCCGCGGGGAGCGCGCCGAACCCTGGCGCCTCGCGCAAGGCGCTCCGATAGGCAGCGGCGTCGAGCGCGCGACGCGAGAACGACAGCCCAGCGCGAGGCGCGAGGAGCGCGTCGACGACCGTGAGCGCGAGCGCGCGGAACACGTCGAGCGAGAGCGGCAGGTGCTCCATCACGTCGAGGATCGCCACGGCGACCTCGCCCGGTGAGCGCCGCGACGCCTCCATGAGGAGGCTCGTCTTGCCGATCTTCCTGGGTCCGACGAGCGCGAGCCACCGCGGCGCGCCCGCCGCGAGGCCGTCGAACGCCGCGTGGATGCGCGCGAGCGGGACCTCGCGGTCGAAGAACGTCCCGGACGTGACGGGCGCGCTCGTTCGGAAGGTCACGGGGGCAAGGTATAGGCAGCTTCGCCTACTGGCAACTTCGCCTACTGGCAACTTCGCCTACTGGCAACTTCGCCTACTGGCAACTTCGCCTACTGGCAACTTCGCCTACTGGCAGCTTCGCCTACTGGCGACTTCGCCTACTGGCGACTGGCGACAATAAGTGTTCGGTTGACGCATATTGATTTCGTGTCTATCTGACATGTATCGAGATGACCGCGAAGATCCGAGCCCTCGCGTGCCCGCACTGCGCCGCGCCCCTCCACCCGGACGGCGGCCGCTCGACGGTCTGCGCGTACTGCGGGCGGGTCCTCGTCGACCTGCCGCCGACGTGGTGGGCGCGGCCCGTCGCCGTGCCGCCCTGGGAGGGCCGCCCGGACGACCGCGGCGCGCCCCGCGTCGGGCTCGGCAAGCACCGCTACGCGCTCGGCGCCAAGCTCGCCGACGGCGCGCGCGGCGAGGTGTGGCGCGCGCGGCGCGACGCGCGCTTGACCGAGCACGTCGTCTTGCGGGTCGCGCGCGACGCCGAGGGCGAGGCAGCGATGCGGGCGGCCTACCGCACGATCGAGCGCCTGCGCGGGAGCGGCGTCCCGGGCGCGGAGCACTTCACGCGCCTGCTCCCGCAGCCGGTCGCGATGGGCCCGCTCCGCGGCGACGCGCCCGCGCCCTTCGCCGCCGCGCACCGCTGGCGCGAGGGCTTCGTCCACACGCTCGCGCACGTCCGCGCGAAGCACCCGGGCGGCGTCGAGCCGCGCGTCGCGGTGTGGATGTGGAAGCGGCTGCTCGAGCAGCTCGCGTTCGTCCACGCGAGCGGGTTCGCGCACGGCGCGGTCCGGCCCGAGCACTGCCTCGTCCACCCGCGCGCGCACGGCGTCGTGCTCGTCGGCTGGTCGGCCGCGGTGTGGCGCCACGGGCCAGGCGCGCACGCGCGGCCCGCGATCGATCTCGCCGCGAGCGCCCGCGTCGCGGCCCACGTCCTTCGGGGCGAGGCGAGCCCGCCGGAGCTCGCGGCGCTGCTCGCGCGCGCGAGCGCCCCCGAGCGCGCGGGCGACGACGCGTGGGCGCTCCACGACGAGCTCACCCGCCGCGCGGCCGACGCCCTCGGCCCGCCCCGCCACTCACCGCTGGCCCTCGACGACGAGGGCTGAGAGCCACGACCGACCAGAAGGGAGCCACGACCATGGGATACGGGATCTACAGCTACACCGCGCACCGGGCCCTCACCGACGCGCGCACCGGCGTCTCGCGCGAGACGGTCTTCGAGCAGCGCGAGTGCCATCCGCTCATGAGCCCGCACGGCCTGCGCGTGCGCGAGAGCCGCGACAGCGAAGCGCACCCGAGCTCGATCGGCGTCGTGTTCGCGCTCGACGTGACGGGCTCGATGGGCGGCATCCCCGATCAGCTCGCGCGGCGCGACCTTCCGTCGTTCATGCAGACCCTGCTCGGCTGCGGCGTCGCCGATCCGCAGGTGCTCTTCATGGCGATCGGTGACGCGACCTGCGATCGCGCCCCGCTGCAGATCGGGCAGTTCGAGTCCGAGGCCGAGCTGATGGACCAGTGGCTCACCTGGAGCTTCCTCGAAGGAGGGGGCGGCGGGAGCAACGAGGAGTCCTACGACCTCGGGATGTACCTCGCGGCGCGCCACACCTCGATGGACTGCTTCGAGAAGCGCGGGCACCGCGGCTACTTCTTCATGACCGGCGACGAGAACCCCTACCCGCGCGTCTCCAAGCACCACGTGCAGAAGCTCGTCGGCGAGGAGCTCGACGACGACGTCCCGATCGAGCGCATCGTCGATGAGGTGAGCGTCTCGTTCGAGCCGTTCTTCCTCATCCCCGATCCCGGGCGCGCGAAGCGCTGCGAGCGCGCGTGGCGTGACCTGCTCGGCGACCACGCGCTCGTGCTCGAGAAGCCCGAGGACATCGTGCACGTGTGCGCCGTCCTCGTCGGGCTCGGCGAGGGCGTGCTCGCAGGCGTCGACGAGGCGGCCGAGCGGCTGCGCGCGAGCGGCCTGCCGCGCGAGCGCGTCGCGCGCGTCGTCTCGGCGGTGGCGCCCTACGCGGCCGGCCTGCGCGCCGTGCGCCGCCTCGACCACGTGCACTGACGACCCGCGCGCCAGAGAGGGGAGCGTCTCTCTGGCGCGCGGTCCTCGCACGCTCGGGAGATGAGCATGACGAGCGAGACCCACTCCTCACGGCGCGCGAGCGTCGTCGTCGACCTCGGGTTCGGCGACGCGGGCAAGGGCACCGTCGTCGACTTCCTGGTCCGCGCGCGCCGCGCCCACACGGTGATCCGCTTCAACGGCGGCGCGCAGGCGGGGCACAACGTCGTGACGCGCGACGGACGGCACCACACGTTCGCGCAGCTCGGCGCGGGCACCTTCGTGCCCGGCGTGCGCACGCACCTGAGCCGCTTCGTCGTCGTGCACCCGAGCGCGCTCCTCGTCGAGGCGGCGCGCATCGCCGAGGCGGGCGTTCACGACGCGCTCGAGCGGCTCACGATCGCGGGCGACGCCCTCGTCACCGCCCCCTACGTCCAGGCGCTCGGCCGGCTGCGCGAGCTCGCGCGCGGCGGCGCGCCCCACGGCACCACCGGCGTCGGCGTCGGCGAGACGGTGCGCCTCTCCCTCGAGGCGCCGGAGCTCGCGCTCCGCATGCGCGACCTCTCGCGCCCGGCCGCCCTCGCCCGCGGCCTCGAGCGGCTCCGCGAGCGCGCCGCCGCCGAGGCGGGCCCGCTCGACGTCGACGGACCGCGCGCCCGCGCCGAGCGCGAGGCGCTCCTGTCCCGCCGCGCCGGCGAGGCGTGGCTCGAGGCGATCGCCCCGCTCGCGCGCCGCGACCTCGCCGTCGGCCCCGAGCACGACGCGGCGCTCCTCGCGGCGCCGGGCGAGATCGTGCTCGAAGGTGCGCAAGGCGTCTTGCTCGACGAGTGGCGCGGCTTCCACCCGCACACCACGTGGAGCACCTGCACCACCGAGAACGCGCTCGCCCTGCTCGCCGGCTACGACGGCGCGATCGAGCGCATCGGCGTCACCCGCAGCTACGCGACGCGCCACGGCGCCGGCCCGTTCCCCACCGAGACGCGCGCGCTCGATCACCTCGACGAGCCGCACAACGAGGACGCCGGGTGGCAGGGCCGCTTCCGGCGCGGCTGGCTCGACCTGCCGCTCCTCCGCTACGCCCTCGCTTGCTCACCCGTCGACGCGCTCGCGCTCACCCACCTCGACCGCGTCACCCCGGCTTGGCGCGCGTGTGTGGGCTACGACGGCCTCGCGCGCCCGCTCGTCCCCGCGGCGGACCCGCACGACCTCGATCACGTCGAGGCCCTCGGCCGCGCCCTGCGCACGGTCACGCCGGCGCTCGCGCCGCTCCCGCCGGACCTGCCGGGCTGGCTCGAGCGCGCGCTCGGCGCGCGGGTCGTCCTCACCTCGTCGGGGCCGCGCGCCCAGGACAAGGCGTGGCGTTGAGCGCCTACGGGCGCCGCTTCTTCGCGGGCCGCCTCGGCGCGGGCGCCGGCGCACGTACGCGCGCCGGGGCCGCCGCCCCGGCCTGCTCCGCCGCGAGGACGCCCCGGACGTAGCCGACGATCATCTCGAGCGTCGGCTCCACGATGGCGTCGGCGTCGCCCAGCGCGGGATGCAGGCCCGCGCGGATCATGTCGACGATGCCGTGCTGCGCGGTCCACGTCACGAGCGCAGCGCGGAGCGTGTCCCTCACGCCGCAGCGCCCGAGCGCCTCGACCAGCGTCGCGAACGCCGCTTGCCCCGCCGCCGCGGCGTCGCGGTCGCGCATCGCGTCCGAGCCGAGCCGGAACATCAGCCCGTAGAGGGCTCGGTTCCTGCGCCCGAACTCGATGTAGGCCCGCGTGCCCGCGGCGAGGCGCGCGAAGGGGTCGACCTCACGCGCCTTCGCCGCGTCGATCGCCTCCGTCAATCGGCGGAAGCCCTCGACGACCACCGCGACGCGTAGCGCGTCGAGGCTCGCGAAGTGTCGGTAGGGCGCGCTCTGCGACACGCCGCAGGTGCGCGCGAGCCCTCGCCAGGAGGGCAGCTCACCGTCACGCTCGAGGGCCTCCAGCGCCGCCTCGACCAGCGCCGCGCGGAGGTCCCCGTGATGGTAGCCGTCGTTCACCACGCCGGCGATGCTCGGAGGCGCGGGCGCCGCGGTCAAGCGGGGCCCGCGCCGCGGGCGCGAGCCCCGATCAACCGTACTCGATCGGGTGGTAGCGGGGCCCGCCCTTCACTCCGCTCTTGATCTTGAGGGACGTCTGGGGGGCGTCCGACCTCACGGGGCGGTCGGTGCTCCCGGGCTTCGTCTCGGGCTTCGTCTCCGGCTTCGTCATCTCACTGGCTCCTTCCTCGCGGCCGTCAGCGCGTCGCCGACCGCCGTGATGTTGACACCGTACACATCAATGTGGTCACTGTCAACATGAAGATGCTCTTTCTTCTTCGCGACGTCTCGCGGCGCCTGGGACGCGGAGCATCGGGGCGCCGTTCTCATCGACGCCGACGCCCGGTAGACTGTCGTCGATGGACGAGCCCCGACGAACCGAGCGCCGCCGCCGCGCGCTCCACGCCGCCCGCGCGGTGACCATCTCCCTCGCGCTCGGCGTCGGCGCGACGGGCTGCAGCCAGTCGCACGGTCCGCGAGGGGACGCGGGCGCGGGGCCGAGCGACGGCGGCGCCGTCACGGACGCGAGCCTGCTCGCCGACGCGGGCCACGACGCCGCGCTCGCCGACGCCGGCCCGATCGACTGCAGCGGCTCCAACTGGTGGGAGCACGAAGAGTGCTGCGACCTCAACGGCGGCTTCTGGACCGGCCACGGCTGCGCCATCCCAGGCCCGTTCGTCCCGCCGGATCTGCCCGCGTAACGCGATGGGCCGCCTGCGGCTCGACGTCGGCGCCACCCCGCTCGCGAGCGAGCACCGCCGCCTGCTCGCGACCGCGCTGCGGCGGGGCGACACGGCGCCCGAGCCGCCGCCCGGCGAGCGCGTCGACGCGAGCGCCCACCCGCCCGAGGCCATCGCGCGCGCGCTCGGCACCTGGGCGCGCCGCGCGGTCCACGAGCACGCGTCGGCCGCCGTCTTCTCGCGGCTGTTGCCCCAGCTCATGGAGGCCGAGGCGCCCCTCGAGCTGCAGACCGTCGTCCTGCGCACGAGCATGGACGAGCTGCGCCACGCCGCGCTCTGCGCCGCCGTCGTCGAGCGGCTCGGCGGCGAGCCCACGTTCGACGCCGACCTCGCGACCACCCCGCTCCCCGAGCACGCCGGCTGCGCGCCGATCGAGCGCGCCCTGCGCAACGTCACCTTCGCGTGCTGCCTCTGTGAGACCGTCTCCGTCGGTCTGCTCAGCGCCGAGAAGGAGGAGACCACCGAGCCTCGGATCCGCGCCGTCGTCGAGCAGCTCGCGTCCGACGAGATCCTGCACGCCCGCTTCGGCTGGACCTACCTCGCGCTCGCGTGGCCCGCGCTCGACGACCTGCAGCGCGCGCGCTTCGTCGAGTGGCTGCGCCGCGGCTTCGCCCGCCTCGAGCGCGACATGCTCGCGAGCATGCCGCTCGCGCCGCCGGGCGAGGATCGCGCGATCGCCCTCGCCGCCGCGCGGCTCGGCGTGCTCGACGCGCGTGAAGCCCGCGAGCTCTTGCGCGACACCCTCGAGACGGTGATCTTGCCGCGCCTCGAAGAGCACGGCGTCTCCGCCCGCCGCGCGTGGCGCGAGCGCACCTCGATGGCACGCTGACTCCTCGCACCGCTATGCTGAGCTCGTGGGTGGGCGCGCAGGGAGCTTGGGAGCGTTGCGGTGCGTGACGATCGGGCTTGCGCTCGCAGCGTGCCTCGACCCGCTCGGCCCGCCGGACGGCGTCGTCGTTCATCGATCGACGGTGGCGCGCGATCGCTCGCCGGCGGCGAGCGCGTCGTCCGTCGCGGCCATGGGCGTCGCGAGCCGTCGCTTCGCCTACGCGCTCTACGGGCACCTGGCTGCGGACGCCGGCACACAGGACGTCGTGCTCTGCCCGTGGAGCCTCGTGCCCGCGTTGACCATGACCTACGGGGGCGCGCGGGGCGCCACCGCCGAACAGCTTCACCGCGCGCTCGGGCTGCTCACCGAGCCGCACGCCGTGATGAGCGAGGCGCTCCTGCGGTTGGGCCGATACGACGGGGAGCGCGGGCCGCGCCTCTTCACCGTGAACGGAACCTGGCTCCGCCCCGGCGCCGGCGTACGCGAGGACTACCTCGACCTGCTCGCTCGGCGCTACGGCGCAGAGCTCTACGAGCTCGAGCTCGTCGGAGCCGAAGGCGTCGTCAACGAATGGTACGCGCGCGTCACACGCGGCGAGCTGTCGGACGTCGTCCCCGCCGGCACGTTCACGCCCGACACGGCGCTCGTCCTGACGACCGGGGTGCTCTTCGCGGCTGCGTGGGCGGTTCCGTTCCCCGAAGCCAACACGCATCCCGGCTCCTTCGAGCTCCTGGACGGGAGCGCCGCCGCGGTGCCCTTCATGTCGCACCGCGCGCGATACCACGTCGCGGAGGGCGATGGGTGGCAGGCCGTGCGCCTCGCGTACACCGATGACCGCCTGGCCATGTACCTCGTGCTGCCCGAGCGCGGCGCGTTTGCCAGGGTCGAAGAGGCGATCGCCACGCAGAGCCTGTTCGACCGCGTCCGCCGTGAAGTTCGGCCGGACCACCCCGAGGTGATCGTCACCCTCCCTCGCTTCGAGGCGCGCTTCGAGGCCGACCTGATCGCGGCGCTCCGGCGGCTCGGCGTCGTCGACCTCTTCGAGCGCGAGCGCGCCGATCTCTCCGGGATGCTCACCGCGCCGGCGTGGGTCGGCGCGATCCGGCAGGAGGCGCGCGTCCGCGTCGATGAGAGCGGCACCGTGGCGTCCGCTGGGACGACCGTCGTCGTCGACGTCATCAGCCTGCCTCCGGTGCTGGTCTTCGATCGACCCTTCTTCTTCGCCATCCTCGAGGAGCCGACGGAGCAGCTCCTGTTCCTGGGTCGGGTCGCCGATCCGCGATGAGCTCCGGGTCCGGCGCTCGGCGCTGGAGTCATCGAAGGTCAGGTGCCCATCAGCTCGAGCCGGTTCCCGAACGGGTCCCACGCGTGGACGCGGCGTAGGCCGCCGAGCGGCTCGGCCGGCGCGAGGCGGGCACCGAGCGCGCCGAGCGCGGTGAGCCGCGCGTCGAGGTCGGCGACGACGAGCGCCACGTGGGCCCGGGTCGAAGGCGGCGGCTCGTCCGCTACCCCGAGGTGGAGCTCGCCGCCCTCGAGCGCGAACCAGAGCCCGTCGGGGTTCGGCATGTCGGCGGGCTTCGGGATGCGCGCGAGCCCGAGCCCGCCTGCATAGAACGCGAGCGCCTCCTGCTCGTGGCCGCGCGGGATCATGAGCTGGACGTGGTGGATCCTCACGCCGCACGCGTTGCGCACCGCCGCCGCGTACGCAAGCCGCCCGACGCGCTCCCTCGTCGCGCCCACACCCCGATCGCCTGAAATCGTCCCGACGCGGCGAAACCGCCCCAGCCACCGGCCGACATACTCCCTCGAGACGCATGCCCCGACCCCCGCCCGACCCGTGCGCCACCCCTGCGCGCCCCCGATCGCCCCTCGTCCCCCTTTGTCCACGTGTCGTCCGCGCTCGCGCCGCGACCGAGATCGGCGACGCCAGTGACGACGCTCCGAGCCGTCTCGTGCGCATGGGCGTGGGTCGCCTGCGCTGGCCCCGCGCCCACGCCCGCGCTCACTCCGACGCGGGATCTCTGCCACGGAGGCTTCGTGCACACCTCCGCGCCCGTGGCGGAGAGCGACGATGCCGAGCCACGTCACCCACCCCGAGCTGCCCGGGCGTCACCGTCGAACGCCAGAGCCGTTGGGCCCAGGTGCTCACGGTAGACGGCATGGAGCCGGTGGCTCTGCCCATGCTCGACATCGTCGCCTTTCGGGACGTGGACGGCGTCGGCTGGTTCGGCCTCGACCAGTCGGGTCGATACTGGCTCTCCGTGCCCTCGTCGGACGCGCCGCTTCATGTGAGCGCGGTACCGCGGGATGCGCGTCAGGCTGGATTGGGAGCCGTCCACGTCGGCCCGGACGGTTGGTGGCTCTTCACCTGGGCGTCGTGGACCCACGACCACTCCTCCTCGCGTCTGCCGGCGGAGCGGCTGTTCTTCGTGTCCCTGGCGACGATGCGGGCAGAGCGTGTCGACTGGCCTTGGTCAGACTTCCTCTTCACGTGGCGGGCAGTCGTCCCGTGCCCGGCGGCTTGGACGCGATCGTGGCGCGGCGGGACGCGTCGCCCGAGGAACGCCCTCGCCGCGTTCACCTCCGGCGGCGGCCCGAATGCTCCCGAGGTGAGGTTCGGCCGGTGGACCCGCCGCCCCCCTTGAGCGAGCGAAGCACCTGGCTCGGCCTGCTTCGGACGATGCTGACGGTTCGCATCACCCTCGTCGGTCACGCCGAAATCGTCACGGCGACAGGAAACCGCCCCAGCCACCGGCCGACATACCCCCTCGAGACGCATGCCCCGACCCCCCCACCCGTGCGCCGCCCCTGCGCCTGCGCTACTCTCTGCGACCAGTGGAGCGCTGCGGTGCGTCGCCTCCCACGCCCCTGCCGTGCCGATCCGCCTCATCGCATCGACCCTCGCGCTCGCGGCGCTGACCACGGGCGGCTTCACCGCGTGCGCGGCCTCGCCGCGGCCGCCTCTCGTCGGCTTCGCCATCGCCGTCCCTCAGC
Organism: Sandaracinaceae bacterium; assembly: GCA_019637095.1. GTDB lineage: Bacteria > Myxococcota_A > Polyangia > Polyangiales > Sandaracinaceae > JACKEC01. The sequence goes on along the minus strand of JAHBWG010000019.1, from coordinate 93,701 downwards.
CGCGACCGCCTCTGCTCTCGCCCGCGACGCAGCGCGCCAGCCGGCCGTGCGTCCGCCTCGCGCCCGCTGCGCTCGCCTCCGCCACCATCGGCGATCTCGTCGAGACGTTCCTGGAGCGGAACGAGATGCGCTGCCCGGCGCGGACCCTCGCCGTGACGACCGACCCAGCCGGCGCCCGCGTGTCGGTCGATGGGCGCGAGCTCGGAACCACTCCCCTCGCCGTCCGCGTCCCCGAAGGAGAGAGCTGGCTCTTCCTCTTCGAGCTCGACGGGTACGAGGGCGTAGCAGCCGAGCCCCCCGAGTACGGTGACGTCATCTCACTGCGCCTCCATCCGATCCCACGCGAGCCGGTCCACGTCATCATCGATCCGCCCCGTACCGTGCAGGAATGCCAGCTCCCTCCCCCTCCTTGAGATCCACCATGCGCCAGTTCGACACCTTCATCGAGATCCACGGGAACCTCCGCCCTGCCGATGTGTGCGCCCACCACTGGAGCCCCGAGCGGTACGAGGCGGTGGTCCACCGACTCCTCAACCGGATCGCCCGCACACGCGTAGGCCAGGCTGTTCTCGACACGATCATCGCACCGCTCATCATCACCCCACACACCACCTATTACGAGAGAGCATACGCGGAATCCGTGTCCTTGTACTGGCCGCACGCACTGGCCGCCAACGACCCGAGCAGCGATCTCGACCCGAACACCCGCGAGATGACGACACCCACGGGTCAAGGACAGATCGGGGGCCTGATCGGGTTCACGCCCGCTCACTTCGCGACGCCCGACACGCCGGACGAGGATCTCGACCTCCCGGCCGGCGTCGGCGTCTACCGAAGTGACGAAGTGCTGGTCCACGAGTGCCTTCATGCCATCGAGGGGATGTGGGGCCGGATCCGGCGGGCGGAGATTGCTCGCCACACCGACGACATAGCCCGCATCGCAGAGTACCGCGCCGTCTACGTCACCAACATGTACCGATCGGAGCTCGGACGCGCGCTTCGTGGCCCCTATACCCACAGCACACCGCTTCTATCCAGCGGTAGGAGGGTCGCTACGTACGGGTACCGCGAGGCTGTGCGGGGGAGGGGACTCTGGGGCTTCCGGCGAGCGCGCATGGTTCGCCGCCGCGCCGACCCGGAGCATCAACACATCTTCAACTTCGACTACTGGACGATTCACGACTTCATCGAAGACATTCCCGTGTTGGCGCAACGGCTCGCTTCCATCCCGCGATCGCGGGTTCCATACAACCCGTTCTTGGACCACGACACGATGTCATACGATGAGGTCCTCGTTCCCGAGCCGTGGCTACCCCATGACCGCACCATCGACCCAGAAGACGTAGAGCCAGGCGGGAGGCCGAACGAGGCTTGATGGCTCTCGAGACCGGACGATTCGACCCAGAGGACGACATGAGCGACGATCCGCAGCGAGACGAGGACTCCACGACCGCCGACGTGCAGCGGGGCATTCAGGCCGGTGCCCAAGCAGCCCAAGGCGCCGTCGGCGCAGTGCAGGCTGCGAGCTCGGGAGACGCGGCGGGGACCGTCGCCGGGCTGGCCGGGGGTGCCGCCGCGGTCGCCGGCGCCGCGGGCGGCGAGGCCGGGGAGGCGGTCGCGACCGGCGCACGCGTCGTGCAGACGGGTGCCCAGGTCGTGGGCGCCGCCCAGCGGGTCGGCGGCGCGGCCTCCTCCGGCGACGTCGCTGGCGCCGCGCAAGGCCTCGGCTCGGCCGCGGGCGCCGTCGGCGGCAGCCCGCTGGTCCAGGACCGAGGAGCGCGCGAGGCGCTCGGCGCGGGCGGCCAGGCGCTCGGCTCCGCGAACCAGGGCGGCGCGCAACCGACGCAGCGCACTCCGCAAACGCCCTCGACGCGGCGCGCCGAGTCGTCCACGGCGCGTGCGGACGCCGCCAGCGGGTCACAGGCCCACGACGCCGTCTCCTTCCACGTCGAGATCGACGGCATCGAGACCCTCAGCGTGCGATCCGTGCACATCAGCGAGGCGCTCAACCAGCTCGGCTCGTGCGCCGTCCGGCTCGTCTGTCGCGAGCCTCCGGTGACTGCCGATCTTCTCCGCAAGGAGTGCACGGTCTCGATCGAGCGGAGCGACCAGCGTCGCATGTACAAGGGGGTGGTGCGGCAAGCGCGCGTCGGGCGGAGGGTCGATGACGTCGAGCTGACGCTCCACCTCGTCCCGGGGCTCTGGTACCTCTCGCAGATCGTCACCTCGCGGGTGCACCAGAACACGACCGTGCCGGCGCTCGTCGCCTCCCTCGTCGAGGAGCTCCTCGGCGACTCGTCACGAGCCGTGCGCGACGCGACCACGGGCTCGTACCAGGAGCACGAGTACCTCGTGCAGTACCAGGAGTCGTACCTCGACTTCATCAATCGCCTCTGCGAGCACGAGGGGATCTTCTGGTACCTCGACCACGAGAGCGATCGCGAGACGCTGGTCCTCGCGGACTCCACCGCGGGGCTGCCGCAGGTCCGCGAAGGGGAGGACGCGCGGATCCGGCACGCGGCGCGCGCGAGCATCGCGCAAGAGGAGATCACCGCCGCCGACCACCAGCAGCAGGTGGGACCGACGGACGCCGTCCTCGCCGAGTACGACTGGACCCGACCGCAGGTGCCCATGCGCGGCGAGCAGACGGGCCGGGGCACCGGCAACCTCGCGCTCGAGGTCTACGACCACACCGACGCGATCACCTTCCATCGGTACGATGACCTCGCCTTTCGCGCCGACACGGGCGCCGACCAGGCCCTCTTGCGCGCGCAGCGCCTCGATCTGGACCGACAGGACTGGTCGATGCAGGCCTCCCTCGTCGGCGCGCGTCCTGGACACGTCTTCGAGGTCGTCGACTGCCCCGACGCCGACCTCGACGGGCGCTACATGATCGTCACCGCCAACAGCCACGGCGCGAGCGACGGAGGCCGCAGCGGGGGCTACCGCAACGACCTCTCCGTCGTCCCCCTCACCGTCCCGTACCGCCCGCCGCGCACGACGCCGCGGCCGGTGATCGCGGGCTTCGAGAGCGCGACGGTCGTCACCGACGGGCAAGAGATCCAGACGGACGTCCACGGCCGCGTCAAGGTCCAGTTCCACTGGGACCGCCTCGGCGAGCGCAACGACCAGAGCAGCTGCTGGCTGCGCGTCGTCCACAACTGGGCCGGCGAGGGCTTCGGGACGTTCTTCCTCCCGCGCAAGGGGATGGAGGTCATCGTCGGGTTCCTCGGGGGCAACCCCGATCGGCCCATCGTGACCGGCTGCGTCTACAACGGCGACAACCGCGCGCGCGTCGAGCTCGACGCGAAGAAGACCCAGAGCGTCATCCGCACGAAGTCCTCGCCCGACTCCGAGGGCTTCAACGAGCTCCGCTTCGAGGACGAGACCGGAGGCGAGTTCATCTCCGTCCACGCGCAGAAGGACTACAACGAGACCGTTCTGCACGACCACTCGACGCACGTCCACAACGACCAGACCAACACCGTCGACGGCAACCAGACCGAGAAGGTCGGTCGCGAGCAGAAGATGACGGTGGACAAGAACCGCACCGTCCACGTCAAGGGCAGCCAGAGCTTCAGCATCGACGGTGGCGAAGAGACCGACGGAATCACCGGGAGCAAGCTCCAGATCAAGGGGGACTACAAGGTCGACGTCTCCGACTGGATCGAGATCGAGGCGCCCACGCACATCCAGATCAAGTGCGGCGACAGCATCATCCGGATGGAGCCGGGGAGGATCAGCTTGCACGCCGGGCCGGGCGCCGAGATCGTCCTCGACGCGAACGCGCGGGTGCAGTCCAACGCCGGGAGCTGCGCGACGCTCGACGACGACGTCAAGGTCAGCGCGAGCACCGGCGGCGCGCTCGCGCTGACCGGCGACGCGGAGCTGAGCTCGATCGCCGGGAGCAACGTGCTGCTCGACGTGAACGCGAAGGTGACGTCGAGCAAGAAGGCATCGGTCGAGCTGACGGCGGACGCAGAGCTCGAGGGGATCAACGCGAACGTCGTGGGCAAGACCGAGGCGATGGTCAACGCGCCCCACGCGAAGCTGGTCGGGAAGGGCGGCAGCGTGAAGGCCGGCGCCACGGGCGTCGAGGTGTCGGGAGGCACCGTCGACGTGAGCGGCTCGAGCGGCGTCACGATCGCCGGCGCAGTCGTGCGGATCAACTGAGGAGCCGTCGCGATGGAAGCCTACCGACAGGCCCTGAGCCGCGTGCACGAGGCGATGCAGTGGTTCCTCGTCGCCGACGAGCTGCGCGTCCTTCGGGTCCTCACCTCGTCGAGCGCGCGACTGCCCGTGCTCGAGCAGATCGCCCTGTCCGAGCACTCCGCCGACGCCCGCACGCCGTTCGCGGTGCTCGAGGCGCCGGTGAGCGCAGGCGACGACGGCTGGGAGCTCCGCTGCGAAGAGCTGCGCGACGACTGGGAGGAGCTCGCCGCGCTCTACGCGGGCGCCGATCCGCCGCTCGCGCTCCCCGCGCTCGAGCCGCCGCCGCCCACGCACGGGCTGACGCGCTTCGTCGGCGAGCTCGCGTGGATGCTCGCGCACCTGCCGGAGGCCCTCCCCGGTCTGACGCTCGTGCTCGCGCCGGTGGAGATCGAGGACCCGAGGGTCTGGGTCGCGTCGCTACGTGCCCTGCTCGGCGTCGCGTCGCTCAGCGGCGCGCGCTTCGTCGTCGTCGAGCTCGACGAGCCGCACCTCGCCCCGCTCCTGGAAGAGCTCGGCGAGCTCGTCGATCGGGTCGACGCGCGCGTCGACGAGGAGGCGGCGCGCCGCGAGCTCGCCGCGATGATCGACCTCATGGCCTCGGCGCCGCCCGGAGCCGACGGCGCGCGGCTCGCGGGGCTGGCCGGGCCCTCGGTGGCGCCGCCGCGGCGGTGGAACGCGCCACCCGAGCTGCCGCCCGAGGACGTCGCTCGCCTCTACTTCGACGCCGACCTGCCGCCGGGCCTCGCCGACCAAGAGCGCGTGCAGGCGCTGAAGGTCGCGATGCTGCGCGCGGCAGCGAGCGCGCAAGCGGGTGACACCGCGACGGCGATCGCCGAGCAGCGCCGAGCGCGCGAGCTCGCGGACGACATCGGCCTCGAGCGAGAGGCGGTCGTGCTGCAGATCGCGCTCGGGAGCTACCACCTGCAAGGCGGCGACGCGCCGGGCGCCGAGCGCGCGTTCGAGAGCGCGCGCACGATCGCGCTCGACCGGCGCTTCCCCGAGCTCGGCGCGCAAGCGCAGCTCGCGCTCGCCGCCGCGCAGCTCTTCGACCAACGCGCGCTCGAGGCGGCGGCGAGCTACGCGTGGGCCGGGCACCTCGCCCACCAGTGCGGCCAGCCCGTGCTCGCGATCGAGGGCTACCGCCTCTCGGGGCAGCTCTACGCGGGCGAGGGTCGCGCCGACGACGCCGCGCAGGCGTGGCAGCAGGCGCTCGCGATCGCCGAGGCGGCCGAGCCCGCCGAGCGCAAAGCGTCGACGGCGCCCGAGGTCGCCGACGCGCTCGCCGCGCTGCTCCGCGCGCGCGGGCTCGACGAGCGAGCGGCGTCGCTCGAGGAGCAAGCCGCGTTGCTTCGTGCAGATGCCGAGGAGCCGCCCACCCCGCCCACCGAGGAGCGCGCCTGATGCTCGCGTCCACGCACTTCGACCCGGTCATCGGCGTCGACATCCACATCGTGCTGGTCCCGGCGCCGCCGGCCCCGCCGATCCCGACGCCGGTGCCGATGCCCTTCATGGGCATGGTGTTCGATCCGGTCGGACTCGTGGTCGGCGCCGCGGTGAGCACGGCGTTGAGCGGCAGCCCGGGGCTCGTGAGCGTCAACCTCCTCCCGGCGACGAACGGCGGCACGAGCGTCTTGCAGACGATCACGGTCCCGCACCTGCCGGCCCCGGGCGTGGCGTTCGCGCGCGGCCTGCCCGGCAACGACGCCGAGCTCTTCATGGGCAGCCTCGACGTGAGCTTCGCCGGCACGCTGTGCGTCCGGCTCGGCGAGCTCGCGCTGAGCTGCAGCGACCCGGTGCGTCTGCCGACGAGCGCGGTGCTCGCGCTCCCGAAGGGTCGGCCGGTCCTCGTCATGCGGGCGCCGGTCCCCGACGTCACCGCGATGGCGATGGCCGCGGCGTTCCGCGCGATCGGCCGCGCGCTCGCGCCGCTGATCCGCGCGGGCCGGCGGCTGTTCCGCTTCATCCGGCGGGCCGCGCGCGCGTGCGCGCGAGGCGCCGCCGGCCGCGCGCTCCTCGCGCTGGAGCGGGCGCTCGCGCGGATGCGCCCGAACCGCCTTCGCTCTCGGGTGCCGAACGGGCGCTGTCACAGCACCGGCCACCCCGTCGACGTCGCGACCGGCCGCATGTTCACCGAGGCCGTCGACTTCGAGCTGCCCGGTCCGCTGCCGCTGCGCTTCGAGCGCCGCTACGACTCGTCGCTGAGCTGGCGCGACGGCGCCCTCGGCCCCGGCTGGTCCCACACGCTCGACCAGGCGCTCTGGCGCGAGCGCGGGAAAGTCGTCTTGCGGTCGGACGACGGCCGCGAGCTCGAGTTTCACACCTACCACCTGCCGGACCGCACGATCGTCCCCGGCCAGGAGGTGTTCCTCGAGACCGACCGGCTCACCCTGCGCTGCCTCGACGAGGAGCGCTGGGAGGTCGAGGACCACCTCGGCGTGCGCCGCACCTTCGCGCCGGTGGGCCCGGATCGCACGACCAAGCTCATCGAGATCCGCAGCCGCGCGGGCCACCGCATCGAGCTGCACCACGACGACGCGGGCCACCTCGAGTGGGCGCGCGACGCCTGCGGCCGGCTCGTGCGCTTCACCCACGACGGCCTCGGACGGCTCACCGAGATCAAGCTCCCGCTGATGCACGAGCGCGGCTGGAGCGTGTACCGCCGCTTCCACTATGACGCGGCGGGCGACCTCGTCGCCGTCGAAGACGCGACCGGCGCGCGCTGGCGGTTCGAGTACGTCCGGCACCTGATGGTGCGCGAGACGGACCGCGCCGGGCTCTCGTTCTACTTCCAGTACGACGGGCTCGGGAGCGGCGCGAGGTGCATCCGCACGTGGGGGGACGGCGGCATCTACGACCACGTGATCGACTACGACGTGGCCAACCGCCGCACCATCGTAGAGGACAGCGTCGGCGGCCGGACGGTCTACGAGATGGACGCGCTCGGCCACGTGATCGCCGTCACCGACCCGGCGGGCGCCACCGCGCGCTACGCGCACGACGGCGACAGCGGCCAGGTCACGCTCGAGGTCGACCCGCTCGGGGCCCAGACGCGCCGCGCCTATGACGAGCACGGGAACTTGACGCGGCTGGAGGGCCCCGACGGCGCGGTGGTGGAGATCGGCTGGGACGCGCACGCTTCGCCGGTCCGCGTGCGCGACCCGCTCGGCCACGAGCACCACTACGCCTACGACGAGGACGGCCAGCTCGTCGCGCACTGGCGCCCGGACGGCGCGCACACGCACTACGAGTGGCGAGACGGCCTGCTCCGCCGCGTGACCGACGGCGCCGGGAGCGTGACCGCGCTCGAGTACGACGCCCACAAGCAGCTCACCCGGCTCACGCTGCCGAACGAGGCCGCGCTCACGTACCGCTACGACGGTCGCGGCCAGCTCGTGCGCGCGGACGATCCGCGCGGCGGCCGCGCGCGGATGCGCTACGACGCCGAGGGCCGGCTCGTCGAGCACGTCGGCCCGCTCGGGCTGCCGCGCAAGTATGCGTACGACGCGGAGGGCAACCTGCTCGAGTCGCGCGACGCGACGCGGCACGTCGCGCTCGGCTACGCGCACTTCCACCGCGTCGCGTGGCGCGAAGAGGCCGGCGAGCGGCTCGCGTTCGAGTACGACACCGAGGACCGGCTCGTCGCGGTCGTGAACGAGCACGGCGAGCGCTACCGCTTCGAGCTCGACAAGGCGGGCCGCGTCGAGGCCGAGGTCGGGTTCGATGGCGCGCGCACGGTGTACGTGCGCGACGTCGCGGGCCGCGTGACGCTGCGCGTCTTGCCGAGCGCGCGCACGAGCACGCTCTGCTACGACGCCGCGGGCCGCCCGCTCGCCGTCGAGCACGACGACGGGACCTACGCGCGCTTCACCTACGACGCGCGCGGCGACCTGCTCGAAGCACGGAGCGAGCGTGCCCACGTCGTCTACGAGCGCGACGCGCTCGGCCGCGTCGTGCGCGAGAGCCAGGACGGCGGCGCGCACTCGGTCGCGGTGCGCTACGGCGCGAGCGGCGCGCGCGCCGAGGTCGAGACCTCGCTCGGCGCCCGGCAGCGCATCGAGCGCGACGCGCTCGCCGAGGTCGCCTCACTGCGCCACGGCCCCGGCCTCGAGCGCGGCTTCGAGCTCGCCTTCGAGCGCGACGTGCTCGGCGCCGAGCGCGCGCGCGCGATGCCCGGCGGCCTGCGCCTCGAGTGGGAGCGCGACGTCGCCGGTCGCCCGACCGCGCGGCGCACCACGCGTCGCGACGCCGGCGCGGTCGGTCCCTCGCCCTTGCCGCGCGAGCTCGACGTGCTCGTCTACCAGTGGCGCGGTGAGGACCAGATCGGCGCCCTCATCGACCCGAACCGCGGCGCCCGCTTCTTCGACCACGACCGCCGCGGACGGCTGATCCGCGAGCGAAGGAACGGCGCTACCCTCGAGCGCGCCATGGACCCCGCCGGCAACGTCTACCGCCGCGCCGACCGCGCCGACCGCCGCTACGGCCCGGGCGGCGTCCTGCTCGAGGCCGAGGCGCCCGGCGGCGAAGGCACCGTGCGCTACACCCACGACGCCGACGGAAACCAGACCGAGCGCCTCGAGCCCGACGGCACCCGCTGGCGCTACCGCTACGACGGCCACGGCCTCTTGCGCCACGTCGAGCGCGTCCCGCCGCGCGCGGCGGACGCCGGCCCGCTCCCGCCGCCCGACCTCCGGCTCTCCTTCGCGTACGACGCCTTCGCGCGCCGCGTCGAGAAGACCGTCGTCGCGCTCGGCCCCGACGGCGAGGAGCAGAGCCGCCGCGAGACGAGGTTCGTGTGGGACGGACATGTCGTCGCCCACGAGCTCGACTCCCAGGACGGGCTGACCACCTGGTACTGGGAACCGGACACCTTCACGCCCGTCGCGAAGGAGCGCGCGGGCCGCTACTACTCCATCGCCAGCGACCACCTCGGCACCCCGACGGAGATGTACGACGAGCTCGGGCAGCTCGCGTGGAGGATGCAGCTCGACGCCTTCGGCGTGCCCACCTTCGAGGCCGGCGACGCCCGCGACTGCCCCTGGCGCTGGCCCGGGCAGTACGAGGACGTGGAGACGGGGGAGTACTACAACCGCTGGCGGTGGTACGACGCTCGCGGTGGACGCTACTCGTCGAAGGACCCCCTCGGCCTTCGAGGCAGCCTCCGCTCCTTCCACTACCCCACGGACTCCCTTCTGCGAGTGGACCCCAGCGGGCTCGTCGCTCAGCACCACCCGATACCGAGCCAACTCGTCAGCGAGATGGTGGAGCGCCGCATGGTCGCCGATCCCGGCCGTGACTTCAGCGACACCAGCCGAGGCGGGCTGGCGCCGCTGTCGGACGCGCGCGGCGCCCATACGCACAGCCAGACACACGGCGCGCTATCCGACATGCTCGACCCCGACCGCGCGCTCGGTCTCCGTCGGGGCACCCAGCATGGAACAGACTGGCGCCGCTACCTCACCTCGGTCGGCGACGATCCAGCCCGAGTGGCCGCGGACCTCGATCGCTTCTACAACCAATGGCTTCCCGATCAGGTGGCGAGCGGTCGCTACCCTCTGATCTCCGAGGGCGACGTCGCGGTCCTTCGCTCCTCCTACGAGAGCGAGCGGCGTCGCGTCTTCGGCTCTGGATGCTGACGCCGTGCGGAGACGACCATGAGCGAGGCGTTCTTGGATGCGCTCGGCTTTCGCGAGTCGTGGCCGCACAAGGGGCAGCGACCCAGTGGCGATTGGATTCGCCTCATTCCCAGATACATCGCGCATCCACTCGTCGTTGAAGGCCGGCCCTGCGAGACCGACGGTGGCTTCATCCATCTCGACCACGTCTTCGACCTGAAGCTCTTCGGATTCGGCGACTACTGGGGACGTGGGCCGAACCTCCTCGTGTCGCACGCCTTTCGCCGCGTCTGGGAAGAGGCCGCGTACCAGGGCCTCGAGTTCGCGGAGCCGCAGCGTGCGACACCCTACCTTCCGCGCGTCGATACTCCTTGGCTGTGCCGTCCCTCCCGGTACGCCCCATTGGTGTCGGATCGGGTGACGATCTCGCCGCTCGCGCGCCCGCGAGGACGCGACTATGGATACCATGGCCGCCCGAGCGAGCCGCTCGAGATCTGCGTGCCGCCGTTGCCAGACGACACCGCGGTGGGCGGTCCCTGGTTCGACACCGGGTCCCTCCCGTTTCAGCCCCTGATCGTACCGGCGACCTTCCTCGAGCGCTTCGAGGAGCGAACAGGTCGGCGACCCGACCTCGCCTGGGCGCCGTGCCGGCTGATCCAGTCACCTGAGCACGAGCTCCGCGCGCGCGAGGAGGCGTTCGGGCCCCTTCGGCCCGTTCCTCCCGAGCCGACTCGCTATCGGGACCTCGACGAGGCTCTCGCTGAAGCCCGGTTGGAGGCGGGCGCGCGGAAGCATAGGCTCCTCGGGGTCACCGAGGCTCCCAAGGATCTCGCCCCGCATGCCTGGTCGCTCGTCGAGCGCGTCGCAGGATCCGTCTTCTTCGGCGGAGCCCTGGGCTTCTTCCCCGCCAGCCAGCGAGACCTCGACCGGTTCGAGCCGGGAAGCATCGTCGTCTACAACGTGGCGCAGTACCTTCCGCTCGATCAGGTGAACGAGGAGTCGTTCCGCGAGTTCTACCTGGAGCTAGGCTATCCGCTCGAACCGCAGTGGACCGTGATCGGCTGGCTCGCCAACGACTTCCCGAGCCTCATCGCGCTGACCGAGCGCGGCGGCGTCGTCCGCGCAGAGGCCTGCGGCGAGCTGAACCTGCGCTACGAGAGCTTCTCGGACTTCTTCGCCGACACGATGGCGGATCTCCGCTGGGCACACGAACACGGCCTCTATGCCGCAGCGTGGCACGGCTGGTGGTAGCGTCGTGTTGTACGACGTCGACGACCCGACAATCGCTCCGACCCGACGAGGACCACAGCAACCATACGTTGTTACCGAGCTCCCGGCAAGCGACGTGCGGGCGGACAGCGATCCGGGCGGACAGCGATCAGCGATCTAGCGATCCGACCGAGGTTGCGGACAAGGTAGATTCTGACAGCTACAGGCAGCGGCGATCGGCTACGGCGCTGAGCTGACTGGCCTCTGCGCCTCTCGCGGAGCCGATTGGCGCGTTCCGGGCGCGCTCCGGGCGCGCTCCGAGACCGCTGGCACGGTCCGAGTGCACTCGTCAACGGCGGATTGACGCACCGAGGCCCGGGAGCGTCGCGGTCCCAGGCATCGCTCAGGCTCTCGAGCCGCGCGCTACGAGGGCGCGGGCTCGACGTCGACGCGGTGGCGCACGCGCAACATGTACGTGCCGTAGGGCCAGACCGCGTCGCGGTCACCGGCGCGGTAGCTGGTCCACGCGGCGCGGTACGCGGCGCGAAACGCCTTCAGCTCGGCGATGGCCGCCTCGCGCTCCTCGTGGTTGCCGCGGCCGACCGCGAACGTGGGCGAGAGCGAGCCGAAGTCCTCCCAGCTCTTGGCGCGCCGGAACGGCGAGACGTTCCGCGCGGCCACGGGCCCGAGGACCTGCCAGCCCTGGCTCTTGACGTTCGCGCGGGCGACGCCGATCTGGCGCTCGACCTCGGCCTCGATGCGGCGGCGCGCTTCGTCCTCGCCGAGCTCCTCGAGGAGGCGCGCCGGCATCGTCGTCGCCAGCACGGCGCTCGGGTCCCAGAGGCCCGGGCGGAAGAAGAAGTCGGGCGCGGCGACCTCGCGCACGCGCCGGCCGATCTCGTGCGCCAATCTTCAGGGCTCCAGACCAAACCGGCGGCGACGGGATTGACGATGCAGTACGCGGCCGCTTCCACAATCGCGTCGACGGTCTTGAGCTCGACGATGCTCAGCGAGCCTGGCTCCCACACGATGCCGCGCCGCGCGATGCCCGGCGGCCTGCGCCTCGAGTGGGAGCGCGACGTCGCCGGTCGCCCGACCGCGCGGCGCACCACGCGTCGCGACGCCGGCGCGGTCGGTCCCTCGCCCTTGCCGCGCGAGCTCGACGTGCTCGTCTACCAGTGGCGCGGTGAGGACCAGATCGGCGCCCTCATCGACCCGAACCGCGGCGCCCGCTTCTTCGACCACGACCGCCGCGGACGGCTGATCCGCGAGCGAAGGAACGGCGCTACCCTCGAGCGCGCCATGGACCCCGCCGGCAACGTCTACCGCCGCGCCGACCGCGCCGACCGCCGCTACGGCCCGGGCGGCGTCCTGCTCGAGGCCGAGGCGCCCGGCGGCGAAGGCACCGTGCGCTACACCCACGACGCCGACGGAAACCAGACCGAGCGCCTCGAGCCCGACGGCACCCGCTGGCGCTACCGCTACGACCGCCACGGCCTCTTGCGCGACGTCGAGCGCGTCCCGCCGCGCGCGGCGGACGCCGGCCCGCTCCCGCCGCCCGACCTCCGGCTCTCCTTCGCGTACGACGCCTTCGCCCGCCGCGTCGAGAAGACCGTCGTCGCGCTCGGCCCCGACGGCGAGGAGCAGAGCCGCCGCGAGACGAGGTTCGTGTGGGACGGACATGTCGTCGCCCACGAGCTCGACTCCCAGGACGGCCTGACCACCTGGTACTGGGAGCCCGACACCTTCACCCCGGTCGCCAAGGAGAGTGCGGGCCGGTACTACTCGATCGCGAGCGACCACCTCGGCACCCCGACCGAGATGTACGACGAGCTCGGCGAGCTCGCGTGGAGGATGCAGCTCGACGTCTTCGGCGTGCCCACCTTCGAGGCCGGTGGGGCGAGCGACTGCCCGTGGCGCTGGCCCGGGCAGTACGAGGACGTGGAGACCGGGGAGTACTACAACCGCTGGCGGTGGTACGATTCGCGACGGGGGAGGTTCACGACCGGCGACCCTATCGGGCCTGGGGGCGGGCTGAACCTCTACGGATATGTGCCGTGCGTTCTTCTGTGGACCGATCCCCACGGGCTAGCACGCACACCACTGCGCGGAGGCGATATCGACGCGTACGGCAACTTCAACGCGGCTGGTCGAGTAGGAGATGGTCTTGCTGGGCACGAGCTCCTGCAGAACGCTTGGCTACAGGCTCACGGATACAATACAGCCGGCCACGGCGTCGGTGCGGCATCTCGCGGCAACCCCGCCGTGGCCCTTGGTCACGATGCCCACAGGCAGGTGAGTCGCGCACAGCGTGATGCCGGACTGTTCCGGCGATCCAACCTCCTGCGCATGCGCGCATCGGAGAACATCGCCCGAAACGCGCAGATCCTGCGCGAACTGGGTACACCAGAGTACCAGGTCCGGGTGCTCGAGCGGGAGGCACGGCAACATGCGGCACGAGTCCTCTGGGCTGCCCGTCGACAGAAGCCTTGCTAGCCCCTTCTTTTTCTCGGCGGTCGATTCCGAGGTAGGACTTCGCTTCTTCGGGCGAGGACCTGAGGGGATACGCATCGACACGTATGCGCCCGCCCGCTACTTCTGTACTGCGCCCTCTCCGGTCGCGGAACGTGAGGTGACCGTCTACATCAACGCAGACCTAGACCTCGTAATGGACGCGCTCCACACTCTGCAGGCTCCGGGCTCCGCTGCGATCTCGATCGTCGAGCACGAACGCTCTCGCCGAGGCGCCGCTTCGGCGCAGGACTTCGGTGCTACCGGGTACGGTACGACCGTACTGTCGCCAATTCCAGACGTCGTCGACGGCGAAAGATACGCTGCGCACAAGCTTGGCGGAGCGCCGTACTTCTTGCACGGGGAGCCTTACCTCGAACATGAGGTCACACGACTGATCGACCGAGACGACTACTTCCACCTCCTTCAAGTCGCCCTCCCCGCGTATCGCGAGGATGCCGACGTCGCCTACGACTGGCCCTTCGGCTCCGGCCTCATGCACGTTCTCGTGCGCGGCACCGGGTCTCGCTTCGATTGGCGGGCGTTCTGGGAGTAGTGGGAAGGCTCGTCGCTTCGCGTTCGAGAGCGTCGCCGCGCCCCGGGGATGGGCGGCGAACGAGCGCTCCGCCTCACGGCCGCGAGCTCGGCGATGTCGGCGACGCCGCGGCCGTGGCGCTCGACTCCGAGGCCGAGTTGCGCTTGGGTCTGGGTGTGCGGCACCCCAACCTCTCGTTGAGCGTCCCGATCGCCAGCGTCTGCGCGCTCCTGCTCACGAGCGCGTGCGAGCCACGTGAGCCCGCGCCGCCCCCGCCTCGGCGGGACGCGGGCCCCCCGCGCGATGCTCCCGCGATGGACGCGCCCTTCGTTCGGCGAGATGCTGGGACCCGGGCTCCCACGGTGGACGGCCTGCTCGACGATCCGCAATGGGCTGCGGCCCAGGAGGCGGAGGCCTCAGTGCCCACGGATCGGCCGGGAAGCGAGCTCAGGCGCCTGTTGGCCCTCGTCGTCGACGATCGGCTCTTCGTCGGCGTCGAAGGTGAGCTGGCCGAGGGCGACGCGCTGCTCGTATACGTCGATGGCGACCACGAGGGCGGCACCGGCGTGTCGAGCTTCGACCGGCTCACGGACGTCGATGGTGCGGTCGACGCGGCGCTCGCGGTCGGCGCGATCCGACCCGGGGTCGTGGACAAGGTAGATTGCGGCAGCTACAGGCAGCGGCGATCGGCTACGGCGCTGACTGGCCTCTGCGCGTCTCACGGAGCCGATTGCCGCGCTCCGGGCGCGCTCCGAGACCGCTCGCACGGTGCGATTGCACGCGCCGCGGTCGGACGCTCGCACCGATGCCCGGGAGCCTCGCGGTCCCAGGCATCGCTCGCGTTCTCGAGCCACGCGCTACGAGGGCGCGGGCTCGACGTCGACGCGGTGGCGCACGCGCATCATGTACGTGCTTCCCACTACTCCCAGAACGCCCGCCGAAGGGCCAGTCGTAGGCGACGTCGGCATCCTCGCGATACGCGGGGAGGGCGACTCATGCACGTTCTCGTGCGCGGCAGAGTCGCTCGTGAGGCGCCGGCTCGAGGTAGGCGGCGCGACGGCACCGCGTCCCGCGCTCAGTGGGTGCGCGTGGTCGTGACCTGCTGCGAGCCGCGGAACATCGACGCGAGCTCGGGGCCGTTCGTCGTGAACGTCTCCGTGCGGCCGCAGTGGGCGCAGACGACGAGCGTCATCGACCAGCGGCGGCCTCCGGTGATCTTGGCGCTCGCGGCGCCCATGGCCTGCCAGACCTCGAGCTGGACGCCAGGGACGACGTGGAAGTGCGCGCTGCCGCAGTGGGCGCAAGGGCGGGGCTCGAAGGACATGGGCTCTCCTCTCCGGTAGACGGTGGGTCGACGGTACGCCCGGCACGGGCCGCGTGGATAGCGCGTGGGCGAGCGGCACGGTGTCGAGGCCGTCGGCTCGACCGCGAGCGCTCGAGGATCCGCGGCGCTCCCCGCTCGCCCCGATTCGCCGCGCTTGACGGGCGGGGCCCGACGGCCCTATCCGATGGGCGTGGAGGAGGCGGGGAGAGAGCGCGTCAGGGTCCTCGACGCGGCGACGGCGGCGTTCGCGGCGAAGGGGTTCGAGGGCGCGACGATGGAGGAGATCGCGACGCAGGCGGGGGTGCCCCTCGCGCGCCTCTGCCTCGAGCACCCGACCAAGGAGCACCTCGCGCTGGCCCTCTACGCGCGGCTCGCGGAGGAGCTGACGGAGCTCGCGGCGGAGCTGCCTGAGGGCGAGGTGGCCGAGCGGTTCGCGTTCGTGATGGCGCACAAGCTCCGGGTGATCGAGCCGCTGCGCGGCGCGCTGGTCGCGCTCGCGGGCAAGGCGGTCGACCCGGACGCGCGCGCCGGCGTGCTCGGCGCCGCGGCGGAGCCGGTGCGCTCGCGCGTGGCCGCCATCTTCGACGCGGTGGTGCGCGGCGCACGCGACGCGCCGGCCGACGCGCCGCGCGCCGCGCGCGCGCTCTATGGAGCGCACCTGGCGCTGATCCTGTTGTGGTTACAGCGGGGCGACCACGAGTCGCTCGTGGCGCTGGCGCGGGACGTCGCGCGGGGGTTGCCGATGCTCGCAGCCATGACGCCGATGGTGGAGCGGCTCGAGCACCTCGTCGGCGCGCGCCTGCCGGCGCAGGGCGAGGGACACGAGGCGAGCGCGCGCGTGATCCTGCAACGGATCTTGCGGCGGCGGCGGGTGTTCGCGGACGTCCCGCCCGAGCCGACGGAAGCGACGTTCGCGCTCCACTCGCCGCGCGTGCGCGCCTTCCTCGAGGCGGGCACGCCGATCTCGCTGGTGCTGCCGGCGTTCCCCGCGAAGGCGCCGAGCCGGCGCAAGGTGCTCGGCACCCGACCCGACATGGCCGAGGCGCTGGCGCTGCGGGCGCTCGCGACGCTGCTCGACGAGATCGAGGAGGCGCACGCGCCCGGCGCCGAGCTGGTGATCTGCTCCGACGGGACGGTGTTCGCGGACGTGGTCGGCGTGCGCGCCGAGGACGTCTCGAGCTACCGGGCAGGGCTCGAGGCGATGCTGCGCGAGATGGGGGAGCGGCGCGTCCGGCTCTTCGACCTCGCGGACGCGCTCGGCGAGCTGCCACCCGACGCGGCGCGAGCCGCGCTGCTCGCGCGCTACGCGGAGGACGCCGCGGCCCTGCGCGAGCGAGCGGCGCGCTCACCCGCGTTCGCGCGGCAGGTGGACGGGATCCACCGCTTCGTCGTGGAGGACGAGCTCGCCAAGGAGGACGGACGTTCGAAGAGCCAGATCAAGAGAGAGGCGCGCGAGCGCGCGTACGAGGTGGTGCGGCGCAGCGACGCGTGGGGACGGCTGGTCGCGGCGTTCTTCCCGGACGCGATCCGGCTGTCGATCCACCCGCAGCCGGACGTGTCGGCGAAGATCGGGATCCACCTCGTCGCGACCGAGGACGCGTGGCTCACGCCATGGCACGGCTGCGCGGTGCTGCACGGCGGTCGCTTCGAGCTGATGAAGCGCGCCGACGCGGAGGCGCGCGGCGCCCGCGTCGTCGAAGCGGAACTGCCGCACATGGTGATCGGGTGAAGACGCGCGCGCTGTCTCCCTTCGGCCTGCTCGTGGAGGCGGCGGAGGGGACGGCGTTCGACACGATCCCCACCGAGACGCTCGAGGGGTGGCTGCGCGCGCATCGCGTGGTGGTGCTGCGCGGGATCGCGGGCCCGAAGAAGGCGGAGCTGCCTGCACGCGCGCGGCGGCTCGGCCCGCTGCAGGCTTGGTCCTTCGGGTCGGTGCACGAGCTCGTCCCCGACCCGCAGGCCGAGAACTACCTCTACACGCGGCGGGAGGTGCCGCTCCACTGGGACGGCGCGTTCGCGCGCTCGCCGCACTACCTGTTCTTCCACTGCGTCGAGGCGCCGGGGCTCGACGCGGGCGGCGCGACGACGTTCGTGGACACGACGCGCGTCTGGGAGAAGGCCGACACGCCGACGCGCGATCGCTGGCGCGCGCTGCGCTTCCGCTACTCGACCGACGCGGTCGCGCACTACGGCGGCACGTTCACGCAGAAGCTCGTGGTCCAGCACCCGACGGACGGAGGCACCGTGCTGCGCTTCGCCGAGCCGGTAGACGACCTCAACCCGGTCTCGGTCGACGTCGTCGGCCTCGACCCGCTCGCCGCCGCGCAGGTCATCACGGAGCTGCGCGCGGCACTCTACGCGCCCGATGTGCTGCTCGAGCACACGTGGCGGACGGGCGACGTGGTGATCGCGGACAACCACGCGCTGCTCCACGGGCGGCGCGCGTTCGCGACGGACGCGCCGCGGCACATCCGCCGCGTCAACGTGCACGACCGGACGCCGCGCACGCTCCTCTGCGACGTGGTCGACTCGCTGACGATCCGCCGGCCGGAGTTCATGGTGGCGGAGATCCCCATCCTGCTCATCGCCGCGCTCACCGCGACGCACGGCGCGTGGGCGCCGCTCGCGAGCGGACGCTTCGCCGCCGTCGCGATCCTCTTCTTCCTGCTCTTCCACTTCGGCGACATGATCAACTGCCTCGCCGACCGCGAGCTCGACGCGGTGTACAAGACGCGGCTCTCGGAGGCGGTGTACGGCCTCGGCGTCGCGAACGTGCGCGCGCAGATCACCCTCACCGTGCTCGCGGCGCTGGGGCTCGGCGGCGCGCTGGCGTGGACGCTGGGGCGCGTGGAGATCGTCGGCCTGGTGGCGGTGGGCCTCGTGCTCGGCGGCCAGTACTCGACGAGGCCGCTCTGGCTGAAGAGCCGCGGGCTCGCGCAGATCGTGACGCTCTGGGGCGTGATCTTCGTCGGGCCGATGCTGCTCGTCGCCTCGGTGATGGGCGAGCGCGTCCTCGACGCGCGCTGGGCGCTCTTCTTCGGGCTCTACGGCGCGATGCAGCAGGGCATCGTGCTCGTCAACACGGCCGAGGATCTGCCGGAGGATCGCGCGAGCGGGATCCGCACGTCGGCGATCGTGCTGGGCCTGCGCGGCGCGGTGTGGACGGCGTGCGCGCTCGTGATCGCCGGCGGAGGTGGCGTGCTCGCGCTGCTCGCGCACGACGGCGCGCGGCTCGCGCTCGCGCCGCTCGCGCTCGCGTGGCTGTGGGTGTCGCTCGAGCTCGCGCGCCTCGGCGCCCGCGTCCACGGCGCGCCGGACGAGCGGGAGGCGCTGCGCCGGCTGCGCCCGCGCGCGCGGCGCGTGCCGATCTGGATCACGGCCACGGCCTGGACCGCGCTCGCGACGGTGAGCCTGTCGCCATGAAGGTGCGCGACGCGCTCGGCGCGTACTTCGCTCGCCACGGGCTCGATCGCGGCGGGTACGCAGCGCGGCGCTTCCGGGTGCCCCTCGGGCTCGTGACGCTGACGTTCCCGAACCCGGGCCGGCTGCACCTGCACGACCTCCACCACGTCGCCCTGGACGCGCCGCCGACGTTCTGGGGCGAGGTCGAGGTCAGCGCGCTCGAGCTGCGCGCGGGGCCGCCCACCGCGCTGATCGCGCTGCTCTGCGTGGGCGCGCTCGCGCTCGGCTGCCTCGTCGGGCCGGCGCGCACCGCGAGGGCGTGGCGGCGCGCGCGCGGCGCGCGACATCTCTACGGCGAGGCGTACGAGGCGCTGCTCGAGGAGGAGCTCGCGACGCTGCGCGAGCGCGTGGGCCTCGCGGGCCTCGACGCGTCGTGAGCCCCGCCGCGGGCGATCTCGTACTTTCGGCGGATACCCGCGGGCGCGGGAGTGACTACGCTGTCGGCGTCGTGCTCCGGTCGATCCGAGCGTGGTGGGACGAGCCGGCGCTCGCGCCGCCGAAGCGGCCGTCGCGCACCGACGGGGCGCTCGCCGTCGCGCTGCTCGCGCTGTCGGCGACGGAGGGGCTCCTGCGCGACGACCTGCCGGCGCGCGGGCTCGCGCTCGCGCTCCCGGTCGCGGTCGCGGTCGTGATCGCGGGCGCGGTCGCGCTGCGGCGCACGCGCCCGTTCGGGGCGTTCGCGGTCGCGTTCGGCGCGATCCTCGCCGTGTCCGCGACCGAGCTGGCGCTCGGGCTCGCGCCGGCGGCGCTCTACGCGAGCACGGCGGCGCTCCTGCTGCCGTACTCGCTGTTCCGCGCCGGCTCGGGGCGCCAAGCCGCGCTCGGGCTCGCGGTGATGGCGTGCGCGTACGCGCTCTCGGCCCGGCAGGGCGAGCTGCGGGACTTCGGCGAGGCGATGGCCGCGGCGACGGTGCTGCTGCTGCCCGCCGCGCTCGGCGCGGTCGCCCGCACGCGCGAGCAGGCGCGGCGACGCGAGCTCGATCACGCGCGGCTGCGCGAGCGGGAGCGGCTCGCCCGCGAGCTGCACGACACGGTCGGGCACCACCTCGCGGCGGTCGCGATCCAGGCGCAGGCGGGGCGCGCCGTCGCGGCGACGCGGCCGGAGGCGGCGCTCGGCGCGCTCGAGGCGATCGAGGGAGAGGCCGCGCGCGCCCTGCGCGAGCTGCGCGCGCTCGTCGGCGCGCTGCGCGACGAGGACGACGCGGCGCTCGGTCCGCCCGCCGGGCTCGCCGCGCTCGAGGCGCTCGGCCGCGGCGCCGGGGTCGAGGTCGTGCTCGAGGGCGAGCTCGATGGACTGCGCCCCTCGCTCGAGGCGGCGCTCCATCGCATCGCGCAAGAGTCGATCACGAACGCGCTCCGCCACGCGCGGCGGGCGCGCCGGATCCGCGTGCGGGTCGTGGGCGACGCGAGGGTGGTGCGCTTGACGGTCGAGGACGACGGAGAGGCGCCCGCGCACGCCGCGCCCGGCTTCGGGCTGACGGGGATGGCCGAGCGGGCGGCGCTCCTCGGCGGCACGTTCGAGGCCGGGCCCGCGCCGGATGGCGGCTGGGTGGTGCGCGCGACGCTGCCGCGCGATGGAGACACACGATGAGGCCGATCCGCGTGCTCCTCGCCGACGATCAGGACCTCGTGCGCACGGGCTTGCGCATGATCCTCGAGGCGCAGCCGGGGATCGAGGTGGTGGGCGAGGCCGCCGATGGCGCGAGCGCGGTCCGGCTCGCGCGCGAGCGGTCGCCCGACGTGTGCCTCTTCGACATCCGCATGCCGGGGATGGACGGCATCGAGGCGACGCGACGGCTCGCGGGGCCGGGGGTCGACTCGCCGCTCGCGGTGGTCGTCATCACGACGTTCGATCTCGACGAGCACGTGTACGCCGCGCTGAAGGCGGGCGCGCGCGGGTTCCTGCTCAAGGACGCAGGACCGGAGCTGCTCGTGCAGGCGATCCGCGCGGCGGCCGCGGGCGACGCGCTGATCGCGCCCCGCGTGACCGCGCGGCTGCTCGAGGCGTTCGCCGCGCTCGGCGGCCCGCGACCGAGCCCGCCGGCGGAGCCGCTCACCGAGCGCGAGGAGGAGGTGCTCCTCACGGTGGCGCGCGGGCGCACCAACCTGGAGATCGCAAAGGAGCTTCACATCTCGCTCAGCACCGTCAAGAGCCACGTCGCGAGCCTCATGGGCAAGCTCGGCGCGCGCAACCGCGTGGAGATCGCGATGTGGGCCCACGAGACCGGGCGCGTGCGCCGTTGAGCGGCGCGCGGTCTCGTCCTTTCGGCGGATGCGAAATGGCCGGCCGGCCGATCCCGCGCGCGACGCTCCGTGCGCACGTTCGCCGCGATGGCCCACGACACCGCCCTGCCTCGCACCTCGCGCCCACGCCTCACCGACGCCGCGATCCTCGCCGGCCTGTTCGCGCTCGCCGCCGTGCCGCTGCTCGCCGGCGCGACGCGAGTCGCCGGGCTCGCGACGGGGGACGCCGCGCTCGCCGAGCACGCGCGCTTCGCCGCCGATCCGGTCCCCGCGTTCATCCACATCCTGAGCGCGAGCGCGTACCTGGTCCTCGGGGCGCTGCAGTTCCTGCCCGGCCTGCGGCGCCGCCGCCCGCGCTGGCACCGCGTCGCGGGGCGCGCGCTCGCGCCGCTCGGGATCGCCGCCGCGCTCTCGGGCATCTGGATGACGCTCGCGTATCCGCCCGGCGAGCACGACGGACCGGCGCTCGACGCGCTGCGGATCGGCGCGGGCGCGGCGATGGTCGCGTGGCTCGTCCTGGGCGTCGCCGCGGCGCGCCGCCGCGACCTCACCGCGCACGGCGCGTGGATGACGCGCGCGTTCGCGCTCGGCCTCGCGCCGGGTACGCAGGCGCTGACGCACGTGCCGTACTTCTTCGTCGACGCGCTCCACGACGAGACGGGCCGCGTGCTCGCGATGGCGGCGGGCTGGGCGATCCACATCGTCGCGGCGGAGTGGCTGATCGCGCGGCGCGGCGAGCGGGCGCGCGCGCCGCAGATGGCCGCGGTCGTGTACGACCGGTACGGCGGGCCCGAGGTGCTGCGCGTCGCCCGAGTCGCGCGCCCGAAGCCCGGGCCGGGGCAGGTCCTCGTGCGCGTCGCGTTCGCGTCGATCAACGCGGCGGACTACCGCTCGATGCGCGCCGACCCGTTCATCGCGCGGCTCTCGAGCGGGCTGTTCGCGCCGCGCCGTCGGATCCTCGGCGCGGACGTCGCCGGCGTCGTCGAGGCGGTCGGCCCGGGCGTGACGCGGTTCGCGCCGGGCGACGCGGTGTTCGGCGACACGTCGAGCGACGGGTTCGGCGCGTTCGCGGAGCTCGCGTGCGTGAGCGAGCGCGCGCTCGCGCGCGTACCCGAGGGCGTGCCCCTCGAGGCCGCGGCAGCCGCGGGGCTCGCGAGCGTCACCGCGATCGGCGCGCTCGCGCGCGCGGGGGTCGCGCCCGGCGGGTCGATCCTGATCCACGGCGCGGGCGGCGGCGTCGGGACGGCCCTCGTGCAGATCGCGAAGGCGCGCGGCCTCCGCGTGACCGCCGTGTGCGGGCCGCGGAGCGTCGCGCTCGTCCGCGCGCTCGGCGCCGATCGGGTGCTCGACCACGCGCGCGCCGAGCACGACGCGGACGAGGCGCGCTACGACGCGGTCTTCGGCGTGAACGGCTACCGCCCGCTCGCGGCGCACCGCGCGCGCGTCGCGCCGGGCGGCGCGTACGTCATGGTCGGCGGCACGGGACGGCAGATCTTCGAGGCGCTGCTCGTCGGCCCGCTCGCCTTCTGGCGCTCCGGACGGCGCGTCGAGGT
This sequence comes from Sandaracinaceae bacterium, assembly GCA_019637095.1. Taxonomy (GTDB): domain Bacteria; phylum Myxococcota_A; class Polyangia; order Polyangiales; family Sandaracinaceae; genus JACKEC01. The sequence continues at coordinate 71,039 of JAHBWG010000019.1, read as the reverse complement.
GCTGACGCTCTCGGCAGGCCCACCGGAGCTCGAGGAGGTGCGCGAGCTCCTCGCGACCGGCGCGCTCCGCCCGGTGATCGACCGCGTCTTGTCGCTCGACCAGGCCGCCGAGGCGATGCGCTACGTGGAGCGTGGACACGTGCACGGCAAGGTGCTCTTGCGCCCGTCGTGCGGCCTCGACTGCGCGTGAGCCAGGCGCCGGGCCCGTTGTGCGCCCTCGACGCCGCGCGGTAGCGTCTTGCGCTCGGAGGTCGTGCCGCACCGGCACGAGGTCGAGAGGAGCGCGGCGAGCGATGGGAGGCCGCACGGCCGAGAGAGCGGACGCTACCGCGAGACCGGGACACGCCACCGGGCTCGCGCGCGACGAGCGATGTCAGGCGCGGCGGAGCCCGGCAGAACGCGGCCTGCGCCACGCGCACGCGCTCGCTCGGCGTTTCGGCGACGGTGACCTCATCGCCTGCGCGACGCTCGACCCGTCGCTCGAGCGCTTCGAGACGTCGTTCGGGACATGGGCCTATCGGCGGGTGGGCGGCGTGCACGCGGCGCTCGGCGGGCCGCTCTGCGATCCTGCCGACCGCGCCGAGATGCTGCGGCGGTTCCTCCGCGTCGCGCCCCGGCCGATCCTCTTCTACCTGCGCGAGCCGCTCGCGCGAGCCTGCGCGGAGGCCGGCCTCCACACCGCGGGGATCGGGTGCGATCGGAGCCTCGACGCGAGCGCGCTCCTCGACGCGCCCCCCAAGGAGGTGCGCGGCGCGCTGCGTCACGCCGACAAGCTGGATTTCTCGATCGAGGAGACGAGCTGGGCGGCGGTCGACCGCGCGCGCCTCGACGCGATCAGCCGCGCGTACCTCGCTCGCGCCGAGATCACCAAGGAGGTCGGCTTCCTCGTGCGGCCGATGTCCTACGAGGACGACGGGACGCGGCGCGTGCTCCTCTTGAAGCACGGCGCGCGGACGTTCGGCTTCGCCGTGCTCGACGCGATCTGGCGGGACGGCCGCGTGGAGGCGTGGCTGCTCGATCTGTTGCGGCTCGAGCGCACGCGGCAGTGGGGCGTGTGGCTGTCCACCGTGCACGGCCTCGCCGCGCGGCTGCGCGCGGAGGGGGCGCGCCTCGCGGTCGGGTTCGCGCCGCTCCACGGGCTCGTGCATCCGCCGGGCGCGTCGCGCGCGCTCTCGTGGCAGCTCGACGCGATGGAGCGCCGGCTCTCGAACGCGAAGTACCTGCGGCGGCTCTACGCGCTCAAGGCCGCGCTGCCCGGCGCGTGGGAGCCGCGCTCGGTCGCGTCGTTCACCCGCGCGGCGCCGCGGATCCTCCACGCGTTCACCGAGGCGTCGGGCGTCGGCGCCCGCTACCTGCTCGGGCCGGATCTGGTGCGCGTGATCTGGCGCGGCTTCGGCGGCGCGGCGAGGGACGCGCGATGAGCCGCGCGATCGCGGAGCGGCTCGGGTTCTTCGCGCGGCACGCGATGATCGAGCGGCTGCCGAGCGCGTGGCAGGTGTCCGTCGGCTGGCTGGCGATGCTCCCGATCACGCTGAGCGAGTCGGAGCGCGAGCGGGCGCGCAGCCGAGCCACGTGGATGTCGCAGCTCCCACGGCGCGCGCTCTTCCAGGGGCTCTACGAGCCGCGGCAGCTGCTCGTCGACACGGGGCTCCGGCTGCGGGCCGCGCAGGTCGTCGGGCACGTGCTCAGCGTCTACCACGAGGACGCGTTCCTCGGATACGACCTCCAGCTCTTGCAGTCGCACCCGGGCGGGCTCGCGCTCCTGCGGAGCGAGGCAACGAAGGTCGCGCGCGGCGAGACGCGGTGGGCGAGCTACCTGAAGGCGCTCACGAGCTGGCCCGGCTATCACGCGCGCCTGGTCGAGCTCGCAGAGGAGGCGGAGGCGTTCCGCTACCCCGACCCGCTCGACCTCGATCCGCGCTTCGCGACGCTCGTGGGCTTCGCGGCGTGGTGCGCGACGCTCCCCGACTGGCCCGGGCTGGAGCACTATCGGTGAGCGCGCCGGGCGAGCTCGGGAGCTACGACCCGGCGTTCGTCGCGCGCCACGCGCCGTGGATCGAAGGGCTCTTGCGGCGCTGGTTCCGCGCGCGGATCCACGGGCTCGACGCGGTGCCCGACGCGCCGGCGCTGTTCGTGGGCAACCACTCGGGCGCGGCGATGATCCCCGACACGCTCGTGTGGGTCGGCGCGTACCACACCGCGGGGCGGCGCACGCCGATGCTCACCCTCGCGCACGACCAGATGTTCGAGGCGTACCCGGCGCTCGTCGCGAGCTTCCTCGCGCGCATGGGGGGCCTGCGCGCCGGCCGCGCGCGGGCGCTCGAGGCGCTCGCCTCGGGCCACGCGCTCACCGTCTACCCGGGCGGCGACTACGACGCGTGCCGCCCGTTCTCGCGGCGCCACACGATCGAGCTCGCCGGACGCACGGGGTACGTCGAGCTCGCGCGCGACGCGGGCGTCCCGATCGTCCCGGTGGTCAGCGTCGGCGCGCACGAGGCGCTCGTCGTGCTCTGGGACGGACGCTGGCTCGCGCGGCGGCTCCCGTTCGCGCGCGCGCGGCGGCTCACGGTCTTCCCGCTGACCCTGAGCGTCCCGTGGGGGCTCTTCCTCGGGCCGCTGCCGGGCTACGTGCCGCTGCCGACCAAGATCGAGCTGCGCGTGCTCGACGCGATCGATCCGACCGACGGCCGCGTCGACGAGGTCGACCGGCGCGTGCGAGCCTCGCTCCAGGAGGCCCTCGACGCGATGGCGAAGGCGAGGAGGTTCCCGTGGATCGGGTGAAGCTCCGGCAAGACTTGTTGCGATTGTTCGACGCGGAGCCGCGCCTCGCGCCGGCGCCGGACCTGCACGACTACCAGCTCACCTACCCGCCGGCGGTGCAGCTCGAGCGGTCCGCGCCCGCGTGCCCGAGCGACGGCGAGTACCTCGCGCACGCGATCGGGGAGTTCCGCGCCGCGGGCTACTACTTCCACTTCGGCTTCTGCCGCTATCGGTGCCGGTACTGCTTCCACTACGAGCTGACGACCAAGGACGACGAGGCGCGCATGACGCGCTACGTCGCCGCGCTCGATCGCGAGATGGCGCGGATGCGCGCGCTCACGCCGCGCGTCCGGCCCGCGCTCTACTTCCTCGGCGGCGGCACCCCGACCGCACTGCCGGTCCGCCTGATGGAGCGCTTCCTCGGCGCGCTCCTGTTCCACTTCGGCCGGCCGCGCACGACGATGAGCACCGTCGAGGCCAAGCCGATCACCGCCGACGCGGACAAGCTCGACGCGCTGGTCCACGCGGGCTTCTCCCGCGTCAACCTCGGCGTCCAGACGCTCGACCCGGCGCTCTACGCGTTCCACCACCACGGCGAGGACCTGCGGGTCGCGTACGACGCGATCGAGCGCGCGCGCCGCGCGGGCTTCGAGTGGATCAACGTCGACCTCATGACGGGGCTCGAGGGGCAGACGCCCGAGTCCTTCGAGATCACGCTGCGCGCGGCGAAGCGGCTCGCGACCTCGGGCGCGATCGACAGCGTCTTCCTCTACCCCTTCCACGACGACCCGCGCTCGCGCACGTTCCGCGATCAGAAGCGCGCGCCGCCGTTCCTCGAGACGGCAGAGAGCGACGCGCTCGCGCGCGAGCTCTTCGCCGACGAGCTCGGCTGGAGCGAGCTCGGCGCGCGCTTCTACCGCTCACCGCGGCACGTGCGGCGCGAGCTGCTCGAGCTCGCGAAGACCCGCGTCAACCCCGCGTACGGCGAGGTCCTCTACCACGGGTTCGGCAACTCGAGCTTCTCGATCGGAGACCGCGCGACCTACCTGAACCACCGCGACCTCGGCGCGTACTGCGGCGCGGTCGAGGCGGGCCGCCTGCCGATCGCGCACTTCACGCGCCTCGACGACGCGCAGCGCGCGACGCGTGACGTGACCTTCGACCTGCTCTACTCGCCGGTGACGCGCGTGCGCTCGCGCGCGAGGAAGTACGGCGAGGCGGCGATGCGCGAGCACCGCCGGCTGCTCGCGCGCTGGGAGGCGCTGGGGCTCGGCGAGTCGCACCGGCTGCTGGGCACCTTCACGCTGAGCCGGCTCGGCAAGCTCGTGCACCAGCAGATGATCCCGCAGCACTACCTGCCGTCCGATCGGAGGCGGCTCGCCGACGTGATGAGCCTGCGCAAGGACGCGGGCCGCGCCTACCGCGGGTACTGATCGGCGCGCCGCCGCGGCGAGCGGCCGGGCGCGCTACGATGCGGCCGTTGGCCCGACGATCGGCATCGCGCTCGCTCCATCCGGCGCCGTTCCCGCAGCCCGTGACGAGCTTCGCGGGCCGGCGGGCCGAGCTCGATCGCGTCCTCGCGCACCTCGACGAGGAGACGCTGTTCCTCGTGCTCGGCGTCGGCGGCATCGGCAAGAGCGAGCTCGTGTACCGCGCGATCGCCCTGGCGCGCGAGCGCGAGGCGTGGCGCGAAGCGCGGGCCATCCACCTCGAGGTGCGCGCGGGCCTCGACGTGACGCGCGCGCTCGCGGAGCTGCTCGCGGCGGCCGGCGCGCCGCCCGAGCCGCGGCGCGGGCAGCCGACCGAGGCGGCGCACCTGACGGAGCAGCTCGCGACGCTCGCCCGCGCGCTCGACGCGGCGCCGCACCTCGTGTTCATCGACGACGTGCATCACCTCCCGGCGGAGCCGGTGGCCGAGGCGCTCGGCTACCTCGCGCGGCACGTGCGGCGCAGCCGGCTGTTCGTCGCGTCGCGCCACGCGCTGCGCCTGCCCGCGAGCGCGCCGGCGCCGGTCGTGACGACGCTCGGACCGCTCGACGCACAGGCCGCGGGCGAGCTGATCGGGGCGCTCGCCGATCGGCTCGCGGTGCCGCGCCCGGCGGCCGAGGAGGTGCTGCGCGCGACGCACGGGAGCCCGTTCCACATCCGGCGCCGGCTCGCGGGCGAGGACGGGGCAGAGGACGGGCTCGCCAGCTCGCTCGCGGAGCTCGAGCCGACCGCGCGCCGGCTGCTCCTCGCGGCGGCGCTCGCGCCACGCCGCCCCTCGCTCGCGCGCCTCGGCGGCGCGTGGCCCGAGGGCGAGGGCGCGCTCGAGGCGACGGCGCGCGAGCTCGAGCGGCGCTTCTTGCTGGGCGTCGAGGACGGCCGCGTCGCGGTTCACGATCTCGTGCGCGAGGCGCTGCTCGCGCGCGCGGGCCCCGACGAGCTGCGCGAGGCGCGCGCGGCGTGCGCGGCGCGCTGCCTCGACGAGCTCGGGGCCTCGCGCTCGGCGCTCGGCGCGCTCGACGCGATCTCGCTCTACCTCGCCGCGCGAGAGCCGCAGCGCGCGTGGGAGACGGTCGAGCGCTTCCACTCGACGCTCGCCGCCGCCGGCCACGACCACCTCCTCGCGCCGCTGCTCGAGCCGCTGCGCGAGGCGCTGCCGCAGCACGCGGTAGCGATCGATCTGCGCATCGCGGGCGCGCTCGTCCGCGCCTCGCTCGTCGAGGACGCCGACCGCGTGCTCGCGCGGATCGGCGAGGTGTCCAGCGACGCGGAGCGGGCGCGCCACCTCGTCCTCTCGGGCGCGATCGCGCAGCGGCGGGGTGCGCTCGGGCGCGCGCGCGAGCTCTTCGACGAGGCGGCCGCGTGCGCGCCCGACGAGGCGACGCGGTTCTCGGCGCAGCTCTCGAACGCGGTCGTGGCGAGCTGCCGCGGCGAGGGCGCGCGCGCGCGCGACGCGCTCGACGAGGGGCTCGCCGCGCTCGCGGCGCCGACGGACGCGCAGCGCGGGCGGCGCGGCTGGGCGCGCGCGCTGAGCTGGATGTTCGACGAGCGCTTCGAGCAAGCCGCCGACGAGGCCGCGCGCGCGCGCGACGCGCTCCCGCCCGAGGGCCACGACGATCTCGCGAACCAGCTCGCGATGCTCGAGACGCTGTCGGCGGTCGGCGCCGAGGACATGGTGCGGGCGCGCGCGGCGGTGCAGCGGATCGAAGAGTCGGGGCTGCGCCGGCGCGTCGCGGCGCTCTACCGCGCGATCGTCGCGTTCGCCGACGGGGAGGCGGGCGCGGCCGGGGCCGAGCTCGTCTCGGCGTTCGAGGATCTCTCGGTCCACGGCGACACGGTGAACGCCTACCTCGCGGGGTACTACGGCGCGGCGGCGCTCGCCGAGACGGGCGAGCTCGGCGACGCACAGGCGCTCGCGGAGCGCACCGCGGGGCTCGCGCACGGCGCGGGGCTCGCGAGCCTGGGCGCGCGCGCCGACGCGCTGCGCGCGATCCTGGCCGCGGAGGCGCTCCAGGCGCAGCTCGCGCACCGGCTGGCGGGCGAGGCCCTCGCGGGCGCGCACGCCGGCGCCCGCACACGCGCGACGGCGCACCGGGCGCGCGCGCGCGCGTTCTCGCTCGAGGGCGACGTCGCGCGGGCGCTCGAGGAGCTGGCCGCGGCGCGCGCGGCGGTCGCGGGCGTCCCGCGCGCGCACCTCGTGCTCGACGTCGAGGAGGCCGCGGTCGAGCTCGTCGGCGGCCGCTTCGAGCGCTCCGTCGAGCTCGCCGAGCGCGCGGCGCGCGAGCTGCGCGTGCGCTCGCGAGACTTCGACACCGCGCACGCGGGGCTCGTGCTCGCCGCGGCGTACGTGGCGCGCGGGCGGCGGACCGATCTCGTGCTCGGCGAGCGCGTCCTGTCCGAGACGCGCGAGCTCGCGGAGCGGGGCGCGCTGCGCTCGATCCGGGTCGGCTGCGCGATCCTGTCGGCGGCCTTCGCGCGGCGCGCGCACCGCGAGCGCGCGGCCGAGGAGGTGCTCGCCAGCGCGCTGCGCGAGCTCGACCCCGAGCGCGGCAGCGTCTACGCGAACACGCTGATCGGGGCGATCGACGGAGGCGTCGCGATGTGGGTCGCGCCCGGCGCGGTCGCGCTGCTCGCGCACCTCGGGCTCAACGACGCGGTCGAGGGCTACCTCGTCGATCGGCACGGGCGGCGCGCGGCGACGCGCGACGACGTCGAGCGCGAGCGCCGCCGCCGGGGTCTGTTGGTGGTGTACCGCGACGGGACGATCCACGCGGCGCGCGGGACGCTCGAGCTCAAGAGCGCGGTCGGCGCCGCGCTGCTCGGCGCGCTCATCGAGGCGCGCGGCGAGGCGCTCGCGGCCGAGGTGCTCTACCCGCGCGTGTGGGAGGTGACGGAGTACCACCCGCTCCAGCACCGCAACACGCTCTACGTGGCGATCAACCGGCTGCGCAAGAGCCTGCGCGAGGCGTTCGGGGAGCGCGAGGTGATCGAGCGCGCGCCGCGCGGCTGGCGCCTCGCCGACGGCATCGACGCGTGCGCCGCGGTGCCCTCGCGGCGTGCCTGATCGGTGGCGTGCGAAGCACGGGGTGGCGCAGCTCACCCGCGGCGGCGGCGGAAGAAGTTCAGGATCGGCGTGAGCTTGAGGGTCAGCCCTCTGCCGAGCCAGTGCCACCACCACGTCACGGTCCAGCCGCCGAACGCGAACGAGGTGAAGATCACGAACATCCCGATCCGCGCCCAGTCCATGTAGCCGTCGTAGCGATCCGGGATCGAGACGGCGGAGGCGACGGTCATCGACGCCGCGAACAGCGCGACCGCGATGCGCGTCGCCGACTGGTGCAGCGTGTCCGGGAGCTTGTCGAGCGTCGGCGTCTTCGGGTTGACGATCAGGTTGCCCGTCTCGAAGTCGTGGAGGATCTGGTCGAGGTGCGTGGGCAGCGTGCGAAGCAGCGAGGCCGCGCCGACGCCGCCGCCGAGCGCTTGCTGGACCATCTGTTGGGGGCTGTAGCGCTCGGAGAACATGCGCTCGACGTAAGGCTTGGTGACCGCGAGCGCGTCGACGTCCGGGTAGAGCGCGCGCACGAGCCCCTCGACGGTGCCCGCGGCCTTCACGAGCAGCGAGTACTCGGTCGCGAGCTTCACGCGGTAGCGGCCGACCGCCTGCGCGAACTCGTCGATGAAGCCCTGCGTGTCCGCCTCGCCGACGCTGCGCACCATCACGTACTGCGCGCGCACGCGCACGATGTCGCGCTTGAGCTCGCCGATGTCCACGCGCTGTGTGGGCGTGCCCATCTTGAGGAGCACGCGCGCCACCGTCGACGCGTCGTCGAGGATCGTGCCGAGCACGAGCGTGACGAGGTCGTCGCGCTGCTCGGGCGAGAGCGTGCCGACGAGGCCCAGGTCGAGGAAGCAGAGCGTGCCCTCGTCGTTCACGAGGATGTTCCCCGCGTGCGGGTCGCCGTGGAAGAAGCCGTCGAGGAAGACGCCCTTGCACATCGCGTGGAGGATCTCGGTGACCGCGTGCTCGGCCTCGGCGCTACCCGGCTCGAGGTCGCGCACCGCGCGCCCCTCGAAGTACGTCATCGTGAGCACGGTGCGGCAGCTCAGCTCGGGCAGCGGCTCGGGCACCGTGATCGGGCGCGACGGATCGAGGAGCTGCTTGGCGCGCACGAGGTTCGCGAGCTCGGCGGTGAAGTTCAGCTCGCGCAAGAGGTTCTTCTCGAACTCCGCGATGATCGCGGCGGGCGAGATGAGCTTGAGCTCGTCCACGCTCGCCTCGAGCGCGCGCGCGGCGAGGTAGAGCAGGTCGAGGTCGCCGCGCATCACCTCGCCGATGCCGGGGCGCTGCACCTTCACGACCACGTCGCGGCCGTCGGTCGTCTTGGCGTGGTGGATCTGCCCGATCGACGCGGTCGCGAGCGGCGCCTCGTCGAGCTCGGCGAACAGCTCCCCGATCGGGCGGCCGAGGCCTCGCTCGATCACCTTCTTCACGTCCGCGAAGGGGATGACCGGCGCCTGGTCCTGCAGGGTGGACAGCGCCTTGACGTACGCGGCCGGCAAGAGATCCGCGCGCATCGACAGGACCTGGCCGAGCTTGATGTAGGTCGGCCCGAGCTCGCCGAGCAGGTGCGTGAAGCGCTCCGGCGCGTCGCCGCGCGCCTCGACCTGCGTCGAGGTGCCGCTGACGAGGCCGGCGAGCGGCGTGCGAAGGATGATCTCGCCGAAGCCGTGGCCGGCGACCACGGCGGCGACCTTGCGCAGCCGGTTGGCGTCGCGGATCGCGACCCCGAACATCGACTTGGGCTCTTCGGGAGGCACGTGCGCGGAATCTACGGCGTGGCCAGGGTCAGCACCACCCATACCGCGAGCGCGGAGACGAAGGCCGCGGCGAGGCCGCCGAACACGACGAGCAGCGCCCAGACGAGCGGCGAGAGGCGCCCCTCGCCCGAGGCCGGCGGCGGCGTGGAGCTCGGCGCGGGCGGGGTGAAGCGCGGCGGGTCAGAGCGGGGCGAGCGCGCCGGGATCGGGCGCTCGGCGGTGACGGGCACGACGCGCGCGGGCACGGGCGCGGTGACGGGAACGCTCGACGCGGCGGCGTGCGGCGCGTGCGAGGCGGCGTGCGAGGCGACGTGCGACGGCGCGTGCGAGGCGGCGTGCGGCGGCGCGTGCGAGACGGCGTGCGGCGGCGCGTGCGAGGCCGTGGCGTCCCACGGCGTGACGTGCGCGTCCACGGGCGTCGGCCCGCGCCGGTCGTCGGGCGAGAGCGTGTCCGGGATCTCCGAGATGCGCGCCGGCGTGCGGAGGCCGGAGCGCGGCAGCGTCGCGGACGACTCGAGCGGCGCCTCGAGCGCGAGCGGCGCGTCCGCGATCGCCGCGCGCTCGCTCGGCGACTGGAGCGCCGGGCGCAGCGCCTCCATCGCGATCGACGCGTCGCGAAAGCGCAGGCGCTGCTCGCGGCAGACGGCGCGCTCGAACCACGCGTCGAAGCCCTCGGGCAGCGGAGGCGTGCCCCCGAGCTGGCGGGCGCGCACCGACGGAAGCGGGATCGGATCGAGGTGGATCTCGCGCAGGAGCCCGGTCACCCCCTGATGGTCGTGCGCCGCCGTCCAGAACACCTTGCCGGTCAGGAGGTAGAAGACGAGCAGGCCGAGCGCCCACACGTCGGTCGAGGGCGCGATGCGCCCGCCGGTCGAGGTCTGCTCGGGCGCCATCCACATCGGCGAGCCGACCGCGCCGGTCCCCGTCGCCGACGTACGGTGCGCGTCGAGCAGCTTCGCGACGCCGAAGTCGAGGAGCTTCACGAGGACCTCGCCGCCCGGCGTCGCCTGCAGGAACACGTTGGGCGGCTTGAGGTCGCGGTGGACGATCCCCGCGCGATGCGCCGCGCCGAGCGCGTGCGTGAGCTGCTCGAGCACGGCGCGGGTGACGTCGAGCGCGAGCGCGCCCTCGCGCTCGACCCGCGCGCGCAGGTCCTCGCCCTCGAGCAGCTCCATCACGATGTAGGGCGTGGAGGTCGCCGGATCGACGCCGCCGCGGTGGACCTGCGGGACGTACGGGCTCTCGATGGCCGAGGCGATCTCGGCCTCCTGCGTGAAGCGCCGCCGGCTCACCGCGTCGACGAGCAGATCGGGGAGCAGCAGCTTGAGCGCGCGCACCTCGCCCGTCGCGAGCTCGCGCGCGGCGTAGACGGTGCCCATCCCGCCGGAGCCGATCACGCGCAGGATCTCGAGCTCGCCTGCGAAGCGATCCCCACGGCCGAGCCGAAGCATCCCCACCATCGCCCGAGCGGTACGATACCACCGCGGGCAGTCGGCCCCCCTCTGTTACGCTGCCTCCGGGGTGGCCGCCGAGCGAAAGCTGAAGGGGATCAATTTCGTCGGGACGCTCGAGGCGCTCGCACGCACGCACGGCGCCGAAGCGCGCGCGCGCGTCGAGGCGCGCCTGCGCGGCGACGCCGGCGAGCTCGTGCGCGGCAGGGCCGTGGTGGCGAGCGGGTGGTACCCGGCCGCGCACTACGCCGCGCTGCTCGACGCCATCGTCGCCGAGCTCCGCGACGAGGACGCCGTGCGCGCGCTCTCGCGCGAGGCGGTGAAGGCGGACTTCGCGACGCTCTTCCGCATCGTGCGGCTCTTCATGAGCCCGGAGAAGGCGCTGCAGCAGTCGATGCGGATCTCGAGCCGCTACATCGACGGCGGCGACGTCTCCGTCGTGGACGTCGGAGAGCGCTTCATCCACTACCGCTTCCGCGACTACCACGGCTACACGCGGCGCATGTGGTGGGACTTCATCGGCGGCATCGAGGGCGTGCTCGAGACGCTCGGGGTCGAGGACATCCGCTCGCGCGTCGTCGCGGGCGGCCAGGACGGCGACGACTCGCTCGAGCTGATCGTCCGCTGGCGTTGACCGGGGCGGGGGAGATCCCAAGGTCGGTCGGGGTACGCTGGTCCAGCCGACCATGCGCGCTCTCTCGCTGTCCGTCCTCGTGCTGGCCGCGCCCGCCGCGGCGAGCGCCCAATACCATCCGGCCACGCACCGGCCGGCGACGCCGGTGGCCGAGCTGTCCGAGGGGACCCTCTACCACCTCGTGAGCCAGCGGCGCCACGAGGTCACGAGCTGCGCCGCGCGCACGGACACCGGCGCCTACGTCGCCGACGTGGAGGCGCGCGTCGCGCCCGGCCCGCGCCCCTCGACGCTCTACAACGCGCGCATCGAGGTCAGCGTGCGGAGCCGCCACCGCGACGGCGAGCTCGAGGCGTGCGTGCGCCGCGCGATCGTCGACGCGCTGCGCCACGAGACGTACGCGGTCGGGCGCGCGGTGCGCACCCGCCAGACCTTCCGCATCCGCGAGCGCCCCGAGCCGCCCGAGCCGCCGCCAGCGGTCGCGTTCTCCGAGGGAGAGGCGCGGAGCCTGCTCGAGAGCGCGAGCCGCCGCCTCGCCGCCTGCCTCGAGACGGCGGGCGTGCCCGAGCAAGTCGTGTTGCACATCACCGTCGAGCGCACCGGCCGCATGACGCTGACGAACGCGACCCTGCCGCCCGGCGCGGGCCCGCACGCGCTGGGCTGCCTCTCGCGCACCGTCTCGTCGCTCGCGACCCGCGGTCGCCCCGAGCGCCGGGTGCAGCTCACCCACCACGTCGGCACCCGCACCCGCGCCTACTGACGCCGCCTCAGGGCGCGCGCCGAGCGCGCTCGCATGCCTCGCGAAGCCCGCGCGCGACGCCCTCGAAGCCGCGCTGCACCGACCCGCCCATGAGCGCGTGGACGAGCGGGCTGAGCGCGCCCTCGATCACGTCCTCGGTGCGGTAGCGCGTCCGCGTCGGGCCGAGCGCCTCGAGCGTCTGCGTGCGCTCGGCGCGCACGAGGCCGAGCATCATCTCCGCCCCCCACACGATCTTCGCGTTCGGCTCGACCGCGCGGACGGTCTCGCGCTGCGAGATCGTGACGCGGTACGCGTCCATGTGGACGCGCATGTCGATGGGCTCGCCGGGGCGCAGCGTGCTCTTCGCGACCGGCGTGAACGGGTTCCACGCGTCGTAGCGGGCGAGGTCGGTCAGCACCGCCCACACCGCCTCGACCGGCGCGTCGATCACCGCCTCGGCTGCGTAGAGGTAGCGCGGCATCGGCGTGAGGATACGCGGCTGAAGGTCGTGTGTAAGCGGTGACAACGCGCCTCGCTCCGGCGATGCTGGGAGCCATGATCCGCCGTACCGCCCCGCTCTTCGCCTTCTCTTCGCTGCTGCTCGCGGCCTGCGACCCCTCGCCGATGCGCCCGCCATGTGGCGGCGACGCGGAGTGCGACCCGGGCCAGGTCTGCGTCGACGGCCGCTGCCAGGCGCGCCCCGCGACCGACGCGGGCGAGGTCGGCGAGCCCGACGGAGGCGGCCCGCGCCCCGACGCGGGGCCCGGCGTGACGCTCGAGGAGATCTCGATCGAGCCGGCGAGCGCGGACCTCGTGTCCGTCGACGGCTCGACGCCGGCCCGCACGTTCGCGGTGGTCGGGCGCTACAGCGACGGGATGACGCGGCCCGTCCCCGGGCCGACGTTCTCGATCGAGCCGCGCAGCCTCGGGGAGATCGATCCCGCGTCGGGGATGTTCGTGGCCAACGGGATCATCGGCGGGACGGCGACGGTGAGCGCGACGGCGGCCGGCCCCGCGGGCGAGCTGCGCGCGACGGCGACGGTGAACGTGCGGCTGGAGCGCACGATCCTCGTGACGGGCGCGCCCGCCGACGCGGCGAGCCGCTTCGCGGGGCCCGCGCTCAGCGGCGACGCGCGGCGCGCGCACACCGTCTACCCGCTCGACGGCGCGGTGATGCCGCAGAACGTCTACCCGGCCGACATCCAGTGGTTGATCGGCGGCGCCGGCGATCTCTTCCGCGTGCGCCTCGAGAAGCCGCACGTCACGGTCAGCGCGTACCTCGCGCACGACGGGACGCTGCGCAACCACTGGCTCGTCGACGAGGCGGCGTGGCGGAGCCTCGCGCAGACCGACCCCGACGACGACGCGGCGATCGTCGTCGACCGGATCGCGGCCGGCGGCACCGACGTCTTCGCGGGCACCCCCGTGCGCGTGCGCTTCGCGCGCGCTGCGCTCACGGGCAGCGTCTACTACTGGGACATCGTCCGCGGCCGCATCGTGCGCATCGACGACGGCACGGCGACCCGCGTCGAGCTGATGCCCGCGCCGCCCGTCGCGCGCGACGGCGCGCGCTGCGTCGGCTGCCACACCGTCTCGAACAGCGGCCGCTACATGGCGGGCCGCCTCGGCGGCGGCGAGAACATCGGCGCGGTGTTCGACCTCACCACCGATCTCACCGGCGACCCGCCGCCGACCGTGTTCCCCCTCGTGACCGGCGAGCCCTCGTCGATCCGCTGGTGGTTCTCGACGTGGAGCCCCGACGATCGGCGGATGATCGCGACGTTCGACGAGGGCTCGACGCGGCGCCTCGTCCTCTACGATCCCTACGCGGGCGCGTCGGTCCCCTACACGGGCACGCTGCCGAGCAACGTCACGCACCCCGCGTGGGCGCCCGACGGCTCGCAGATCGCGTACGTCTCGGGGATCAACTCGTGGGGCGGCGCGAACACCACCGGCAACATCTCCGTCCTCGAGGTGACGGGCCCCGACGCGTTCGGCGCGACCCGCGACCTGCACCTCGGCACGACGCTCGCGGGCGAGACCCCGGGCGGCAACGCCGACAGCTACCCCACGTGGTCGCCGGACTCGTCGCGCATCGCGTTCGCGCACGGCACCGGGAGCCGCAGCGACACCGACACGCCGCCGATCCACTACTCCGCGCTCTACCTGATGCAGCGCGACGGCTCGGGGGCGGTGCGCCTCGGCCGCGTCTCGGCGCCGGGCGTCCAGACGGAGGACTTCCAGCCGCGCTTCAGCCCCTTCACGCAGGGCGGCTACTTCTGGCTGAGCTACCTGTCGCGGCGCGACTACGGCAACGCGGAGGTCGGTACGCGCGACGGCCAGCGGCAACAGATCTGGGTGAGCGCGATCCGCGTGGGCGCGGCGCCGGGCGAGGACCCGAGCTCCGTGCCGTACTGGCTGCCCGGACAGAACCCGGCGTCGCGCAACATCAGCGCGTACTGGGCGCCGCGCCCGTGCCGCCCGGACGGCGAGTCGTGTTCGGTCGGAAGCGAGTGCTGCGGCGGCGACTGCCGCCCCGGTCCCGGCGGCGCGCTCGTGTGCTCGCCGCCCCCGCCGGACCGCTGCCGGATGGTCAACGAGACGTGCTCGACCGACGAGGACTGCTGCGACGGGCTGTCCTGCTTCGCCAACGTCTGCGTCTCGCCGCCGGGCTGAAGACGTCTTGCGGGCTACGCGAGCTCGACCTTCACGCTCGTCTCGAGCTTCTCGCCCGCGCCGCCCTTGAAGAGGGTGCCGCTCGTGGGCGTCGCCTCGCGGTAGTTGCGGCCGTGCGCGACGCGCACGTGATCGAGGTTCGCGTGCACGCCGTTGGTCGGGTCGTAGCCGCGCCAGCCCACGTTGGGGAGGTACACCTCCGCCCACGCGTGGCTCGCCTCGGACTGGATCTGGTTCGCGTAGTCGGCGCCCGTGTAGATGTAGCCGACGCGGTAGCGCGCGGGGACGTTGAGCAGCTGCGCGAGGCAGATGAAGAGGTTGGCGAAGTCCTGGCAGACGCCCTCGCGCCGCACGAACACCGTGAACGGGGACGTCTCGAGCATCGTCGCGCCGGGGACGTAGGCGTAGTCGCGGTGGATGGACTGGTTCAGGTCGTCCATCGTCTCGATCAGGTCGCCGTCGTTGCGCTCGACGAAGCTCTGGGCGTACTCGCTGAGCGCGCGGAGCTGCGTCTCGGGCAGCTCGTGCGGCAGGAGGTACGGCATCATCATCTGCCGCTGCCAGGGCATCCACACGAGCGGGATGCGCGAGCGCACGAACGGCTCGGGGACGCGCTCCGGCCGGATGCGCACGCGGCTCGTCGCGCGGATCCAGAGCTCCTGGTACGGGCGGTCGAGCCGGAACGCGAGGATCTGGTTGCCGAACACGTCCTCGGCGCGGCGGCCCGCGCCGGGTGGGCTGATCTCGAGCTGGTAGTCGAGCACGTCCTGCCGCGAGTCGTGCACCGGGTGGAGCCGGAAGACGTGGTGGCTGCGCTCGACCGGCTCCTCGTACCGGTAGATCGTCTCGTGCTCCACGCTGAGCACGCGGCCCTCGCGCAAGACCTCCTCGTCGTCGAGCACGCGCGCGGGGCGCGCTTCGCGCGCTTGCACCTCGGCGGCGGCGGGCGGGCCCGCCTCGAGCCGCGCGGCCGGCGCGCCGCCGGTGACCGTCGCGGTGAAGAGCGGGCCCTCGGCCGCCTTCACGCTCACCGCGCCGTCCGCCGCGCCCGGCGCGTGGTGGCTCGCCCACGTGAACACGCCGCGGCGCGCCACGATCATCTCGCCATGCGCGAGCGGCTCCCAGCCCTCCTCCTTCGAGAGCGGGTGCTGCGCGATGATCGCCATCGTGCGGTTGATGTCGTACGGATCGCCCAGGTCGAGGCGGATGCGCTCGCCGTCGAGCAGCGTCGTCGCGTGCGGCGGCGTGCGCCGGATCCGATGGAAGTGGCGCTTGCCCGCCTGGTCCGCGTAGGCGACCACGTCGCGCCCGTCGCTCAGGAGGAAGGACGCCGTGCCGAACGCGTTGAGCTCGCGCATCCAGCCGTGGAGGGTCTCCCAGCCGAGGTCCGCGAGGCTCCGCGCGCCCACCTCGCGCACCTTCGAGAGCAGCCAACAGAAGGCGTGCTCGGAGTCCGTCGTGCCGAGCGGCTCGAAGCTCGGGTCGGTGATCGGCAGCGCGGAGGCGAGGCGCCGGTCGAGATCGCCGCTGTGCGCGAAGACCCAGTCGCGCCCCGCGTAGCTGCGCTGGAAGGGGTGCGTGTCCTGCTGCGTGACCCGCTTGGCCGCGCCGTGCGTGTGGCAGAGGAACACGCACGAGCGGAAGCGATCCCAGTCGCGCAGGGTCCGCGTGAGCGGCGTCTCGTGCGTCGCGTTCGGATCCTTGATCACGACCGCGGCGCCGTCGTCCATCGGGTACCAGGCGAAGCCCCACCCAGCCGCGGGCTTCGCGCCGGGCCGGCCCGCCTTCAGGGTGAAGGAGGGGGAGGCGGCGCTGTCGAAAGAGATCGCCAGGAGCTGCGACGACATCGACGGATCCTCGGAGGCGCGCCGTCGCGGGTCAAGGGCCGCGCGCGGGCGGGGGCGCGCGGGCCGCTCCCGCGCGGCCGGCGAGCCGGCCCGAGCGGCCGCGCCGAGGCCTGTACGTTCATTGCACACAGCGCAAGAGGACTCGAGGATCCGTCGATGGACGATCGTTGCGCACCCGGCCAGGTTCGCCTCGTCACCGCGTCCGCCGACTCGCGGGCGCCGACGTCGGAGGTGGAACGTGCGAAGCAATCGTATTTGCGTGTCGTGGCTGCTCGTGGCGGCGGGCTGTGCGGCCGAGGGAGGGGGTGTCTTCGAGGACCCCGACCTCGCCCGCTCGGGCGAGTCGCTGCCGAGCTGGGAGGAGTTCTTCGAGGGCGTCCATCGGGACGCGGACGGCGTCTGGATCGTCGACGGCGACACGCCGATCGACACCGAGAAGCGCCTCGTCGACTTCTACGAGCAGCTCGTCGCGCCCGACGCGCTCACCGTCGTGCGGGTCGACGGGCGCGACTCGATCTGGAGCTCGACGCAGAAGCGGAGCCTCACCTACTGCGTCTCGACCGGGTTCGGCTCGCGCCACGCCACGGTCGTGCGCGCGATGGCGGACGCGGCCGCGGCCTGGGAGGCGATCGCGGACGTCGCCTTCGTGCACGTGAGCGCAGAGGACGGACGCTGCAACGCCTCGAACACGGCCGTCCTGTTCGACGTGCGGCCGACGTCGGGGCAGCCGTACCTCGCGCGCGCGTTCTTCCCCTACCAGGGGCGCTCGACGCGCAACGTGCTCGTCGACTCGAGCGCGTACGCGCCGGGCGGGAGCCTCACGCTCACCGGCATCCTGCGCCACGAGCTCGGGCACGCGCTCGGTTTCCGCCACGAGCACACGCGGCCCGAGGCGCGCGCCTGCTACGAGGACTCCGCGTGGCGCGCCGTCACGCCGTACGACCGCGAGTCGGTGATGCACTACCCGCAGTGCAACGGGGTGCGCGGAGACCTGACGATCTCGGCGCTCGACGCGCAGGGCGCGGCCGCGCTCTACGGGCCGCCGCGCGGGGGCGGGCCGGCGCCGACGCCGACGCCGACGCCGAGCGGGACGCAGAAGAGCGGGACCGCGAGCGGCACCGTCACCGCGGGGCAGTCGGTCCGCTACCGCGCCTTCTCGGTCGCGCCGGGCTCGACGTTCCTCGCGCGCCTGCGCGGGACGGGCGACGCGGACCTCTACGTCGCGTGGGACCAGGCGCCCACGAGCACCGCCTACGCATGCCGGCCCTACTCGGCGGACAGCGCCGAGACGTGCGAGCTGCGGGTCCCGTCGGGGGCGCGCACCGCGAACGTGATGGTCCACGGCTTCACCGACGCGAGCTACACGCTGGAGGTGCGCTGGGTCGAGCCTCGAGCGGCCGAGCTGCGCGAGGGAGGGATGGCGGTCCGTCCCTCGCGCGCGTCTCACGCGAACGCGGCGCGCAGCTCGCGCAGGAGGGCGGCGACGGCGCCGCACGCCCCCGCGCGATGCGCGGCGTACGCGACGTGCTCGCCGGGCAGCTCGATCGGGAGGCGACGAAGCGCGACGCCGCGGTGGCGCTCGGCGACGACGTCGGCGAGGCGCGCGAGGTAGCGCCCGGTCGCGCACGCCTCGACCGCGAGGTGCATCCCCGAGACGATCATCGCGACGCGCCGCTCGAGCGCCTCGGGCCACGGGTGCGCCGCCTCGCGCGGCAGCGCGACGAAGGCGTGGCTCGACAGGTCGGCGAGCGAGGGACGGGGCACCTCGAAGAGCGGGTGACCCTCTCCGCAGTAGACGCCGTAGCGCAGCGCGCCGAGCCGCTCGGTCGACAGCGAGCCCCGGTCGCGCGGCGCGTCGATCACCGCGAGATCGAGCCGTCCTCCGGCGACCCACGCGCACGCGTCCGACGGCGACAGCGAGACGAGCTGCGGGACGACGCGCGGGTGCGACGCGACGAGGCGCTCGAGCGCGCCGAGCGCGAACGCGGTCGCGAACGGCTCGGGCGCGCTCACGCGGATGACCCCGCTCGCTTCGGCGGCGCTCACCGTCGCGAGGCCGTGATCGATCCGGCTCATCGACTCGCGCAGCGCGCCGAGCAGCTCGTGACCGGCGGGGCTCAGCTCGAGGCGCCGGCCGACCCGCACGAACAGCGGCTGGCCGAGCTCGGCCTCGAGCTGCTTGACCGTCCGCGAGAGCGCCGAGGGCGTCACGCAGAGCAAGCGGCTCGCCGTGGGCAGGTGCTCGGTCTCGGCCACCGCGCGGAACGCGGGGAGCCAGTTCCAGACTCGGTTCAGGCGCGCGTGCTCCAAGGACGTCCTCCTCGCGGCTCAGCGGACGGTCACGAGGCGCTCCGCGATCGTGCGCCGGTTCCCGTCGGCGTCGGTCGCGATGATCTCGACGAGGTGCGGGCAGGCGGTCGGCGGCCCGAAGTCGTGGCTGCCCGCGAAGCCCACCGCGTCGCAGCGCGGATAGCCCGGCCACGCGAGGCACACGTCCGGCCGCGAGGCGCCGTACGAGAGCGGGACGGTCACGCGCTCGTCGATGCGCGCTTCGACGGCGGTGACGCCGCGGTTGTCGAGCGCCCAGCCGTGGATCGGGGTCGGGCCGGCGCCGACCTCGGCGGCGGGTCCGTCGAGCCACCCGAACGGCGGCATCGCCGCCAAGACGCTCGCCGCCTCGGCCGCGATGGTCGCGAACGAGCCGAGCAGCAGGTAGGCGCGCGCGTGCACGACGCCGCGCGCGGGCAGGCCGAAGACGACGCGCGAGCGGACGTTGTTGAATGGCAAGGATCGTTGCTGCCATCCCTGGAAGTCGCGCAGCCCGTTCTCGTACAGGATCCCGACGCCGTGGCTCAGGTCGTCGTTCTGGAGCGAGACCCAGGGGCCGCTCGCGGTGAAGTTCTCGTAGAAGAACCCGTCGCCCCCGGTCGGCGTGTCGATCGGGATCTGCGCGCCGCTCGGGTCCATCAGGCGCCACAGATCCTGGGATCCGTCGCGGCCGTAGGAGGAGTACATCGTCGGCAGCTCCTGCGCGGTCGGGCGGTGATCGACGTCGGCGAGGTTCTCGATGCGGTAGCGCAGCTCGACGACGCGCGGGCGCACGAAGCGGGCGGTCTGCGTCACGCGCACGTCGCTCGTCGCGCGCGCGCCCGCGCCGCGGCAGGTGTCGGTCGTGCAGTCGCGCGCCGCCCAGTCCGGGTTCCACTGGAGCGGGACGACCGTCGCGACGAGCCCGCCGCCGCTCACCGCGACGCGATCGACGGCGGAGCCCTGGTTGCAGCGGTTGCCGCCCTGCACCGGGTTCCAGCCCAGGTAACGGATCTGCTCGGGGCACGCCATGCCCCCGCTCGCGCACGACGCGTCCCACGCGCAGCCCTGGAGGTGGCGGTCCGGATCGTAGAGGGCGATCTGGACCTCGCGGCCGGTGTCGGCGGCGTCGATCGTGTTCGTCGGGTTGGCGCCGGGGCGGCCGCCGCCCTCGCCGAAGAAGACGACGCTGCCGCCCCACTCGCGGCGGATGCCGATCTTGAAGCGGTCCGTCGCGTCGTAGAGGTACTCGTCGACGAAGCCGCCGGCGCGAACGGTCTCGGTGCGACCGGACGCGTGCGCGAGCGGCGCGTCGTCGACCGGCGGGCGCCCACCGAACGGGCAGCCCGGCGGCACATCGCGGGGCGGCCCGGCGTCGGCGGCTGGGGACGCGGCGTCGGTCGCGGCCGCGTCGCGCTCGACGGCGCCTCCATCGAGCGTGGCAGACGCGCCCGCGTCGACGAGACCTGGGTCGACGGGGGAGCACGCAATCAGGAACAGCGAGACGGGGATCCGCACGGAGTCGCGTTCCGCAAGCGGCGTTCCACGAGCCGGCCGTGGCGTGCCCTCGAATGCCGGGCGGGCGGCTCGGCGCGGTGCCCGCTCCGAGCGTCCGGCGCGCCGGCCACGAGAAAAGAGCGCGCACCCCGCGCGCGGCGCGCGCCGGCTGCTACGATCCGTCGTCGTGTCGGGACGCCGCGCGAGCGCTCGTGTCCTCTGGGCTCGCCGGCTGCTCGCGGCGCTCGCCCTCTCCGTCGCGCTCTCCGTCGCGTCGTGCGCCCCGACCCCGACGCGCGACGCGGGCGTCACGATGGACGCGGCCCCGCCGCCCGACGCGGCGCGCCCGGACGCGCAGGCGGACGTCGAGGGGCACGAGGTCTGGACGCTCCTGGTCCGCTACGCGCGCTTCCCCGAGATGCCACCGACGGGCTCGCGCGAGGTCGCCGGGATGGACCTCGACCAGCGCGTCACCACCTCGACGAGCGACGCGCTGGGCTGCCACGTCGTCGACTGGGTCGCGCCCGCCCGCTACCTCGCGACCGCGGGCGTCGACAACCAGTCGCCGCTGATCCTCACCGCGATCCGCGCGCTCAACGACGCGGTCGACTTCAACGCGGATCTCCTCGCGTCGTTCGCGCGCGGGCGGGCGCTCCACGCGATCCGGATCTCGCGCATCGGGCACCCGATCGACGACGGCGGCGTCGACGTCGCGGTCTTCCGCGTCGAGCCGACGGCGGCGCTCGCGCTCGAGCCGGCGGTGATCGACGGCCGGAGCCTGATGCTGCTCGCGGCGGGGCAGACGTTTCGGATCCACCCCGAGTCGCTGATCGAGGGGCGGCCGCGGACCGAGCTGCGCGGCGCGAGCCTGCGCGGCGGCTACCTCCACACGCCCGGCGGGAGCTTCTCGCTCCGCATCCCGGCGAGCGACGGCGGGACGCTGCACATCGAGCTGTCCGGCCTGCGCATCGCCGGGCGCGCGAGCGAGACGCGGCTCGAGGCGGGCCTGATGACCGGGCACGTGCGGCGCGAGGACGTGCCCGCGACGATCGAGTCGCTGAACGTCGAGCCGCCCGTCGACACCGCGAGCACCGCGTCGAGCGGGCGCGCGGGTGCTAAGCCGCGGAGGTCCAGAACGCGCGGGCTGTCGGTCTCCGGCGAGTTCGCACTGATGTCCGCGCGCAGGAGCTCTTGGGCGCGCTCACGGCTGCGCGGGGGCGTACGCGGGGTCCAGCAGCTCGCGGAGTAGTTCGGATCGGTGTGAGTGCCGCGGTTCGCTGACCCTGCCTACGATGCACGCCGCGTATCGCCGACCTCGCTCTGCTCATCGTCCGAGCTGAGTAGGTAGCGGGCGAGCGCGTATCCTAGCTTCGGCGGGACGGCGTTGCCGATCACGCGGGCAAGTGCGGCTCGGGTCGTCGCAGCCGAGAAGTCGAACCAGTCCGGGAAGAACTGGATCCGCGCCGCCTCGTGGGGCGTGAGCGTCCGGCTGCGGGTGGGATGAAGGTAGCGCCCCTGCCCCGGCGAACCGAAGCCGGTAGTGATCGTCTGCGCTGGCTGATTCCACCGGAGGCGTCCGTACATCGACTTGTACTTGTGGTCTGGCTTGTCGCGGTGGCAAGCCGGACGAAGCCGGTTGGGGAGATCGTAGCAATCCTTCTCGAGGAGCCAGCGGACCCTCTTCACGTTCTCGGGCGAAAGCCTGCTGGCCGTCTCGTAGAGCGTCGTCCCGGTGAGGTCTTCCAGGTCGCCGATCGCCCATTTGACGTCGCGCATCGGAGCCACCGCGCCCAGATCGTAGGCGTGGCTCAGCAGGGGTCGACCCTTCGAGGAGGCGATGAGTACGTGGCGCTCTCGCTCTTGCGGGACCCCGAGGTGGACCAACGAAATCTTCCCCTCAGATACATCGTATCCGAGTTTGCGGAGCGCCTCGGTCGATCTTTGCACCACCCTCCCCGTGTCGCGCTTCGCCGAGGGCACTTGTTCGATGAGCACCCAGCGCGGCCGGAGCACCTCTACCGCGCGCACAACCCGCTGGTAGAGGCTGTTCCGAGGGTCGTTGCCGCGCGTGTGGTTGTTCAAGTTCGAATGACCCTGACATGGCGGCCCAGCGACGAGGATGTCCAGGCGGCCGACCTTCGCCGCGACGGCCGTCTCGTCGGCCGAAGGTGGTGATCCGACCTCGCCGCCGAACCACTCCTCGACGAGTGAGGGCTGGCTCGTGAGCTCGGGCCGAAAGTTGGCCCGGTACACGTCGAAGGCTGCGCGATCCGTCTCCACGGCCAGCTTCACCCGCAGGCCGCGCCCGAGCGCGCGGCACGCCTCGGCCACGCCCAGGGTCAGACCACCGCATCCGGCGAACAGGTCCACGAGGCTGACCCCGTTCTCGCCCGCCTCGTAATCGGGTCGCTCCACGGCTCCGAGGAACGCCTCGTCCCTGCCCAGCAGCTCGGCAAGCGACCCGTCGAGGAACAACCGCAGGCGTTCGGTGAGGGTGGTGGGCGAGTCGAGCTCGCACTGCCACACGGTGAGCACACGGAAACCGAGCCGCCGGAGCTGGCGCTCCTTCCGCCCGTCCCTCTCGCGGTTGGCCGCGAGCTTCCGCAGCCAGAACGCCGTGTTGGTCTTGGGCCGGGTGGAAAGCCGGCAATGCTCGTGCCCGTGCCAGAAGCACCCGTGCACGAAGATGGCCCAGCCCTGCGCCTGGTTCGAGATGTCGGGCTTTCCCGGCAGGCTCTTCCGGCCGACCCGGTAGTGGTACCCGAGGTCGCGGACGAGCTTCCGAACCTCCTGTTCGGGCTTGGTGTCGGTCTGGCGGACCCGCTTCATCCGCGCCGACGTCTCGCTGGGGGTCACCGATTCCACAAGCGCCAGGAAAAGTGAGAGGATACACCTGGGCGGCCGTTTTCCGTCAGACGGTCCGCTCGCGCCGCGTCGGTGATTACATGGATCCGTCCAAGATTGACAAGGTCGTCGGCCTCCTTGAGGACGACCACTTCCGCCAGGGTGGCTACCTCGACCCGGATCAGGTGCTCCAGATGGCGGAGCGGCACGACCTCACCCCCGAGGAGCTCGTCGCGGTGAAGACGGAGCTCGTCACGCTCGAGCTACTCGATGCGGACGAGGAGGAGCCGCCCCGCGCTCGCGACGGCGCGAAGGAACTGCCGTCAGCGGAGTCGCGACCGCCCCCCCGCTGGAGCAGGGCTGACGAGACCCTGCTCCAGCTCTACCTGCGGGAGGTCTCGCGAATCGAGCTGCTCACCGCGGAAGACGAAGTGCGCCTCGCACGCCGTCTTCGGGTGGGGGCTGGCGCGAGCGAGGCGCTCGAGCAGGCAGCGCCCGACCGGCAACGCGAGCTGAAGGCCCTGGTCGAGGACGGCCTTCGGGCGAAGCAGGACATGGTGGCCGCGAACGTCCGCCTGGTGGTGACGATCGCGAAGCGGTACGCGGGCCAGAGCCTCGTGATCGACGACCTAGTGCAGGAGGGGACGCTGGGCTTGATCCGCGCGGTCGAGCGGTTCGACCCGAACCTCGGGTTCCGCTTCTCCACCTATGCGACGTGGTGGATTCGTCAGTCGGTCACCCGCGCCATCGCGGACAAGGACCGGATGATCCGCATCCCGGTCCATGCGGTGGAGCTGCTGCGGAGGGTCCGCAGGACGAGGCGCGCGCTCCGCTACGAGTACGGTGGCCGTGAGCCTTCGATCGAGGAGCTCGCCGAGCAGGTCGGGCGGGACCCTACGCAGATCCAGTTCCTGCTGGACGTAGCGCGCACCCCGGCCTCTCTCGACGAGCCAGTCGGGGGGGAAGGCGACCAGACGCTGGGCGACCAGATCCGATCCACGTTCGCCAGCCCGGAGGACGAGGCGCTCGGACGCGAGACCGCCTCGGCGATCCTCGACGCGATCGACGCGCTTCCGGATCGCGAGCGGCACATCATCCGGCTTCGCTATGGTCTCGAAGACGGAGAGATGCACACGCTCGAGGCCATCGGTCAGGAGTTCGGCGTCACGCGCGAGCGGATCCGACAGATCGAGGGTAAGGCGCTCGAGCAGCTGCGACGCCCGACGTCTAACAACCCGTTGCGGGAGCTGCTCCTCGCGCGGTCGGAGTCCGAGCACCCCCAAACATGAACGAGGAGAACCGGTGGACATCCACATCGCAGGTGCGCGATTCCTCGACTGGCTCGACCGCCAGATCCTGGTAGCGGGTCGCGGAGACGATCTGACCAAGCTCGATGTCGAGCCGTCCGGCCGGTTCTGGCTGGGTCGGCTGGCTCCCGAGGCCGCGGTCATCGCCCTGGGGCTGGGTGACCGTGGCGAGCGTCTCGATCCCTGCGCCGTCGGGCTCGTCGTGCGCCCGAAGGGATCGGCGCCCTGGACGATGAGCGTCCGGCTCCGGTGCTGTGCCTGGCTGCGCGAGCGCCCGGGAGAGTGGAAGAAGTCACCAGCGATCTCCGTCTCGATCGACATCGCGCTCGCAGGTCCAGGGGAGCAGACCCACGGCGCAGCCAAGCTCGCCGATGCGCTCGCGGACGTGGTGGGTCAGCCAGTGCTGAGCGCCGAACTGAGGACCGAGGCGCTCACCAACCCCGATGGAACGATCGACCTGACCGTCACGTTGGTGAACACGTCCCCCCACGACCATCCCCAGCTGTGTGACACGAACCTCTACGAGTGCTCCCTCGAGCTCTCGGGCTTGGAGACACGTC
Source organism: Sandaracinaceae bacterium (assembly GCA_019637095.1). GTDB lineage: Bacteria > Myxococcota_A > Polyangia > Polyangiales > Sandaracinaceae > JACKEC01. Next base: position 46,117 of record JAHBWG010000019.1, on the reverse strand, counting down.
CATTCTTGCTGGAGGCGCTGCCGGACTCGTTTCGGTACGACCGCCGCATCGACGCCTATGGTGTGAACTGCGGGGTCGTGCTCCGCGACGACGTCTTCGCCACCGCGGATACCATCGTGGTCAATCGCGGGCGGCCGTCGTACTGGAACACCGACGACGAGGCTCCCGACCTCAGCTTCAAGCACCTCGCGAAGGCCCCCCTCGGCTCGTTGGAAGCTCTGGTCCAGAGCCATGCGAAGTGGGGCGACGCGACCTGGGGGACGGACAGTCTCACAGGACGCGCAAAGAGGGATCTCTGGTCGACCGCCATGGCGGACGAAGCGAAGGCCGCCGCTGCAGACTTCGCGCAGGAGCAAGCGAGGCTCGCCGAGGGCGTCGAGCTCCTACGTGCCGAGCCGACGCTGCTTCGCGCGTTCAAGCTCATGAACGAGGCGATCGCTCATTCGTCGCACGGGAAGTACGAGTCGTGGCGGCCGTTCCAGATCGGCTTCCTCCTCGCGAACCTGAAGTGCATCGCGAGCCCGTCGTCGGAGAACGAAGTCGCCGACATCGTCTGGTTCGCGACCGGCGGAGGAAAGACGGAGACCTACCTCGGACTCCTCGTGACGGCCTCGCTCTACGATCGAATGACCGGAAAGCTCGGCGGGTTGACCGCCTGGAGCAGGTTTCCCCTGCGCATGCTGTCCCTGCAGCAGACCCAGCGCTTCGCGAACGCGATGGCCGGGGCTGAGGTCGTGCGGAGGCGGGAGAACATCCCCGGCGCCTCTTTCTCGGTAGGGTTCCTGGTCGGTCAGGGCGCGACGCCGAACCGTCTGAAGGAGAACCCGAACCAGTGGGAGCCCGACCCGACCGACGCCGAGATGCCGGCCAAGTTCCAGGTCCTCACATCCTGCCCGTTCTGTCACGAGCCCTCGATCGAGATGGGCTTCAACCGGCGGCAGTGGCGACTCGAGCACAGGTGCAACAACGATGCGTGCGAATGGCCGGAGACCGCCCTGCCCTTCCTCATCGTCGACGAGGAGATCTACCGCTTCCTTCCGACAGTGATCGTGGGGACCCTCGACAAGGCAGCATCCATCTCGCTGCAGGCGTCGATGCGCGGGCTCGTAGGTCCACCACTCGGGAAGTGCACCGGACCGGAACACGGCTACCTCTACGCCCCGAGGAAGAGCCGCCCTCACGGCTGCCTCGTCCCGGGTTGTCGGGCCAAGCCGGGCCCCCTCGAACAGCCACCCGAGCGGTTCGGACCTTCGTTCCGTCTTCAGGACGAACTCCATCTCCTGAAGGACAGCCTCGGTGCGGTCGACGCGCACTACGAGGCGCTGCTCGACCACCTGCAGCACGAGCTCACGGGTGCGAAGCCGAAGATCCTCGCCTCGTCCGCGACCCTCACGGGCTACCAGAAACAGGTCGACGTTCTCTACCAGCGCGACGGTCGGGTCTTCCCGGTTCCGGGACCCAGCTCCAAGGAGGGCTTCTGGACGACTGAGACCGAGGCGCTGGCTAGACGGTTCGTCGCGGTGGCCCCCCGCGGAGTCACCCTCGAGTACGCGGTCGACCGCACGATCACGGAGCTCCAGCGAGCGGTTCGCTCGCTCCGCGACGATCCGGCGGGCGTGTGCAAGGCCGCAGCGGTCCCCGACAGCTTCGCTGCTGAGTTGCTGTCGCTGTACGGAACGAACGTCGTCTACGGGAACACGCTGCGTGACCTGGATGCCACGACCCGTTCGCTCGAGACGCAGGTGCCCGTCAAGGGTCGGCTGAACGCCGCCACGCTCACCGGCCGCACGGAGTTCGACGAGGTGCGGCAGGTGCTGGACCGACTCGATCACCCCGAGGCGGAGTTCGACGACCGAATCCACGTCATCGCGGCGTCGTCGATGATGTCCCACGGCGTGGACGTCGACCGCCTCAACGCAATGGTGGTACTCGGGCTTCCCCTGACCACGGCCGAATTCATCCAGGCCACCGCCCGGGTCGGCCGGCGGTATCCGGGGATCGTTTACGTGATGCACAAGATCGCCCGCGAGCGGGACGCCAGCGTCCATCGCGCCTTCGAGTCGTTCGTTTCCCAGGGCGACCGGTTCGTGGAGGCCGTGCCCGTGACGCGCCATTCCCGGAAGGTTCTGGAACGGACCATCGCAGGCATGCAGCTTGCTCGGAACCTCGCGCTCCACGAGGCGGGCAGCGGAAGATCGCTGGCCATCGTTCGAGCGCTACGGTCGTACTTCCAAGACGAGGGGATCACGGCCGCCGTCGAGACCCAGGCCCTCGTGGAGGCCCTCGGCCTTGGCGACCCGCTCGACGAGAAGATGCGAGAGGACGTCGAGCGCTGGGTCGAGCAGTTCTTCAGGAACCTCATGGACCCCGCAGGCACCGTCACCTTCCCGTCGGACCTCTGCCCTTGGGGCCCTCCCATGATCTCCCTCCGGGACGTCGAGGAGCAGGTGCCGATCCTCGGGAGGCTGCGATGAAGGAGCAGCGCAGCGCCTCGCAGGTGCTCTTCGGGTTCCTGCCTCAACAGACGGTCGACCTTAAGGGACGGATCTGGAAGGTCGCCGAGTGGAGGCAGCCCCTCGTCCAGCCCGTAGAGCACGAGTCGCTGCGGGCCGAGCTGATTCGCGTCACCGGTCCGTGGGCCGCCGCCGGTAGAGACGGTGGGTACGCTCGAGACCTGCGGCAGCGGCGTGATCTCGTCGTCTACTCTCTGAGTCGAGAGAACGGCGTCACGGTGGAGCCGTTCCCCGAAGTCTGGATGTGCAAGAGCTGCTACCGCGTGACCGACTCCACGCTCTCCCCGTGCCGTTGCGGGCAACGTCGCTTCGGGCAGCTTCCGTTCGTCCACTACCACGATTGCGGGGCGCTGAAGCCCCCCTTCGTCCCCCGATGTCCGCAGCACAACGATGTCGTCATCCGGCTCCCAGGCACGGCCTCGGCTGCCGAGATCCGATTCGAGTGCCCGCAGTGCGCGACGGTCCTCCAGCGCGGCTTGGGCTTTCCGAAGTGCCAGTGTGGGGCGACCGACGACCAGGGGCGGCCGGCGCGGATGACGACCAACGTGCACCGCGCGTCATCGGTCTACACGCCGCGGACCGTGGTCATCGTCAACGCGCCGTCTCCGGAGAAGGTCCGCCGTCTCACCGCAGCCGGTGGTCCAGACAGGGCCCTGTCGTGGATTCTCGACGGCATGATGACCGACCGCGTCGAGGACGTAGCCTTGTCTCGCGACGGGCTGCTTCGTCAGCTGCTGGACAACGGCCTCCCCCAAGCGGTTGCCGAGAAAATGGTCGAGCAGGCCGAGACCTCGGGTGCGTTCGGTGAGGACGGCGACGCGACCGACCTCCCACCGGACCGGCTCGAACCCGCGCGCACGGGCGCGGTAACCATCGCGTTGGCTCTCTCCGAGAGCCGGCTCCGACATCAGGATCTCGTTGAGGGCACGGAGGAGTGGTCGGACCTCGGCGTGCTCTACCGGGACAAGTACCCCCCGGTGATCGGGCAGGCGAACCTCGAGGCCGTCGAGCTGATCGACAGCTTCCCCGTCCTGACGGCCAACTACGGCTACACACGAGGACCCGCGGCTCCGGGCGCGAGTGGGCTCGTGCCCTTCCGCGACAGGCGAGGGACCTACGTGGTCTACGGAGACGTGGCGAAGACGGAGGCGCTTTTCGTCCGTCTCGACCCGCTCAAGGTTGCTCGCTGGCTCGAGGCGCAAGGGTTCGAATTGCGTGCGTGGTCGGACTCCCGGTCAGCGCGGCTCGCGATCCTCGACGCGAGCGAAGTGCCCCCGCCGGGAGCCGATCCTGGCCCGCGAACGGTCGGGAGCGCGATCCTGACGCTCGTCCACTCGTACTCTCATCGCTTGATCCGTCGTGCAGCCGTGATTGCCGGGATCGACCGTAACGCTCTGTCTGAGCTGCTGGTGCCGCTCCACCTCGGGTTCTTCGTCTACGCGGCCGCGCGCGGGGACTTCGTGCTCGGTGGTCTGCAGGCTGTCTTCGAGACGGAGCTCGACAAGCTCCTCACCGATCTGGTGACCGCTGACCACCGCTGCGCCCTCGACCCGGGATGCAAGCGAGCGGGAGGCGCGTGTATGGCGTGCCTGCACCTCGGCGAACCCTCGTGTCGCTACTTCAACGCCTTCCTCGATCGCGGGACGCTCAGCGGAGTGAGCGGCTTCTTGCGCGCTGCGACCTAGCCTAGCCGCCCCATCGGAGCTTCTTCTTCAGCCGGCTTCGCCCGACCACAACGAGCATCGCTCGCGCCCGACTGAGCCCAACGTACGCGAGGGGGAGGAGGTGGTCCGGGCTGCTCTCCGTGAGAACGACGATGATGGCGTCCGCTTCGAGCCCCTTGAAGCGGTGAATGGTCTCGGCGACGACGCCGTGCCCGTTGAGGCCCACGAACGGTTCGTCGCCAGCGAGACGCTCGCGCAGCCGGTCGATGAACGTCCGGCTGTCGGACAGCACCACGATCTGATCGGGGCGGAGGTGCCCTTCACCCAGCATCCGGTACGTCATCTGCGTGACGACCGAGAGCTGGGAGGCCTCACTCGATGCCTCGACGAACACCGGTGCTTGGCCGTCGGCGCCCAGGCAGGTTGCGTGGTCCTCGAACACGGCCGCCACCTTCATCGCGATGGGCGCCGTGTTCCGGCAGTTCACGTCGAGGATGAGCGTAGGCCAGCTCTCGGGCATCCGAGTTGACCGACCATACAGCTGCTGGTGCGCATCGGCGAACAGGTAGACCGGGCTCGAATCCGGATCCGAGAGCAGGAGCATCAACGCCGTGACCCAGTCCTCCGAAAAGTCCTGACCCTCGTCGATGACGAGCGCGTCGAACGTCGGACAGCACTCGGTGCCCGCCACGTTGGCCAGGGCAGTGGCCGCTTCCCCGTCCCACCACTCGGGCCGCTCGATCTCGGGCGGCGGCGCGCCCGCGGCGCGAAGAGCGCGCATCGCGAAGGAATGAAAGGTCGCCACCTCGGCAACTTCGTCATCGACCTCTCGAGCCAGCGCTTCGGCCAGGGGCGCGTTGAAGCAGAGGAGAAGGGTCCTAAACCCATCGCGCTCGAGCATTCGGGCCCGCTCGGTTGCGAGGACGGTCTTCCCGGTACCGGCCCCTCCCAGAATCACGCAGCGCCGCATGCGGCGCGTGGTCGCGAGGACTCGCTTCTGTTGCTCGGTCAGCTCGATGATTGCGGCCGTCGTCGCCGCCACCTGATCACGCAAAGCCCGGCGGATCGTCGTGGTCGGCGCCAGCGCCGTGACCACCTCCGAGATGGTCGATTTGTCTAGATCCGCCGACTGACCCCAGTGGGACACGAGACGGCCGAGCGACTCGGCAATGGCCGTGAGGTCGGCACGGTCGAAGATCAGGTCTCGTGGCCCGTAGGTGCCGATGCCCGACCCAACCGAGCCGTCCGGGAACACGACTCCGTGGCAGATCGGAATCCTCGCGAGCCGAGCGTCCAAGCTCTTGAGATAGCGCAGCAGCGCGTACTTCGAATCCTTGGCCTGCTCGAAGGGGTTCTTGATGGAATGGACTTCTCCGTGACGATCGGTCGAGGACCACTGCCCGGAGGTCACCTCGACGCGCCCTCCCTTCACCTCCAGGACGATCGCGCCGTGCCGGCGATGGACCAGGACGAAGTCAGCCTCGCCGTCGCCCTGACGACCAGCGCGCAGCGACTGCCAGATCACCGAGTGGAACACGTGCCAGTCGTCGTCGAGCGTCGCGAAAGCTCGACGAACCTTCAGCTCGGAGCTCCACTCGTCGCCCGACTCCTCCGGCGGGTAGTACCTTGCCACGCTACCTCCAACGGCGAGGGTAGGATCGATCGGCCCCACGCGATAGGCGCATCCGGGAACCGCACGTCGGGCTCGGAGCAGCCCGCCCCATTGACCCATCCTCTCGAAGGCGCCGCGCGCGTGCGAGTCTCGTTCGCGACGAGCTCGTCGCCTGGTACCGCGCCCGCACGTCAGACCGCCTCTGGGCGCCGCCGTGAACGCTGGTGCAGCCGGACCGGGCTCAGCCCACTGCCGAATCGGCACCTCGGGCAGCACCTCGTCCACGAGGTGCGAGGCGACGTCGGACATGCGACGGCCCAGGCACGAGGGGCAGAAGCCGCGCCGCTTGCACGCGAACCCGACGAGCAGCTCGTGACCGCAGCGGCGGCACGCGAGCCGCACGACGCCGTGCTCGAGCCGGCCGCAGCGCAGGTACTCGTCGAAGTCGCGCACGACGAAGCGCGGCAAGCCGCCTTGCTCCTCGGCGCGCTCGAGGAACCGCGGCCAGTGCTCGCGCACCAGCGCGTACAGCAGCGTGTCCTCGGGACGGCGGCGCGCGTAGCCGTCGGCCCGCGCGGGCACAGGACAGGAGGTCTCGCGTGCGGTCGCGCCCACTGGCGCTCATCGGTCTGAGTGGCGCGGGGTTGCGCGCCGTCACCCGCAGAGGCGCTCGATGCGCGCCCGACGCGCACTGGCGGGACGCGGTCGCGCTCATCGCCGCGCCGCTCCTCGGCGCAGCGACCCAGCTCGTCGATCTCTACGGCGAGGGCCTGCCCGGCTTCCTCACGCTCGAAGCCGGCGCCGGGCGGCCACGGTGACGAGCGTCGACGCGCTCACCGCGGACGTGGGGAACTTCGCTCGCCAGGGCGCCTCGGCCCCGGAGGTGGTGGTGACGCCGCGCGCCGGCGGCCACGGGCTCGAGGTGTGGTTCCTCGGGCGCGACGCCTCGGGTCGGGTGCGCGTGGGCTTCGCCTACGGTCAGGGCAACGCGAGAACGCCTCCGGCCGGCGACTGGGCGGCGCGCGATGGCGGACGCGGCCGCGGCCTGGGAGGCGATCGCGGACGTCGACTTCGTCCACGTGAGCGCAGAGGACGGACGCTGCAACGCCTCGAACACGGCCGCGCGGGGGTAGGGGAAGAACGCGCGCGCGAGGTACGGCTGCCCCGACGTCGGCCGCCCGTCGAACAGGAGGCGCGTACGCGACGTGCTCGCCGGGCAGCTCGATCGGGAGGCGACGAAGCGCGACGCCGCGGTGGCGCTCGGCGACGACGTCGGCGAGGCGCGCGAGGTAGCGCCCGGTCGCGCACGCCTCGACCGCGAGGTGCATCCCCGAGACGATCATCGCGACGCGCCGCTCGAGCGCCTCGGGCCACGGGTGCGCCGCCTCGCGCGGCAGCGCGACGAAGGCGTGGCTCGACAGGTCGGCGAGCGAGGGACGGGGCACCTCGAAGAGCGGGTGACCCTCTCCGCAGTAGACGCCGTAGCGCAGCGCGCCGAGCCGCTCGGTCGACAGCGAGCCCCGGTCGCGCGGCGCGTCGATCACCGCGAGATCGAGCCGTCCTCCGGCGACCCACGCGCACGCGTCCGACGGCGACAGCGAGACGAGCTGCGGGACGACGCGCGGGTGCGACGCGACGAGGCGCTCGAGCGCGCCGAGCGCGAACGCGGTCGCGAACGGCTCGGGCGCGCTCACGCGGATGACCCCGCTCGCTTCGGCGGCGCTCACCGTCGCGAGGCCGTGATCGATCCGGCTCATCGACTCGCGCAGCGCGCCGAGCAGCTCGTGACCGGCGGGGCTCAGCTCGAGGCGCCGGCCGACCCGCACGAACAGCGGCTGGCCGAGCTCGGCCTCGAGCTGCTTGACCGTCCGCGAGAGCGCCGAGGGCGTCACGCAGAGCAAGCGGCTCGCCGTGGGCAGGTGCTCGGTCTCGGCCACCGCGCGGAACGCGGGGAGCCAGTTCCAGACTCGGTTCAGGCGCGCGTGCTCCAAGGACGTCCTCCTCGCGGCTCAGCGGACGGTCACGAGGCGCTCCGCGATCGTGCGCCGGTTCCCGTCGGCGTCGGTCGCGATGATCTCGACGAGGTGCGGGCAGGCGGTCGGCGGCCCGAAGTCGTGGCTGCCCGCGAAGCCCACCGCGTCGCAGCGCGGATAGCCCGGCCACGCGAGGCACACGTCCGGCCGCGAGGCGCCGTACGAGAGCGGGACGGTCACGCGCTCGTCGATGCGCGCTTCGACGGCGGTGACGCCGCGGTTGTCGAGCGCCCAGCCGTGGATCGGGGTCGGGCCGGCGCCGACCTCGGCGGCGGGTCCGTCGAGCCACCCGAACGGCGGCATCGCCGCCAAGACGCTCGCCGCCTCGGCCGCGATGGTCGCGAACGAGCCGAGCAGCAGGTAGGCGCGCGCGTGCACGACGCCGCGCGCGGGCAGGCCGAAGACGACGCGCGAGCGGACGTTGTTGAATGGCAAGGATCGTTGCTGCCATCCCTGGAAGTCGCGCAGCCCGTTCTCGTACAGGATCCCGACGCCGTGGCTCAGGTCGTCGTTCTGGAGCGAGACCCAGGGGCCGCTCGCGGTGAAGTTCTCGTAGAAGAACCCGTCGCCCCCGGTCGGCGTGTCGATCGGGATCTGCGCGCCGCTCGGGTCCATCAGGCGCCACAGATCCTGGGATCCGTCGCGGCCGTAGGAGGAGTACATCGTCGGCAGCTCCTGCGCGGTCGGGCGGTGATCGACGTCGGCGAGGTTCTCGATGCGGTAGCGCAGCTCGACGACGCGCGGGCGCACGAAGCGGGCGGTCTGCGTCACGCGCACGTCGCTCGTCGCGCGCGCGCCCGCGCCGCGGCAGGTGTCGGTCGTGCAGTCGCGCGCCGCCCAGTCCGGGTTCCACTGGAGCGGGACGACCGTCGCGACGAGCCCGCCGCCGCTCACCGCGACGCGATCGACGGCGGAGCCCTGGTTGCAGCGGTTGCCGCCCTGCACCGGGTTCCAGCCCAGGTAACGGATCTGCTCGGGGCACGCCATGCCCCCGCTCGCGCACGACGCGTCCCACGCGCAGCCCTGGAGGTGGCGGTCCGGATCGTAGAGGGCGATCTGGACCTCGCGGCCGGTGTCGGCGGCGTCGATCGTGTTCGTCGGGTTGGCGCCGGGGCGGCCGCCGCCCTCGCCGAAGAAGACGACGCTGCCGCCCCACTCGCGGCGGATGCCGATCTTGAAGCGGTCCGTCGCGTCGTAGAGGTACTCGTCGACGAAGCCGCCGGCGCGAACGGTCTCGGTGCGACCGGACGCGTGCGCGAGCGGCGCGTCGTCGACCGGCGGGCGCCCACCGAACGGGCAGCCCGGCGGCACATCGCGGGGCGGCCCGGCGTCGGCGGCTGGGGACGCGGCGTCGGTCGCGGCCGCGTCGCGCTCGACGGCGCCTCCATCGAGCGTGGCAGACGCGCCCGCGTCGACGAGACCTGGGTCGACGGGGGAGCACGCAATCAGGAACAGCGAGACGGGGATCCGCACGGAGTCGCGTTCCGCAAGCGGCGTTCCACGAGCCGGCCGTGGCGTGCCCTCGAATGCCGGGCGGGCGGCTCGGCGCGGTGCCCGCTCCGAGCGTCCGGCGCGCCGGCCACGAGAAAAGAGCGCGCACCCCGCGCGCGGCGCGCGCCGGCTGCTACGATCCGTCGTCGTGTCGGGACGCCGCGCGAGCGCTCGTGTCCTCTGGGCTCGCCGGCTGCTCGCGGCGCTCGCCCTCTCCGTCGCGCTCTCCGTCGCGTCGTGCGCCCCGACCCCGACGCGCGACGCGGGCGTCACGATGGACGCGGCCCCGCCGCCCGACGCGGCGCGCCCGGACGCGCAGGCGGACGTCGAGGGGCACGAGGTCTGGACGCTCCTGGTCCGCTACGCGCGCTTCCCCGAGATGCCACCGACGGGCTCGCGCGAGGTCGCCGGGATGGACCTCGACCAGCGCGTCACCACCTCGACGAGCGACGCGCTGGGCTGCCACGTCGTCGACTGGGTCGCGCCCGCCCGCTACCTCGCGACCGCGGGCGTCGACAACCAGTCGCCGCTGATCCTCACCGCGATCCGCGCGCTCAACGACGCGGTCGACTTCAACGCGGATCTCCTCGCGTCGTTCGCGCGCGGGCGGGCGCTCCACGCGATCCGGATCTCGCGCATCGGGCACCCGATCGACGACGGCGGCGTCGACGTCGCGGTCTTCCGCGTCGAGCCGACGGCGGCGCTCGCGCTCGAGCCGGCGGTGATCGACGGCCGGAGCCTGATGCTGCTCGCGGCGGGGCAGACGTTTCGGATCCACCCCGAGTCGCTGATCGAGGGGCGGCCGCGGACCGAGCTGCGCGGCGCGAGCCTGCGCGGCGGCTACCTCCACACGCCCGGCGGGAGCTTCTCGCTCCGCATCCCGGCGAGCGACGGCGGGACGCTGCACATCGAGCTGTCCGGCCTGCGCATCGCCGGGCGCGCGAGCGAGACGCGGCTCGAGGCGGGCCTGATGACCGGGCACGTGCGGCGCGAGGACGTGCCCGCGACGATCGAGTCGCTGAACGTCGAGCCGCCCGTCGACACCGCGACCGTCGAGGCGATCGCCGAGCAGCTCGCCGACCTCGATCTCGACTCGGACGGCTTCTGCGAGGGGATCTCGATCGCGCTCGAGATCGACGCGGTCGCCGCGACGCTCGTCACGCCCTGATCGGCGTCAGGGCGCGGGCTCGAGGAGCGCGCGCTGGTCGCCGGGGTCGAAGTAGTCGCGCTCGAGCGCGACGCAGATCGTGGTGGTCTCGTCGATCACGTGCGTCAGCTCCTCGTGCAGCGCCGCGCCGAGCGGCGCCTCGCGGGCGTGGGCGACGAGCGCGTCGAGCGCGCGCTCCGCCGCGACGCCGAGGGCCGGGTGACCGGCCGCGCGGATGCGCGCGAGCGTGTCGCGCGCGCGCAGGAGGCTCCCGAGCACGCTGCGCGGCAGGTCCGGCTCCTTGACGAGGAAGTCCGCGATCGAGCGCCCGTCCGGCCGCGCCGGCCAGCGCTTGTGGTAGGCCTCGGCGGCGCCGCAGCTGTAGAGCAACGCGTTCCACTGCGCGGTCTCTACGGGGGTCTCCGCGCCGCGCGGCGGCCCGAGCGTGTGGTGCTTGACGTCGAGCATCCGCGCGGTCTGGTTGGCCCGCTCGAGGAAGCGCCCGAGGCGCATGAAGTCGAGCGGCTCGCCCTCGAGCAGCGTCGACTCGGTCTGCCCGAGCACGAGGTCGCAGCCGTCCTTGATGCGCTTGAAGAACGCGTCGCGGTCGGTGTTGTACTTGCGGCGCCCCGCCCCGAACCGGACGAACGTCCACACGTCGTTGAGCGACTCCCACATCTCGAGCGAGATCACCTCGCGCGTCGTGCGCGCGTTCTCGCGCGCCCAGTAGAGCGAGCTGCGCAGCGAGACCGGGCTCTCTCCGTCCCACGTCAAGTAGTCTTCCACCACGTCGCGGTCGTGGCGCAGCGACGGCTCGACGCGCGCGTCGAAGCGCGCCTGCTCCCCGCACACGATGATCAGCGGGTAGTGCTTCTCGATCTCGTCGACCGGCACGTCGAGGACGAACGAGCGGTTGACCCTCAGGAGCTGCGCCACGCTCTGCGCGCGCTCGAGGTAGCGGTGCAGCCAGAAGCACGAGCCGGCGACGCGCGAGATCACTCGGCGGCCTCCGGATCCTCCGCGCCGTCCTCGGCCATCACCCAGGTGTCCTTGCTGCCGCCGCCTTGGCTCGAGTTGACGACGTACGAGCCCTCCTCGAGCGCGACGCGCGTGAGCCCGCCGGGCAGGACCCACGTGCTCGAGCCCGTCACGACGTACGGCCGCAGATCGACGCGCCGCGGCGCCGGGCCGCGCGGCGTCCACGTCGGGCACGTGCTCAGCTCGACGACCGGCTGCGCGACGTAGCCGCGCCCGTTCGCGCGCAGGCGCGCCGCGAACTCGCGGCACTGCTTCTTGCTCGCGCTCGGCCCGAAGAGCATCCCGTAACCGCCCGAGGCGTCGACGGCCTTGACCACCATCGACCCGAGGTGCGCGAGCACGTGCTCGCGGCTCGTCGGATCGGCGCAGACGAACGTCGGCACCTGGCCGAGGATCGCGTCCTCGCCGGTGTAGTAGCGGACGATCGCGGGCACGAACGGGTAGACCGCCTTGTCGTCGGCGCAGCCGTTGCCGAGCGCGTTGGCGAGCACGACGTTGCCCTTCGCGTACGCGCCGACGAGCCCCGGCACGCCGAGCAGACTCTCGGGCCGGAACACCGTCGGGTCGACGTACTCGTCGTCGATGCGGCGATAGATCACGTCGACGCGCTCGGGCCCGCGCGTGGTCTTCACGTAGACGCGGTCGTCGTGCACGAACAGGTCCGAGCCCTGCACGAGGTCCGTGCCCATGCGCCGCGCGAGGAAGCTGTGCTCGAAGTAGGCGCTGTTGTACTGGCCGGGCGTGAGCACCACGAGGCGCGCGTCGGGCCTCGAGAGGCTGCGCAGGCTCTCGCGCAGGCGCACCGGGTAGTTGTCGACCGGGCGCACGCGCGCCTGGGCGAAGAGCTGCGGGAACACCCGCTTCATCACGAGCCGGTTCTCGAGCACGTACGAGACGCCCGAGGGCGTGCGCACGTTGTCCTCGAGCACGAGGAGCTCGCCGTTCGGCGCGCGCACGAGGTCGATCCCCGCGACGTGGACGTAGACGCCGCCCGGCGGGCGCACGCCGCGCAGCGCGGGGAGGTAGCCCTTCGAGCCGAGCACGATCTCGCGCGGCACGACGCCGTCCGCGAGGATGCGCTGCGGCCCGTAGATGTCCTCGAGGAAGCGGTTGAGCGCGTAGACGCGCTGCTCGAGCCCGCGCTCGAGCGCCTCCCAGCGCTGCGCGCTCACCGCGCGGGGGATGAGGTCGAAGGGGAAGATCTTGTCGACGCCCCGGGTGTCGCCGTACACGCGGAAGGTGATGCCGGCGCGCAGGAACGCGCCGTCGGCGAGGCGCTGCCGGAGCTTGAGCTCCCTCTCGCCGAGCGCGTCGAGCCGGCGCACGACGTCGGCGAGCCCGCGGCGCGCCTTGCCGCTCGGCGTGAAGATCTCGTCGAAGACTCCGTCGAGCGGCCGGTAGCGCGCGAAGAGCGGCTCTCGCTCGGCTCGACCGTGGGCGCGGATCGAGGTCACCACGAGCGGTGAAGCTAGCACGCGGGCCTTCGCCGGATCGCGCACGATTCGCGCCCCGGCGCCGAGGTTACCGCCCCGAAACACGGGAGAAACGCGGCCGTCGAAGTGCGCGCCCGCCGGCCGCGAGGGTGGCCCACGCGACCGCGACCGCGCGATACTCGCGGCCCCCATGAAGGTCCGCATCCGTCACCGCACCGCCTACCACTACGACCCACCGGCGCTCCTGGGCCCGCACGTCGTGCGGCTCCGGCCGGCGGACCACGCGCGCACCGCGCTGCGCTCGTACAACCTCGAGGTGACGCCCGCCGACGCGGCGGTGCGCTGGAAGCACAACCCCTGGGGCGCGAAGGAGGCGCGGCTCTCGTTCCCCGCGGAGCGCCCGCTGCACGAGCTCGCGCTGACCGTCGACGCGGTGTTCGACGTGCACTCGGTGAACCCGTTCGACTTCTTCGTCGACGACGACGCGCGCGAGCTGCCGTTCACCTACGAGGCGGCGCTCGCGCGCGAGCTCGCGCCGTTCTTGGCGATCGAGCCCGACCCGACCCTCGACGCGTTCGTCGAGAGCGTGCCGTTCGAGGGGGACAGCGTCGGCTACCTCGTCGCGCTCAACCAGGCCGTCGCGAGCCGCGTCGAGTACGTCATCCGGATGGAGCCGGGCGTGTGGACGCCGGCCGAGACGCTCACCCACGGCCGCGGCTCGTGCCGCGACAGCGCGCTCCTGCTCGTCGCGGCGCTACGGCGCCGAGGGCTCGCGGCGCGCTTCGTGAGCGGCTACCTCATCCAGCTCGCCGACGAGGGGAACCTCCCCGATCTCGCGAAGGGCGTCCCGAGCGACGTCGTCGACCTCCACGCGTGGTGCGAGGTGTACGTGCCGGGCGCGGGCTGGATCGGCCTCGACGGAACGAGCGGGCTCCTCTGCGGGGAGGGGCACGTGCCGCTCGCGTTCGCCTCGGACCCGGCGCTCGCGGCGCCGGTGACGGGGACGGCGAGCCACGCGGCCGCGCGCTTCGAGTTCGACATGACCATCGAGCGGCTCGGCCACGAGCCGCGCCCGCGCCGCCCCTACGAGGACGCGACGTGGGACGCGATCCGCGCGGCCGGCGACGCGGTCGACGAGGGGCTCGCCGCGCTCGGGATCCGGCTCACGTGCGGCGGCGAGCCGACGTGGACGAGCCGCGAGGCGCCGCACCTGCCCGAGTGGAAGACCGAGGCGCTCGGCGAGTCGAAGCGGCGGCAGGGCCTGCGCTTCGCCGAGGAGCTGCGCCGCCGCTTCGGCGAGGGCTCGGTCGTGGCCATGCGCATGGGCAAGCAGTACCCCGGCGAGTCGCTGCCGCGCTGGGCGATCGACATCCTCTGGCGCGCGGACGGCGCGCCGATCTGGCGCGACCCGAAGTGGCTCGCGCTCGCGGGGCCGCGGAGCGTCGGCGCCGCCGAACGCGCGCCGAGCACGGCGGACGCGGAGCGCTTCGGTCGGACGCTCGCCGGCCTGCTCGGCGTGCCGCCGGCGCTGAGCCCGGGGTTCGAGGATCCGTGGCACTTCCTCGCGCAAGAAGCCTTGCTTCCTCCGGACGTCGATCCGCACGCCGCCGACCTCGACGACGACGAGGAGCGGCGCCGGCTCGCGCGGGCGCTCGAGCGCGGCCTCGGCGAGCCGGTCGGCTACGCGCTGCCGCTCGCCCGCGAGGCCGGCCGCTGGCTCGGCGCGCGCTGGTCGTTCCGCCGCGAGCGGCTCTACCTCGTCCCCGGCGACAGCCCGATGGGGCTGCGCTTGCCGCTCGAGCAGCTCGCGAGCGGCGGGTGGACGCCTTGGTACGCGGACGCGACGTTCGTCGCCGACGAGGACCCGGTGGACTTCGACGCGGAGCGCTGGGCGCAGGCGCGCCGCGCGCGGGCCCGCTCGCCGGAGCAGGCGTACGCGCCGCAGGGCGCGCGCACCGCGCTCTGCATCGAGCCACGCGATGGTGTACTGCACATCTTCTTGCCCCCCGTCCCGTGCACCGAGGACTTCCTCGAGCTCGTCGCCGCGATCGAGGAGACCGCCAGGGAGACGGAGGTGCCGGTGCGGCTCGAGGGTTACCTGCCGCCGCACGACCCGCGCCTGCGCGCGTGCACGATCACGCCGGACCCGGGCGTGATCGAGGTGAACGTCCCCGTGTCCTCCTCGTTCGCGGAGTACGTCGCGCTGCTCGAGCTGCTCACCGAGGCGGCGACGCACGCGGGGCTCTCGACCGAGAAGTACCAGCTCGACGGACGCGAGGTCGGCAGCGGCGGCGGCAACCACCTCACGCTCGGCGGCCCGTCGACGATCGAGTCCCCGTGGCTCACGCGCCCGCACCTGCTCGGCGGCATGCTGCGCTACGTCCAGCACCACCCGAGCCTGTCGTACCTCTTCACCGGCCTGTTCATCGGGCCGACCTCGCAGGCGCCGCGCATCGACGAGGCGCGCCACGACGCGCTCCACGAGCTCGAGCTCGCGCTCGCGCAGCTCCCCGACGAAGGCGACGGGTGGATCCCGCCGTGGCTCGTCGACCGGCTGCTGCGCCACCTGCTCGCCGACGTGTCGGGCAACACGCACCGCACGGAGATCTGCATCGACAAGCTCTACGACCCGCACGGCGTGACCGGCCGGCTCGGGCTGCTCGAGCTGCGCGCGTTCGAGATGCCGCCGCACGAGCGCATGGCCGCCGTCGAGATGCTGCTCGTCCGCGCGATCACGCTGCGGCTCGCCAAGGCGCGCTACACGTACCCGCTGATCCCGTGGGGCCACGCGCTCCACGACCGGTTCCTGCTCCCGCATTACCTCGACGAGGACGCGCGCGACGTCGCGCGCGACTTGTCGGCGCACGGCGTGCCGTTCGACGCGGAGTGGCTGCGTCCGTTCGTCGACCTGCGCTTCCCGGTCGCGGGCACGCACGTGATCGAGGGCGTCGAGCTCGAGGTGCGGCACGCGGGCGAGCCGTGGTCCACGCTCGGCGAGCAGCCGGCGGGATCCGTCGTCGCGCGCTACGTCGACAGCTCGCTCGAGCGCCTAGAGGTGCGCGTACGCGGGTTGCCCGAGGGCGAGCGCCTCGTGGTCGCCGTGAACGGCTGGCGCCTGCCGCTCGCGCCGACGGGGCGGAGCGGCGAGGCGGTCTGCGGCGTGCGCTTCCGCGCGTGGCAGCCCCCGTTCTGCTTGCAGCCGACGATCGGCGTGCACCACCCGCTGCGCTTCGACCTCGTCGACACGTGGGGCCGCCGGAGCCTGGGCGCGTGCACCTACCACGTGTGGCACCCGGAGGGGCGCGCCTACGACGAGCCGCCCCTCACCGCGTTCGAGGCGAAGGCGCGCCGCGCGCAGCGCTTCACGACGAGCGGGCACGCGCCCTACCCCGCGCTCGTCCGCGACGCCCCGGCGCGCCCCGAACACCCGCTCACCCTCGATCTGCGGTGGTGCTCATGAGGGGACGATCCCGTCATTTCGTCATTTCGTGATGCTCGTCGCGCGCCCCCCGAGAATGACGAGATGACGAGGGTCGTCCCTCGATGCCGCCGAGAATGACGAGATGACGAGGATCGTCCCCTCGACGTTGCGTCGCGCGGGCGATCGTGCGATCCGGGCGCGCACGGTGGACGCCTTCGACGACGCGCTCCTCGCGCACGACCGCGCGCTCGCCGCGGCGCGGCTGGTGATCTGGCTCGGTGCGGAGCCGACGTTCACCGACGCGGCGTCCAGCGCGCCGGGGTGGCTCGGCGCGGCGGACGGCGACGGCAAGCGCGCGCGGGGCGCGGCGCTGGCGCGGGCGCTGCGCAGAGAGGGGCAAGCCTTCGTGCGAACGCTCGGCCGGCAGTACCCGGGCGAGCCGGCGCCGCGCTGGAGCTTCGGGATCTACGCGCTGCGCAGCGGGGTCCCCCTCTGGGACGGGCCGCTCGATCCCGCGTGCCTCGACGCGCCGTCAGGCGGCGGAGACCCGCGCGCGCTCCGCGACGCGCTGGTCGAGGCGCTCGGTGCCAAGGCACTCGACGTCCCGGGGCCGCTGCCCCACCGGCTCGTGCTCGGCGAGGCCGACGCGGCGCTCCTCTCGCGCCCGCCGCTCGAGGGTCGCCCGATCCCGCCGGGAGGGCTCGTCGATCCGGTGGCCGCGCGAGGCGCTCGCCTCGTCGCGCTCGGCAGCGAGGACGGACACGTCGCGCTCGAGCTGCCCGCCTTCGAGAGCGTGGATCTGTTCGTCGGCTTCCTCGGCGTCGTCGCCGCGGCGGCGCGCGCGCTCCCGCTCGACGCGCTGATCCTCCGCGGCTACCCGCCGCCGGTCGACGATCGCGTCGCGTTCACCACGGTCACGCCCGACCCCGGCGTCGTCGAGGTGAACATGGCCCCGTGCCGGAGCGCGACGGAGCTCCACCACGCCTCGCGCGCGATCCACGCGGCGGCGGCCGCGGCCGAGCTCTCGCCGGCGCGACGCCAGTACAACGGCGAGGTGACCGACTCGGGCGGCGGCGGGCACCTCACGTTCGGCGGCCCACGGCCCGAAGCGAGCCCGTTCTTCGCGCACCCGCACCTGCTCCCTCGGCTCGTCGCGTACCTCTCGCGGCACCCGAGCCTGTCGTACTTCTTCGCGGGCCGCGCCGTCGGCGGCTCCGGCCAGGCGGTGCGGCCCGACGAGCAAGCGCGCGAGAGCTTCGAGGAGCTCGCCGTCGCGCTCGATCGGCTCGCGCGCGCGGAGGCGCCCTCCCCGGAGCGCCTCGCCGGCGCGCTCGCCCCGCTCTTGACGGACCGCTTCGGCAACACGCACCGGTCCGAGGTCAACGTCGAGAAGCTGTGGAGCCCTTGGATCGGCGAGCGCGGTCGGCTCGGGCTCGTCGAGCTGCGCGCGCTGCGCCAGGCGCCGAGCCCCGCCCACGAGGCGGCGCGCGCCGCGCTCTTCCGCGCCGTGCTCGCGCGGCTCGCCGCGCGGCCGTACCCGATCGGCTTGATCGATCACGGCGCCGACCTGCACGACCGCTTCGCGCTCCCGTTCTTCCTGGCGCTCGACCTCGACGACGTGCTCGACGAGCTCGGGCGCGAGGGCTTCGGCCTGGGCGCGCCGCTCGTCGCGGAGCTCGCCGACGACGCGCACCGCGTGGTCGGCGTCGCCGCGCTCGACGGCGGCGTCCGGCTCGAGGTGCGCCGCGCGATCGAGCACTGGCCGCTCGTCGGCGACCTCTCGCGCGAGGCGGGGACGAGCCGGCTCGTCGACTCGTCCACGACGCGGCTCGAGCTGCGGCTCGTCGGGCCCGAGCTCCACCGGGTGCAAGTCGGCGTGCGATTGAACGGCGCGAGCCATCGGCTGCCGATGATCCTGCACCAGAGCCGCCGCGGCGTCGCCGCGGTGTTCGGCGTGCGCTACCGCAGCTTCGCACCGAGCCCGGGCCTGCACCCCGATCTCGCGCCGCTCGACCCGCTCGCGCTCGACCTGCGCGGGCCCGAGGACGCGGTGCACGTCTCGGTGCACGCGTGGATCCCGGGCGGCGGCGTCTACCCGGGCCTGCCCGCCGACGACGCGGAGGCCGCGCGCCGCCGGGCGGAGCGCTTCGTCGTCGAGCCGGCGCACGGGGCGCTCGCCCCGATGGTCGCCCCACCCCGCGCGGCGCTCTCCCGCTACGCCCTCGACACCCGCCGCGTGGTGTGAGGACGCGGCGCCCCCGCCGCGCGCGCGCCGTGCTACGGCTCGCGCCATGAGCGAGATTCGCAACGTGGCGGTGCTCGGCGCGGGCACCATGGGGCACGGGATCGCGCAGGTCTGCGCGGTCGCCGGGATGGACGTCGTCATGCGCGACGTCGACGACGCGGCGCTCGCGCGCGGCCAGCGCGGGATCGAGGGCTCGCTCGGCAAGCTCACCGAGAAGGGCAAGCTCGACGCCCCGGCGCGCGACGCCGCGCTCGCGCGGATCCGCGTGACGACGGAGCTCGCGGACGCGGTGCGCGGCGCGGACCTCGTCGTCGAGGCGATCCCCGAGATCATGGCGCTGAAGATCGAGACGTTCCGCGCCGTCGCCGCGCACGCGCCCGCGCACGCGCTGCTCGCGTCGAACACCTCCTCGCTCAGCGTGACCGAGATCGGCGCGGCGAGCGGCGCGCCCGAGCGCGTCGTCGGCCTGCACTTCTTCAACCCGGTGCCGCTGATGACGCTGCTCGAGATCGTGCGCGGGCTCGCGACGAGCGACGCGAGCGTCGAGCGCGCGCGCGCCCTCGCGACGCGCATCGGCAAGGAGCCGATCGTCGTGAAGGACTTCCCGGGCTTCGCCACGAGCCGCCTGGGCGTGATCCTCGGCTGCGAGGCGATCCGCATGCTCGAGAGCGGCGTCGCGAGCGCGGCCGACATCGACAAGGCGATGAAGCTCGGGTACCGGCACCCGATGGGGCCGCTCGAGCTGACGGATCTGGTCGGGCTCGACGTGCGGCTCGCGATCCTCGAGCACCTGCACCGCGAGCTCGGCGAGCAGTTCCGCCCGCCCGCGCTGCTGCGGCAGATGGTGCGCGCCGGCAAGCTCGGGAAGAAGAGCGGCGAGGGCTTCTACCGCTATTGAGCTCCGTCATCGCTCGGGCCGGGCGCTCGCATCGCGCGCGCGCGGCGCGTAGGATGGAGCTCGTGCGTGGGCCGCAGATCGTCGGGCTCGTCGCCACGCTGCTCGCGACGAGCTGCGCGGACGGCGGAGGGAGTCGGCTCGACGCGGGGTCGCGCCGCGACGCGACGAGCGCGCTCCCCGACGGCGGCTGCGGGGGCGGCGCGCTGCTCTGCGGCGGAGAGTGCGTCGAGGTCGAGGCGGACCGGCGCCACTGCGGCGGCTGCGATCGGGCGTGCGCGGGCGGCGAGGTCTGCGCGCGCGGCGTGTGCAGCAGCGAGTGTCCTGGCGAGGAGACCGCGTGCGACGGCGCGTGCCGCGACCTCGAGGTCGATCCGGCGCACTGCGGCGAGTGCGGGCGCGCCTGCGCAGGCGACGAGCGCTGCGTCGGCGGCGTATGCGAGGGGTGCGCGGCGCCCCGGATGCTCTGCGCCGGCGCCTGCGTCGACGTCTCGATCGACGCCCGTCACTGCGGGACCTGCGGGCGCGCGTGCGCGGAGGGCGAGCGCTGCGCGTCGAGCGCGTGCGTGCTCTCGTGCCCGAGCGGACAGACGGTGTGCGGCGCGAGCTGCCGCGATCTCCTGCGCGACCCGATGGCGTGCGGCGCGTGCGGCACCGCGTGCGCCCCGGGCGAGACCTGCGAGGGCGGCCGGTGCATCTCGCCGTGCCCGGGCGGGCAGATCCTCTGCGGCGCGACGTGTCACGATCGCTTGCGCGACGCGATGCACTGCGGCGCGTGCGGCAACGCCTGCGCGACCGGCGAGCGCTGCGACGGTGGGATGTGCGTGCTCGACTGCCCCGCCGGCCAGATGGGATGCGGCGGGAGCTGCCGCGACCTCTCGAGCGATCGCGCGCACTGCGGCGCGTGCTTCGCGGCGTGCACCGCGAGCATGGTGTGCAGCGGCGGGATGTGTCGCGCCGGGATGGAGACGAGCCCGTTCCCCCAGGCCGGCGACACGCGGGTCGGCGCCGACGGCCTGTACTTCTGGCGGCTCGGCGACTACGTGCAGGGGACGCGCGCGACGAGCCTCCCGAGCGTCGGGCGGGTCGACGTGAGCCTCGTCGTCGACCCGAACGTGCTGACGTGCGACACGCAGAGCGTCGGCGTGCGAATCAACTCGGTGATGGTGGGCAGCTTCAACATCGCGCCTGGGCAGAACCTCCTGACGACCTCGTTCACCTTCGCGCCGATCGCCGGTCCGACCTACGTCGTGCGCTACGAGACGATCCGCCAGGTCGCCAGCGGCTGCGGCTCCGCGGGCTACCCGAACGACCGCGGCTCGACGATCACCTTCCACGCCCCTTGAGCCGGGCGCGTCATCCGTCCGACGCGACGCACGCTCCGTCGGCGCAGCGCTCGCCCTCCGCGCAGGCGACGCCGCACGCGCCGCAGTCCGTCGCGGTGGAGAGCCGCGTCTCGCAGAGCCCGTCCTCCCCGTCGCAGTCGCCGAAGCCCGTCGCGCAACCCTCGAGCACGCACCGACCTTCGATGCACGACGCGAGGGTGCCCGCCTCGGTTGACGGACCGCCGCCGCGAGGACCAGCGAGCGCGAGAGCAAGACGCGCATGCCGTTGCGCACGAAGACAGCGAGGCGCGTGCCGACCGGCGAGCGCCGACGGCGGGCGACGACATGCGGCAGCGTGTGCCGCCGTGGTCGGCGCGCCACACCCGCGGCGCCGTGCTCAGGGCGCGCCGCGCGCGCGCCCGCCGAGCGCGTCGAGGCCGGCCCAGTCCGCCGCGGTGTCCGCGCCCGGGCTGGGCGCGAGCGCGACGCGCAGGACCGCGCGCGCCGGGCCGACCACGACGACGCCGGCGCGCACCGCGCCGTGCACCACGCGCTCCGCGTGCAACCGACCGATCGCCTCGCGGACCTGCGCGACGATCACCGCGCGGCGCGGATCGCGCCCGCCGAGCGTCGCGAGCGGCACCCCGCTCGGGTGCTCGAGCACCGCGCGGCCGAGCGCCTCGTCGATCTCGTAGACGGCCTGCAGGTACGGCCCGTCCGCGCGCGCGAACGCGCGCAGCCGCTCCGCGCGCGCCGCGTCGAGCGGCACGAGCTCGACCGTCCGCTCGAGCAGCTCGTCGCGCGCGATCGCGATCCCGTCCTCGCGCGTCTCGAGGACCTCGAAGCGCGCGCCGCTCTGCGACGGCGCGGCGGCGGGCGCGATCGACGCCGGACGCGCGGGCGCGGCCTCGCCCTCGTCGGGCGGCATCGCCTCCTCGGCCGCGGCCCACGGCAGCGTCCGCAGCGCGTCGACGAGGTCGTTCGCGGACGCGAAGCGATCCGCGGGGCGCTTCGCGAGGAGCTTCGCGAACACGTCGTCGAACGCGATCCCGAGCCACGGGGCGACCTCGCTCGGCGCGGGCGGCGTGTCCTCGAGGTGCTGCGCCACGAAGTCGGGCCCCTCGAACGGGAGCCGCCCGGTGAGGCAGCGGAAGAGGATCACCCCGAGCGCGTAGAGATCGGTGGACGCGTCGGGCCGCGACGAGCCGGTGATCTGCTCGGGCGTCATGTACGCGAGCGTACCGACGAGCGCGCCGGTGAGCGTGTTGCCGAGGTCGGTGAGGTGCGCGACGCCGAAGTCGCCGAGCTTCACGTCGCCGTTCTCGGCGTAGAAGACGTTGGCCGGCTTGAGGTCGCGGTGCACGACGCCGCGGCGGTGCACCGCCTCGAGCGCCGACAGGACGCCCTTCGCCATCGCCCACGTGCGCAGCGGGCCGAGCCGGCGCGGGCGCTCGTCGGGCCCGTCGCCGAGGCGATCCGCGAGCGTGCCGCCCGCCATGTACTCCATCACGAGGAACGGGCCGTCGGGGTTGAACTCGAAGACCGACACGACGTTCGCGTGCTCGATCCCGGCGGCGACGCGCGCCTCGCGGCCGAAGCGCACGAACGCGTCGCGGCCCGACGCGCCGCCGCCGACGTTGAGCACCTTCACGGCGACCTGCCGGTCGTGGAACGGGTCGTGCGCGAGGAGCACGCGCCCGGTCGCACCCGCGCCGAGCTGCGCCATCACGCGGTAGCGCCCGGCGAGGAGGCGCTCCGAGTCGGCCTGCCCGACGAGCGCCGCGACGCCGCGCGGATCGCCGTACACCTCGGTGAGCATCTCCGGGACGGTCACCGGCAGCTCCGGCTGGAGGCGACGGAGCGCGTCGAGCCGGCTGCCCGCCGCCTCGTCCATGCCCATCGCGGCGAAGCACGCGACGAGCAAGCGCAGCGCGGCCGCCTCGTGCGCCTCGTGCTCGGCCGCCTTCTGCAGCGCGCGCACGGCGTGATCCCATCGGCCGAACTGCGCGAGGATCCGCCCGAGCTCGAGCGCGCTCGCGCCGTCCTCCGCGTCCTCGCGCAGGCGCCGCTCGAAGAGCATCCCCGCCTTGCGCAGCTCGCCCAGGACGATCCGGCAGCGCGCCGCGTCGCGCAGGTCACCCGCGCGCTCGTACAGCTCGGCGGCCGCCTCCGTCTCGCCCGCCGCCTCGCGCAGGCGCGCCGCGTCGAGGAGCAAGCCGCGTTGCTCCGCGTGGGTCGCCGCGCGCACCGCCTGCTCGGGCCGCGCCTCGAGCTTGGCGAGCACGCGCCCGCACGCGTCGCGGTCCTGGCCGGCGATCGCGTGGCGGTAGGCGATGTCGAACAGCCCCGCCTCCTCGGCGATCTCGATCGCGCGGCCCCACTGCCACACCGCCGCGTAGAGCTCCGCCGCGCGCTCTACGTGCCCCTTGTCGAGCAAGAGGTCCGCCGCCTCGGCGTGCCGTCCCTCCGCCACCAGCCGCTCCACGCGCGTGTTCAGCTCCGGCATGCGAGAGCCGCAGCGTAGCTCACCCGAGCCGCTCGGATCGCGCGGCGCGGGCTCGGCTCGTCGTCGGGCGGAACGCGGCTATGTTCCCGCGCGTGGAACGCATCGAGCTGCGCGTCGAGGACGCGACCTTCTTCGCCCTCGCGACCGGCCCGAAGGACGGGCGCGTCGCGGTCTTGCTGCACGGGTTCCCGGACGGGCCCGCGACGTGGGCGCCGGTGATGGCGCGGCTCGCGGCGCGCGGCTGGCGCTGCGTGGCGCCGTGGATGCGCGGCTACGCGCCGTCGGCGAGCGCGGGGCCGTTCGGGCTCGACCGGCTCTCGCGCGACGCGCTGGCGTTCGCGGCGGAGCTGAGCCCGAAGGCGCCGGTCGTGCTCTTCGGGCACGACTGGGGCGCCGCGGCGACGTGGTTCGCGGCCGCGCGCGCGCCCGCGCGCATCGCCGCGGCGATCGCGCTGAGCGTGCCGCACCCGATCGCGTTCGCGCGCTCGCTCGTGCGCGACCCGCGGCAGCTCGCGCGCAGCCGCTACATGTTCGCGCTCCAGGCCCGCTCGATCGATCGCGCGGGGATCGAGCGGCTCTGGCGGCGGTGGTCGCCGGGCCTCACGCCCGACGCGGCGCACCTCGACGCGGTGGCGGCGTCGATCGCGGACGGGGGCGACGCGGCCGTCCACTACTACCGCGCGCTCTTGCGCCCGACGCGGCTCGAGTGGATGCGCATGATCGATCGCGATCGCGCCACCGTGCGCGCGCCGCTGCTCTACCTGCACGGGCTCGACGACGGCTGCATCGCGCCGGGCTGTGCGCGCGGACAGGAGCGCCTCGTGGAGGCGCCGTACCGCATGGAGATCCTCCCCGGCGCGGGGCACTTCCTCCCGCTCGAGCGGCCCGACGTGGTCGCGGATCGCGCGCTGCGCTTCGTCGACGCCTACGCGCCGCGGCCGGCCGCGCGATCCAACGGAGCCCAGGCCTCCTGACGTACCTGTCGTGCTGACCCGAGCGGCGCGCTATGGCGCCGCGGGCTCGAGGCACGCGCGCCCGGGCGAGGCGCGCACGTCGAGGCGCGCGCGCGGGCGCGGGACGAGGTAGGCGTCGCCGGCGTGGCGCTCCGCGCACTCACGGCGACGCAGCTCGACGATCGAGGCGCCGCCGCAGATGCCTTGGCACGGCGGCTCGAGCGCGACCGTCACGCGGCCGTCGTCGTCGCGCGCGTCGATGCTCACCAGGCGCAGCGGCGCGAGCGCGCGCGCGGGCGCGAGGACGACCCACCGGTCGAAGTCGACGGGCTCGCGCAGCCCCGCGCGTTCGGCGTCGCTCGCGTCGCGCAAGAGCGCGAGGCCGAGCGCGTCGAGCTCGACCTCCTCGTCGCAGTGTGGCTCCGCGCTCGGGTCGTCGGCGCGCACGAGGGCCGGGCAGCCCGCGCCGGGGCGCGACGCCGTGACCTCGAAGCGCGAGCCCGGCCGCGCCTCGGGGAGCGCCGGCGCGGGCGCCGCCGGGTCGAGGGCCTCGGGCGCGCCACCGCAGGCCGCGACGAGCAGCCCGAGCACCCCCAGCGCGGCGCGGCGCCGCGCTGCGCAAGTCGAGTGGACGGCGCGCCGGGCGATCACGGGCCCACTCGCCCGAGCACGATCGGCGTCACGACGTAGCCGCCGCTCGCGGTGCCGTACCAGCCGTAGTGCGTGCCGCGGCCCTCCGCGTCGGTCAGGAACACGAGGGTGCCCGCGCCGAAGCCGCCGACGCCGTCGGGCGGGCGCGTGTCGTCCTGGTGGCCCCAGCTCGTCGCGTCGACGACGCGGACGGCGTACGCGCCGGGCATGCGCGGGACGGGGCGCGGCGCGCCCGCGACGACGCCGACGTGCCCGGTGTTCCGGCTCGGGAAGCCGCGCGGGCGACGCCACGCGAACACGTCGCCGGGGCGCGCGTCGGCCACGCGCGGTACGCGCTGCCAGCCGCCCGCGAAGCGGCCCACCGGCGCCCGCTCGATGACCCGCACGAAGTGCTCCGCGAGCGGGCGCGTCCCTCGCATCGGCGCGACCGCGCGGGGGTGCGCGCGCTCGAGCACCCAGTGCGTCATGAGCGAGCAGTCCCAGTGGTAGACGCCGTCGGCCTCGCGCACGACGCGGCGGTGCTGGTAGCGCGTGCTGCGCAGGTTGGCGCGCACGCGCTCGAGCACGTCGAGCACGCGCTGCCCCGCCGGCGTCGCGGGCGGCGTCGGCGCGGCGGGCGGCGGCGGCGGCGGGAGCGGACCGGCGATCGGGGGCAGCACGATCGGCCAGTGATCGGGCCACGGGCGCTCGCGCGCGCCGTCGGCGGCCGCGGTCGGGGCGCCGCTCGCGAGCACGAGCGCGAGGGACGAGAGCAAGAGCGAGCGGCGCACGGCGGAGCGACCCGGCGGAGCCGGCGAGCCTTGGCGGCGCGACCTCACGACGTCCAGTATGTGCCGCCGCGTCCCGCGCGCTATGGTCGCGCGCGATGTCCGCCGACTGGGCCCAGACGGTCGAGGCGCGGCTCGGGTACCGGTTCCGCGACCCGAGCCGGCTGCTCGACGCGCTCACGCACCGCTCGTTCGTCAACGAGCGGCCGGACCTCGCCCGACGCGACAACGAGCGCATGGAGTACCTCGGCGACGCGATCGTGGATCTCGCGGCGTCGATGCTCCTCTACGAGCGCTACCCCGACGCGCGCGAGGGCGAGCTGTCGCGGCGGCGCGCGGACCTCGTCTGCGAGACGGGGCTGGCCGTGATCGGCCGAGAGCTCGCGCTCGGCGAGGCGCTGCGGCTCGGCCGCGGCGAGGAGAAGACGGGCGGGCGCGACAAGCCGCGGCTGCTCGCCTCGGCGGTCGAGGCGCTCGTCGCCGCGGTCTGCCTCGACGGCGGCCAGGACGCGGCGATGCGCGTCGCGTGCGCGCTCCTCTCGCCGCGCCTCGAGGCGAGCGCGCCGGGTGAGCTCGACTACAAGAGTCGACTGCAAGAGACGTTGCAGGTCGGCGGCGTGCCACCGCCGGTGTACGAGCTGGTCGGCACCGAGGGCCCCGACCACGACCGCGTCTTCTACGTCGAGGCGATCCACGAGGGGCGCGTGCTCGGGCGGGGCTCGGGCGGCTCGAAGCTACGCGCCGAGCAGCTCGCCGCGCGCGACGCGCTCGAGCGCCTCGACGAAGAGGAGTGAGCCGCGACGGGGCGCCTCCATTCGCGGACAATCGCCATGAAAACGAGACGAATCGCACGCAGGAACTTGGCGTACGCGAATTGCGCGCTATCCTCGCCCCCCGTGAGCTTCGAGACGCCGAGCGCCCGTGCCCAAGCCAAGCGAATCCTCGATCGACTCCAGCTCCCCGGAATGGCGGCCCTCTACGACGCCAAGGGGAACATCGTGGCCCGCGCCGGCCAAGCGCTGAAACGCCCCGAGGGGCTCAGCGTGGTCAACATCGGCGACGGCTACCGCCTCTGCGTGCAGCGCGCCTCGCAGCGCCTGGTCGGAGAGCGCCTCGAGTGGGGCGCCGCGCTCCTGCGCCGCCTCGTGCGCGGCGAGAGCGACGCCGACGCCGCCTGAGCAACGCTTGCGGAGGGGTCGTCCGACCTTCCACCCTCCTCGTCTCCTCCACTCTCCTCCTCTGCCGTGAGACACGGGGGGCGACGAGACCCGGTGGCGAGGAGAGGGCGCGTTTGCTCGAGGTCTGTCGATCAATCGGACCGAGCACCGGGGTCGAGGTGGGTCCAGCGCGAGGCGACGCGAGGAGTCGTGCGAAAGCACGGCGAGCCGCGACGACGCCGCGGATGGGCCCGCATCGGCCGCGGGCCGGCGGGAGATTCATCGACAGACCTTCACTCCGGCGGGAAGTACACGCGGAGCGGATCCGGCGCGTTCGCGAGCTGATCGGCGAGCGCCGCCGCGGTGTCCGACGCGACGGCGGTGATCACGCGCTCGCCCGGCTCGGTCACGCGGGTGAACGAGATCCGCGCCAGGGGCGCGCGGTTCGGCGGCCCGGTCAGGATGCCCATCGCGACGATCGCGTCGACCTCGACGCCCTCGCAGCGGCACGCGAGCAACGCGTCGGAGAGGGTGCCCGCCGGCGCGGCGCTCGCGGGCACCGCCGGATCGCGCCCGAACACGAAGGGCGCGTGCGCGCGCAGCCCGGCGCACGCGCCCGACGCGCGGGTGAACAGCTCGCGGAAGCGCGCGCGGCGCGCGTCGAGCGACTCCTCGCGCGCGAGCCGCTCGAGCTCGGTCGCGAGCCACGGCGGCGGGTTGGGCTCCTCGGGCACGCGTCCCTCGGGCGCGCGCTGCACCACGAGGTCCAGGCGCAGCGCGGGATCGAGCCCGGCGATCGCGTCGCGGATCCGCGCCACGCGAGTGATCGAGGGCGCGTAGAGGCTCACCGCGTTGGCCCAGCCGCCGCCGTGCCCGTCGGTCCCGCCGTGGGCGCGGGAGGTCGCGAGCGAGGCGCGCACCGCGAGCTCGTCGGCGAGCACCTCGGCCGGCGCCTCGCCGCGCAGCTCGATGTCGTCGAGCCGCAGGCCCTCGTCGGTCACGGCGATGCGAGGGATGCGCGCGTCGACCGGCTGCCCGCGCGAGGCGAACGGGGCGGGCCCCAAGTTGCGGAAGAGGTTCACTCCGTCTGGCCGCGTGAACGCGTCGCGCAGCCGCTCCGCGTCGGCCGCGCACTCGGGAGAGGCCGGCGGAGCTGCGGGCACGTCCGCCGGCGCGTGCTCGCAAGTGCACCCCGCGATCCAGAAGACCCACCCCGCGGCGTACGCCGCGCACCCGCCGAGAGATCTCACGGCACGCAGGGTAGCGCGCCGCGGCGCGCCTGGGGCAGGCATCGCGGGTTGACACGCGGTGTAGCCTCTTCGACATGTCTTCGCGCGCCACGCTCCTCCTCCTCACCGCGCTCCTCGCCATCCCCGGCTGCGAGGCCGGCGGACGCCCCGGCACCCGCGACGGCGGCGGCGGCCTCGACGGATCGCCCCCTCCGGGCACCGACGCGGGGACCGCGCCGTTCCGCTGCAGCCCCGGCACGAGCGGCTGCGACGGCAACGTCTACTGGGAGTGCGGCGCCGACGGCGACAGCCGCTCGTTCGAGACGACGTGCGAGCGCGCGTGCGACCCCACCCTGCGCTGCGTCGAGTGCCGCCCGGGCGCGCGCCGCTGCGACGGCACGATCTCTCAGGCGTGCACGGCGAACGGGCGCGCGTGGGTCGCCGGGCGCGACTGCGCCGAGTGGGGCAGCGCGTGCGGCGCCGACGGCTTCTGCACCGACGCGTGCGCGGACGCGGAGCGCACCGCGTCCAACGTGGGCTGCGAGTACTGGCCGGTCGCGCTCGCCAACACGAACGAGCTCGACGCGACCACGTTCGACTATCGCGTCGTCGTCGCCAACCCGAACGACGCGACCGCGAACGTGCGCGTGCGCCGCGGCGCCACCGACGCGTGGACGGGCACCGTCCCGCCGGGCGGCCTCGTCGAGATCCCGCTCCCGTGGGTGCCCGGCCAGTCCTTCAACATCCCGGAGGGCCGCTGGACGAGCTTCGTGACGGCGGACGGCGCGTACCGGCTGACGAGCGACCTGCCCGTGATCGCGTCGCAGTTCAACCCGTTCGAGTACCGCGTCGGGAGCGTGAACTCGTTCACGAACGACGCGACCCTGCTCTACCCGACGCACGTCCTGACCGGCGACTACGTCGGCGTAAGCTACCCGCCGCTCAGCCGGCGGCGCGTGAGCTCGGGCATCGGCGGCAGCTCGAGCACCGCGCGCTACCCCGGCTACCTCGCGATCGCGGCCACCGCGCCGGGCACGACGCGCGTGCAGTTCACCGCGCGCGGCGAGGTCGCCGCGGACCCGGGGGGCCGCTGGCCGGCGACGCGCACCGGCGGCTCGTTCGCGTTCGATCTCGCCCGCGGCGAGGTCGCGCACGTCGTCGCGGCGGTCCCGCCCGACTGCGCGCCGGGCCGGCCGGGCTTCGTCGAGGCGCGGCGCTGCATGACGGTGCCGATCTTCGGGGAGCAATGCGACTTGTTCCAGACGTGCACCGAGCAGGAGTACGACCTCACCGGCTCGCGCGTCGTCGCCGATCAGCCCGTCGCGGTGTTCGGCGGTCACACCTGCGCGTACGTCCCGACGAGCGCGACGGCGTGCGATCACCTCGAGGTGATGATGCCGCCGATCCAGAGCTGGGGCCGCGCGTACGTCAGCGCGCCGATGGCCGACGGGTCGCTGAACGGCACCAACATCGTCCGGGTCCTGCCCGCGTTCGAGGCGACCACCGTGACCATCTCGCCCCCGCAAGGCGGCGTGAGCGGGGGCATGCTCTCGCCCGGGCAGTTCCTCGAGCTCGACGCGACGACGCCGTTCACCGTCTCGGGCACCTCGGCGATCCTCGTCGCCCAGTACCTCCGCGGGCAGTACGCGACGGATCCGCCGGCTGCGCGCGGCGATCCGGCGCTCACCGTGCTCGTGCCGTCCGAGCAGTTCCGCAGCGACTACACGTTCGTGCTGCCGAGCTCGTACAACGCGGGCACGAACGGGCAGAACCACGTGCTCGTCATCCGGCCGCCCGGGCTCGCGATCACGGTCGACGGCGCGCCGGTGACGGCGAGCTTCGCGGCGATCGGAGGCAGCGAGATCGCCGTGCTGCCGCTCGAGGGCGGCACGCACCGCATGCGCGCGGAGATGCCGTTCGGCTTGATCGCGTACGGCCTGGGCTCCTTCACGAGCTACGCGACGCCGGCCGGGCTCGACCTCGAGCCGATCACGATCTTGTTCTGAGCGGCAGACGAGGGAAGCGCGCAGGGCGTCGCGCCGTAAAGGACCGCGATGACCGCCACGAGCCCCACGCCCGCGCGCCGCGCGCTGCGCCTCGCCGCGAGCGCGGCCACCCTCCTCGCCATCCTCGCGTGCGGCAGCGCCGAGCCCGGGGCCGGGCCGAGCGAAGCGGAGCAGGCGCGCAGCGACGCGCTGCGCGCGCTCGAGACGCACCTCGGCGAGCGCGTCACCTACGGGGAAGGCCCCGACGCCGAGGCGCTCGCGCGCGAGGTCCGCGAGGCGCTCGCGCCGGAGGACGGCGTCGCCGTGCGCATCGTCCCCGGCACCCCGCGCAGCGTCGTCGTGCTCGTGCGCTACCGCTCGACCGGCGGCTACGAGGACCTGCGCGAGATCAGCGTCTCCGAGCGCAACCAGGAGATCGACCGCATCGTCGAGGCGATCGACCAGAGCTACGGCGCACTCGGCGAGCGCCTCGCGGTCGCGATCCGAGGGGCCGTCTTCTACGGCGCGGTCGGCGTGCGCGAGCCCGGCCAGCCGATGCAGTACCACACCGGCTCGGTGGTGAACCTCGCGGTGATCGACCCGATCCTCACCGCGACGCCGGGCGAGGAACCGCCGAGCCCGGCGCTCGCGCTCGGCGAGCAGATCGAGGGCACCGTCCCCGCCGCGCGCGGCCCCTTCCCCAGCCACCAGCTCACGCTGACCGAGGAGACGCTCGTGGTGACGCAGCTCGTCGCGGCCGACGTGCGCGACGCGCCCTTCGTCTCGATCTGCCGCGCGCCGACGCGACCGACCCTTTGCGCCGAGGCCGATCTGATCGAGCCGGTCGACGGCTTCCAGAACGACGGCCTCGACGAGCTCGCCGGCCGCCTCGAGGGCAGCGGCCGCGCGCTCGACTACGACGCATATCGCCTCCCCGCCGGCACCTACGGCGTGGCCGTCCTGCCCAACTGCGACTCCGCCGACGCGTGCTCGAGCGCGGGCACGCGCTACACGCTCCTCGCGACGACGCCGCGCGCGCGCTGAGCGCGTACGCCGCAGCTCAGCGGTAGCCGCGCGCGTGTGATCGATCGGCCCTCGACAGCGAGGGACCGATGGCATGCGCGGGCCAGCCGGTCTCGCTCGACGCGCCGGTCGCCATCCGCGCCAGCGAGATCGTCGCCACCTACATCCTCCCGCCGCTCGTCGCGACGCGGCGCCCGCGCCCTCCGGGCATCGAGCTCGACGTCCGCGTGGCGCCGGCTGCGCTTCGCCTCTAGGACACTGCGGCACGCAGTGTCCTAGCGCGAGGGCGCCTCCATGCGGAGCACGCGCCACGGCCCACCGCTCGCCGTCGTCCACACGACGTGATCGGCGGCGGCGGCGAGCGAGTCCGTCTCCAACGCGCCGCCGAGGGGAACCGTGAGCAGGGTCTCCGCGAGGCCCAGGATGGATCTTCTCGCGAGGGCTCGCGTGTTTCCCTCGCCGAGCTCGGTCGCGAGCACGGCGTCGCTCTGACACCCGAGGGCCAAGCTCCCCGGGCTGAACCACGTGGTGCTCACGGCCTCGCGAACGAGCCGGTACACGGCGTCCCCATCCGTGAAGACGATCTCGCCGCCGCACGAGATCATCTCGCGGATGCCATTGGCCTGCCCGTGGATGCGGAGCGTACCCTCGACGTCGTCGAGCGACACCGTCATGACGTGGTCGGGCTGGGTCACGGAGTCGATGTCGTCGTTCACCCAGTAGAGCTGTCGACCCTCGACCACGAACCACCGCGGCACGTTCACGGACAGCCCACCGGCGACGAGCAGCGGCGCGCCGCCCGCGCGAGGGACGGCGTACACCTCACGATCGCGGCCCAACAAGAGCTCGTCGTCGGAGACGGTGAGCCAGCGGAAGGGGAGCGGGAGGCCCCATCCGGGCAGCAGCTCCGTTCGCCCGCTGCCGTCGAGCGCCATCCGGTCGACCTGGGTGCGACCGGGGCTCGGCTCGAAGGCGACGACGATCTCGTCGTCGTGGAGCGCGAGCGCGGCGTGGCCGACTCCTGCCGCGAGGGTCGCCGACGCGCCGTCCAACGCCGCGAGGGAGACGAGCTCCCAATCCCCCGCCTCGCGCTCGAGCAGATAGAAGAGGCGACCGCCGGCCACGCGCAGCCGATCGGGCTTCGCACCCTCGTAGCAGGCGAGCGTGCACACGGGGCCCGTGCACCGGCAGGCGCCCTCGCCGCACTCGAGGCCCAGGTCGCAGTCGGCGTTCGCGCTGCACTCGCCACCGACCGGCGCGCCGCACGTCGCAGGTGGGCGAGCCAGCCGCTCGTCCGGCGCTCCGGCGTCCGGGGCACAGCGCCCGCCGTCGCACGACTCTCCTCCCGCCGGCGCGCACGCCGCGCCGCCCAGCGCCCACGCAAACCCCACGACTCGCATGACGACGACTGCTCGCATCCGCTCCCCTCGGGAAGGCCCTGCGCCATCATCGCGCCGATCTTCGCGGGTGGCCAGGGCCCGACGCCGCGCCCGAGACGGCGAGCCCGCTGGGAGCGATCACGACGACGGAGTCGTGGCGCGCCGCACGACGAGCGCGGTCCTCTGCGCCACCGCCGCAGCTCAGCGGTAGCCGCGCGCCTGCATGTGGAAGAGCGTCGCGTAGCGACCGCCGAGCGCGAGCAGCTCTTCGTGCGAGCCGTGCTCCACGATGTTGCCGCCCTCGAGCACCGCGATCGTGTCGGCCATGCGCACCGTCGAGAACCGATGGCTGATGAGGATCGCCATGCGGTCCTCGGCGAGCGCGCGGAAGCGCTCGAAGATCTTCGTCTCGGCGCGCGCGTCGAGCGACGCGGTCGGCTCGTCGAGCACGAGGATGTCCGCGCCCTCGCGCATGAACGCGCGCGACAGCGCGACCTTCTGCCACTGGCCGCCAGAGAGCTCCTTGCCGTCCGCGAACCACTTGCCGAGCTGCGTGTGGTAGCCGTCCGGCAGCGCGGTGAGCACGTCGTGCGCGAGGCCCTTCTCCGCTGCGGCGCGCCAGCGCGCCTCGTCGTCGATCGAGGCGACGTCGCCGACGCCGACGTTCTCTCCCGCGAGGAGCTGGTAGCGGACGAAGTCCTGGAAGATGACGCCGATGCGCGCGCGCAGCGCGTCGCGATCCCACGCGGGGAGCGGGAGGCCGTCGAGCAGGATGCGGCCCGCGCTCGGCGCGTAGAGGCCCGTCATGAGCTTGATCAGCGTCGTCTTGCCCGCCCCGTTCTCGCCGACGAGCGCGAGCTTGTGCCCGGGCGGGAGGTGCAGCGTGACGCCGTCGAGCACCGGCTCCTCTGCGCCGGGATAGCGGAAGGTCACGCCCTCGAAGCGCAGCCCGTCGTCGGGCGCGGGACCGCGCTTGGCGTCGCCCACGGCCACCTCGCTCGGCGTGCGGTCGAGCAGATCGAACAGGGCGGTGACGTAGAGGAGATCCTCGTAGAACCCGCGCACGTCGCCGAGCACCCCCGCGATCGACTTCTGCGCGCTCTGGAAGACGAGCACGAACATCGCCATGTCGCCGAAGCTCAGCTCGCCGCGCGCGGTCCGCAGGACGACCCACGCGTAGGTGCCGTAGAACGCGAGCGTGCCGAGCAAGCCCACGAGGTACGCCTTGAGCCCCTGCTTCAGCGTGCGGTCGCGGTCCTCGTCGTAGTGCGCGTCGTGCAGGGCGCGGTAGCGCGCGAGGAAGAGCGGGCCGAGCCCGAAGAGCTTGACCTCCTTGACGCCCTCGGCGCGCGTGAGGACGGCCTCGAGGTAGCTCTGCTTGCGCGCCTCCGGCGCGCGCCAGGTGAAGAGCCGGAAGGTCTGCTCCGAGTACTTGGTGTCGACGACGAACGAGGGGATCGCGGCGAGCACGACCAGCAAGAGCGCCCACGGGCTGAGCGAGCCGAGCAGGATGGAGTACGCGACGAGCGCGATGGTGTGACGTCCGAAGTCGAACAGGCCGAGCGCGACCGAGATCGGTCGGTCCGAGGCGCCCTGCCGCGCCTTGACCATCGCGTCGTAGAGCTCGGCGTCCTCGAAGTCGGCGAGCGACATCTCGAGCGCCTTGGCGATGATGCGCTCGTTCACGTCCTGGCCGAGCTGCGCGCGCAGGAGCGAGTCGGCGAGCCAACGCGCACGCTCGAGCGCGGTGAGCAGGAGCACGAGGACCAGCTCGACGCCGACCCACACGAGGACCGCCTCCCGGTGCTCGGAGAGGTCCGTCAAGTAGGCTTGCACGACACCGTCGACGATCTGCTTGCCGACCCACGCCATGGCGGCGGGCAGCGTGCCGGAGACGAGGGTCATGGCGAGGAACGCGACGGTCAGCCCGCGGCTCGTCGCGAAGACGAGCGCGATCGTCCGGCGCGCGGTGGTGGCGAGCTCGCGAGCGCGAGCGGCGAGGGAGGGGGAGTCGGGCTTCGACACGCGACGAGGATATCCGCGCGCCGCGCGACGGCCACGGCCACCCGGACGATCGCGTAGCATGCGGGCATGTTCGGGATCGGGCGGAGCGAGCGGACGCACTACGTCGGATGCGGCAAGCAGCTCGTCGCCGACTCGCTCGCCGCGCTGCGGCCGCGCGACCTCGCCGACCTGCCGGACGCGACGCGCGCGCTGTTCGAGGGCTGGCGCGCGCTGTCGGTGCCCGACGAGCTCGCCTGGGCGCGCAGGCCGCTCCGCGAGCTCCAGCCGGTGCTCGAGCGCGCCTCGTTCGACGATCGCGTCTACTGGAGCGTGCGGCTCCTCCCCTTCGCGGACGCGAAGCTCGCGCGGCAGCCGCGCTTCGGCGCCGACGGCGTCGCCCTCTGCGCCGCGACGCTGCCGCCGCCGCTCGACTGGCTCGCGCGCACCTTCGGGACGGTGAACGTCGTCGCCGAGCAGAGCGGCTCGGCGCCCTTCGGAGCGCCGCTCTCGCGCTGGCTGGTCCGAGGTCGCGTGCTCGGCTTCGCGGGCGACGAAGAGGACGGCGGCGCGCTGCCGCCGGAGGCGGCGGGCTGGGTGCTGCTCTACGAGGCCGACGGCGACGTCCTCTGCGCCGATCCCGCGAGCGACGCGGCGTACTGGCTCGGCGGCGAGTGGACCGGGGAGCCGATCGTGCCGCTCGACGCGGGCTGGCGCGCGATCACGCACTTCGTGCTGTGGCGCCTGCTCGACGGCGGCGCGGTGCGCCCGTCGGACCTCGCGATGCTCGCCGCCGCGCGCTGACGAGCTGACCGTGGGCCGTGCGCTCGCGTTCGGTACGATGGGCCGATGCCCACGACGACCCTGCCAGCTCCGCTCGTCCGGCTCGTGAACGCGATCCATCCGCAGGGCGAGGAGGTCTGGCGCGCGCTCACGCCGGCGCTCGTCCGCCGTCGCCTCGCGGCGCGTGAGCACTACGCCGTCCCCGGGGCGGTGCAGACCTCGGTCGGCCTGCTCGAGTCGGGACGGGTGCGCGCGTACTACGTGACACCCGGCGGCAAGCCCTACAACAAGCACTTCTTCACCGGACCCGACGTCATCGGCGACTACGCGTCGCTCTTGACCGGGCGCCCCGTCGAGGTCCCGCAGCAGGCGCTCACCCCGTGCGTCGTGTGGTCGCTCGACCATGCGTGGCTCGTCTCACTCGAAGATCGGTTCCCCTCGCTCGTGCAGCTACAGCGCCGGTTCGCGGAGGCGCTCTACCTCGCGAAGGAGCAGCGCGAGCTCGACCTCGCGACCCGCACCGCCGGCGAGCGCTACGCGGCGCTCACCGCGCGGCACCCCGGCATCGAGGCGGAGATCCCGCTCTACGAGATCGCGGCCTACCTCGGCGTCACCCCCACCCAGCTCAGCCGCATCCGCTCGCGCGCGCGCCGCGAGCAGGGCGCGTGATGAGAAACGCCACGCGTCTCGACCTATGTCGAGGCGGAGCCCTCGCGCGTCGCGCACCGTTGCGAAATGACGAACCTCCACTCGACGCACTGGGGCTGGCGCGCGGTCTTCGCGACCGCGGCTCTCTGGACCTTGCTCGGCGCGATCCCCGGCTACCTGGACCCCGCCGCGAGCTTCCTGCGCTTCCACGGCGCGCCCGCGGACTCCCCGCTCGTCCTCGAGCTCTACCGCGGCGCGTGGGGCCAGACGCTGCTCTTCGCGGTCGGCTACGCGGTCGCGGCGATCGACCCTCGCCGCCACGGCCTGCTCCTCCTCCTCGGCGGGATCGGGAAGCTGCTCTACGCCATCCGCGTGCTCAGCACGCTCGGCGACCTCCCTACGCCGATGGCGCTCGTCGCGGCGGCCGGCGATCTCGTGTTCGTCGCGCTCATCGCCGCGTTCCTCCTCACCACTGGCACCGCCCGCTCGCTCTTGACGCCCCCCGAGCACGCGCGCGCGCCTCGCGCGCCGGACGTCGCGAGCCGCGCGGAGTGAAGCGCACGTCGGGCGCACGCGCTACGCTCTGCGCGTGACGCGGACGGCGAGCGCAATTTCCTTTTCCATCCTCCTCTCGCTCGGGTGCGACGACGGACGGCCCGCGACGCTCGACGACGGCGGCGGGCGCGGCGACGCGGGCGGCGGGCGCGCGGACGGCGGGGCGGTCCCGGGCTCCGACGCGGGCGCGGGCGACGCCGGACCGGGCCCGGGCGCGGACGCCGGCGCGCCGCCGGCCGTGGTCGGGCTCACGTTCGAGGGCTGCGCGCCCGACTTCGGCGGCGATCTCGTGGTGACCACGAACGCCGAGTCGATCGCGGTCGGCTCGCTGCGCGGCGGCGGGCTCGCGGCGAGCCTGCAGCTCGCGCTCGCGGAGCCGCCCGGCACGATCGCGCTCTCGACGCGGCACCGCGTCGACTCGGGGACGGTGATCAACCTCGTGATCGACTCGACGTGGACGAACATCGCGCGCGACTCCGGTGGCGTCCTCGGCGGCAGCGTCCCCGATCCGATCGGCGGCCAGCTCGTCGTGCGCACGCACGACCGCGCGGCCGCGCGCCTCGACGTCGACTTCGTCGGCGTGACGCTCCAGAACCCGAGCACCGGCGTGATCTGCCGGATCGACGGGCGGCTCGAGACGCTCGGCCGATGAGCTGGCGCGACGCGCGATGAGCCGATCGAAGCGCGCCCTCGGATCGCTGGCGCTGGCCCTCTTCGCCGCGGGCTGCGGGTCGCGCACCGGGCTCGCGCACGACCGGCCCGACGCGGGCGCGCGCGACGCAGGCACGCGCGACGCGGGCGCGCGCGACGCAGGGCGCGACGCCGCGACCCCGCTCGCCTGCCCCGAGCCCACGGGCATCGGCTTCACGATCGCCGCGCACGCGCGCCACCCCATCGAGGGCTGGTCGGCGCAGGCGCCGTCGGCCGCGGGCGACGGGGAGCGCGCGCTGCTCGCGCTCGAGGTCGAGCGGGGTGACCTGCCGCGGGTCGCGCTCTTCGCGCTCGACCTACGCGGGACGCCGCGCGAGCTGCGCGAGCTCGGGAACGCGCGCGCGCCGGAGCTCGGCGCCGGCGAGGCGGAGCTCGCGCTCGCGACGCTGGACGTCACGAGCGCGGTGATCGAGGTGCGCGGCGTGGGCTACGACGGCGCCGATCGGTGGAGCGCGCGGATCACGGCGGCCGGCGACGCGCGCTTCACGCGCCTGGCGCGGCCCGCGTTCGACGGCGCGGGCTGGGTCGTCGCCTACGCCGAGGCCGACGGCGTCACCGTGGGCACCGCGGGCCCGGCGGGCTTCGCGGCGTGGCGCCGCCTCGGAGGGTACGCGGCGGCGCTCGCCGCCGACCCCGATCGCCGCCAGAGCTACCTCGTGGTGCGCACCGCGCCCGACGCGGCGCGCCTGTTCCGCTTCGACGAGCTCGGCACCGTGATCGGCCCGGCCGACGGCGTCGCGCTGCCGCCGATCGAGCTACCCGACGCCCCCGCGATCGCCGTCGAGCGCGCGTCCGGCGTGCTCGGCGCGCTCGTGCTCGGCTCGTTCCTCTTCGACGACGTCGGCCTGCGCGTCGTGCTCCAGCGCGTGCGCGACGACGGCACGCCCACGAGCGGGTTCTCCGGGCCCGTCGGGGGCATGCCGTCCGACGTCGACCTCGCGTCGCACCCGGCGCTCGGCGGCTACGGCCTCTACGCGAGCGCCACGGGACGCGCAGACTTCCACGGCGCCACGCGCGCGTTCGTCGGGGATCTGCGGTCGGTCACCGGCGCGAGCCCCCAGACCGTCGCGATCGCGCCGGGCCCGTGCGGCTACTTCGTCTTGGGCGTCGAGCACGGCGACCCGCCGCAGCTCGTGACGGCGCTCGCCGTCCCCCGACGTTGAGCGGCGCCGGCGCGTGTCCGCGTCACTCGGCTTCGTCGAGCACGCGCAGCGGGCTGTGCTCGAGCCTGCCCCCCGGCGCCGCCGTCGCGGTGATCTCGAACCGCGAGGTGATCCCGTCGCCGTCGAGGTCGCCGACCGCGCGGAACGTGTAGACCGGCGTGCCCGGCGCGTGGCCGCAGCCGCCGATGCCGTCGATCTCGTAGCGGTAGTAGATGGGATCGGGCAACGCGAAGCCGAGCGCGTCGAACGGATCGCCGAGGGGGCTCGGCAGCACCGTCTTGTGCGGGCCGATCTCGTTCGAGGTGCGGCCCGAGCCGACCGCACAGCCGCTCATGCCGCTCGCGGCGCCCGACCAGTGCTCCTGATCGTAGTAGCCGTCGGCGAGGATCGTCAGCGTGCGCAGGTTCGCGCGCGCCTCCTCGGTCTTCGCGCGCGTGAGGTAGCCGATGAACTGCGGGATCGCGATGGCGGACAGCACGCCGACGCACGGCACCGACAGGACGCAGATCGACACGATGACGACGACGGCGATGACTCCGCCCGAGCGCTTCGCGGGGGCCGCCGTGGGGTTGTGGTCCGCCATGGGGCGAGAGGATGCCGCGCCCGCGCGCGCGTGGGAAGCGCGCCGGCGGCGACGCGGGGCGCCTCGGTCAGGCCTGGAGCAGCGTGAGCAGCTCGTCGGTCGAGAGCTTCGCGCTCGCCTCGGCGCCCTCGAGGATCCCCCGCGCGAGCTCGCGCTTCGTCTCGTGCAGCGACAACACCGTTTGCTCGATCGTGTCCTGCGCGACGAGGCGCACCACGGTCACCGGCTTGTCCTGCCCGATGCGGTGCGTCCGATCGCTCGCCTGGTCCTCGACCGCCGGGTTCCACCACGGATCGAGGTGGATCACGGTGTCGGCCGCGGTGAGGTTCAGGCCGGTGCCGCCGGCCTTGAGCGAGATGAGGAAGAAGTCCCCCTCGCCGCCCTGCCAGCGATCGACGAGCGCGGCGCGGCTCGCCGCGGGCGTCGCGCCGTCGAGGTAGAGCAGCCGGTGGCCGCGCGCCTCGAGCCCGTCGCGCACGAGCCGGAGGTGGCTCGTGAACTGGCTGAACACGAGCGCGCGGTGCCCCTCCCCGGCCAGGTCCTCGGCGAGCGCGAGCGCCTCGGCGAGCTTGGTGGAGCTCACGGCGCTGTCGGGGTGCACGAGCGCGGGGTGGCACGCGAGGCGCCGCAGGCGGGTGAGCGCGGCGAGCACGGCGAAGCGCGCGTCCTCGCCGCCGCCCGCGGTGAGCTTCTCGATCGCCTCGCGGCGCTCCGCCTCGTAGAGCGCGCGCTCCTCCGCCGACAGCTCGACGGGGCGCACGACCTCCACGCGCGGTGGGAGCTCCGGCGCGACCGCCGACTTCGTGCGTCGCAAGAGGAATGGACGCAGCAGCGCGCGCAGCCGCTCGCGTGCCCGCAGATCCCCGTCGCGCTCGATCGGCACCGCGAAGCGGGCGCGGAAGTGCGACCAAGGCCCGAGCAATCCAGGGAGCACGATCGAGACGAGGCTCCACAGCTCGCCGAGGTGGTTCTCGAGCGGCGTGCCGGTGAGCGCGAGCGCGAAGCCGCCGCGCAGCGAGCCCGCCGCCTTGCTGCGCTGCGCCTCCGGGTTCTTGAGCGCGTGCGCCTCGTCGAACACGCGGCTCGACCACTCGACCGCCGCGAGCGCCTCCACGTCGCGCGCGAGGATGTCGTAGCTCGTGATCACGAGCGCGCCGGGCGCCAGCCGATCGAGCCGCTCGCGCCGGTTCTGGCCGCGGTAGATCATCGGCTCGAGCGAGGGGGTGAAGCGCTCGCACTCGCGCCGCCACGTCTCGGCGAGCGACGTCGGCGCGACGACGAGCGCCGGGCCGAGCGCGGCGCGCTCGCGCACCATC
Source organism: Sandaracinaceae bacterium (assembly GCA_019637095.1). GTDB lineage: Bacteria > Myxococcota_A > Polyangia > Polyangiales > Sandaracinaceae > JACKEC01. Next base: position 5,890 of record JAHBWG010000019.1, on the reverse strand, counting down.
GCGAGCGCCTGCACCGTCTTGCCCAGGCCCATGTCGTCGGCGAGCACCGCGCCCGGCGCCCAGCTCGCCAGCCGCAGGAGCCAGCGCACGCCCTCGCGCTGGTAGTCGCGCAGCCGCGCGTCGAGCTCGGCCGGCACGCTCACCTCGAGGCTCGACGCGGCGGCGAGCCGCGCGCGCGCCTCGCGCCAGCCGGCGTCCGCCTGGAGCACCTCGGCGGGCAGCGCGGCCTCGATCGCGGCGAGCGCGGCGACCGACGCGGCGAGCTCTCCGTCCCGCTCGAACACCAGGTCGGCGAGCGGCGCGAGCTGCGCGCGCAGCTCGTCCTCGATGGCGGCGAACTTCCCCTTGCCGAGCGCGACGTAGCGGCGGCGCTCGCGCAGCGCGGCGAGGATGCGCGCGAGGGTGACGCGCCCCTCGTCGAGCGCGAGGTCGGCGCCGAGCGCGAGCCACTCGCCGAGGCCGCGCGCGGTCACCTTGAGCGCCGACGCGCTCGCGCGACCCACGACGCGCCACGGCGCCGCGTCCTCGGGCCACTCGGCGATCACGTCCTGGGCGTTCGCCTGGATGCGGCCGACCAGATCGAGCGCCGCCTCGGGCTCGTCGAGCCGCCACGCGTGCGCGCCGAACGGGACGCCGGCGTCGAGGCCGAGCGCGGCCTCGAGCCGCGCCGCCGCCTCGCGCTCCGCGCCGAGGTCGCGCTCGACGTGCACGCGCGCGCCCCCGTCGCGCCCGAGGAGGAACCGCGGGCCTTCACCCGGCGCGTGCGCGGAGGCGCCGTCGAGCGGCCGGGCCACGAGGGTCGCCGCGAGGCCGCCGCCCGGGAGCGGCTCGAGCCGCACCACGAGCCGCCGCTCCGGCGCGCGCGCCTCGCCGCGCAGGCGTGGCGGCAGCTCGCGCCCGACGCTCGCGGGGAGCCGCTCGAGCAGGACGAGCAGCGCCTCGTCCGCCTCGGGCGGCAGGCCCGTCGACCAGCGCGTCCACACGTCGGCGAGCGCGGTCACCGGCTCGGGCACCTCCGCGACCGAGAGCACGTCGCCCGGCGGCTCGAAGAACGCCGCGTGGCGCGGCTCGACGGCGGCGGCGAGCAGCGCCTCGGGGGTGAGGATCGTGTCCCCGAGGCGGAACGACAGATGCAGATCGCCGTGCTGCTCGACGAAGCGCACGTCGAGCCCGACGCGCCGCACGCGCACCGGGACCCCGGCGCGGTCCCCGCGGAAGACCCGCGGATGTCCGACGAGCGCGATCAAGGCTTCGCCGGGGTCGGTGTACCCCCCGTAGCCGTCGGCGAGCGCCCGCGCGACCGCGAGGTCTCGCGCGTCGAGGGACTCCTCGAGCCTCAGCAGCTGATCGGAGGGGATGGTCCGGCCCGCCGTCCAGCCGCCGCGCTTCTTGCGCTTCTGCACGGCGGCGCCGGCCGAAACGCTCCCCTCGGCGTCATCGACGCGAAAGACGAGGCGCTCCCCCTCCGGGAGCGCCACGGCCGGCTCCCAGGGCAGCACGTCGCGGTCGATGTCGGCGAGCAGGTGCGCCCACCGCGGGCGCTCGAGCGCGGCTCGGATCGAGGCGTGGAGCGCGTGCTCGGGGTCCAGCACCGCGTCGAGCGCGTGCTCGGCCACCAGCCGCACGTGCGTCGGCGCTCCCCGGCTCACCGCGCACCCGCGGGAGTCTGTCTCCAGCAAGTGGACTTGCGCGGCCACCGGGTGCGGCCGCATCACGCGCAGCTCGAGCGCGAGCGCGTCGGCGGACGGCGCGAACAGCGCGCCCGCCGCGGGGACCGGGAGCGCCGGCGCGTCCGCGCGGTCGAGCTGCGCGAGCAAGGCCCGCAGGCGCCCCGCGCACTCGCGCAGCGATCGCTCGTCCGGCGAGGACTCCCACAGCTCCTCGCGCGCGCGGCGCAGGCGCAGGCGCCCGGCCGCCCACGAGAGGTAGCTGCGCGCCGCGTCGCGGATCGCGCTCGCCGGCGAGCGCGAGCTGACGCGCCCGTAGAGCGCGTCCTCGATCGTCCGGCTCCCCGCGCACGAGACGTCGAAGCGCACCGCGTGCGACGACGTGAGCGTCTCCGCGAGCTTGAGCGCGTCGGAGAGGCGGCGCCGGACGCCGTGCTTGAGCAGCCACGGCCCGAGCGCGCGCGGATCGAGCGGCGGCGGCTCCGCGAGCCCGTCGATCGCCTCGACCCAGTCGTCCGCGCCCTCGACGGCCGACGCGCCGGCCCACCGGAGGAACTCGTCGGCGATCGCCGCCCACCCCTCCGGCCCGAGCAGCTCGCGCACCTCCGCGGGCTCGCCCGCGAAGAAGCTCATCACGGCGTCGTCCGGGTCGTGCACGACGGCCCGCAGCAGGCGCGCCGCGAGCGGCTCCGCGCCCGCGATGACCGCGGCGAGGGGCTCCTGGATCATGCGCTCGCCCGCCAGCACCCAGCAGCGCTGCTCGAGCTCGGCCATGGTCGAAGGCACCGACACGAGACGCGGAGGCTAGCACCCCCGCTCGCGCCCGCCCGCGACGCTGGCGGTCGGGGCCGCGTCGTGCTCGAATCGGCTCCATGCGGAGGTCGCTCGTCGCGCTCGCGTTGTCGCTCCTGCCCGCGTGCCCGAGCGCGACGGGGCCGGCCTTGCCGCCGAACGTCGGGCAGACCCATCGCGCCGAGCGCGCGGCGCGCGCCGCCGCCCCGGACACCGCGGCCGAGCCCGTCGCCGTGGGCACGACGGTCTGGGCGGAGCACCGCAGCACCGGCTTCTTCTTTCACGCCGTCGTCGTCGAGCGGCGCGAGGACGAGCACCGCGTCGTGTTCGCCGACGGGGGCGCGGAGTGGGTCCCCGCCGACGGGCTGCGGCCCGACTCGCTGCGCGAGGACGCGCGCGTCGGCGTGCGCCCCGACTACGGCGCCCGCTTCTCGCAGGCCGTCGTCGCGCGCCGCGTGGCCGACGTCGTCTACGTGCGCTTCGGCAGCGGCGACGAGGAGTGGGCGGGGCTCGCGCAGCTCCGATTCGAGCCGGGCGATCCGGGCACGCCGCAGCGGGGCGACGCGCCCTTCGAGCGCAGCGCCGCCGAGCCGCTCGGGCCGGGCGCGGGCGTGCTCGTGAACTACCAGGACGCAGGGCTCTGGTTCGCGGGGACGGTGACCGCGCGCGGCGACGACGGGCGCCTGCACGTCGTCTACCTCGACAGCACCGCCGAGTGGACCGACCCGCGGCTCGTAGCGCCCGACGCGCTCGGGCCCGGCGCGGTCGTGCACGTGCGGCGGCGCTGGGACCCAGCGGACTGGGTGCGCGGCCGCGTCCGCGAGCGGCTCGGCCACGCGCTGTCCGTCGAGCTCGACGACGGCGGCCTCGCGTGGAGTTCGATGTTCCGCGTCCGCCTGCCGACGCCGCTCCCTCAGGGGCAGACCGACGCGACGGGCGCGCAGCCTCCCGCCGCGCAGGACCGGCAAGCGCCGCAGAGCGCGCTCGACGCGGCGACCGGCTCGACGCGGATCGCGATGGGCGACAGGGTCTCGCCGCCGATCTCGACCACGCTGCACCCGTAGACGCGCACCGCGCAGCCCTCCTCGCGGCCGAGCACCGCGAACGCCCAGCGCCCGCCGGAGATCTCGCCGACCGACATGCCGACGTCGGTGAAGGTCTGCGCGTGCGCGAGCCGACCGACCGGCGCGGCGCTCGCCGCCTCCTCGGCCGTCGGGCAGGCCATCGCCGGCTCGAGCGCCGCGATGCGCAGCTCCCACGCGACGACCTCCTCGGGCACCGGCGCCGCGGCGACGATGTCGATCGCGAACGCGCGCTCGTTCGTGCACCCGAAGAGCGCGTGGAGCGCACAGAGCGCGAGCAGCGCGTGCGTCGCGCGGATCGCGGCGCGGCTCACGGCGCCACCGGCGCCCCGACGACGTACCGGTCGCCGCTCGCGGTGAAGCCGATCGCGACCGCGGCGAGGACGACGACCACGCCGATCGCGACCCACAGCCACGGGTTCTCGAAGAATTCCGGCCCGCTCTCGTCGGCGTGCGGCGCGACCGGCACCTCGCGCACGTCGGGCTCCGGCGCGGGGACCTGCGCGCGCTCCGCCGGCCACTCGCCCGCCGCGCCGATCGTGTTGCCGTGCGCGTCGTAGAGCCGCACGCCGATCGGCCGCGCCTCGAGCGGCGGCGCGAGCGAGCGCGGCGACCCCTCCCACGCGAACGTCCGCGCGAAGCCGCCCGGCCCCCGGACCTCCACCGTGCGCACGAGGCCCTCCGGCGCGTCGCGCACGTCGACCACGATCGGCCCCGACGGATCGGAGATCTCGATCACCGCCCGCAAGGTGCGTTGCGATCGTTCGGTGAGGATCGCCGCGGCGGCGTCCTGCATCGCCGGCGGCCCATCGGCGACGGGCGCGTCGGGCCGCAACGCGAGGGCGTAGCGCAGGTGCCGCGCCGCCGCGTCGAGCTCCTCGCCGAGGAACGCGAGCTCCGCGAGGCGCAGGTGCGCGTGCGCGACCTCGCCGAGCCCGAGCCCGCCCGACTCGAGGGCCGCCCGGTAGCCGGCGTGCGCCTCCTCGAGGCGCGCCTCGGCGCGCGCGCGCTCTGCATCGCGGAAAGGATCTTGCGCCTCGGCGCGCGCCGCGCCGAGGGCGAGCGCCGCGCCGACGGCCAGCGCGAAGCCGAGCGCCGCTACTCGCAGCGCCCGCGCACGCACCGCTGGGACGAGGAGCAGTGGTTGGCGTGTGCGCACTCTTGGCAATGGCCCAGGACGCAGTGCTCGCCGGAGCGACAGTTCTCCTGCCGCTCGCAATTCGGGTGCTGCGGGCCACACGCCGTCGCGATCGCCAGCGAAGAGAGAACGCAAGCCAAGATCCATCGTCGCACGCTCACCTCCCGAGGAGGGCCGGATGGTAGCAGACGCGACCGCGATTGGCGCGGCGCATATGATGTGCCCGATGCGCCGCCGGAGCGTCCCCTCGAGGCCCCCGTTCGCCGACCTGTTCGGGCGCGAGGCGGCGCTCGCGCGGCTCGGCGAGCGCTTCGCGGGCGGCGCGCGCCTGGTCACGCTCGTCGGGCCGCCCGGCGTCGGCAAGAGCCGGCTGGCCGCCGCGCACCTCGACACGCTCCGCGGCGTCGAGACGGCGTGGATCGACCTCTCCGGCACCACGCGCCCCGAGGAGCTCTCCGCGCGCGTCGCCCACGAGCTCGGGCTGCGACCGAGCTGGCTCGACACGCCGGACCTCGTCGACGAGCTCGGCTGGGCGCTCGAGGGGCGCGGCGCGCTCGCGTTGTTCTTCGACGAGTCGGAGCACACCGCGCCCTTCCTCGGGCGCGTGCTCGCGCGCTGGCTCGCCCTCTCGCCCTCGCTCCGCGTGCTCGTGACCAGCCGCGAGCGGCTCGGCGTCGCCGTCGAGGCCGTCGTCGAGGTCGAGCCGCTCGACCGCGAGGCGGCGACCGCGCTGCTCGCCGCCCGCGCGGGCCTCGCGCCGAGCGCGGCGCTCGCGGAGCTCGCCGCGCGCCTCGACGGGATCCCGCTCGCGCTCGAGCTCGTCGCGGCGCGCCTCTCGCTCCTCGCGCCCGAGGCCGTGCTCGATCGGCTCGCCGCCGGCCTCGACGTGATCGACGAGGGCCGCGCCACGCTCCGCGACGCGCTCGCCGGATCGTGGGCGCGCCTCGCCGCGGAGGAGGCCGAGGCGCTCGCGCGGCTCGCGGTGTTCGAAGGGAGCTTCCGGATCGAGGCGGCCGAGGCGGTGATCGGCGAGGGCGCGCTCGCGCGGCTCCAGGCCCTGCGCGACAAGTCCCTGCTCGCGCGCAGCGGGGCGCGCGCGCGGCTCTACGCGCCGGTCCGCGCGTTCGCGGGCGAGCGGCTCGACGCGGCGACACGCGCGGACGCGCTCCGCCGGCACGCGCGGTTCTTCGCTCGCGAGGCGGCGGACGCGC
>JAHBWG010000189.1 GCA_019637095.1 Sandaracinaceae bacterium | reverse complement strand
GAGTATCCCGCCCAGGCGAGACCGTGAGGGTTGAAGCGGGTCCACGTCTCGGCGATCGCGCGCGGGGTGCCGAGCGGGCGCCCCTCGTCGTCGACACGGAGGACGACCAGTTCGGCGCGGTGCAGCATGTGCGGCCCCAGCGGGTGGTCGAGGACGATCCGGTCGTAGAGGAGGAGGTGCTCCTCACCGTTGGTCGCCAGGCGCGGTTCCATGATGTTCACCCCTCCGTCGATCGAGCTCGTCACGGCGCCCTCGTGGTCGAGCGCTACGAACCGAAGCCTCCGGTGGTCGCCCTCGACCCGAGCCCATCCGGCGCCGAGCCACCCTCGCCCGGTCGGTATGGGGAACGCCAACATCATCGCGGAGTAGGGGAACGCGTGGGGACCGCTCAGTGTGTCTGCCCACGCGTCGTAAACGTATACCTGTTCGATGGTCCCACGTCCTTCACCTACCAAGGCGCGACGGCCATCGGTCGCGATCACGTGGTGGCCGTACCGCGTCTCGACCGAACGGACCCGCGCCACGGACTGATCGGGTGCCAATACCCCAAACCGCCCTTGCCAGGGGTCGCCCACGAAGGCCGAACTCTCGTGGAGCAAGAGATGACCATCCTCGAGGGGGAACAACGAGTTGAAGATCGTGTCGGTGCGACGCGGCGGATCGAAGCCCGACTCGAGCCGTCGCACCGAGCGCGCGCCCGAGTCGGCGTCGAAGATGCCGATCGCTCCAGGCTCCAAGCGCCCGTAGAGCGTCGTCCCGTGGTTTCCGAAGATGTGGTACTCCACCCCAGGGCCATGACCGCGCCACCGAGACGTGGCGCCGCTCGCGTCGCGGACGTCGATGCGGTAGGTGATCATGCGGCCATCGCTTCGCCCGACGCGCACGTTCGAGACGAGGTGCGCGCCGGTCCAGAAGAGGTCCGGCCGGAGGGCGGAGCCCGGAAGACGCGACTCGACGCGGGCCAGGTGGTGCCGCGGTGGATCGCCGCAGGCGCAGCCCCGGGCGAACGCCTCCGCGCAATCCTCCGGCGTGCCATCGCAGGCGAAGAGCGGGGCGCACACGTCGCTCGCGTCGATCTCGAGCTCGCCGCCGTCGCGCGGCGCGTCGCCGGGGGCGTGGCGGGAGTAGCACCCCGCCACGGCCCCGCACGCCAACAGCGCGACGAGCGACTTCGTCCTCACGGGCTCACCGCGTCACGACGTGGACCAGGCTGCCGTCGCCGCAGCCCCGATCGGGCCACAACGGGACCAGAGGCCGCGGCGGCCCGGGTGGGAACCGGAGCCTCGCCACCTCGGCGAACGTCGCCACCCTGTCGGTGAGGATGAACCGGCTCAGGTAGGTCCGCGCGACCGCCTGGTTCGTGAAGAGCTGTGCGCGGTAGCCGGAGGGCAGCGCCTCGATCATGTCATCGGTGGGCACGACCAACGTCAGCTGGCCCGGATAGGTGTTGACGTACTCGGTCCAACCGACCTGGTCCAGGAGCCGCCCGAAGTGTCGGGTGTCCGTCGGCGTGAGGCCCACGTCGGCGCAGCCGGGGGGCGGCCCCTGCGGGGGGTTGCCGAGCTGCCCGTCCCCGCAGCGGAGCGTGGAGATCCCGTCCGCGTCCTCCACCCAGAGGCAGATGCGGTAGTTGTCGAGCAACAGCGCCTGGTAGTAGGCGTGCGGGATCGACGCGCGCTTGCCGCGCGCGATGATCTGCCTCGTGGGGCGGCTTGGGTCGGGGCTCGTCTGCGCGTCGATGGCGAACCACACGTATGTCACCGGACCGCCACCGAGCTGGTCCCACGTCTCGCGCCCGTCGAGGATCACCTCCGTGCTGTCCGACGGGGACGGGTACGCGGCCATCAGGCCCACGGGCGGACCGGCGAAGAAGCGGAAGTAGACGTCGAAGTCCACCGTCACCAGCGGGCCCTCGTCCTCCCCGGGCGGCCGACGGCTCACCTGACCGACGAGCCGGATGAACTTCTCCGCGTCACCGCGCTGGATGGCGATCGAGCCCTCAGGGCCCACGTCGCCCAGCATCCCGCCCCAGTTCGCCTCTAGACCCGCGTGTTCCGGGTCGTCATCGAGCAAGCCCGTGATGTCGAGGGGGAGCACGCCGCCCGCCCCGAGGACCCAGCGCTGCTCCGGGGACGGTGTGTAGACCGCCTCAACCCCGGACGGGTCGTCGATCTCACCGCTCCGCATGACGACGCGGCGCGCCGTGCGGTCGCCGAGCTCGAAGTCCGGCATCACGATCTCGAAGTCCTGCACGAACATCGTGCACTCTACGGTGCCGTCGCAGGTGGCCCCGGAGATCGCGAACTGACCCCGGCTCGGGTTGACGCTGGCTACGCCAACACCCTCGATGTCCATGTCGATCAGCGACAGCTCGGGCACGAGGCGACCGATCCAGACGGCCTCGGGCGGGACGGACGGCGCGTACCACGGGGCAGAATCATCATCGCCGCCACAGGTGCCGGGGCCGAGGTAGTGGGGCGTCGTGCCGTCCGCGACCCGCCCGGTCGTTGGGTCTCCCGCGAAGATCGGCTCGGCCTCGTTCAGGCAGAACTGCTGACAGTAGAGGGTTGGGTCCATCACCGTCGACTGGCCGGGGGGTGAACGCGCGCCGCCCCGGGGGAAG
>JAHBWG010000188.1 GCA_019637095.1 Sandaracinaceae bacterium | reverse complement strand
CAGCGCCGACGACGCGCCCCCCGAGCCCGCGCCCGCCCCCGAGCCTCGAGGCCGGCGCCGCAGCGCGCCGCTGCCGACCCCGACCGTGGAGCGCGCGCCCGAGCGCCCCCGCGTCGGCCCCGTCGACGGCCCGCTCGAGCCCGACTGGGGCAGCCCGCCTTGATCCTCAATCCCGCGCCGCGCGATCGACGAGCACCTGATCGCTCGTCGCGAGGTGCTGCCAGATCACGTAGGTGAGGTACGCCGCCGCGATCGGGTACGCGTTGATGAGCACGCGGGCCCACTCGGGCGCGAGGACCACGCCGACGGCGGCGGCGAGCCCGAGCGCGCCGGTCGCCGCGAAGCCCCGGTGCACGCCGGTCAGCGCGAACATCGCCGCCGCGATGAGCAGGAGGTCGTTCTGCACGATCCCGGTCGGCGGCACGTCGGCGAGCCACCCGAGCGCGCGGTTGGTGGCGACGAGCAGGAAGGCGCTCGAGATGCCGAAGACCGTCTGCCGGTTCGCGTAGGTCGCGAAGAGCCGCCGGCGGAAGGCGGCGATGGCGCCCGCGAGGATCGCGCCGGCGATCCCGACCATCGCGAGCAGGAACGGCGCGCTCGACGGCTCCGCGCCGCGCCGGTAGCCGAACGTGATCACGATCACGATCGCCAGCGCGGCGACGACGCCGAGCGCGAGGCGGGCGCGCTCCCTCGCGCCGGCGCCAACGTCCCGCTCGCGGGCGAGCGCGTCGAGCTGCGCGCGGGCACGCCCCTCGTCCGCGCGCGCGCGCTCGAGCGCGTCGAGCCGGTCGAGGAGCGCGGGCGGGAGGGCCTCGGCGCCGGCCGCGAGCCGCCGCGCGGCGGGCAGATCGCCGAGCTCCAGGTGACAGCGCACGAGCGGCTCGACCGCGAGGCGCAGCCCCTCGCGGGCGCTCGGGCTCTCGGGCCACAGGTCGAGCGCGGCGCGTAGGCCGTAGCGCACGCCCTCGAGCCGGTCGAGGAGCGCCCCGTACGGCGGCGCCTCGCCCTCGAGCGCCGCGCGCACGTCGTCGAGCGCGGCGCGGGCGTTGGCCGCGACGCGGTTCGACGCCCGGTGATCGAGGAAGGCACGCAACGCCGCGCGGAACGCCGCGACGGACTCGAAGCGCGCCGCCGGGTCCGTCGCGCACGCGCGGCGACAGATCGCGACGAGCTCCTCGGGCACCTCGGGCGCGTCGGGCCAGTCGATGCGGTTCTCCGCGGCGGCGAGCAGCGCGGGCCCTGCGGAGCCTCGGCCGTGCGGCGGCTTGGCGAACAAGATCTCGAACAGCGTGGCGCCGAGCAGGTAGACGTCGGTGTGCGGGCCGACCGCGTCGGCGTCGCCGTCCGTCATCTCGGGCGCCATGTACGCGGGCGTCCCGACGAGGCAGGGCTCGTCGTCGGGCGCGCGGCGGTCGAGCGCCACGCCCCAGTCGAGCAGGTAGACCTCGCCGAAGTCGCCGACCATCACGTTCGAAGGCTTGAGGTCGCGATGGAACACGCCCTCCGCGTGCGCGTAGTCGAGCGCGTCGCACACGCGCAGGAGCGTCTCGATCTGCGCGGCGAGCGCGGCGTCGTCGCGCCGGTCGAGCGCCGAGAGCAGCTGGTGCCACGTGCGCCCGCGCACCCGCTTCATGACGACCACCGGGCCGAGCTCCGCGTCCACCCCGACGCCGTGCACCGGGACGATCCCGGGGTGCTCGAGCCGCCCGTTCACGCACGCCTCGCGCAAGAGGCGGATCGCGGAGCTGGAGTCCCGCGCGCCTCCGGCGAGCACCTTGAGCGCGACCGGACGCTGCAAGACGCCTTGCTCCGCGAGGTAGACCGTGCCCATGCCGCCCTCGCCGATGACGTCGAGCACCGTGAAGTCTCCCGTCGCGCCGTCCCGGCCGATCGCCAGGCGCGGCAGCGCGTCGAGCGGGACCGTCGCGCCGCGCGCGCCGAACGTCTCGCGCCCCTGCGTGTCGCTCGCGCGCGCCCCCTCGCGCAGGCCCGTCGAGGGCGCCGGCGCCTTGCGGTGTCCGGCCACCGTGGGATCCTCTACCGAGGAGGAGGTCTCTTTGTTCGGGCTCGGATGGTTCGAGTTGCTGATCATCGCGGGCGCCATCTCGCTTATCGCCGGGCCGGCGATGCTGCGCAAGGTGGTGGGCGCCGCGCGTGACGTGCAGCGCGCCAAGGCCGATCTGACGGGACCGGGCGCGCTCGATCGCCTGCTCGGCGGCGACGACGACGAGCGCGACGGCCCCGCCACCACCGACGACGACGAGCCCCCTCGACGCCTCGAGGAGTGAGGGGTCCCGACTCTCGACGATCACGAGCACGTCAACGATCACGATCGACGATCACGATCACGTCGACGATCGCGAGACGGCGTCGCGTGACGTGGCGTGCCCCTCCGAAGACTCAGAGCTGGCGGACGATCCGCTCGGTGCCACCCGCCTGCACGTTGACCTGCACGGTGTGCATCGTTCCGTCGTTGGTGCGCAGCCCGATCGTGTGCGGTCCCGCGGGGACGCGCAGATCGCGGACGGGCGTGTTGCGGCCGGTGTCGCGCCCGTCGATGAAGACGCGCGCCCAAGGGACCGTGTTGATCGTGAGGGTGCCGAAGCCGGCGGCGCCCCGCGCCGGGGCCGGCGCGGGCGCGGGCTGCGCCTGCGGGCGGGGCTCCTCGACGCGCACCGGGCGAGGACGCGCG
>JAHBWG010000187.1 GCA_019637095.1 Sandaracinaceae bacterium | reverse complement strand
TGGCAGCGCCAGGGCGGCCGCCGAGGGCGTGCGGAGCGCGCCCAACCGGGGCGCGAGAGGCCGCGAGGCCGGTTGGCGCCGGGGTCGAGCTGGACCGCCTGTAGCAATCGCAATCTTCGTTGACCACGACCCTGGGTCGGATCGCTGCGCACCGGGGTCGGGCGCCGTCCGGTCCTCGGTGCCGCCGCGGCTCGCCCGTGGCGGCGCTCGGCGCTCGCGGCGAGACGCTGCTGCCCGAGCCGCTCGCCGCGCCGTGGGCCCCTCGCGCTCGCGCGCTGCGAGGTCCGCGGGCGCGCGCCCGATCTCCAGCACCGCGTCACTGAGGTGGCGCTCGCCCGGTCCACGACCGGGTGGGCTGTCGCGCGCGTGCGTGCGCGTGCTCGATCTTCGGCGGCGCGTCACTACGGGATCAGGCGAGTTGTTACATTGCGACCACGGGCCGAGATCACGACACGTACCCCGGTCTAGCCTCATCAACTCGGGCCGAAGTGATCTCATCATGTCGAATCTCGATGATTAAGAAGTAGTCTTTTCCACATGCATCACAAACACTATATCCCTCACCGTCCAAATCTCCTCCGGGGGGGCGCCCCCCATTTTGCATCGCCTTTCTGGCTACCCAATCGACTTTGTCGCCTAGGCGGTAGTCGTGTAGGCAAATGGCCCCGAAGAACGTCTCGACGGTAGCCTCGCTCGTGGTCCCGCAATGGGGGCACGTGATCTGGGTGATGAGATAGTTGTGAACTGCCATTATCGTGATTAGCCCTAGCAAGGCTATTAGGTTAGCCCAGCAATGGTTAGCGTATGAGCCTTCGTATCGGTACGCCCCACGCGCTCCGCGTGAGGTGATAGTAGCGCCACAACCGCCCTTCCAAGGTAACGGCCTCGATCCCCGTTGCTCTGGCGAATGCACCCAAGGTGGCGTCAGCGCGTGAATGTCCAGCGCGTCGTGTACCCCTGAATACAGTCTGGAAGTCCGGAGTCCCTGCTACTCGTCCCGCACGCGGACCTCCATATACCCGGATTCCCTCCACCCGCAGCCATTGCCGAATGCGACTGCGCTGACCCGTCCGGTTGACGTTCAAGAGCTCCCTGTACGTATTGGGGGTGATATAGGTGACACCGGCGCGAATCTCCGCCAGGGCCCCCGCATGGCCTCGGTCCATAGCGTGAATGATTACGTCGGTATCCGCAAGAATCGGGCCTCGACGGCCCCCGCCAGCGCGGCGCGCTCGGGGACGGAGGCCTCCACCACGCGGCGTGGCCGTCGGTGTGGGGAGGGCAGGCCCCTGCGGCGGCACGAAGGCGCCGAGTGCCGCGCCCCCGGCACTCTGGGCGAGCACCTGGGCGGGCGCTGACTCGGTCCTCCCACGCTCAGCGTCCTGCTGTGCACGCCCCTCGGGCGTGTCTGCCCGGCTCTCGCCCAGCCGGCTGATGTCCAACCCACCGCGACTCGTCCGGAACCACTCGTGGGCTATAGAGGACGCCCACGGCATGAAGGCGGAAGCGAGACCCACCGCCGTATCGACCAGAGTCCCTCCGGGATCGGGCCTGAGCGCTACCGCTCGTCGCGCGAGCCCGAACACATCTCCCCTACGCACTTGCTCTCGAATGCTCGAGTACGCCTCGGGTAGACCAACAATCGTCTCGGAGAGGCCACCAGTTAGCCCGGTCAGCAGAGCTCGGCCAGTTGCGTGGTGAGCCGCGTTGTTGGCGTTGTTCTCAGCGACGATGTCTAGGGCTAGACGGTCCAGCTCTCTGTCGTTGAATCGTGGGATCTCACCCGACTGAATCCTTCCCTGTCGATCGACCACGCCGACCGAGGTCGTTCGCGAGGCTGCCGGGTCGTTCGGCTGCGGATCCGGCTGAACCCGAGCGGTCGCGGGAGCCGGAGCTTCCGCTTGTTGTGCCGCGGGCGGCCCAGCATCCGGGGCGGTGCTTGGCTCGGGCTGCGGCGTCGGCGGCGGCAGGGGTGCCGCTTGGGGTCGACCACCCCGGGACCGGCTCTCCGACTCCGGGGAGCGCTCTGACTCACCTTCCTGCGGCCCAACCAGGAGCGGACGCTCGGCGCTCGGCTGGACTCCGGACGCTGCGGGCGACGCACCGCCTTGGGGCCTTTCGACTGCGGCCTCGACCCCTTCTCGACGGGAGATCCGGACGCGTGCCCGAACCTCGGGGGTCTGCACGCTCCCCTCGACGCTCCCCGAGTCGACCGCCAGATGCGCGGAGCCCTGCGGTGCCCGGGCTTCTACGCGTGCACCTTCGGCACCCGCCTGCGCATCGACGGCCCCGGCTCCGGTCTGCGCCTGGACGCGCACACCCTCGGGCCCCGCCTGCCCCGCGAGGGACGCCCCGCCCGCTTCGGCCTGAACGGACACGCCGGCCGGGCTCACGCCCCAGCTCACCGACCCGAACGGTGTCTCGAGGCTCCCGCCGATGCTCCACAGGCCGAGCTCGTCGACGAGCGTGACCGGGTTGTTCCGCGCGTACCAATACCGGTTCGGCCCATCGACCTCCCCCGCTGGGTCCGGACTCACCCAGTTCCCAATGAACGGCGCGTAGTAGCGGTACTGGAACGCGTAGAACCCCGTCGCGTCGTCCTGCTCCTTGCCGACGAACCTCCTCGTCCGGAACTGGATCCGAATGACCGCGTCGCCGGCCAAGAACGCGGTCCTTCCGTACGGGAAGTACTCCTCGTACGCGAGGAGCGCGCCCGAGCCGTCAACCTCGAGCGTGACGCTGCCGAGCCGCGTGCCGAGGTGGTAGTGCTCGTGGACCGCGTCGACGTCGTCGGTCTCGCGCTCGGTGGTGTCGCTGTCCCAGAAGTAGACG
>JAHBWG010000186.1 GCA_019637095.1 Sandaracinaceae bacterium | reverse complement strand
GCGAGCGTGAGCGCGTGCGCGCCGACGGCGACGAGCGCCGCGCCGAGCGCCGCGTCCGCGCCGACGACGGCGAGCGCGCCGCACCTCCGCTCCGCGAGCGCGCGGGCGAACGTGACGAGGGCCTCGCGCGCGGCGGGCCCGGCGTGGTCCGCGTCGTCCACGGTGACCACGAGGCCGAGCTCGGCCGCGCGCGCGCCGGTCATCGCGGCGCGTCGCAGCGGCTCGAGCGGCGGCACCTCGAGCACGGCGGCGAGCGCGCCGAGCGGGTCCGCGCCGCCCGCGAAGCGCACGTCGGCGATCGGCCGGGCGGCGCGCATCGCGTCGCGCACCGCGTCGGCGCAGAGCCGGGTCCGCCCGCCGTGCGGCGCCGCGTAGACGACGACGCTGTGACCGTCACGCGCCGCCGCCGCCGCGCGCAGCGCGCCGAGCGGCGCGTCGTCGCCCTGGCGCGGGAGCACGCCCTCGCGGTCCAGCGGCAGCGGCAGGGCGCCGATCCGCGCGAGCGCTCCGTCGGCCGAGGCGGGGCGCGCGTCCGGCGCGCTCGCGGTGCACGCGTCGATCAGCGCGGCGAGCGCGGGCGGCGGCGCGCGCACCGCGCGCGCGAGCGTCTGGCCGAGCGCGTAGAGATCGCTCGCGACGGACGCCGGCGCGCCGCGCAGCGCCTCGGGCGCGAGGAAGCCGGGCGTGCCGCCCTCGAGCGGCGCGCCGATCCGTGTCGCGAGGCCGAGGTCGATCACGCGCGCGCGCGGTCCGCCGGCCGTGCGCTCGACCAGCACGTTCGCCGGCTTGAGGTCGCCGTGCACGAGGTCGTGGTGGTGCAGGTGCACGAGGAGAGAGAGGAGCTGGCGCGCGAGCGTCAGCGCGTCCTCGGGCGCGCGCGACAGGTGCGCGGTGAGCTCGACGCCCTCGACGTGCTCGAGCGCGAGCGCCGCTCGGTCGGCCTCGTGCGCGAAGCCGATCACGCGCCGCAGCGCCGGGTGACCGCGGCTCGCCTCCGCGACCTCGCGCCGCAGCGCGGCGATCGCGCGCGGCGCGCGCGCCTCCTTGAGGACGACCGGCTCGCCGCGGAGCCGGTCGTGCGAGCGGTGCACGCCCGGCCCGAGCGCGTCGCCGCGCCGCACGCGGCGCTCGAGCCAGGCCCACGCGTCCATGCGCTGTAATGTTAACGTTACAGTAAGGTGTAACGCAATACGGTACAGCCCGGCCGACGGACAGGAATCACCGTGATTTCGAGGCATCTGCGCACCGCTCGCGGTGGCATCGGCCTTGCGGAGTGGAGGCGCACAGGAGACCGACGCCATGCACTCGACCCGCTTCCTCAGCTTCTTCCTCGTCGCGGCCGCCTCGCTCGGCGGCTGCGTGTCCTCCCACCCGAGCGGCGCGCCCGAGCCCGAGGAGCGCTGCCCCGACCCGAGCGATCCCGACGTCGACTACCGCTCGTGCGTGACGACCGACGCGTGGACGTGCCCGGCCGGCACCGCGCAGTTCATCGACCCGAGCGGGTGCGGCTGCGGCTGCGAGCCCGTCGCGTGCCCGGACCCGACCGACCCCTCGGTGCACTACGTCGCAGGCAGCGACGCCGATCCGAGCGCGTGCCTCGCGATCCTGTTCACGTGCCGCGAGGACCAGCGCCCGTTCAGCGACGAGTGCGGCTGCGGCTGCATCGATCTGCCGCCGCGCGAGTGCCCCGACCCGACCGACCCGCGCGTGCACTACATCCTCGACAGCCACGAGGATCCGCGCGTCTGCTTGCCGATCCTCTTCGGCTGCGAGGAGGACCAGCGCCTGTTCAGCGACGAGTGCGGCTGCGGCTGCATCGACCTGCCGCCGCGCGAGTGCCCGGACCCGACCGACCCGCGCGTCCACTACCACGGGACCAGCGCCGAGGACCCGAGCCTCTGCGCGCGCGTCGACTGGGGCGCGTGCGCCGAGGGGCAGACGCTCTTCAGCGACGCGTGCGGCTGCGGCTGCATCGACGATGCTCCGCCCGGCTGCCCCAGCCCCGAGGCCGAGGGCGTGACCTACCACTCGTGCCTCACGACGGACATCCTCGATTGCCCGGACGGCTCGGTGCCCTTCGCCGATCCCGCCGGCTGCGGCTGCGGTTGCGTGCCCAGCGCGCCGGCGGTCTGCCCCGACCCCGGCCGGCCCGGCGTGTACTACCACTCGTGCTTCACCGCCGACGCGTGGACCTGCCCCGCCGGCACCGTGCAGTTCATCGACCCGAGCGGGTGCGGCTGCGGCTGTGACCCCGTCGCGTGCCCCGATCCGGCCGACCCGTCCGTCCACTACGTGAACGACAGCTACCGCGACCCCGGCGCGTGCACGGCGATCCTCTTCCGGTGCGAGACCGGCCAGCGCCTGTTCAGCGACGAGTGCGGCTGCGGCTGCGTCGACGGCGAGTGAGCCGCCGTCTGCTACACCGTACGCGCCACGCCATGACGAGCCGCCTCGCGCCCCGCGCATCCCGCCTCGACCGCCCCTCGTCGACGAGGCGCGCGCTCGGCTGGATCGCGGGGCTCGGGCTCGCCGCGCTCCTCTCGTCGTACGGCTGCGTCGCGACGCCGCTGCCGACGCCGCCGAACGCGCACCCGGACCGCTTCGAGACCGGCGAGGTCGGCGACGGAACGCTCACCGTGCGCGGCGAGCCCGGCGCGATCGAGCCGCCCGGCGCGAACGTGCGCGTCACGATGGAGCGCGACCCCGCCGCGGTGGGCCTGCCCACCCGCCTCGAGGCGACGAGCGGCGCCGACGGCGCGTTCGGCCCGCTCGCGCTCGCGCACTTCCCGGCGCGCACCTACTACGTCGAGGTCGTGCTCGAGGACGAGGACGTGTTCGTCTTCGCGTTCCGCGCCGCGGGGGGCGCCTTCGAGGTCGTCGATCCAGGCCCCGACCGCGACGACGACGGCTCGCCGGACGAGATCGACTGCGCGCCCGACGACCCGACGCGCGCCGGCAGCCGCTGCCCCTGACGCGGAGGGACGAGG
>JAHBWG010000185.1 GCA_019637095.1 Sandaracinaceae bacterium | reverse complement strand
CCGAGCGCTCGACGGGCTCCCTCCTGCATTGATCGCGAGCGGTCGGCCGTCGCGCGCGCCCGCGAGCTCGGCGCGCGGCAGGCCGGCGAGCTCGGCCGCTGCAGACGACGCGGCGTCCGGTGACTCGCCGTGGTCGGCCTCCGTCGACGACGGTACGCGCGTTTCCGCGGAAACGTCTCGGCGTCTCGCGTGCGACTGCTCGCTGCTCGCGGTGCGCGGCGGTCGGGGATCCGCGAGTCGTCGATGACCGGGATGCCGTGCTCGCCGACGGCGCGCCTGAACCCGGTGAGCCCGGTGCGCGGCAGGCCAGCGAGGTCGGCACCCTTGCCAGCGCCGGGTGGTATGCTGGCGCGACGTGAGCACGGACCACCATCCCGTCCGGCTCGCCCGGGCTCGCCTGGCGCTCGACGGACTGTCGGTGGGTGATGCCTTCGGCGAACGGTTCATCCACGGCGACCGCGACGCCCGGGAGCGAGTGGCGGCACGAGCTCTCCCGCCCGGGCCGTGGTGCTGGACCGACGACACCGCGATGGCCCTGGACCTGGTCGAGGTCCTCGAGACCCACCGGACCATCGATCAGGACGCGCTGGCCGCGACGTTCGCTCGCCGCTGGGCGCGCCAGCCTGGCCGCGGCTATGGAGGCGGCGCGTTCCGGCTGCTGCATCGCGTCACGCTCGGCGAGCCGTGGCGCGATCTCTCGGCGGCGCTCTTCCCGGGCGGCTCGATGGGCAACGGCGCGGCCATGCGGGTCGCACCGCTCGGCGCCTACGCCGCCGACCTCGGCTGGGATCGCGTGGTGGCCGAGGCGCGCGCGTCGGCCGAGGTCACCCACGCTCACCCCGAGGGCATCGCCGGCGGGATCGCCGTGGCGCTCGCCGCCGCCTGGGCGTGTGGCGAGCGCGCTGCGCCGCTGTTCGAGGTGGTCCTCGATCACACCCCCCGGAGCGAGACCCGCGAGCGCATCGCCGTGGCCGCAGAGTTCGCCACCGACAGCCCCATCGCCGCGGCGGCCGCCGCGCTCGGCACCGGCGCCAGCGTGCTGTCGCAGGACACGGTCGCCTTCTGTCTCTGGTGCGCCGCTCGCCACCTCGACGACTTCAGCGAGGCGATGTGGGCCACGGTCGCGGGCTTCGGCGACTGCGACACCACCTGCGCGATCGTCGGCGGCATCGTCGCCGGCGCCGTCGGCGCCGCGGGCATCCCCGCACAGTGGCTGGCGCGACGCGAGCCGATCGGGTGAGCGCCGCCGGCGCCTCGAGAACGCCACGACGCCTCCTCGACCACGCCTCCCTCGACCGCGCCGCGGAGCGGGGCCAGACTCGCGGGATGCGTCTCCGGCTCGTGCTCGTCGGCCTCCTGTGCATGAGCGCGAGCGCGCGCGCCGACGTGGAGCCGGGCGATGTGGTCTTCCAGCGCTCGCGGTCCCGCCAGGCGCAGGTGATCGCCGAGGTGACGCGCTCGGAGTGGACGCACGTGGGCGTCGTCCTCGAGCGGCGAGGCGAGCGCGTCGTGCTCGAAGCGGTCTCGCCCGTGCGCTGGACGCCGTTCGAGACGTGGCGACGACGCGGGGTGGGTGGGCGAGTGCTCGTGCGGCGGCCTCGAGCCCCGCTCGATACGGACGCGCTCCGCAGGATGAGCGCGCTCGGTGACGCGTGGGTGGGTCGACCGTATGACGCGCGATTCGAGTGGGGCGAGGCGCGGCTCTACTGCTCGGAGCTCGTCTTCTTGCTCTTCGAGCGCGGCGCCGGCGTCCGTCTCGTCGAGCCGCAGCGCTGGGCGGACCTCTCTCTCGGCCCACGCGCTCGTCGGCTGGCACGACAGCGCCTGGGTCGCTTGCCCGATCCCGACGGCCTGCTCGTCACCCCGGCGGCGCTCGCGACCTCCGACGCCTTGCGAACGATCGAGTAGGCGAAGCGCTCGCGGCTCGTAGCCGTTCACTCGGGATCCTGGCAACGCGCCAGCGACGGGGCTCGTGTCGTCGCTCATCGCGACTCGCCTATCGTGCCCGAGATCGAGTCGAGGCGCCGGTGGCCGCTGCAACACGCCGCTGGCTTCCCATCCGCCAGAGCGCCAGGCCGCCCAGAAGCGCGATGCACGAAGCCGCGCAGAGCCACGAGAAGAGAAGAGATACGAAGGACGAGTGACGTCCACCCGCGGCCTTGGGTCCTCGCCGGTACGTCGGCTCCCCCATGCTGCCTACGAAGGACGGGCCCGAGTCCGCCGTAGCGCCCTCGATCAAGCGAACCCCGCGCTCGAGATCATCGGGGGTGCGACCCCAGATGAAGAGGAGGCTGCGCTCCGCGGAGGGGCGGCCGAACGCGAGCACGACAGTCTCCTCGTCGGCTCGGAGCGCGAGGACCGGCTTCCCGAGGACCTGCACCTTGCGCCAGAAGGTCCCCTTCCGCCTCGCACGCCACTCCGTATGAATGTAGACGTGCGTCACCGTGACGCGCTGTGCGCCGGGAGCGGCCAGCTCCGTCACCGTATCGATGGCGTCGAGTGACCGAAGCGCCGAGACCCGCGCCAACGGCCGGTCGGGCTCGGGGTGGAGCACGAGCCAAGGTCGGACGCCCAGCGTCGCTGTCGCCGTTCCGGGAGGATCGGTCTGCCGTGGACGCAGCGACCGCACCATCTCACGGGCCGCGGCGGTATCCCGCCGGGCCATGACGTGAAAGTAGAGCCCGTCATCGTGCGCCACGAAGGCGTGGAGACCTCGTCCTTGCGCGCAAGTCAGCCACCACACCCGGGGAGCTCGCTCGTCCCGCTCGGGTACGCACGGCGCGTAATGAGCGACGGGCTCGGGCGGCGGATCGACGGCGATGGGCCCGGCGCTTCCCCGTCTCGGCGAGCTCGAAGAGGGGAGCACCGCCGGTGCCGAACACGAACCCGCTGTCGGCGATGTAAGGCCAGTGGCAGTCACCATCCTCCGGCTGCTCCATGGCCCACCGGTCGCTGATCGGCTTGGGTTCCGCGCGCGCGGGTGCGGTCACCCACAGCGCCGACACGACGAGTATCGCCCCGATCATCGTCGATGCCACTTCCACCCCCCGGCCGTCGCGAGCTTACAGAACGTGCGCCGCAGCGGGCGGCCCACCGCGTCGCGGTCCCAGCGCGAGACGACGCCGCCGGCGAGGCGACGCGCGACCTCGAGGCCGAGCGCGTCGCGCTCGAAGTCCACGCCCCAGCGGCCGTGCTCGAGCTCGGCGCGGCGGACCG
>JAHBWG010000184.1 GCA_019637095.1 Sandaracinaceae bacterium | reverse complement strand
GTGCTGACCGCCGCCGCGGGGGCAGCCGGCGGCGCCGACTGGGCGACCGACCCTGGTGAAGAGGGCGGCTCACTCGGCGGCCAACGCGGAGGCACCGGCACCGGCCTCGCCACGGCGGCGCCGCAGGTCGCGCTCGAGCCCGCGCGCACCGGCCCGAGCCGGGCGGAGCTGCGAGCGCGCGTGATGGCCTACATCCGCGGCCTCTCGGGCTCGCTCACCGGCCGCGTCGGCTACCCGCTGGTCGCGCGCCGCGAGCACCTCGAGGGTGTCGTGGTCCTGCATCTGCGCGTCGCCGCCGACGGCCGCGTGCTCTCCGTGCGCATGGCGCGCTCGAGCGGCCACGGCGTCCTCGACGACGCCGCGCTCGCTTCCGTCACCTCGGTCGCGTCGCTCCCGGCGCCGCCCGAGGGCGTCCCGTGGGACGATGGGCGGGAGCTCCCGGTCCCGATCCGCTTCGAGATCCGCTGACCCGGCCGCACGGGTCCGCGAAGTGCGCGGCGACGCCGGCCGCGTACTCGTACGCCGCCATCGACGCCTGCCAGAGCGGGTCGTCGGGGATGGGCGTCGCGGCCACCTGCACGACGGCGCCCGCGCACTCGAACAGCCGTCGCGCGCGGCGCAGGTGATAGGGCGAGCTCACCACGATCACGCGCGTCCCGAGCCCGCGTGCGCGCAAGAGCGCGAGCGCCTCGCGCGCGTTGTTGGCGGTGTCCCACGAGTGCCCGTCCGAGAGGATCGCCTCGCGCGAGACGCCGAGCCGCTCGGCGTGCGCGACCATCACCGGCTCCTCGTCTCGCGCGCCGACCAGCACGAGCCAAGGCGCGAGGCCTTCGCGGTGGAGCGCCACCCCGCGGCGCACGCGCCGGTCGGTCTCGGGCGCGACCTCCCCGCCCGCCGTGGTCGGCGGGCGGTTGCCGAGCACCACGATCGCGTCCGCGGCGTGGAGCGGCGCGCCGTGCACGAACAGTTCGTGCCCGCGCGGGCGCGCGCACCCGATCCAGAGCGCCGCGAGGGCGAGCGCCAGCGTCCGAGGCAAGACGCGCCGAGGGTGCGCGCGCGCCGAAGACATTTCAATGGGATCGCCGAGCACGCTCCGTAGCATCGCAAACATTCTTGCGCTGCGCGCGGGACGAGCGACGCCGCGGCGCACCTCGTGCCATGCTCGGCCGGTGCCGCTCGCCTGGTCGGACTTCGCGCGCCTGCTCGAGGGCGCCCCGCTCCCTGCCGCGCTCGTCGACCTCGACGCGCTCGACCGCAACGTCGCTGCGATCCGCGCCGCCGTTCGAGGTAGCGGCAAGACCCTGCGGGTCGCGTCCAAGTCGGTCCGTCACGTCGGGCTCTTGCGCCGCATCCTCGAGGGCGGCGGCGACGCGTTCCGCGGCCTCATGTGCTACTCGCCGCGCGAAGCGGCGTTCCTCGCGGGCGAGGGGCTCGACGACCTCCTCGTCGCCTACCCGAGCACGCGCGGGCTCGCGGACGTCGCCGCGCACGTCGCGCGCGGCAAGACCATCCGCCTCATGGCGGACGGCGTCGCGCAGCTGCGTGCGTACGCGCAGGCGGCGCGTGCGGCGGGCGTCGTGCTCGACGTCCTGCTCGAGCTCGACGTCGCCTACCAGCCGCTCGGCGGGCGGCTCCACCTCGGTGTCCTGCGCAGCCCGCTCCGCCGCCCCGAGGACGTCGCGTGGCTCGCGCGTCAGGCCGCGCGGATCGACGGCGTGCGCGTCGTGGGCCTCATGGGCTACGAGGCCCACGTCGCCGGCCTCCCGGACGCCACCCCGTTCAGCCCCGCGCTCAACCCGATGCGCCGCGTCCTCAAGCGCCTCAGCGTCCCCGAGATCGCCGCCGTGCGCGCCGAGGCGGTCGAGGCGCTGCGGCGCGAGGGCGTCGATCCGATCGTCGTGAACGGTGGCGGCACCGGCAGCCTCGCCACGACCACCCGAGAGGCGTGCGTCACCGAGGTCACCGCCGGCTCCGGCTTCTTGTGCTCGCACCTCTTCGACTACTACGTCGGCCAGTCGCTCGAGCCCGCCGCGTTCTTCGCGCTCGAGGTCTGTCGCCTCCCCGCGCCCGGCGTGGTCACCTGCTTCGGCGGCGGGTACGTCGCGAGCGGAGAGCCCGGCTGGGACCGCCTCCCGATCCCGTGGCTGCCCCGCGGCCTCTCCTACGTCGCCATGGAGGGCGCGGGCGAGGTGCAAACTCCCTTGCGTGATGCGAGCGGCGTCGGGCTCGCGGTCGGCGACCCCGTGGTCTTCCGCCACGCGAAGGCCGGCGAGCTCGCGGAGCGCTTCGACGAGTACCTCCTCGTCCGAAGCGGGCGCCTCGAGGCGCGCGAGCCGACCTACCGAGGCCGCGGCGCCTGCTTCGGCTGAAGCGCGCCGTTCGCCGTCGTGCCTCGAACCGCTCGTCCGCGTCGAGCCGCCGCTCGTCTGGCGCGAGCCCGTCACGATCGTCGCCGCGGCTCGAACCGCTCGTCCGCGTCGAGCCACCGCTCGTCACCGCCGGCTCGCCAGTCGTCGCGCCGCGGACGAGGCGTGGACCGCCTCCCGTACGTTGCGCGCCATGACTCCCACCGACCGCCCGACAGTGATCCCGATCGTCGCCATCGCCATCGCCCTCTTCGGCGCGCACCCGACTGCCTCCGCGCAGCTCGGCCAGGGCCTCGAGCTCACGACCCCGTCGGAGCCCGTCACGCCCCACCTGCTCGGCGACGACGAGCGCTTCTCCATCCAACGCGAGGCGAGCGTCGCCAGCGGCCTCTACGTGACGGCCGCCATCGCCCTCGGCGTCGGCGCGATCCTCGAGGTCGCGGCGCTCGTCATGGTGCTGACCGGCGCCCCTGCGCACGGCGCCGGGGATCTGAAGATGTTCGAGCTCCTCGGCGCGATCGGGGGGGTCGTTGGCGGCATCGGAGCCATCGCGCTCCCTCTCGCCATCGGACTGCACGTCGACTCCCACTCACGGCACGACGCCCTCGACCGCAGCCGATGTGCGAGCCCTCCGCGGCTCCAGGTCGCGATCGGCCTCACCCGAGTCGCCCTCGTCGGCCAGTTCTGAGCGCGAAGCGACCCACCTCCTCGAGCGCGCGTGGAGGCTCGCGTGGGCGCGCGCACCTCGCTCCGACACGCGCCATTCGTCGGCCGGCGATCCGTCGGCCTCGCGCGCGCGCCGTCGGCCTCGCGCGCGCTCGCTCCGCGGATCGGCGGCGATCGCCGCGCCGGTGGCGCCAGGTTCGCCGCTCGGCGGGCGCAAGTGCGCGAGATCGTTGGG
>JAHBWG010000183.1 GCA_019637095.1 Sandaracinaceae bacterium | reverse complement strand
TATTACGTCGCGCGCCCAATGACGCGGATCGCGCAGCCCGGTTGCATTCTGGCTGGCAGCGGGAGGGTGGGTCATACCCGCCGCGGAGGCAGGCCAGCGCCCTAAAGGCGCGAAGCCCGGGGTAGCCGCCCCGAGCTTCGCAAACATGCCGGTCGTCAAGTGAAGGCAGGCCGGCGGCATGGCCCATCAGGGCAATCGAAAACTATCGCGAGGACCGCTCCGATGCACGCTGGACGTTCATCGAAGTCGAGTACGAGGCCCGGGACGGCGTCCTCATGCCGAAGGCGATCCCGACCTGCTGCCCGTGTAACGAGGCGGGTTGCCGCGTCACGGTGCACTACCTGCGGGAGCGGAAGACGGGGCCGGCGTTCCCGCTGGCGGTGATCCGCTGCGTGACGCACGGCCGCTCCCACACGCTCTATCCACCCGGGCAGGTCCCATACGGCCGTGTGGCCATCGCACCGGTGGATCCAGCGGGGCGACCGGTCACGTCGGAAGAAGGAGCCCCAGCGCTCTCAGGCACTCTGTTCGAAGCGGCAGAGGACGCAACCGCTGACACGGATGCGGAGGCTGGCGCGCGCTGGCCGGAGTCCGGTAGCGGAGCACCAGGGACACGTCGGACGCAGGGGCGGCGCTTGCACCGTGCGGCGGTGCTGCTCGGGCTGCTCGCCGAGCCACGCCGGCAAGAGCGGATCGCGCATGCGCTCGACGTGCCGCAGCTGACTCTGCGCGAGGCTGCGACGACGTATGGTGCGGCGCGTTCGTGGCGGCAGCGGGGCGAGGTGCTGCTCGGCGTGCTCAGCGCGGTGCTCGCCTCTCAGCGGCACGGGGTCCTGCTGGAGGCCGGCCATGAAGCTGAGCTCTGGGGGCTGCCACGGCGCTGGGACGTAGCTGGCGCGCGTTTCGTCCCGTCGTTCTGACCGAACTGGGCGCGCCCTGCACTGAACGGATGGCTCTCAACGAAATCGCGCAGGGCCCGCGGAGCGAGGCGCCACCACGGTGCGACCCATGGCCCCTCGACGCCCACTCGTGGCTGCGCAGTCACCCACCGCGCTCTTTCGGTACCGCGTCCTGAGCGAGCTCCGCGTCGAGGAGCTTCGCGGCTGCCCTCGCTCGGCCGCCGTGCGCTTCGTCGCGGGCCGCGTGCATCTCGGTCCTGATGGGAGCCCGCGTCGGGTCAGCGAGCGCACGCTCTATCGCTGGCTCGCCACGTTCGAGCCGACCAAGCTCGAGAGCCTCGAGCCGGCTTCGCGCCCACACGTCGAGACCTCGGCCGTGCTGCCCGAGCGACTCGTCGACTTCCTCCGCAGCGAGAAGAAGAACGACCCCGCCGCGTCGATACCCGAGATCCTCCAGCGCGCCGAGGTCCGAGGGGTCATCCCCTCCGCTCGCGACGTCGATCGAGTGACCGTCTGGCGCGCCGCCGTGCGCATGGGGCTTCCGACACGACAACGCCCGAGCAAGCGTGACGGCGACACGCGCCGTTTCGCGTACCCCCACCGGATGATGATGACCCTCGCGGACGGCAAGTACTTCCGCGCGGGCAAGGCGCGCCTGCGACGCGTCGCCATCTTCTTCATCGACGACGCGACGCGCTACGCGCTCGACGTGCACGTGCTCACGAGCGAGCACGCAGAGGGCTTTCTCGAAGGCGTCTTCGACGTCCTCACCCGTGTCGGCTTCATGGGCGCCATGTACCTCGATGGCGGGCCGGGCTTCATCGCGAACGACACCACGAGGGTCTTTCGCCAGCTCAACGTGGCCCTGATCCACGGCGAGGCGCGCTACCCCGAGGGGCACGGAAAGATCGAGCGCTTCAACCAAACGTCGGGCCGCCAGGTGCTCCGCGGCCTCGACGGCGCCGCCGACGTCAACCCCGACTGCCGCGCCCTGCGCCATCGCCTTCGGCACTTCCTGCAGCACCGCTACAACGACACCCCGCACGAGTCGCTCGAAGGACAGACGCCACGCGAGCGCTGGCTCGCCGACGCCCGCGAGCTGGTCTTCCCCAAGAGCGCCGACGAGCTCGCCGAGTCGTTCATCGTGACCGAGTCGCGGCGCGTCTCGAACGACCACGTGATCCAGTACGCGGGGGCCCAGTACGAAGTCCCACGTGGGCTCGCGCGGCAGAAGGTCCACGTCCGGCGGCACGTCTTCACCGGCGAGCTCTCGCTCTTGCATCAAGGGCGAATCGTGACGCTCCACCCAGTCGACCTCGCGGCCAACGCGCGCGCCCGCCGCGGCGAACGACGCGCGCAAGAGACCCACGAGTGCCCGCCCATCAAGACCGCTGCGCAGCTCGCCTACGAGCGCGACCACGGCCCCATCGTCGATTCGGATGGTGGCTTCCACGACCGCGACTGACCCCCACCCCGAACCACATGAGCCCCATGGACACCCTCGCCGCCTTCAACCTGCACAAGCTCCCGTTCACGCGGGAGGTCGCCGTCCGCGAGATGCTCTCGCTCTCCCACTTCGAGCAGGCTCGCCATGGCCTCCTCGCATGCCTCGAACGCCGCATGAGCGCCGCCATCATCGGCCCCGCCGGCTCCGGCAAGAGCGCGCTCTGCCGCGCCCTACGCGACGCCCTCCCCGAAGCCCGCTACCGCGTCCACTACGTCAAGGTCGCCGACCTCGGCAAGCGTGACCTCTGCCGCGAGGTCGCCACCGCCATGGGCGTCACCTCCGCCGGCTCCTACCCCATGCTCGTCCGCCGCATCCAGGAGGACTTCGCGCAGAGCGGTGTCGCCGACGGCGTGCGGCCCGTCCTCGTCATCGACGAAGCCCACGACATCCGCCCAGACGTCCTCGGCGTCTTGCGCATCCTCACCAACTTCGACTGGGACTCGCGCCTCGTCCTCAGCGTCGTCCTCGCTGGCCAGCCCCGACTCGAGACCCTCCTCAAGAAGGCCACCCTCGAAGACGTCGCCCAGCGCATCGCCTTCACCGCCCGACTGCGCCTCCTCTCTCGTGACGAGACCGCCAACTACCTCGCTCACCGATGCGCCATCGCCGGCCAACCCCAGTCCCCCTTCGACCCTGGCTCTATCGAGGCCCTCTTCGAGATGTCCCAGGGAAACCTCCGCGCCATCGATCGCCTCGCCCTCGGCGCCCTCGACGAGGCCGCCACCCGCGGAGCCAAAGTCGTCGCGGGTAGCGACGTCGTCGCCGCCCGCCGGCGAGTTCTGGCGTGACCCCGAGCCCGGCGGTCTCGTCGACCCGGGGGGGCGACGCCCTACGTGCTCGCGTGACCGCCGAGCGTCGCCCTACGACCCTTCAGGCCGTGGCTGTCAGCGAAGCTGCAACGAGCACTGTCATTGGGCTCGAAACGCAACA
>JAHBWG010000182.1 GCA_019637095.1 Sandaracinaceae bacterium | reverse complement strand
TGTTAGCGCGCAGCGCGCCTGAGGTCGGAGCCTCCGAGAACGCGCAGGCTACCTGAGGTCCCGCGGGCCGAGCACCCTCGCGGAGCTTGCCGGTTTCTCGCGTAGACGTCCCCGTCCGGCGTAGGACGCCGGCTCGGAGACAGCGCCGGCACGGGGCCGGGCGAAGAGGTTCGGCGGGCGGTGTTAGCAGCACCGTTCTCCCGCCTCGCTCCGCGGTGTTGCCCTGACAAGAAACTCGCGAAGCTGCATACGAATCGTCCATTCCGCGATCGACGTCAAGTCTTGGGCGCAGCGGCTGCCCTCGTGCGAGGCGGTTCGCCCGGCGCAGTGCGTGTCGTGCGAGGCCGCGAGCCGCGAGCCGGGTCGGTCGTACACCGTCGTCGGCCACGGCCGGCGAGCCCGCGGGATCGAGGGCCCGCTCGCGCCCGCAGAGGAGCCCGTCGACGTCGAGGTGCTCAGCCGCCGCTACCGCTGCCGGGCTTGCGGGGCGATCCTCGTCGTGGTCCCGAGCGGCGTGGGGCGCGCGCTGCGCTACTCGCTCTCTGCGATCGCCCACGCGCTCGCGCTGTGGGGCTACGCGCGGGCCACGGCGGCGCAGGCCCGCAAGGCGACGAGCACGGCGCGGGCGCGCGGTCCGAGCTCCCCCGAGCAGTGGTCGTCGGTGCGCCGGTGGACGTCGCGGGCGAGCGCGATCTTCGGTCCGGGGACGCCGTCGATCGACGGGACGCTGCGCGAGCGAGCCGCGCGGGTCGCGACGTGGCTCGCCTCGCACGCGCCGCTCGGGACGGGCTCGGTGCCCCACGACGCCTTCTTCGGCGGACGGTTCGTCCACGCACGATGAGCGATGCCCATGCGAGCACGAGTACCGCCCCCGATTCGTCCACCACCTCCAGCGCGTACCCGCTCGCGGGCCTCGACGCGATCGATCCACTCCACGCCGCGGCACGTCGCCGGGGCGGAAAGGAGACGAGATGGATCTGCTCATCGAACAGGGCGACGCGCTCGCGCCCAAGGACCACGCCGAAGCGGTCGCGATCTTCCGCGCGCAGGTGATCGGCCCGCTGCTCACCCGGCACTTCACGACGCACGGCGAGCTCGCGGGCGCGATCCGCGACGTGTCGCGGCACCTGCACCGGCCGCCCGGACGGCGCGTCTCGCGCCGCTACTCCAAGGCGACGATCGAGCGCTGGTACTACGGCTACAAGCGGGGCGGCCTCGCGGCGCTGCGTCCACGTCGGCGCTCCGACGCGGGCCACGCGCGCGAGCTGACCGAGGAGCAGCGCACGCTGTTGCTCGAGATCCGTCGCGAGCACCCGCGCGCGAGCGCGGCGCTCATCGTGCGCACGCTCGAGCTCGACGGGCGCCTCGCGAAGGGCGCCGTCAGCGCCTCGACGGTACGCCGGCTCTACGAGCAGCACGGGCTCGACCGGCTCTCGATCCAGGCCGCGGGCGGGCCCGTGCGCCTGCGCTGGCAGGCCGACCGCGTCGACGCGCTCTGGCACGCCGACGTCTGCCACGGCCCCTCGATGCGCATCGGCGGCCGGACGGTGCCGCTGCGCATCCACGCGATCCTCGACGACCACAGCCGCTACGTCGTGGCGATCCAGGCCGCGACCACCGAGCGCGAGGTCGAGATGCTCGCCCTGATGGTCAAGGCGATGCGCGGGCTCGGACGCCGTCCCGAGGCGCTCTACCTCGACAACGGCCCGACCTACCGCGGCGACGTGCTCACGACGCTCTGCGCGCGGCTCGAGATCGGCCTGCTCCACGCGCAGCCCGAGGACCCGCAAGCGCGCGGCAAGATGGAGCGCTTCTGGCGCACGTTGCGCGACGGTATGCTCCACCACCTCGGCACGCCGGGGAGCCTGCACGACGTGCAAGTCCGCTTGCTCGCCTTCCTCGCCAAGCACTACCACGTCGCGCCGCACGCCTCGCTGATGGGCAAGACGCCCGCCGAGGTCTACGAGACCGCGGCCCGCGACGCGCGGCCGATCACCGAGGAGGCGTTGGGCGCCGCGCTGCGCGTCCACGGCAAGCGCCGCGTACGCACCGACGGCACGCTCGAGGTCGGCGGCACGACCTTCGAGACGCGCGCCGGCTTCCTCGCCGGTCGCGTCGTCGTCGTCGCGCGCACGCTCCTCGACGTCACGGCCGACCCGTGGATCGAGCACGAAGGGGAGCGCTACCTGCTCTGCCGCGTCGAGCCCGAAGAGAACGCGCGCCGCAAGCGCGTCGGCCCCTCGGCCAACCGGCCGCAGCGCGGCCTCGACGTCTCCTTCGACCCGCCGGGCGCTCTGCTCGACGCGATGATGCGTCGCGGTCCCGGCTCCGACGACGGGGGCGCGCGATGAGCCGCTGGCTGACCCACTGGGGGCTGCGCGACGCGCCCTTCACCAAGGAGATCGGCGACGCCGACCTCTGGGTGCCCACCTCGCGCAAGGGCGCCGTCGAGCGCCTCGTCGAGACCTGTCGCGAGCGCGGCCACGCCGTGCTCGTCGGCGAGCCCGGCGTCGGCAAGACCTGCGTCCTGCGCGCCCTGCGCCACCGCCTCGGACAAGACGGCTTTCGCCTGACCTACTGCCACAACGCCACGCTCGGACGGCGCGACTTCTACCGCCACGTCTGCCTCGCGCTCGGCCTGTCGCCCAAGGCCACCGCCGCCGCCGTCTTCTACGCGATCGCGACCCACGTCGAGGGCCTCGGCACCGAGAAGGTCCACCCCGTGCTCCTGATCGACGAGGCGCACCTGCTTCACCAGGACGTCCTCGATCACCTGCACATCCTCGCCAACTACGAGTGGGACTCGCGCGCCCTGCTCTCCCTCGTCCTCGTCGGACTGCCCGAGACCCGGCAGCGCCTCGCCCTCGCGAAGAACCGCTCGCTCTGGTCGAGGATCCACAGCCGCCTCTCGCTCGGCGAGGCCACCCCCGGTGACACCGCCGAGTACCTCGCGCACCGCCTGCGTCACGCCGGCTGCGAGCGCGAGGTCTTCACCTCCGACGCGATCGCGCTCCTGCACGAGGACTCGCGCGGTCGCCTGCGCGACATCGACCGCGTCACCACCGAGGCGCTCAAGCTCGGCGCGCGGCGCAAGCTGCGCACGATCGACCGCGAGCTCGTCGCGCGCGTCCTCGGCGCCGACGCCGTCGTCGAGGACTGAACCGTGGACCCGGACCTGACCGACGCGATCCTCGTCCTGCTCGGCGACGTCCTCGCCGCTTCCGAGCGCGTCCTCGCCCGCGCCGACCCCCGCGACGCCCGCCTCGCGCGCGTGCGCGACGCCGTCCAGCAACTCGACCAGGCGCTCTGGGCGCACTGGACCGACCTCGCGGCGGCCGACCTCCACGACGACCACCAGCTTCACTTCGACGACCTCGTCGCCCGCGGCTGACCGCCGCGATCATCGCTCGATGGCCATCGCGATCCGGTGCCCCCGCGCCGCCGTCGCGATGGCCATCGGGCGTCTGGCGCTCGCCCACCGCGCCGGCGACAGGCATCATCCAGTCCGCCCGCTCAGGCCTCGATCACGCTGCGCGGTAACA
>JAHBWG010000181.1 GCA_019637095.1 Sandaracinaceae bacterium | reverse complement strand
GCGCAGGCTGGGTGAGGGCGAAGCCGCCGAACACCACCGCGTAGGCTGCCGAAAAAAAGCGGAGCGGACACCATGCCCGCTCCGCGATGCTCGGCTTGTCTTGAACCTGAGCAAGGATCGTTTCGTCGAGTTTTCCTGGGACGTCAAGCTCTGGCTGCAACGCGGGCCGCCGGCGGTGGACGCTGCTCGTCCGGCGCGGTGTCCGATGTGCGGGGTGGCGAGCCGGGACGCGCGGCACGGGCTTCAGGTGCACGGGCACGGGCTGCGAAGACGTGTGCAGTGGGGGCCGATGGCGCCGTGGCGAGAAGCGTCTCGCGAAGCGGTCCAGCTGCGTCGGTACGTGTGCCTACGCTGTTGCTCGGTGCTGGTCGTGGGGCCGCGGGGGCTCGCGCCCCGCAAGCGCTATTCGGGCGCGGCCATCGGGCTGGCGCTCGCGCTCTGGGCGCTGACCGGCATGCCGGAGCCGAAGGTGTTCGAGCGGGTGGGCGTCTATCCGCTGTCGCCGACGGTGGAGGTGCAGGGATGGCGCTCCTTGCGTCGCTGGACCGCGGACGCCGTGAGCGGCGCGCTGTGGCCGGGGCTCTGCATGCACGTGCAGGGCAGTACCTACCGCCAGCACGCCGGACGGATCGCGGCGACGCTGGCGGGCTTCGCGCCGGACCCCGAGGTGGGCTCGAAGGCGGCGCGGGCGTTCTTCGGGGCGAAGCACGCTCGACGAGGGTGAGCGATCCGAGAAGGGAGTCACGTCTGGTCCCACCAGCTTGGTCCATCCCGCAGCGCTGGACGTCACGTCATCTCGACCGCCACGGACGCCTCGTGTGCGGCGTCCGCGGAGGTATGTATGCGAGACGACGAACACGTTGAGCGGCAGTCGCAGCCGTCCGAGTCCGAGCCGACAAAGCCGACAATCGAGGAGCTCGAGCGGCTCCGGCCGCGGGACCACGGTGAGGCCATCGCGCTGTTCCGGATGCAGCTGATCGGCCCGGTGATCCAGTGCGACTTTGAGCGGCGCGGCCAGCTCAAGGCGGTACTGCGTCAGCTATCCGGCATGAAGGTGCGAGCGCCCGGCGCGACGTGGGCGCGCAGCTACTCGGTGACGACGCTGGAGCGTTGGTTCTACGCCTACAAGCACGGCGGCCTGGACGCCCTGCGACCTGTCGGTCGCTCGGACCGCGGCCACGGTCGCGGGCT
The DNA here is from genome assembly GCA_019637095.1 of Sandaracinaceae bacterium. GTDB lineage: Bacteria > Myxococcota_A > Polyangia > Polyangiales > Sandaracinaceae > JACKEC01. The sequence goes on along the minus strand of JAHBWG010000181.1, from coordinate 2,365 downwards.
GAGCGAGGAGCAGCGCGAGTTGCTGATCGACATTCGCCGCGAGTACCCGAGGGCGAGCGTCGCGCTCATCGTGCGCACGCTGGAGACCGACGGTCGCCTCGAGAAGGGGGCCATCTCGCCGTCGACGGTGAGTCGCTTCTACAGGGAACACGGCCTCGACCGGGCGCCGACGGGCCGGCACGGCCGCGAGCGGCGCCGCTGGGAAGCGGCGCATCCGATGGCGCTCTGGCACGCCGACGTCTGCCACGGTCCTGCGCTACGGGTGGGGGAGCGCCGCCTGCCGTTGCGCATCCACGCAATCCTCGACGACGCCAGTCGATACGTGGTGGCGCTGCGCGCGGTTCACACCGAGCGCGAGTCCGAAATGCTCGCGCTGCTCGTCGAAGCCATGCGCCGCTTCGGCAAACCGGGCGCGCTCTATCTCGACAATGGCCCGACCTACGTGGGCGACGCGCTCGCGACGATGTGCGGGCGGCTCGAGGTCGGCCTCTGGCACGCGACGCCGCACGACCCAGAGGCGCGGGGCAAGATGGAGCGCTTCTGGCGCACGATGCGCAGCCAGTGCCTCGACCACCTCGGCCCCAAGAGCTCGCTGCACGAAGTGCAGGTGCGCCTCTTGGCGTGGCTCGATCGCCACTACCACCGCGCGCCCCACGGCGGGCTGATGGGCAAGAGCCCGCTCGAGGTCTTCGAGCGCGACCGCCCCGAGCCGCACGTCGCGACCGAGCAGAGCCTCGACCGAGCGCTGACGCTGCGTGGGCGGCGGCGCGTGCGCAAGGACGGCACGCTGAGCGTGGGCGGCGTCGAGTGGGAGCTCGAGCAGGGCTACCTCGCTGGCAAGCTCGTCACCGTGGGCCGCTCGCTCCTCGACTCGCAGCGGGCGCCGTGGGTCGAGCACGAGGGTCGTACGCTCGCGCTCCGGCCCGTCGACGCCAAGCGCAACGGCAAGCAGCGTCGACCACGGCTGGACGCCGAGCCGCGCGGCATCGACGTCCCCTTCCGTCCGGCCGACGCACTCCTCGACGAGGCGACCGGACGGAGCCCGCGTCACGGCCGCGAGGAGGACGAGCGATGAGCCCGAACACCCCGCGCTGGCTTGGTCACTTTCGCTTCACCGAGCCTCCTTTCGACAAGTCCATCGACGACGACGCCCTCTGGATGCCCTCTTCGCGCCAGCACGTCGTCGACCAGCTCGTCGAAGCCGTGCAGGAGCGTCAGCACGTGCTGCTGACCGGCGAGCCCGGCATCGGCAAGACGTGCGTCCTGCGCGCCGTCCGTCATTGCCTCCAGCAGGGCTTCCGCCTGACCTATTGCCACAACGCGACCCTCGGTCGCCGTGACTTCTACCGTCAGCTCTGCTTGGCCATCGGACTGTCGCCCAAGGCCACCGCGGCGGCTGTCTTCTACGCGGTCTCGACGCACGTGCAGGAGCTCGCGCGCGAGCAGGTGCACCCCGTCTTCCTCCTCGATGAGGCCCACCTCCTCCACCAGGACGTGCTCGACCATCTGCACATCGTCACGAACTACGAGTGGGATCGCGCGCCTCTCTTGAGCCTCGTACTCGTCGGCCTCCCCGACCTGCGCGATCGCCTCCAGCTCCGCCGCAACCGCTCCTTCTGGACCCGTCTGCATGTCCGCCTCGCCCTCGCGGACGCGCTCCCCGAGGACACCGTCGAGTACGTCCAGTACCGCCTCAAACGCGCCGGCGGCGATGTCGACCTCTTCAGCTCCGACGCGCTCGCGATGCTGCACGAGGCCTCCGACGGACACCTACGCAGCATCGACCGCCTCGCGACCATGGCGCTCAAGGCCGCCGCGCGCCGCAAGCTCAAGCGCGTGGATCGCGAACTCGTCCAGCACGTCGCCGCGGAGGGTGGGCGATGACCGACGAGTACCTCCGCGAGGCCGCTACGACGGCCGCCTTCGCCTCCCTCGCCGCCGCGGCAGAGGCCGCCATCCTGGCCGCGCTCACCCTCTACCCAGAGCACTCCATGGATCGCATCGACCACGACGCCCCCGTCGAAGGCGATACAGTCCTCCACATCGTCGGCCTCGCCGACCGCCTCATCGCCGCCGTGCAGTGCTACCGCGCCATCGACGTGCACCGCGAGCCGGACGAAACCCTGCCCTTCTGAACTCTCGAGCTGGATGGCCATCGCCGAGCCGCGCCTCCGCGCGTCTCGGCGGTGGCCATCCAGCACTGCGTCTCGTGCACCCGCGCGGTGGGCATCTTGATCCTGCGCGTCCGCGTGCAACGGCGGTGCCCATCCCGTGCTGTACCGGTCGGTGCGCCCCGGCGATGCCCATCACGTGTGCACCGGTCGACGCGCCCCGCGATGCCCATCACGCACCTGCGCGGATCGTC
>JAHBWG010000180.1 GCA_019637095.1 Sandaracinaceae bacterium | reverse complement strand
ACTCCCGACGGGCGCGAGGAAGCGAACGGAACGCATCTGATGGATCGCCCCCCGCGGCGCCGCCTTGCAGACGATAGGACCTTGCAGGACGGTCAGGCAGTCAGGCAGCGCGAACGCCGCGGCAATCTCTGGGAGCCTCGCCGCGGGACCGGGCGCCGGCGACCGGAGTCGTCGCGGGCGCACCGTTGAATTCTCGGCGAAAACGGGCCTGCTCAGGACCGGATCCCCCTCGTAGGACGTGGTCAACGAATCGCATTCCCGAAGGAACTCGTAGTCCCAGCTGGGCGGTCTAGCCGCAGCACCGTGCTCGTCGTAGGGTCGCTGCTCCCGAGAACGACGAACACTGCGCGCGCGGAGCCGCCGTTCGCGACCCCTATGTCGGCGTATCCGTCCCCGTTCACATCCGACAAGGCCATTGCCGTCCCGAAGCGATCGTTCGCGGTCGGGACCGGTGCTCTCAGTTGTCCGAGCGGCTCGAACGTCCCGCTCGACACACGACCGAGAATAGTGATCGCTCCTGCGTCCGTTACCCCGCCGACATTGGCGTTCGGAGACGTCGCGACGAGGTCAGGCTGACCGTCACCATCGACGTCACCGAGCGCAACCTGACTTGCGAGCAGTTCCGACGCTACCGTCCCCCGCAGCACGGTCGCAGGGATCAGCCCGACACCCCCCGAGGAACCCAGCAAGAGATGCGCGGCCCCGGCCCGCGCGGTCGAGCCAGCCGCCTCGCGGGGCGCTCCGATCAAGAGGTCGGCGAATCCATCTCCTGAGCTGTCGCGCCCGCTGTGGAGCACGCGGCCGAACTGCCCGCCTGCGTCCGGCAGCGCACTCACGACCGTCTGCGCGAGCTCGTAGGATCGGCGAGCGTCACCACCGAAGACGTGGACCTGGCCGGCGCCCCGAAGCGTGTCTCCGAACTCGCCGGGCGCGCCCACGGCCAGGTCGATGAGGCCGTCACCATCGAAGTCTCCAAGGCCGAGCGCGAGGCCGAACCCTCCCTGATCCGTCGCGCCGGAGCTCGCAAGCGTCACCGCGCTCGAGCCGAGACCGTCGCGGCGACCGTGGAGTACGTGGACGCGGCCAGCGTTTACCACACTGCCGGCGCGCTCGCGGCTAGCCCCGACGCTGAGGTCGGCGAAGCCGTCGGCGTCGAGGTCACCGATCGCGGCAGCATCGCCGAAGTTGCTCCCCGGAAGGGCGGACGGGCTCTCGATGCGTAGGGGGCTCGACGGACCTGCCGCGCCTCCGAGGAACAGGTAGCCGCCGCCCGCTGTGGTCGCGGGTTCGCCCACGAAGACGTCAGCGAATCCGTCCGCGTTGATGTCACCTAGCGCGACTGCCTCGCCGAAGCGGGCACCAGATCGTGCCATGGGTGACTCGAGGACGTACGTGTGGGTCAGATCCGACCCGGCAGGGCCGCCCACGTAAATGAAGACGAGCCCCGCGCCATCGATCCCGGCGGTCACGTTCCGGCCTGCGGGGTCCGTGACGACCAGATCGCCGTAGCCGTCTCCGTCGACGTCCTCGACCAAGCGCGCGACGTCGAGGTAGCGAACCTCGCTCCATGACGAACAAAGCCCGCTGCACGCCCGTACGCGCCAGAAGTACCGGCGTCCTACCGGTGGCGTGATCGAAACCGCGAGGGGGGCTTCTGGTTGGTAGGAGGCGCCATCGACCGTCGCACGGACGACGTCGCTGCTGAGGAAGGCGCAGGTCGAGCGCGTCTCGGCGTTGCACTCGTCGGTCAGCTCGATCTCGTACCTGAGCGCGTCATCAACTGGCTCCCATCGGAACGTGGGGCGTGCCGCGTTGCGCTCCGCAGGCAGGCTTCGCGTGTGCACGGACCCAGTGGCGTAGCCGTTCCAGGGAAAGCGGAGTTCCGGAGCGGTTGGTGCAACTCCGGCGTCGATCTCGATGGAAGCGTCAGTCGCGGCGTCCAGGTCACCGGAGTCCAGGCCAGCGTCGAGTGCGATCGCACTGTCATGCGGCGTGCTCGCATCGGGGTCGGCGAACTCGGCGGTCGGGTTGATGAGCGAGCAGCCCGGAAGGAGGCCGACCATGGCCAGGGTAAGGCGCCTCACTCCGCGCTCACTCCGCCCAGGGTCGGGGCAGGGCTGACGACGACGGTACTCAGATCGACGGGTTCCCGTGAGTTGATGCGGATGCGCCCGGCACCACCACCGCCGCCGGCTCGGGCGCCTCCCCTCGTCGCAGCTTGCCCGCCGGCGGCGCCACGGCCTCCATCGCCAGAGTCGCGCCCGACTCCACCGCGCGCGGGTTCGACAGAGCGTCGCCCCGCCTCCCCAGTCTCCGTGCTGCCGTGTTCGGTGCCTTCCCATCCTCCTCCTCCTCCTCCGCCGTTGGCCAACAGGGCACCCCCAGCGAGCTCGACGACGGGAGCTTCGACGAGGAGCGCGCCGCCCGAACCGCCGCCGGAGCCACCGACCACGGTCTCGAGAAAGCCCAACTCGTTCTGTCCGCCGAAACCGCCGGCACCGTTGACATCGAGGATGCCTGAGATGGTAAGCCGACGGCAGGCGACGAGTTGGAGTGCGCCGCCTCCCGCGCCGCCTCCGTACCCGCCGCCGGCCGAACCACCAACCAAGGGAACGAGAGTGTTGGTGCCGTATGTCGCGCCAGGCGCGGTACCGACCACGCCCGAGACGGTGTCGTCGCCGCCCCTGCCGCCGACGCTGCCGAACGAGCCTCCGCCAGCCCCCTGTCGACTGAGCGCTGGAGTGACGCCCGCACCCGTGGTGACGCCCCCAACCCCGGGGCGCCCGATGTCTCGGGCAGCACCCGTCCATGGCTGCCAGCGAGCCGTGATGGCCCCTGCCACGATCAGGTCGCGCCCGGCGACCAGAACGAGCGCTCGGCTGTTGGTGTCAGGCGGAGAAACGCCTCGAACCTGGCCGCCCTCCGAGACGACGATGTCGCGGTACACATGCACACAAAGCTCGGGCCCGCCCGTTTGGGCCACGACGCGGTCACAGTTGACGGTCGTGTCAATCTCGCGGACATCCCCGGTGTTGACTCGGAGATCGATAGCACTGGCGGCATCGTGGCAGATGCCGCTGGGGAGGTTCGATGCCACCGGAACTCGACATCGCACCGAGACGGGATCGCAGCCGAGCGGGCAATCTTCGACGACAACCTCCCCGCCTTCGCAACTACGAAGCGATGTCCCGTCCGAAGTGCATTCTCGGCTCCCTTCAGTGCAGATCCCTGATGCGTCTGGGGACGCGTCAGGAACACGCGAAGCGTCGGCCTGACTCGCCGCGTCACCGGGGGAATCGCCGTCCAGCGGGGACGTAGCGTCCAACACCGAACCGGCGTCCGCAGGGTCAGCTCCTGCATCCATGGGGTCGCCGAACTCGGCGGTCGGGTTGATGAGGGAGCAGCCGCAGCCGAGGCCGACGACGGCGGCCAACGCGATCGTCCTCACCATCAGAACCTCCCCCCGATGTCGGCGCGGCAGCCAGTCGGCCCGCAGCCGAAGTCCATGGCGACGGCACGCTCCTCGGGACCCTCCTGCACGAGCAGCGTGAGCACGAGGCCGAGCGCGGCC
>JAHBWG010000018.1 GCA_019637095.1 Sandaracinaceae bacterium | reverse complement strand
CCGCCCGCCGGCGTCCCCGAGGCCGCCGAGCACATGGGCCGCCGCGACTTCGCCGGCTGCGTCCGGGAGACGCACCGCCACCCGCGCTCCGCGCCGCTCCTCGGGGCGCGGATGAACTGCGCGTACCAGGGCGGCGACGACGCCGCGTTGCGCGCCACCTGCGCCGAGCTGCAACAGCACTACCCGCAGCACTCGTACACCCAGACGTGTCGGACGTTGATGAACGTGCGCGGGATGTGAGCGGCCGAATAGGCGAGAGCCCGGCAGGGGCGACTGCCGGGCTCTCTGTGGTGAAGGAATCGGCGCTGCGGGGCGACGCCTCGCCGAAGTCGCCGGCCGAGCGCGCGAGGGAGGGCGCGCGCTCCGCCGTCGTCATTCGTCAATAGTCGAAGTCGAGCTCGCTCGGCTCCTCGTCGTCGGAGTTGCGCTTGTTCAGGTTCGCCTCTTCGTAGAGGTCGTCCAGAGACCAGCCGAGCTTGATCTGCGAGCGGATCTCCTCGCGCTGGAACTCCTCGATCGACTTGTAGTGCTTCGGTCCGCTCATCGCTCAGGCCTCCTCCTCGTTGGGGCGCGTCGTGCGCAGACGCAGCACGCTCGCGTGGCGCGGGCCGCGGGGGCCCAGCCAGAACACTTGCTCTTGGATGCGCCGGGCTCCGGCGGGCAGCTCGCGCGCGTCGGCGAGCGCGTGTCGCATCGAGCCTCGGATCGTGGTCTCTCCCTCAGTCGGTAGCATCCTCAACCACCTTGTCCTACATCTGAGTACCTTCTACCACCGGTTTCGAGGCGCACCAAGAAAGCGTCGGCGACGCCGCGTTGCCCTTCCGTGACGGCCCTGGTAGACCGCCCGAGCCGTGGGCGGATCGATGGGCCGGATCGTCGCGATCGCGAACCAGAAGGGCGGCGTCGGCAAGACGACGACCGCAGTGAATCTCGCCGCGAGCCTCGCGATCGCGGAGCAACGTGTGTTGCTGGTCGACCTGGATCCGCAGGGCAACGCCACGAGCGGGCTCGGCCACGCGCACCGCCGGGTGGAGCGGGGGACCTACCACCTGCTCTGCGGCGACGCGACCCTCCCCGAGATCGCGCTCGACACCGACCTCGCGCGGCTCTCGGTCGCGCCCTCCTCGCCCGACCTCGCCGCCGCCGCGTTCGAGCTGGTCGACGAGGAGACGCGCTTCACGCGCCTGCGCACCGCGCTCGCGCCGTATCGCGGCGAGTGGGACTACATCCTCATCGACTGCCCACCGTCGCTCGGCGTGCTCACGATCAACGCGCTCGCGGCGGCCGACGCGGTGCTCGTCCCGCTTCAGTGCGAGTACTACGCGCTCGAGGGCCTGAGCGACCTGACGGGCACGATCCAGCGCATCCGCAACGGCCTCAACGCGTCGCTCGAGCTCGACGGAGTGCTGCTCACGATGTGGGATCCGCGCAGCAACCTCGCGCGCGAGGTCGCCGAGGAGGTGCGCAAGCACTTCCACGTCTACGAGACGACGATCCCGCGCAACGTCCGGCTCGCCGAGGCGCCCTCGCACGGCAAGCCGGTCATCCTCTACGACGCGACCTCGCGCGGAAGCCACGGCTACCTCAACCTCGCGCGCGAGATCCTCGACGCCGCGGAGGCCGCATGACCAACAAGCGCCGCCTCGGCCGGGGGCTCGCCGGGATGTTGCCGGAGGCCGCGCCCGCGCCCGAGCGGGCCGCGCGCGGGATCTCCGAGGCCGCGATCGAGGACGTGCACCCGAACCGGGATCAGCCGCGGAGCCGCTTCGACGACGCGGCCCTCGACGAGCTCGCCGCCTCCATCCGCGAGATCGGGATCCTCGAGCCCATCCTCGTGCGCGCCCGCGCGCAGGGCGGCTACGAGATCGTCGCGGGCGAGCGGCGCTGGCGCGCCGCGCAGCGCGCGGGTGTCCACCGCGTGCCGGTCTTCGTGCGCGAGCTCGGCACGGCGGAGGCGTTCGAGGCCGCCCTGGTCGAGAACCTCCAGCGCGAGGATCTCAACCCGGTCGAGACCGCGCGCGCGTTCGCTCGCCTCGTCGACGACCACGGGTACACGCAGGAGTCGCTCGCGCAGCGCGTCGGGAAAGATCGCTCGACGATCGCGAACGCGCTGCGCCTCTTGAAGCTGCCGGAGCCGGTGCTCGCGCTGCTCGAGGAGGGGCGCCTCAGCGAGGGCCACGGGCGCGCCCTGCTCGCCGCGCCGTCCACGGCGGCGATGCGGCGCCTCGCGCTCGACGCGGTGAAGGGCGGCTGGAGCGTGCGCGAGACGGAGCGCCGCGTGCGCGCCGAGGGCCGCGCCGGCGAGCCGCCGGGAGAGCCGGTCAAGAGCGCGAACGTGCGCGACCTCGAGCAGCGCTTGAGCCGCGCGCTCGGCACGCCGGTGAAGGTCGAGGACAAGAAGGGCAAGGGGCGGCTGCTCGTCGCCTACGCGAGCTACGACGAGCTCGACCGCCTCCTCGCCCAGCTCCTGTGAGCCTTCACCACTCCCGCGTTCGCGGCGTCACCCTCGTGCAGGCGAGCGGGAACGCCACCCTCGCGCTCGCGCACGCCGCGATCGTGTTCGCCGCCGCCGGCGCGCCCGAGCACGCGGCGCGCTACGAGGCGGCGGCGCGCGCGGGCTGGGCTCGACGCGCGCAGCCCCACGGGCGCGGACCGCCGGCGCCTCGTCGCGGCCGCGGCGGCGATGCACCGGCTCGACCCCTCGCTCGCCGCCGCCGCCGCGCGCGTGGGAGCCGTCGACTGGGCGAGCTGGGACGGGACCGTCGGCGCCGCGACGCCCGCCGAGGACGTGCTCACGACCGCGGCGTGGCACGCGCTCCTCGACCCCACCACGAGCGAGGCGACGCGCGGCGCGATGCGCGCCGGCATCGCGCGGGTCGTGATCGCCCCCGCGTTCGAGGAGACGGGCGCCTACGGCGGCATGCGCGGCGGGCCGGGCAACGGCTGGGACTACTCGTGGGGGAGCAACCGCGCCCAGGCTTCCTACGGCGCCCACCTCATGATGGCGCGCCACCTCGGCGTCCTGTGCGGCCGCGCCGCCGACGAGGTGAGCGAGCGGGCGCAACGCCACTTGCACTATCTACTCGGCCTCAACCCGCTCGACATGGTCTACTTCACCAGCCTGGCCGCGTACGGGGCGGAGCACTCCTCGTTCGCCGCCTACCACGCGTGGTTCTCCTTCGTGGGCGGCCCGAACTTCTACTACTCGTGCGCGTGCGACATCCCGCGCCGCGAGCGCCCCGCGTACGCATACGGCGACTTCTCGACGGGCTGCGACTGGGACGGCTCCCGCTGCCGCGCGGGCGCGTGGGCGATCACCGAGCCGATGAACGCCTAGCAGGGGCCGGCCGTGCTGCGGCTCTCGTTCTTCATGCGCGGCGGGCGAGGACCGCGTCACGTGCCGCGATCGTCCGAGGGTGCCTCCACCACGCGGACGGCGCCGGCCGCCGGCGTGATCCCGTGCCCGTGGCGCTCGGCCTGCACGCGCGCGAACGCCGCGCCGAAGAAGAAGACTTGCGCCGTGTAGCTGACCCAGAGCAGCAGCGCGACCAGGGACCCCGCCGCGCCATACGCGGATCCGCCGCTCTTGACCCCGACGTACCAGCTGACCGCGTAGGCGCCGGCGGTGAAGAGCACCGCCGTCACGATCGCGCCGACCGCGGCGTCCCGCCACGAGATGAGCGCGGAGGGGAGCACCTTGTAGATCGCGACGACGAGCACGACCAAGGCGACGAAGGAGGTCACGAGCTCCACGCCCTGCCAGATCCCGGACACCCGAGGAACCAGCGCCCCTCGCGCCGCCATCAGCGACGTCTTCGCGAGCACGGTGCTCACCACGACGAGCACGACCAGCACGACCATCGCGAGCGCGGCCGCGCGCTTGCGCAGCTGCTTCATCGCCGTGGCCTTCAGCCCGCCGCCCGACACCTCGCGCACGCCCCACATCTGGTTGAGCGCGAAGCGCATCTGGCTGAAGAGCCGCTGCGACGCGTAGAGCAGCAGCGCGCCGCCGACGATCCCCGCGACCGGCCCGTGATGGCTCTGGGCGAGCCCGTCGAGCAGCTCGCCCAGGACGCGCCCGCCGCTCTCGCCGACCCACCGCGACACGTCGCGCACCACCTCGCCTCGGGCGTGAGGCTCCGCGGTCAGCGCGTCGGCGATCGCGATCGCGATGAGGAGCATCGGCGCGACCGACAGGAGCGCGTAGAACGCCGTCGCGGCACCGAGCACGCGGCCCCCGTGGGTCGAGAAGCAGCGGTAGGTGTCGCGCAGCGTGGCGAGCATGAGCGCGCCCCGGAGCATCGCACGCCTCGTGGTCGGCCTGCGCCGGTGACGTCGGCGGCTATCCTCCGTTCGCCGCGCGCGCTACGCCCTCTCGGTCATGCCTCGCTGGCTCGACCGCATGCGCTCGGCGCGCGCCGACTCCACGCTCGACGACCTGGTGCGCGGCGCCGCGGACGGCGACCCGCGCGCGAGCGAGCTCGAGGAGGCCTTCACGCTGCTCCTCGAGGTCGGCCGCGCGCTGCTCTGCCTCGGCCTGCCGGCGCAGCGCCTCGAGGAGGCGCTCGAGCGCCTCGCGAAGGCGCTCGGGTTCGAGCTCGACGGCTACTCCACGCCCACCGCGCTCATCGTCAGCATCGGCGAAGGCTCGCGGTGGCTCACCCGCGTCGTGCGGGCGGAGCCCGGCGAGACCGACCTCGAGCGGCTCGGCGCGCTGCAGGGGATCGTCGGACGCGTCGAGCGACGCGAGCTCTCCGCGGCCGACGCCACGCGGCGCGTCGTGCGCATCGTCGCGCGACCCCCGCGCTACGGGCCCTGGGTGATCCTCCTCGCCTACGCGCTCGCCTCGACCGCGACGGCCACACTGCTCGGCGGCGCGCTCCCGGACCTCGCCGTCGCCGCCGGCCTCGGCGTGCTCGTCGGCGCGCTCCGCTCGGGCGCCTCGCGCGTCCCGAGCGCGGGGCGGATCGCGCCGACCTTCGCCGCGCTCCTCGCGAGCTTCCTCGCCAAGGCCTCGGGCCAGTGGCTCCCGGTGCAAGAGTCGGTGCTCGTGCTCTCGGCGATCATCGTGCTGCTCCCCGGGTACACCTTGACGGTCGCCACGATGGAGCTCGCGACGGCGAACCTCGTCGCGGGGACCTCGCGCCTCGTCGGCGGGCTCGCGACCCTCGTGCAGCTCGGCTTCGGCGCGGCGCTCGGCCACCAGCTCGCCCGCGTGCTCCCGACCGTCGCGCACGCCGACCCGCCGACCCCGACCCCACAGGCCTGGGCCTTCGGCGCCTACGGCGCCGCCGCCCTCGCCTTCGCGTTGCTGCTCCGCGCGGCGCCGCGCGACCTCCCCGCCATCCTCGCGAGCGCGATCACGGCCGTGCTCGGCGCCCGCCTCGGCCGCGAGTGGCTCGGCCCCGAGCTCGGCGCGCTCGTCGGCGCGACCTTCGTCGCCCTCGTCAGCCACCTCTACGCGCGCCGCTTCGACCGCCCGGCCCTCTTGTTGCTGACGCCCGGGATCCTCCTGCTCGTCCCCGGGAGCGTCGGGTTCCTGAGCGTCTCGTCGATGCTCGAGGCCGACGTCGGCGCGGCGATGCAGCTCGCCTTCCGCATGATCCTGATCGCGACCTCGCTGGCCGCAGGCGTCCTCGTCGCGACCGTCGCGGTCCCCCCGCGCCGCGCGCTCTGAGACGCCCGCGAGGGATCGCGCCGGGCCCTCGCGCGTACCCTCGAAGGTGCGCCACCTCGTCGTCCTCTGCCTCCTGTGCGCCGCCGCGCCCGTCCGTGCGCAGCCCGACGGGGCCTATCGGCTCGGCGGCCTGTCGATGCGCGCCGAGCCCGACGCGCTCCTGCTCACCCACGGCCGCTACGCCACGCGCTACGTCCGCCTCGGCCCGCGCATCGAGCCGAGCCGCGTCGTCATCTCCGCCTCGAGCAACGCGAACGACGAGTTCTCCCTGTTCATGCGCTACGCGCCGGGCGACTGCGCGCGCGCCGTTCTGCGGCTCGGCCCGCACCTCACCTCGGGCGACAGCCACGGGAACAGTCCCCGCGAGTGCACCGCCTCGGTCACCCTCGACGCCGATCTGGCCGCGCGCGCCGCCGCCCACTTCGGCGTCCCGCGCCAGGACCGCCGCCCCCTCGCCGAGGCCGTCCGCGCACGCTTCGGGGCTCCCGCCTCCGCGCGCGCCGGGCAGCCCGTCGAGGTCTGGATCGAGCTCGACAACCCCTCCGACGCCCCCGCGATCCTCCACCAGATCGGCGGTCGCGACCGCGGCCCCCGCGACAACCGCTTCACCTTCTCCGTCCGGCGCGATGGCGTCGTCGTCCCCCCGATCGACGGCCCGGACTTCGGTGGGCTCACCGGCTTTTCGCGCCTCGGCCCCGGTGAGCGCGCCCGCCGGAGCGCCCGGCTCGACCGGTGGGCGGATCTCTCCGTCCCCGGCACCTACGAGGTCGAGTGCGCCTACGAGACGACCTTCGCCCCCGAGGGCGCGAATCCGTCCGCCGACGACGAGCGCGGCCGCGTGTGGGACCGGCGCTTCACTGGCGCCGTCCGCTTCGCGATCCGCCCGTGATCCGCCGGCGCCTCGGCGGGGTGGTCCTGGCCTCGCTCGGCGCGCTCATCGGGCGCCGCGCTCGCGGCGACGCCGGTGGCTCGGGCGCAGCCGACGCGCGGGGGAACTTCGCGGTCGGCGACGCGTCGAACGGGGCGTGCGTCAGCTCTCTCTGTGTGTGCTCGCCGCCGCCGCGACGCTCGTCGCGAGGCCGGCCGCGGCGTGCATCGCGCGCGAGCCGCTCGTCGAGGTGTTGCGCGAGGCGAGCGCCGACGTGGCGGCGTGCCGCGCCGCGCACGAGCTGCCGGAAGGCCGCTACGTCGTGCGGCTGCGGATCGACCCCGACGGCAAGCTCGGCGAGGTCGCGCTCGGGGAGGCGCCCGGGGCGCTCTCGGAGGCGGCGGAGAGCTGCCTCGCGGCGGCCTTCGCCCGGCGCTCGTTCGCGCCCTGGGGGACGCCCGAGGAGCCCGCCGCGGGAGCGAGCGCCGTGAGCGGCGGGGGCCGGGCGTCACGGGTGCCCCCCGCGCCGCGACGGCCGGGGCCCGGCGCGATCCACGTCGTGTGGCCGTTCGTGCTCGCGTCGTGAGCTTCAGCGCGCGCGCGCGAACGCGGCCTCGACGGTGTTCGACAGCAACATGGCGATCGTCATCGGCCCGACGCCGCCGGGGACGGGGGTGATCCAGCCCGCGCGCTCGCGGGCGCGCTCGAAGTCGACGTCGCCGCAGAGGGTGCCGTCGGCGAGGCGGTTGATGCCGACGTCGATGACGACGGCGCCGGGGGCGATCGCGTCGCCGGCGATCATGCGCGGGCGCCCGATCGCGGCGACGACGACGTCGGCCTCGCGGACGCGCTCGGCGAGATCGCGGGTGCGCGAGTGCGCCATGGTGACGGTGGCGTGCGCGCCCAGGAGCATGAGCGCGATGGGCTTGCCGACGAGGTTGCTCCGGCCGACGACGAGGGCGCGCTTGCCCGCGAGGTCGAGGCCGGTCTCGGCGAGCAGCCGCATGCAGCCGCGCGGCGTGCAGGGGAAGAGGCCGGGCCGACCCGCGACGAGGGCGCCCGCGTTGAGCGGGTGCAGGCCGTCGACGTCCTTGGCCGGGTCGATGGCGTCCGTCGTCTCGAGCTCGTCGAGGCCCGCCGGCAGCGGGAGCTGGACGAGGATGCCGTCGACCGCGTCGTCGGCGCTCAGGCGGGCGAGCAGCGCGAGCAATTCGGCTTGCTTGGTCGAGGCGGGGAGGCGATGGACGGCGCCGCGCAAGCCGGCCTTGGCCGCGGCGCGCTCCTTGTTGCGGACGTAGACCTGCGAGGCGGGGTCCTCGCCGACGAGGACGACCTCGAGGCCGGGCGGGCGGCCGTGCGCCTCGCGAAAGCGAGCGGCCGCCTCGGCGACCTCGGCGGTGACCGCCGCGGCGACGGCGCGGCCGTCGAGCAGGCGCGCCGCCATCACGCGCCCTCCACGGCGAGCCAGAAGGCGAAGGGGGCGCCGTCGACGTCGCCCTCGACGCCCGCGCCCTCCCCCTCGCCGGCGACGAGCGCCGTCGCGAGGACCTGCGCCGCGATGAAGTCGGCGTGCTCGGTGATCGCCTCGGCGAGCTCGCCCTCGGCCCGCCAGCGCAGCGCGATGCGCGCGTCGTAGGCGAGGTCGAGGTCCTTGCGGGCGCGCTGCACGCGGTTGACGACCTCGCGGGCGAAGCCGGCGCGGCGCAGCGCGTCGGTGACGCGCGTGTCCAGGACGACGACGCGACCGCGATCTGCGGCGGCGGCGAAGTCCTCGCGCGCCTCGAGGCGGATCTCGATCTCGTCGGGGGCGAGCTCGATCGGTCCATCGGCGAGCTCGAGGGTGACGCGGCCTTCGCGCTCCATCTGCGCGTGCAGGACGCCCCCGTCCGCGGCGCCCAAGGCCTTCTTGATGCCGGGGACGCGGGCGCCATGGCGCGGGCCGCACACGCGGAAGTTCGGGACGAGCGTGAAGGCGACGTACTTGGCGGGCTCGTCGGTGAAGGACAGGCGCTCGACGTTGAGCTCGTCGGTGATGGCGTCGGCGAAGCGCGCGACGGTGGCGCGGTCCTCCTCGGAGGCGACGACGACGATGGCCTCCGACAACGGCTGGCGGACCTTGAGCTTGTGCTGCGCGCGAACGCGCTGACCGAGGGTGACGACGTCGCGGGCGGCGGCCATCTGCGCGCGCAGCGGCTCGTCGGCGCGCGCGTCGTCGGGCTCGGGGAACGCCTCGAGGTGCACCGACGCCGCGCCGGTGAGGTTCCGGTAGATGCGCTCGGAGAGGAACGGCACGAACGGCGCGAGGAGCCGCGCGAGATCGACGAGGACCTCGAAGAGCGTCGCGAACGCGGCGCGCTTGTCGGGCGAGTCGCCCTCGGCCCAGAAGCGCGTGCGGCTGCGGCGCACGTACCAGTTCGAGAGCGCGTCGACGAACGAAGCGAGCGCGCGCGCGGCGGGGTGCGTGCGGAAGCCGTCCATCTCGTAGCGGACGAGGCGGACGGTCTGGTCGAGCTCGGCGAGGATCCAGCGGTCGAGATCGGCGCGCTCCCCGAGCGGCGGGCGCGGCGCGCTCGCGTCCCAGCCGTCGATGTTCGCGTAGGTGACGAAGAACGAGTAGACGTTCCACACCTTGAGGAGGAAGTCCTTGATCGCGTCGCTCGCGCCGGCGTCGAACCACTTCGCGCTCTGACCCGGGATCGAGGAGTGGTAGAGCGACCAGCGGACGGCGTCGGCGCCGTAGCGATCGAACATCTCCATCGGCGGGCGGTAGTTGCGGTCGCGCTTGCTGAGCTTCTTGCCCTCCCCGTCCGTCAACAGAGCGAGCACGGTGGAGTGCCGGTACGGGTGCGGGAGCGCGGCGTCCGGGAAGAGCAGCGTGCTGATCGTGATGAGCGAATAGAACCAGCCGCGGGTCTGATCGAGCGCCTCGGTGATGAAGTCGGCGGGGAACTCCGCCTCGAAGAGCGCGCGGTTCTGGTGCGGGTAGCCGTGCTGCGCGAAGGGCATGCAGCCGGAGTCGAACCAGCAGTCGATGACGTCGGGGACGCGACGATAGACGCCAGGCTCGCCCGGGCGCTCGAACGTGACCGCGTCGATCCACGGCTTGTGGACCATGAGGTGGTCCGAGAGCGAAGGATCCTCGCGCTTGGCGGCCTCGAACGCGGCGAACGCGGCCGGGTTCCTCTCGAGCAGCGCGGCGACCGAGTCGACGGCTTCGACGCGGCCGGTCTCGTCGTTGATCCAGATGGGGAGCGGCGTGCCCCAGAAGCGCTCGCGGCTGAGCGCCCAGTCGACGTTGGAGCGCAGGAACTCGCCGAAGCGGCCGTCCTTGATGTGCGGCGGCTCCCAGCTCACGGCCTGGTTGTTGTCGATGACGCGGCCGATCTCCTGAGTCGTGCGGATGAACCACGAGCGCCGCGCGTACTGGATGAGCGGGTCGTCCATCTTGCGCCAGCAGTACGGGTAGTCGTGGCGGTAGACCTCTTCCTTGAAGAGCAGGCCGCGCCGGCGCAGGTCCCGGACGATGTCGCGGTCGGCGTCCTTGCAGAAGCGGCCGGCGAAGTCGGTGACCGCGTCGACGAAGGTGCCGTCGGGGGCGACGAGCTGCAGGAACCCGAGGCCCTCCTGCTTGGCGACGCGGAAGTCGTCCTCGCCGAACGCGGGCGCGATGTGGACGATGCCCGAGCCGGTGTCGAGGGTGACGAAGTCGGCCGCGATCACGCGGTGCGGGTCGCCCCCCTCCGGCGTCGCGTACGCGAAGGGCGCGCGGTAGCGCAGGCCGACGAGGTCGCGGCCCCTGACGACCTCGCGCTGCTCCCACGCGCGATCGTGCGGGAGCACCTTCTCGACGAGCGCCTTGGCGAGGATGAGCGACTCGGTTCCGTCGCTGACGGTCACGTAGTCCTCGTCCGGCGCGACGGCGAGGCCGACGTTGGACGGAAGCGTCCACGGGGTCGTCGTCCAGGCGAGGAGCGAGACGCCTTCGCGCCCCTCGACCGCGAAGCGCACGATCACGGACGGGTCGTCGACCTCTCTGTAGCCCTGGCCGACCTCGCCGCTCGAGAGCGCGGTGCCGCCGCCCGGCCACCACCAGACGACCTTGTAGTCCTGGTAGAGCAGGCCCTTCTCGTACAGCGTCGCGAGCGCCCACCACACGCTCTCGACGTAGCTCTTGTGGAAGGTGACGTAGGCCGCGTCGAGGTCGACCCAGAACGCGATGCGCTCGGTCATCCGCGTCCACTCGCCGATGTAGCGGAAGACGGACTCGACGCACTTCCTCGAGAAGGCCTCGACGCCGTACGCCTCGATCGCCGGGCGGCCGGAGATGCCCAGATCCTTCTCGACCTCGACCTCGACGGGCAGCCCGTGCGTGTCCCAGCCGGCGCGGCGCGGGACGTGGTGACCGGTCATCGTCTTGTAGCGCAGGACGACGTCCTTCATCAGGCGCGTCAGGGCGTGGCCGGGGTGCGGCATCCCGTTCGCCGTCGGCGGGCCCTCGTAGAAGACGAAGCGCGGGCGGTGCTGGGCGAGCTCGACGGAGCGCTCGAAGATCTTCGCGGCGCGCCAGTAGGCGAGCAGCTCCTCTTCGAGCGCCGGGAGCTCGACGCGCGGGGACTCGGGGGCGAACGGCATGGCGCGGTTCTTACCACGCCCGGCGGCGGGATCTATGGGGGCAGGACCTCGAAGTCGACCGGCGGGCTGCGGTGGCCGTCCGGGTTCTCGACCCACACGCAGTAGGTGCCCGGCGCGGGGGTCGGGCCGAGGTCGATGCAGCCGCCCGACGCCTCGAGCCCCACGCCGACGAGCGGCATGAACGGGGTGACGTTCAGCGGGAACGGGCCGAGGTTGGGCTCGGCGGCGCAGCCGCCCGCGCGCCAGATCGCGCCCTCGCAGAGGCCCGCGCCGCGCTCCATCGTGAACGTCGGGCAGACGAGGCCGCTGCGCGCGCTCGAGGGCAACATCCCTTGCACGCTCGGCGCCGAGGCGGCGAACGTGAACGTGCGCCGGTTGGAGACCTGGCCGTCCGGGTTCTCGAACCAGAGCTCGAACGAGGCGTCCTCGTGGTTCGTCAGGCAGATGTCCGGGAGGCGCAGCTGCGTGGAGGAGTCCCGCAGCACGGTGAGCTCACCGGGGACCATGTCGGGCACCGCGAGGTTCCGCGCGAAGCCGCGCACGCCGGCTCGGAAGTGCGCGCCGTTCACGACGAAGCTCGTGCAGGAGCAGCGCGGGCGGCTCGCCGGTTCGAACCCGTCGAGCCGCGGCGCGAGCGCCGCGCACCGCCGCGCGGCGAAGTCGCACGCGTCGTCGGGCGGGCACGCGTCGTCGCGCGTCGTCGGGTTGCAGTCGTCGTCGATGCCGTTGCACGCGACCTCGACGGCGCCCGGCGGCGGCGCGCAGGCGTCCGTCCACTGGCAGCCGGCCGTGCACGACTGCGTCCCGACGGCGCACGTCGGGCACGGGCGCGAGCCGCCCGGGGTGCACGCACCCCCGCCTGCGCAGGTCGGGTACTGGCAGCCGCCGAAGGGGTCGCACACGCCGCCCGGCGAGTCCGTGCAGCGCGCGTTCACGGGATCGTAGACACAGCGGCCGCCGACGCAGCGGTCCGTGGTGCACGCGATCGCGTCCTCACACTGCGCGTCGTTGGCGCAGAGGCCCTCGGGCAACGGCTGGCAGCCGCGCTCGGCGTCGCAGTACTGCCGGGGCGGGCAGGCGGTCGACCGCGGCGCGGCGAGGCAAGCGCCCTCGACGCAGACGCCGCGGGCGCACTCGGCTGGCGGTGGGGGGCAGTCGGCATCCGACGCACAGCGCGACGTGCAATGGCGCGCGTCGTCGAGGCAGCGCGGATCGACGCACTCGCCGGCGAGGCAGGCGGTGTGGCTCGGGTCGTCCCCGGCGCGCGGGCACGCGGTGTCGCGGCACGCGCGCGACACGATGACCGTCACGACGAGCGAGCGGTCGAACGAGAAGCGCACCACGCCGCGCCCGAGCACCGCGTCGCGCGCGTCGCGCAGGAACACGGTCGCGACGTACTCGCCCGGCGAGACGCTCTCGAACTCGGCGACGCGGACGCCCTCGTAGAGGTCGGCGTCGAGGGCGAGGACGGCGCTGCGGCGGCGGAGCGCGTCCGCCCCGGCCGCGTCGGTCAGCTCGACGTCGACCCGCGCCGCCTCGACGCCGGGGACGAAGTCGCTCTTCAGGGTGACCGCGACGAGCCCGTCCGCGGACGCGCACCCCACGACGAGCGCGCAACAGAGTCCGGCGATCGACGAGCCGCGGCGCACCGAGCGAAGCCTACTCCACGGGGCGCGCGGGGGAGAACCTCACTCCTCCTCGCGGCCGGCGGACGGCGCGGCATCGGCGGCAGCGGGTGCATCCGTGGCCGCGCTCGCGACCGCCGGCTCGACGAACGGCGCGGCGAGCGCGGCCTGCGCCTCGCGCCGCCAGCGCACGTAGAAGTAGGCCATGCCAGCGGCGATGGCGATCCCGATCCACTGCGAGGTCGAGACGCCGAGCAACGCCCCGCGCTCGTCCGCGCGGAACGCCTCCAGGATCACGCGCGCGACGGCGTAGAGCGCCATCGAGACCGCGAACACCTGCCCGTCGAAGCGCTTGCGCGGTTGGAGCCAGAGGGTGCAGAAGGCGCTGATCGAGAGGCACGCGAGCGCCTCCCAGAGCTGCATCGGCAAGACCGGGAGCGACTCGAGGCCGGGGCTCGCGAGCAGGCCCTCGCGGTAGTGCGCCTCGCTCGCCGGCGACCACGGCGGGAAGCGCACCGCGGTGAAGTGATCGCTGACGTCGCCGTAGCAGCACCCGCCGAACCAGCAGCCGAGGCGGCCGAAGAACACGCCGAGCGGGATCGCCATCCCCGTCAGGTCCATGCCCTTGAGGACCGGGAACTTCTCGCGCCAGAGGAAGTGGATGCCGTACGCGCCGGCGACGATGAGCCCGCCGTACCAGACGAGGCCGCCGTTCCAGAACTTCGCCCACGCGAAGCAGTCGCCCTCGGTCGGACGGCAGACCGCGTGGACGGCGTCCCAGGTGCCCTCGACCTGCACGCACTGGCCCGGCGTGATCTGCCACGCGACCTGGCTCGGGTCGGTGCACAGGTGCACGTAGTCCCAGAAGTACCCGTCGACGAAGACGTGCAGGATCCGCGCGCCGGCGACGCCAGCGATGAGCACGCCGAGCCCGAGGTCGATCATCACGTCGTGATCGAGCTTGCTGCGCTTGGCCCAGACGACGCCGTACAGGATGGCGACCGCGAAGCCCATCACGAGCATCGCGAAGTACGCGGGGACCGGCTCCCCGAAGACCTCGCCGAAGCGCGGGATCACGCGCGGTCGGGCTCCGCCTCGCTCGCGGGCGCCTCATCGGGCGCGGTCCCGGCGTCGGCGCCCGCGTCCTTCGCGCTCGGAGCCGGGCGCTTGCCCTCCTTCGCGCCCTTCGCGCGCTTGGCCTTGCCGCCCTTGCCGCCCGCCTTCGACGTCGTCTCCTTGGCCCCTGCGTCCTGCTCGGGCTCGGCGTCGGCGACCTTCCCCTCGCGCTTGCCCGCCTGCGCCTCTCGCTTGAGGCGGCGCTCCTCGACGATGCCGTCGAGCACGAGGAGCACGACACCGATCGTGATCGTGATGTCGGCGACGTTGAAGGTCGGGTACTCGAAGCGGTCGAAGTGCCACCACAACAGATCGAACGGCTCGTCGTAGTGGACGCGGATGAAGTCGACCACGTAGCCCAGGCGCACCCGGTCCGCGAGGTTGCCGACGGCGCCGCTGACCACGAGCGGGACCGAGTAGGCGAAGAGCGCCCCGCCCTTGCCTTGGACGAAGAACAGGAAGAGGAACACCGCGGCGGCGACGGCGGCGAGGCCGAAGACGCTCTTGCGCACCCACGCCGCCGAGTCGTTGAGGAGGCCGAACGCGGCGCCGCAGTTCTCGGCGTAGCTGAGCTCGAGCAGGCCCTCGACGAGCACGACGCTCTCGCCGCGCAGGCGCTGGTTGCGGCCGGGCTCCGCGCACACCTCCGGCGGCGTTCCGGGGTGCTCGATGGACAGCGCCCCGCTCGCCCACTCCTTCGTGCCGAGGTCGAGGGCGAGGAGCACGACGGTCGCGCCGACGGCGATGGCGAGCGCTTGCTTGGATCGCTTCACGGGCTGCCTCGCTCCGCGGCCGGGGTGCCGATCGTGGCGTCCCCGTTGCGGCGAAAGAGATCGGCGACCATCAGCCCGAGGCCGGCGGCGATGAGCACGTCGGCCACGTTGAAGGTCGCCCAGTCGAACACGTCACGGTAGTGGAGGTGCACGAAGTCGATCACCTCGCCGAAGAGCACGCGGTCGACCAGGTTCCCGAGCGCGCCGGCGCAGAGGAGCGCGAGCGCAGCGCGGAACAGTCGTTGTCGCGGCTCGGAGCGCGCGTAGAGGCGCACGATGAGCCCGACCGCCGCGGCGCTCGCGAGGACGAAGAACCCACGGCGGACCATCGGCGTCAGGTCCGCGCCGAGGCTGAAGAACGCGCCCGGGTTGCGCGTGTAGCGCAGCTCGAAGAAGCCCTCGACCACCGTCACCATCGCGCGGCCGCGCAGGTACGCCTCGGCCAGCTGCTTGGTGAGCTGGTCGAGCACGACCCCGGCGCCCACCACGGCCGCGAGGAAGAAGTACCGGCCGCGAGCACCGTCCATCGGCCGGGGACCATACCCACAAAGCCCCGCGTGCGCACGCGCGCGGCAGCGAAACACGTTGTGATACAGATTTCGCTTGACGCGTAACACGGCGTGACACATATCGTGGGCGTGCCCCGCGACGACGACCCGACCAAGCGCCCCCGCCGCAAGCGCCGCAGCCGCGACGAGGCCCCCAAGGAGCGCGTCCTGCACACGCGCGTGCCCGTCGTGCTCGAGGACGAGCTGAAGCGGCTCGCGAAGAACCTCCGCGTGCCCGTCTCGAACGTCGTGCGCGCGATCCTCGAGGACGCGGTCGACGCGGTCGACGCCGTCGGCGGGCTCGCCGAGGGCGAGCTGCTCGGCTTCGCGGACCGCCTCGCGCGGCAGCGCGATCAGCTCCGCGTGCGGATCTCGCGGCGCTCCGAGGAGGAGCGCGACGACGAAGCGGCGCTCGAGCGCGAGGACGATGACGACGACGACGAGCTCGGCGACGAGGAGGAGCGCGACGACGGCGGCGACGCGCCGCCGCTCGACGAGCCCGCGTGCCCCGAGGACCTGCCGGCGACGCTCGAAGGCGTCTTCGGCTACCAGCCCTTCGTGCTCGCGGCCGCGTCGCGCTGCGCCGTGTGCGAGCGGCCCCTGCCGGCGGGCAGCGACGCCTGCCGAGCCCTGTTCGACGACCCCACCCGCCGGGTCGTCCTCGCATCGACGTGCCGGCTGATGCCGGAGAAAGGTTGAGCCATGACCCCCGAGACCACCCACGAGACGGAGCGCGACTCCGACGCCCGCGGCCCGCTGACGGAGGCGAGCACCCGCGCCGCGTCCACCCTGTTCGGCATCGGCCGGCTCTGGGCGGCCCACGGCCTCGGCGTCGGCCGGTCCGCGCTCGCCGCGAGCGCGCGCACGCTCGCCGCGACCTCCGAGCTGCTCGGCGAGCTCGCGTCGGCCTTCGAGGAGGAGCGCGACGAGCCCTCAGAACCCGGCGAGCCACAGCCGGGCGCGTAGCCCGAGCGTGCTCGTGTACCCGACCTCGACGTGCCGGATGTTGCCTTCACCGTCGAGCACGAACGAGGTCGGGAACGCTCGGACGCCCCACCCGCGCGCGATCGCGCCGGTGGGGTCTTCGAGCACGGAGAAGTCGAGCCCTCGCTCGCGCATGTAGCCCGCGACCTGCGCGGTCTGCCCCGAGCGGGTCGCGACGGTGATCACCCGGTGGTCGCGGGCGACCGCGACGATGTTGTCCTCCTCGGCCTGGCAGACGCCACACCAGGTGGCCCAGAAGTGGACGAGGACGGGCGCGCCCTCGGCCGCGAGGGCGTAGGGCGCGCCGTCGAGCAGGTGGCCTCGGAGCGCGGGCGCCGGACCGCTCGGCGCGTCCCACGTCTGCCACGCGCGGAACGCGAAGAAGATCGCGAGCACGACGCCGATCTCGAGCGCCCAGCGCTTCCACGGCCGCTTCGGCCTGGCGTCTTCGCTCATCTGCGGGAACCGTACGCGCCGCGGCGGCTGGCGCTACATCCTCATCGAGTCGAGCCGGCGCTCGGGTCCTCCGGGGGCGTCGCCGGCGTGAGCACCGCCGCCGAGCTCGCCGACCAGAAGCCGTGGGTGAGCTCGGGCCCGCCGGGGCGCGAGAGCGCGCCGCCCGGCCCGAACGCGAGCACGGTCGCCGTGAGCTCGTCGGCGCCCGGCTCCGCGGTGGGCTCCACGTCGCGCTCGGTGGCGCGCGTCGTCACGTGGAGCGTGCGGGTCGGGAAGGCGAACTGCACGCCGAGGGCGTGCGCGAGGCGCAGCACCTCGAGGAAGATCAGGTGGCGCTCGCGCAGCTCCTCGTCGCGCGTCCTCACCTCGAGGAAGAACAACACCAGGATCTGCAGCCCGCTGTCGCCGAAGCCGTCGAAGCAGGCGTTGTAGCTCTCCTTCCAGACCCGCCGGTTCGCCGCCAGGATCGCGCGCACGCCCTGGCAGAACGCCTCGATCTGCTCCGGCGTCGTGTCGTACTGCACACCGAGCGTGATCATCGTGCGGCGCACGTTGCGCATCCCGAAGTTGTCGATGACGCCGTCGGCGACCTTCGAGTTCGGGATGCTCACGAGCGAGCGGTAGTAGGTGCGCACGCGCGTCGAGCGCATGCCGACCTCCTCGACGGTGCCTTCGATGTTGTCGATCTTGACCGCGTCGCCGACCTGGAACGGCTGGTCGGCGAAGATGCTCACGCTCCCGAACAGGTTCGAGATCGTGTTCTGCGCGGCGAGGGTGAACGCGAGGCCGCCGATCGAGACGCCCGCGATGAGCGAGCCGATCTCGACCTCCATGTTCTGCAGCACGAACACCACGCCCAGGATGACCGTGACGACCTTGAGCGACTTGCGGATGAGCGGCACGAGCTGGTCGTCGAGCTTGGTGTCGGTCGCGAGCGCCCGCTTCGAGAACACGCCCGCGCCGACGTCGACGAGCCGGTACACGATGAACACGCCGGAGATCGCGGCCGCCACGCGCAAGCCGAAGATCAGGAAGCGGTTGATCTCCACGCTGAAGTGCATCGAGGGCACCGCGTAGAGCAGGAACACCACCATCGCGGTCGTCCCCACCGGGCGCGCGACGCCGCGCAGCAGCGCCTCGTCGAGCTCCTTCACCACGTGCGCGAAGACGCGCGCGCCCTGCGCGCGGATGACCCAGCTCACCACGAGCCGCAGGAGCAGCCCGATCAGTACGAAGACGAGCAGCCCGAGGTACTGCCACGCGGCCGCACCGAACATGCGCTGCTGCAGCCACGGCGGGCCCTCTGCGATCAGCGACTCGAAGTCGAACGCGAACGTCTGCGCGTGCCACCCGCGGATCCGCCGGATGGTGTCGGCGGAGACCACCCAGCTCTCCCCGCGCCGCACGAGCACGAACGCGCCGAGCGTGTTCGGGAACGGGACGAACCGACCTCCCTCGACCACGGGCTCGTCGGGCACGTCGTCCATCACGACGTAGTGCCCGCGCGCGTCGAGCACGCGCTTGAGCTTGTGAGCGAGCGTCTCCTGCTCCTCGTGATCGTGGATGCGCGCGCCGGCCCAGTCGAAGCAGCGCGCCGACTGCCGAGGGTGGATCGCGCCCGGTTGCAGGTTGCCGAGCCACGACGAGAGCGCGCGGCGTGGCGTCGAGCAGTCCGCGGTGCCGGGAGGGACGATCTCCTCCTGTGCGCGCGCGCTCGGCAGACCGGCGCAGAGGGCGAGCGAGAACGCGGAGGCGAGCAGTAGCGATCGGCGCATGGGGGCTCGGCATGCCAGAACCGCCAGCGAATGGGAAGCCTGGTAGGCTCGCGCCGATGAGCGTGCGCGTGGAGCGAGACGGCCCCGTGACGACGGTGATCCTCGATCGCCCGGATCGAAAGAACGCGGTCGACCGGGAGACCGCGGAGCGCCTCGCCGACGCCTTCCGCGCGTTCGAAGCGGACCCGGCGGCGCGCGTCGGCGTGCTCTTCGGCGACCACGGGACGTTCTGCGCGGGGGCGGATCTGCGCGCCATCGCGGACGGTCGCCCGAACCGCGTCGAGCCCGACGGCGACGGACCGATGGGCCCGTCGCGGATGCTCCTCGGCAAGCCCGTCATCGCGGCGATCGCGGGGCACGCCGTCGCCGGCGGGCTCGAGCTCGCGCTGTGGTGCGACCTGCGCGTCGTCGAACAGGACGCGGTGCTCGGCGTCTTCTGCCGGCGCTGGGGCGTGCCGTTGATCGACGGCGGCACCGTGCGCCTGCCGCGCCTCATCGGCCTGAGCCGCGCGCTCGATCTCATCCTCACCGGCCGCCCCGTCCGCGCCGAGGAGGCCGAACGGATCGGGCTCGCCAACCGCGTCGTCCCGAAGGGCCGCGCGCGCGCCGAGGCCGAGGCGCTCGCGCGCACGATCGCGGCGTTCCCGCCGCGCTGCGTCGAGACGGACCGCCGCGCTGCGTACGAGTCGTTCGACCGCGACCTCGACGGCGCGCTCGCGCGCGAGCTCGAGCTCGGCCTCCTCGCGCTCACCGATCCCGCGATGGTCGCCGGCGCGACGCGCTTCCGCGACGGCGCCGGCCGCGGCGGTACGTTCGAGTAAACATCCCCCGGCAGAGCCGGGGGCTTTATTCATGGGCCGCCCGAGGCGGCTCTTGGGTTGCAAGTTTCGCTCTTCGAGCGGGGGGAGCGCCTAAAGGCGCGGCTACAGAAGTCGCAGCTGGTCGAGGCGGCGGTCCTCCGCCTCCTGGTGCCGGATGTACTCCCGGACAGTCTGCTCATCGCGGCCTACCGTCGAGACGAAGTACCCACGGGCCCAAAAGTGCTGACCGACGAAGTTCCGCTTCCGCTCGCCGAACGTCCTGGCGATGTGGATCGCGCTCTTGCCCTTGATGAAGCCGACCACCTGCGAGACCGCGTACTTCGGCGGGATCGACAGGAGCATGTGCACGTGGTCCGGCATGAGGTGGCCCTCCTCGACGCGGCTCTCCTTCTGCTCCGTAAGCTTCCGGAAGACCTCGCCGAGGTGGCGCCTCAGCTGGACGTAGAGCACCTTCCTGCGGTACTTCGGGATGAACACGACGTGGTACATGCACTCCCACTTCGTGTGATTCAGGTTCTGCGGTTCGGTCATGTGGGACTCCTTCCGTGATGCCTGGGCGGCTCACGGAAGGAGTCCCACATGACGACTGCCGGAACTGTCAAACTTCGACTGTCTCCCCGGCAGAGCCGGGGGTTTCCCTTCGATTGGATGAGCGCGGGCCCGGCGTCGACTCCCCGCGCGCGAGCGCGATGCGTCGTGCGAGCACGCGTACGGCCTATGGGCGGCTCTGTGCGCCGAGCCACGACGGGTCGGCGGTGCTCGCGTGCTATCCGGGCGGTCCTCGTCCCGAAGGCGCGCCGTGCGCCTGCTCTGCCCAGTGCGAGCGCGGCGCGGTCTGCACCGAGACCCGCGATGGTCTGGCCTGCGCCCGAGCCTGCAACGAGGACGAGGACTGCCGCGGCCTCGAGCGCTGCGCGGGCGGGCTGTGCGTCGAAGGGTAGCGCCTCGCGCCGTGTGCTGAGCAGTCCCGGAGGGGTAGTTCCAGCCGCCCTCCCGTGCTCGCCCCACGCGCGAGCGCGGCGCACTCGCGGCCGACCGCGGGCGCTCGGCCGGTCGAGGGTCCCTCAGTCGGCGCGCGCGCGGCGGTAGGCGCGCACGCCCCAGAGCGTGAGCGGGTACGCCATCGCGCCGAGCGCCGCGCCGACGACGAAGCCGCCGAGCCAGAGCTCGGCCCCGAGGGCCCAGAACGTCGCGCCGACCTCGCGCCAGAAGTCGCCCTCGAAGAGGCGCCCCCACTCCCAGCCCGTCTCGGCGCCCATCAGGCGCTCGATGATCCGCTGGCCCCGCTCCGCGTCCGCGTCGGTGCCGAGCACGAACGCCCCGACCCGCCAGCAGAGGAGGTAGAGCGGGACCGCCGTGAACGGGTTGGTGACCCAGACGATCGGCAGGCCGCTCACCTTGTTCGCGCGCAACAGCGCGGCGACCGCGACGAAGATCATCATCTGGAAGCCGATCGTCGGCGTGAACGCGACGACGAAGCCGAGGAACACACCCCACGCGATGCGGTGCGGGGTGTCGTGCAGGCCGAGGATCTTGTCGACGACGACCCTCTTGAGGCGGTGCCACCACGTCACGTGCCCCACCCTCCTCCGCCGGGCGTCTCGATTCGGACGCGGTCGCCGGGCGCGAGCGCGATGGCGGCGCGTCCCGCGAGCTCGCGCTCGACACCGTCGCGCGTCACGTGGACGGTGCGCCCGCGCGCGCCGGCCCCGCCGCCCTCGAGCCCGAACGGCGCGATGACGCGCCGCTCGCTCAGGATGCTGAACGAGAGGGGCGCGAGCGCCTCGAGCTCTCGGATCACGCCGTCACCGCCACGGTGGCGGCCCGCGCCGCCGGAGCCGCGCCGCAGCGCGAAGCGCGTGAGGCGCACGGCGAAGCGGTCCTCGAGGACCTCCGGATCCGTGATGCGGGTGTTCGTCATGTGCGTGTGGACGCCGCTCGCGCCATCGAACGCCGGGCCGGCGCCGGCGCCGCCGGCGATCGTCTCGTAGTAGCCGAAGGTGGCGTCGCCGAAGGTGACGTTGTTCATCGTGCCCTGGCTCGCGGCGGCGAGCCCGAGCGCGCCGAGGAGCACGTCCACGACACGCTGCGACGTCTCGACGTTCCCGGCGCAGACCGCGCGCCCGGGCGACGGATCGAGGAGGCTCCCTCGGGGGATCACGAGCGAGACCGGCGCGAGGCAGCCCGCGTTGAGCGGGATCGGCGCGCCGACGAGCGAGCGCAGCACGTAGAGCAGCGCCGCGACGGTGACCGCGCGCGGCGCGTTGAGGTTGCCCTCGGGCTGCTCGGGCCCGGTGCCCGTGAAGTCGACCTCCATGCGCGCCCCCGCGACCCGGACGCGCACGCGGAGCGGCGTGCCGTCGTCCATCGCGTCCTCGAACGTGCGCTCTCCGTCGGGCAGCGCGGCGATCGCCGCCGCGACCCGCGCGGCCGCGTCCTCGCGCGCGAGCGCCATGTGCTCGACGACGACGTCGACCCCGTGGCGCGCCGCGAGCGCACCGAGCAGCCCCGCGCCGCGGTGGTTGGCCGCGATCTGCGCCTCGAGATCCGCGATCACCTCGTCCGGGCGGCGCGCGGGGTAGCGCGCCCGCGCCAGCGCGCGGCGCACTCCCTCGGCGTCGAAGCGGCCGGCGTGCACGATTCGCAGGGCGCGGAGCACCACGCCCTCCTCCTCGAGCGTCGTCGAGAACGGCGGCATCGAGCCCGGGGTCGTCCCCCCGACGTCGGCGTGGTGGCCGCGGCTCGCCACGAAGAAGCGCAGCGCGCCTCGAACGTGGACCGGGCTCACCACGGTGATGTCCGGCAGGTGCGATCCGCCGGCGGCCGGATCGTTGCTCGCGAAGACGTCGCCGGGCGCGGGGCGCGGGTGCGCGTCGAGCACCGCGCGCACGGTCTCGCCCATCGCCCCGAGGTGCACCGGGATGTGCGGCGCGTTGGCGACGAGGCGCCCCTCCCCGTCGAACACGGCGCACGAGAAGTCGAGCCGATCGCGGATGTTGGTGCTCATCGCGGTGCGACGCAGCGCGACGCCCATCTCCTCGGCGATCGAGGCGAACGCGCTCGAGAACACCTCGAGCCGCGCCGCGCGGAGGGTGCTCGCGACCTCGGCGCCCGCCTCACCTCCGTCGTCGTCCCGGAGCTCGAGCCGCCCGTCCGCCTCGACGCGCAGGCGCCAGCCCGGCTCGAGCACGAGGACGCCGGTGTCCTCGAGGACGAGCGCCGGCCCCTCGAGCGAGACGCCCGCGCCGAGCCGCTCGCGCCCGTAGATCGGCACGTCCTCGCGCGGCGCGTCCCCGAGCCACGCCCGCGCGCGACGCAGCGGCGCCGGCGCCGCGTCGGCGCGCGGGAGCACCGGCAGCGACGGGTCGGGCGCGTCGAGGATCGACTCCGAGCGCGCCGTGGTCGCGATCACCGGGTGCCCCGGCCGCTCGTAGCCGAGCTCCGCGCGGTGCCGCGCGGCGAACGCGGCGGCGAGCGCCTCGCCGACCTCGAGCGTGAAGCCCGTCTCGGTGCCCGCGTAGCGCAGGTCGACCCGCCGGATCGCGCGCGCGCCGTCGCCGAGGATCGCGCGCCCGCGCGCCTCGAGCGGCGCGAACACCTGCTCGAGGCTCGCCGCGTCGAGCGCCTCGATGGGCCGCCCGCCGAGGTCCGCCTCGGCGTGGGTGCCGAGCGCCGCGACGCCCATCCCGAGCGCGCTGAGCGCGCCGGGAAGCGGTGGCGAGATCACCCGGCGGATCCCGAGCCGCCTCGCGACGCGCAAGGCGTGTTGTCCCCCGGCGCCGCCGAACACGACGAGCGCGTGATCGCGAGGGTCGTGCCCCCGCGAGACGGTGACGCGCCGGACCGCCTCGGCGACGCTCTCTACGGCGACCTCGAGGAGGCCCGCGGCCACCTGCTCGACGGGGGCCCCGACGCGCCGCGCGAGCGCCTCGAGCCCGGCGCGCGCGCGCCCGACGTCGAGCGGGAGCGGGAAGCGATCGGGGGGCAGGCGCCCGAGCACCACGTCGACGTCGGTGAGCGTGGGCTCGCGCGCGTCGGGGTGGCCGTACGCGAGCGGGCCCGGCGACGCGCCCGCGCTCGTCGGGCCCACCGTGAGGCGGGCGCCGTCGAGCCGGCAGAGCGAGCCTCCGCCGGCGGCGACGGTGTGGATCGCCATCATCGGGGCGCGCAGGCGCACCCCCGCGACGCGCGCCTCGTACGCGCGATCCGGCGCGCCCTCGACGCGGCAGACGTCGGTCGACGTCCCGCCGACGTCGAGCCCGATCGCGCGCTCGACGCCCGCGCGCGCCGCGAGCCACGCGAGCGCGACCACGCCGCCCGCCGGGCCGCTGAGCACCGCGTCGCGGCCGCGGAACGCGGCGGCGTCGGCGAGCGCGCCGCTCGACTGCATGACGCGCAGCGTGCTGCCCGGTAGCTCCTTGGCCAGCCCGCCGACGTAGTCGACGAGCAGGGGCGTGAGGTACGCATCCGCGACGCAGGTCTCGGCGCGCGCGAGGAGGCCCTGCGCCGGGTCGACCTCGTGCGAGACCGACACGTGCCGCACGCCCGCGGCGCGGAGCGCGTCGGCGAGCCGCCGCTCGAGGGCCGGCGCGCGCGGACCGTGCAGCACGACGACCGCCGCCGAGCGCGCGCGCGGCGGCGAGGGCAGCGGCCCGTCGTCGAGCACCGCGCCGTCGGGCGCGGCGCGCGCGGCCACGCCGATCACCTCCTCGGTGAGCGGCGCCGGGCGGCGCACCGCGAGGTCGAACAGCTCGGGCCGCGTCTGATCGCCGATGCGCAGCACGTCCTCGAGCCCCCGCGTGACGAAGAGCGCGCAGGGCTCGCCGCGCCGCTCGAGCAGCGCGTTGGTGGCCACCGTGGTGCCCATCCGCACGTCGCACGGCGGGATGGGCGCGCCGTCCTCGAGCCCGAGGAGGCGGCGGATCCCCACGAGCGGCGCCTCGTCGCTCGAGAGCACCTTCACGACGCGCAGCTCGCCCGACGCCGGGTCCTGCCCGACGCAGTCCGTGAAGGTGCCGCCTCGATCGATCCAGAACCGCCAGCGCAAGGCCGTCGGGGTCTAGATGCACTCGGCGCTCGCGTCGAGCGCGAAGCGCCCCGCGCTACACCCGATCGCTGCGGAAGAAGATGATCGACACGTCGGGGGCGACGCTCGGGACCGGGAGCACGCCGTAGCCATACCAGCGGCCGTACTGCTGGAACTCCCCCGTGAAGCCGCCGGGGCTCGCGCCCAGGCCCTCGGCGCGGCGCGCGGCGCTCGGCACCATGCGCACGAGGTCGGGCGGGAAGCCCGCGTGGTGGTGCGGCTCCTCACCGCGCAGCATGAGGACCCAGATGAGCTCGCCGTTCGCGACGTCGCGCGCGTGCTGGAGCTGGAGCTGCGCGGTGATCTGCTGCGCGATCCGCCAGAGGGGCAGGCCCGCCGCGACCGCGCCGACGACGCGCCCCTCGTGCCGGGCGGGCGCCGCGAATACGATCGTCACCGATGGGAGCGCGCCTTCTTCGGCGCTCGGGATCTCGCTCAGCGCGTAGCCCGCCTGTCCGTCGAGCGCCTGCCGCACGACGGGCACGACCGCCGCGAGATCGAAGCCGCGCATGCGATCCTCCTCCGCGTCGCGCGCGATCACCACGCCGTCCGTCCCGACCGCCGCGATGAAGGTGATCGGCAGGACCATCAGGTCGTTGATGGACCGCGGCGGCTGGCGCATCCGCATCATGACCTGCCGCATCTCGCGCTCGCGCCGCTCCGCGTCCTCGACGAGGAAGCCGCGCCGCAGGCGCTCCGCCGCCTGCGCCACGCCGCGGCGCCCGCGGTCGATGTCCTGCCGGACGATCCGGGCGGCGTCCGGCATGTCCGAGGCGTGGATCTTCCCGCGCTCGTTGCGGCCGCGCTCGTTCTCGCAGCCGGCCGTGGCGAACACGAAGAAGAGAGCGAACGTCCATGCGCGCGTCATCGGGTGGGACATTACCCAAACTCGACACCCCGCGCGCGGGGGAGTTCTCGCGACCTCAGGCGCCCGGCGCCGCGCAGAAGCCCTCGTAGTCGATGTACTCGTGGATGCTCGGGTGCTCGCCGCACAGCGGGCAGCGCGGGTCGCGCCGCAGCTTGAGCGTCCGGAAGCTCATCTTGAGCGACTCGTACGTGAGCAGCCGCCCGACCAGCGGCTCACCCTGGCCGAGGATGATCTTGATCGCCTCGGTGGCCTGGATCGTCCCGACCACCCCGGGGAGGATGCCGAGCACGCCCGCCTCCGCGCAGCTCGGGGCGAGGTGCGGCGGCGGCGGCTCCGGGTAGAGGCAGCGGTAGCATGGCCCGCGCTTGGGCCAGAACGTCGTGACCTGTCCGTCGAAGCGGAAGATCGACCCGTGCACCACGGGGATGTCCTTCCACACCGACGCGTCGTTCACGAGGTAGCGCGTCGGGAAGTTGTCGAGCCCGTCGACGATCACGTCCCAGCCGTGGTCGAAGATGCGGTCGACGTTCGCGCTCGTCAGCCGCTCCTGGAACGAGAGCACCTTCACGTCGGGGTTGAGGTCCTCGATGCGCGCGCGCGCGCTCTCCACCTTGGGCTCGCCGACCCGCGAGGTGCCGTGGAGGATCTGCCGCTGGAGGTTCGAGGAGTCGACGCTGTCGTTGTCGATGATGCCGAGCGTGCCCACGCCCGCCGCCGCGAGGTAGAGCGCGGCCGGCGAGCCGAGCCCGCCCGCGCCGAGCAGCAGGACCCGCGCGTTGAGCAATTTCTCTTGCCCCTTCTCGCCGACCTCCGGCAGCAGCAGGTGCCTCGAGTACCGATCGAGCTGCGCGGGCGTCAGGTCCGGCGGCTTCTCGACGGGGTAGCCGAGGTCCTTCCAGCGGACGAAGCCAGGGTTGGCCGACTCGACGTTGGAGTAGCCGAGCTCGCTCAGCGTGCGGGCCGCGAACGCAGAGCGGATCCCGCCCGCGCAGTACACGACGATGGGCGCGTCGCGCTCGAGCAGCTGCTTCTCGGCCTGCATCTCGAGGAAGCCCCGCGCGATGTGCAGCGCGCCCGGGATCGTCCCGGCGCGCACCTCGTCCTTCTCGCGCACGTCGACGAGCACCATCCGCTCGCCCGCCTCGAGGCGACGCCTCACCTCGTCGAGCGACACGGTGCGGATGTCACGCTTCACGTCCTGGAGCAGGTCGGAGTACGTCTTGGCCATGGTCGCGGGAGTATGGTGACCGACCCCCGTGAGGTCAATGCATCCGAGGGGTTCCGAATGCATTTCCGGTATTCACGACCAAGTTAACGGAGTATCTCCGAGAGCACCGCGGGGTCGACGTTCGCGCCGGTGACGATGGCGACGACGGGCGGCTCGACCTCGACCCGGTGTGCGCGGATCCAGGCCACGGCGACCGCGGCGCTCCCCTCGATCACGAGCCCGAGGGCGTCGTGCGCGAAGCGCATGGCGTCGCGGATCGCGGCCTCCGAGACGAGGTCCATCCGCCCGAGCGAGGCCCGCGCGTGGAGGAACGTCGCCTCCGAGACGCCGCCCTCGAGCCCCTCGGCGAGCGTGGGCGCGCCCTCGAAGGTGAGCCGCGCCCTGCCCTCCTCGAGGCTGCGCGCCATCGCCGGGCACGCCTCCGACTGCACGCCGACGAGGGCGAAGCTCGCGCCCGCGACCCGGCGCGCGGCCGCGAGCCCGGCGATGAGGCCGCCGCCGCCCACCGGCGCGACGAGCGTGCGCACGGACGGCAGGTCCTCGAGCACCTCGAGCCCGACGGTCCCGCCGTTGCCCGCCGCGACGGCGGGGTCGTCGAACGGGCTGACGAACGCGAGGCCCCGCGCGCGCGCCAGCTCCTTGGCGTGGGCCTCGACCGCGTCGTAGCCGCGCGCGTCGACGACCTCGAGCGTGGCGCCGGCCGCGGCGATCCCCTCCCGCTTCACCGCGGGCGTGCTCGCGCCGACGACGACGGAGACGGGAACGCCGAAGGCGGCGCCCGCGCGCGCGAGGCCGTACCCGTGGTTGCCGGCCGACGCGGTCACTACGCCGCGCGCGCGGGTGGCCGGGTCGAGCGCGGCGAGCGCGGCGAGCGCCCCGCGCAGCTTGAACGACCCGGTGATCTGCGCGCACTCGAGCTTCAGGTGGACACCCGGGCCGAGGGCCGGCGCGGCCACGACGGGCGTACGCGCCGCGTGCGCCGCGACGACGGCGCGCGCGCGGGAGAGCTCGTCGTCGGAGATCGACCAGGGGCACATCTCGGTCGCATCGTACGGCCTTGCTATATTCCGCGCATGCGAGCTTGCTTGGCGCTCGCGCTGACCTGCGGCGTCGCGGGCTGCGCGTCGGGAGGGTTCGACGACGCCGGGCCGGGACCGACGGACGCGGCGCGCACGGACGCGGGGGCGACCGACGCGGGCGCGACGCGCGACGCCGGCGCGACGCGCGATGCGGGCACGACGGACGACGCCGGCGCCGCCGACCTCGACGCGGGCACGCCAGGGACCGACGCGAGCACGCCGGCGATCGACGCGGGACCGCCGTCACCCGACGCGGGTCACGACGCGGGCGCGCTGCCCGTGTGCCCGCCGACGCCGGGCAGCCTGCGCATCACCGAGGTGATGATCGCGTCGCAGACGGGCTCGGCGGATCGCGGCGAGTGGTTCGAGCTCCACAACCCGGGCACCTGCCCGATCGATCTCACCGGGCTCGTCGTCGATGTGGACGGAGTGACGCACACGCTGCGCTCCGGCGTGCTCGCGCCGGGCGGTCACGTCGTCTTCGCGCAGAGCAGCAACGGGATCGACAACCACGACCTGCCGCACGACTTCGTGTACGGCGACGCGATCCGCATGAGCAACGGCGGCGGAACCCTGCGCGTGCTGCACGCGATGACGGAGCTCGCGCGCGTCACCTGGTCGTCGACCGACCACCGCGTCGGGCGCTCGCGCCAGCTCTCAGCCGGCGCAGCGATGACCACCTCGCTCGGGGGCGCGGGGTGGTGCGACTCGAGCGCCGTCTACTCGACGTCCACGGGCGGCCCCTACCTCGGGACGCCGCGCGCCGTCAACGCGGCTTGCCCTTGAACACGTAGGGTCGGCGCGCGCTCACGCGGCCTGGGCGGCGACGTAGCCCTGGGCGTGCGCGTAGTCGCAGAGCTCCTGCTTCATCGCGCGGCGCGCGCGGTGGAGGCGGCTCATGACCGTGCCGATCGGGCAGCCGATCGCGTCGGCCGCCTCGCGGTACGACTTGCCGCGCAGATCGACCAGGACCACGACCTCGCGGAACTCCCGGGGCAGCGCGGCGAGCGCGGCGCTCACCTCGTCGCCGAGCCCCTCGCCGGGCACGTGCGCGAGCCCGCGATCCCAGCTCTCGAACGCGGCGGTGTCGCGCCGGATCTCGCCGAGGATCTCGCGCTCGCGGCGCTTGCGGCGGTAGCCGTTGATGAAGGTGTTCGTGAGGATGCGGTGCATCCACGCGCGGCCGTTGGTGCCCGGCTGGAACCGATCCCAGAAGGTCCACGCGCGCAGCACCGCCTCCTGCACCAGGTCCTCCGCCTGGGCCGGGCAACCCGTCATCCGCAGCGCCGAGCCGTAGAGCTGACCGCGTCGCGCGAGCACCTCGCGCTCGAACTCGTGATCGAGACCGTCCATGTGTCCTCCGCGAGGAGGGCGTTGCAACCCGTGGACCACCCGGCACAAAACCCCTCGAAACAGGCCAATTCGAGGGCTCCGCGCGCGCTCTGGACGACAACGTGTCCACGCGCCGACACGACGCCGTGTCAGCGTGTCAACCGCCGCGCCTCGGCGAGCGCGGCCGGGATCTCGGCGGCGACCTCGCGCGCGAGGACCCCGCGGTCGCTCCGCGCGGCGCGCTCCCCCGCGCGGGCGTGCAGGATCACGGCGGCGCACGCGGCCTCGAACGGCGGCGCGGCGGCGAGCACCGCGCCGAGCGCGCCCGCGAGGACGTCTCCCGTCCCCGCGACGCCGAGCGCGGGCGTCCCGAGCGGGCACACCGCGACCCGGCCCGCCGGCTCGGCGACGACGGTGCCCGCGCCCTTGAGCACGACCACGTGCCCGCTGCGCGCGGCGAGCTGCTCGGCCGCCGCGTAGCGATCCGCGACGATGGCGCTCGTCGCGACGCCGAGGAGGCGCGCGGCCTCCCCCGGATGCGGCGTGAGGACGCGCGGGCCCGCGGCCTCTCGGAGACGCTCGAGCCCCTCCTGCGCGAGCAGGGTGAGCGCGTCCGCGTCGAGCACGGCCGGCGCGGACACCTCGAGCGCGGCCTCGAGGACGACGTCGCGCGCGGCGTCGTCGAGCCCGAGCCCCGGGCCGACCACGAGCGCGGCCTTGCCCTCCGCGAGCGGGCGCACCGAGCCGAGCTCGGCCGTCATCAGCTCGACGAGCTCTCCGTCGAGCGCGGCGCGCGTGCCGGGCCGCGCCGCGATCGTGACGAGCCCCGCGCCTGCGCGCAGCGCGCCCGTCCCGGCGAGCACGGCGGCGCCCGTCGTCCCGGGCGCGCCCGCGACCACGAGGACGTGCCCCGCGACGCCCTTGTGCGCGTCGAAGCGCCGCTCGGGCAGCGCGCGGGCGGCGTCGCCGAGCTCGAGCAGGCGATCGAGGCACGCCGGCGGCGGCACGCCGATGTCGACGAGCCGCACCTCGCCGGCGCGCGCGCGCCCCGGCCCCTGCCAGAGCCCGCGCTTGTGGCCCGCGAACGTCACCGTGAGCGTGGCGTGCGGTGCGACGCCGAGGATGGCGCCGGTGTCCGCGTCGACCCCGCTCGGCAGGTCGAGCGCGACCAGCGGCGCGGCCGCGGCGTCGAGCGTCGCGACGAGCTCCGCCCGCCACCCCTCGATCGCCCGGTCGAGCCCCGTCCCGAAGAGGCCCTCGACGACGAGCGTCGCCACGGCGAGCGCGGGCTCGAGCCGCTCGAGCGGCTCGAGCGGCACCCCGATCGCCTCGAGCGCCCCGAGCGCGACGCGCGCGTCTCCTCGGACGTGCTCGCGCTCGCCCGCGAGGAACGCGCGCGGGCGGTGGCCTCGCGCGCACAGCCGCCGCGCGACGACCCAGGCGTCACCGCCGTTCTGGCCGGTGCCGCCGACGACCACGACGCGCTCGAGCCGGTCCGCGAAGCGCTCCATCAACGCGTCCGCCGCGCCGCGGCCAGCGTTCTCCATCAAGAGCGAGCCCGGCACGCCGGCCTCGATCACGCGCGCGTCGTAGAGGCGCGAGGCCTCTCGCGTCAGGAGCGGCTGCAAGGCGCCCGGCGCTCCCTCAGCGCTCGGCCTCCCCGGCGTCGATCGCGAGCCGGTAGCGCTCGACCGCGTCGGTGAACCCCACGAAGAGCGCGTCGCACACGAGCGCGTGCCCGATGTTGAGCTCGTCGATCTCGGGCACCGCCGCGACGAGGTCCGCGACGTTGCGCGCGGTCAGACCGTGACCGGCCGCGAGCGTCAGATCCGGCTCGAGCGAGACGGCGAGCTTGGCCGCCGCGGCGAGCCGCTCGAGCTCCGCCTCGACCTCCTCGTCGTCGTCGGCGCGGCTGTACTCGCCGGTGTGCAGCTCGATGGTGTCGACCCCGAGCTCGCAGGCCGCCTGCACCTGCGCCTCGTCGGGCGCGATGAACACGCTGAGCTGGATCCCGGCGTCGGCGAGCCGCGCCTTGATCGCCGCGATGCGGTCGCGCTCGCCGACGAGATCGAGGCCGCCCTCGGTCGTGAGCTCCTCGCGCGACTCGGGCACGAGGGTGACCATGTCCGGCTTCACGCGCTCGGCGAACGCGACCATCGCCTCCGTCGGCGCCATCTCGAGGTTCAAGAGCGTCTTGACCAGCGCGCGCAGGAGCTCGACGTCGCGCTCCTGGATGTGCCGGCGATCCTCGCGCAGGTGCACGGTGATTCCGTCCGCGCCCGCTTGCTCGAGGAACACCGCGGCCTCGACGGGATCGGGGTACGGGGTCCCGCGCTGCTGGCGGAGCGTGGCGACGTGATCGACGTTGACGTGGAGCCTCACCGGCATGGGCTCGGGGTTATCACGCCCGGGCCGTCACGTCGATCCGGTCGCCATCGCGCGCGAGGTGGAGCGCGCCGCGATAGCCGGCCGCGCGCACCTCGGCCTCGAGGTCCGCTCCGTCGCACGCGGGGTAGAAGTGGGTGAGGACCAGCCGCTCGACGCCGGCCGCGCACGCGACCTCGGCGGCGGTCGTCGCGTTGAGGTGGCTGCGCGTCTCGCGGGCGCTCGGGTAGCTGCACTCGAGCAGCGCGACGTCCGCGCCGCGGCAGAGCTCGACGAGCGCGTCGCACGGGCCGCTGTCGCCGCTGAACGCGAGCGTCGCGCCATCCGCGCGCA
The DNA here is from genome assembly GCA_019637095.1 of Sandaracinaceae bacterium. Lineage (GTDB taxonomy): Bacteria > Myxococcota_A > Polyangia > Polyangiales > Sandaracinaceae > JACKEC01. The sequence goes on along the minus strand of JAHBWG010000018.1, from coordinate 80,603 downwards.
CGCGCAGGCCCAGGGCGTGCTCGGCGTGCACCACGTGGCGCGCCGAGAGCTCGAAGGGAGGCAGCGTCAGCGAGTCTCCGTCCGCGAGCTCGTGGACCTCGACGAGCCCGGCGGGATCGTCGAGCCACGGCGTGAAGAGGGCGCGCAGCCCCGCGACGTGCCCGCGATGCCCGATCGGGCCGACGAGCGCGAGCGGCGCCTCGGCGTCGATGACCGCCCGACCGAAGAGCACCGCCGCGAGGTCGCAGACGTGGTCGACGTGGAAGTGCGTGACCGCGACGACGCGGGCGGAGCCGAAGTCGATCCCCGCCGAGGGCCAGCGCCGCGTCGAGCCCGGGCCGCACTCGAGCAGGCACGCCGCGCCGTCGTCCGCGACGAGCGCGTAGCCGCTCGCCCCGCGCTCGGGGTGCGGGATGGCCGTCCCCGAGCCCAGGACGTGGAGCCTCACACGAAGTCCGCGCCGACCTTGACGAGCGTGTGGTGCTCGTGCGAGCGGCCGAGCACGACGTCGACGGTGTCCGTCGGACACTTCGCGTGCCACACGAGCAGCTTCGCCACGAGCCGGAGGAGCTCCTGGTCCTCCGCGTGCGGCGCGCGGTCGTGCACGCGCACGCCCCACTGCTCTTCGCCTTCGTAGATCTCTGCGCGCATGAACACGAGCCCTCGGGGGTCCGCGAAGTCCCAGTGCTGGTTCGCGCGACGCGCGACCGCGTCCACCTGCGGCGGGACCACGCGATAGATCTTCACGGTGTCGATGTCCAAGCTCATCCGGCCTCTCCGTCGGCGTAGCGCGCCTCGAGCAACCCCCCCACGGCGTCCTTGGCCGAGGCCGCGGCGTAGCCGTAGCGCGTGAAGAGCGCGGCCAGCGTCTCGCGCGCCTTGGCCTCGCGCGCCGCCCCCATGCGTGTGATCACCTGCGGGTTGGCGGACAGCACGTCGAGGACGTCCTCCGCGATCCCGCGGAGCTCGCGGCGCAGCTTCTCGTAGCTGGCCTCGCGCAGCTTCGCGAGGTGGCGGGGGAAGATCCTCGCGTAGTCCACCTGCGCGCCCGGGTTGTCGATCGCGTGGCCGGCGACCGCGCTGATGAGATCCTGCCGGAACGTCTCGCGCCCACCCTTGGGCACGTCGAGCATGTCCTCGACGCTCTTCATGAGCTGCGCGTCCGGGTCCTCGAACTTGCCGGTGACGCGGTTCTCGACGCGCTCGCCCTTCGTCCAGTAGCTCACGTGCACGACGTAGCGATCGAACAGCTCGAGGTATTGCGTCTCCTCGACGAGCCCGGTCGAGGTGCGGAACTCCTCGTCGCAGAGGTCGAGCCAGCGCGCGTGCACGCGGGCCACGAACCCGCGGTGGTCGTGGTAGCCGTCCTCGACCTTCTCCTTGAGGAACTCGAAGTCCCCCGAGTCGCAGAAGCGCTCGACGTGCGCGAGCACCGCGAGCGGCGAGAGGCACGCGTACCCGGGGTCCTGCGCGGCGTCGAGGAGCAGCGTGCGGATCTCGCGCGGGCTCGCCCCGGAGAGGCCCTCGTAGTTCGGCCAGGTGTCCGTCTCGCCGCGGATCGTCTCGATGCCGACGCGCAGCTCCTTGGCCTCCTCCGGCGTGAGGCGCTCGGGGATCCGCCCGTCGGCGTAGAGGTCTGCCTTCTCGAGCGGGCTCAGCGTCGCGGCGACGGCGCCGAGCGCCTCGCGCTCGTAGTGCTCGCCCTGAGGGCGCCGCAGGCGCGTGAGCACGGCCCACAGGGCCGCGACGTAGGTCGCGTGCGGCGCGACGTGCGTGCGGACCTGCGGCGCGATCTGCGCGTCGTAGATCTCCTGCTCGCGGCGGTAGTCGACGAGGTAGGGGACGCGCACGGGCTGTAGGCGCCCGCGGAACGATCGGTACTCGTGGTGCTGCCGGAACGCCTCGAGGTGCAGCTCGTTGCTCGTCGCGACGAGCACGCTGTTGAGCGGGAGCTGCGAGTAGCTCAGCGCGACCTCGCCCGTCTCGATCGCCAAGAGGAGGTAGCGCCACGCGTCGAGCGGCCGCTTGAGCAGGTCGCTGTACTCGAGCAGACCGCTCGAGGCGTCGACGAGCTCGCCCATCGTCTCGTAGAGCGAGAGCGCCGACAGCGAGGCCGGCAGCGCGCCGAGCGATCGGTCGACCGAGATCTGCCGCTCCTTCGCGTCGACCGCCATCTCGGGGCCGATGGTGACGGCGCCGACCCGGTAGCGGTGCGAGTGATAGAAGCGCTCGACGCGGACGTGCGAGAGCACCTTCGCGAGATCGCCACGGTACGCGGTGAGGAGCGCCTCGAAGATCTGCTTGTTCTTGAGCCCGAGGTCGCCGCGCGAGAGCAGCCGGGGGAGCGGCTGCTCGATCCCGGCGCTCTGGTAGAGCTCGCGCAAGAGGCGCACGCGCTCGGTGCTCGGCAGCAAGAGGAGCGGGCTCTCGCGCAGCTCGCTCGTGAGCTTCACGTCGATCCGCTCGTCGGGCAGGTGCGCGTAGCTCTCGCCGGGCGGCAGCGAGTCGTCGCGCGAGCCGAAGCCGACGGTCTTGCCGTCCTTGCCGCGCGGGAAGATCCACGAGAAGCGGTAGAGCGCGCCGGCGTCCTCCTGCGAGTAGTGCTCGAGCGCGCGCATGAGGCACGCGACGAAGGTGCTCTTCGCGCTGCCGTTCGGGCCGTGCAGGAGCACCAAGCGGTTCACCTGCCCCTCGCGCACGAAGTTGCCGAGGATCCGGTAGAGGTCCGCCTGGAGGCGCTCCTGGCCCACGAGGTAGTCGTGGCCGTTCTTGCGCGCGCCGGCCTCGAGCTCGGGGCCGGCGAGCGGCTGGTCGAACAGACGCCAGCGCTTCACCGGGCGTCCCGCCGACGTCACCTCGCGCGTGCCGTAGAAGTCGAGGCAGTCGCGCAGGTAGCGCGCCGCGTCGCGCGTGTAGCGCCACGGGTCCCCCGCGACGAGCGCGAGGTACTCGTCGAACGACAGGACGCGCTTCTGCGACTCGAAGCGGTCGCGTACGACCGCCCCGATCGCTTGGAGCCGGCTCCGAGGTTCCTTCATTCCGCCGCGGGAGACTCTACCGGAAGGACGAGCGCGATGGTGCGCGTCTCCGGCATGCAGTTCTCCGGCGTGCAGACGGCGAAGTCGACGACCGCGCTCACGCGGTGCTCGCCCGCGCTCGCCGCCGTGAACGGCACCGCGAAGCGCGCGCGCTGCTCGGTCCGCTCGGCCGCGTCGTCGTTGCCGAGCTCGGCGTTCGGCAGCGTCACGCCCTCGCCCGCGCAGGGGCGCACGGTCATCGGGAAGTCCTGGTTGACGTGGTACTCACCGCGCGGGGTGAGCTCGATGCCGAAGGTGCCGGGCTGGCCGGGCGCGTACGCGCCGGTCGCCGTCGCGCGCAGCTCGAACGTCGGGTCCTCCGCGACCGGGCCCGCCGCCGTGTCGACGGCGCACGCCTCGGGAGGCGCCGGCTCCGGCGCCGGGTCGGGCGCGGGGCGCGCGGTCTCGCCGCCCGTGGCCGGGGTCGCGTCCGAGTCGCCTCCGCAGGCCCCGAGGGCCAGAGAGAGCACGAGCATCCACGTGGTCTTCATGTCCGGTTCCGCCTCCGTGGCGAAGTATGCTCCACGAATCGCGGATTTCATCAAGCGTCGCTGCGCGCTCGCTGCGGCGGCCGCCCTCGCGATCGCGCTCGAGGGGTGCGGCGCCGCGCCGGGCTGCGCGCGCTCGTCCGAGTGCGAGGCGGGCCTCGTGTGCGGGCTCGACGGACGCTGCGGACCGCTGCGCGCGCCGGCGAGCGCTCGCTTCGCCGCCTCGCGCTGGCTCACGCCGACCGACTGGGGGACCGCCGGCGCGGGCGAGCCGCTCGGCGACGCGCTCCCGGTCGGCGGCGCGTCGGAGGCGCTGCTCGCGTTCGGGCCCATGCCCGCGCCGAGCCGGCTCGCCCGCGCGCTGCTGGTGCTCAGCCCGCACGCGCGGCGGCCGCGGCTCGCCCGCGACGTCGAGCTCGTCGCCGAGCGCGTCGGCGCGTTCCGAGGGGGCGCCCTCCCCGCGCGGCACGCCGTCTTGCCGACGGACTTCGCCGCCGCCGTGCGCCGCCTGCCCGAGGGTCCCGCGCGCCGCGTGCGGCTCGACGTGACGCGGGCGGCGCGCGACGCCGACGGCGGCGCGCTCCACCTGCTCGTGCGCGTCCGCGGCGAGGGCGCGCTGACCTTCGCCTCTCCGTGGGCCGACGAGCCGGCGAGCCGCCCCCGGCTCGAGCTCATGGTCCGCTGAACCGCGCGTGCTAGATCGGCGGCGTCATGAACGGCCGCATCCTGTTGCTCGAGGGCGTCGACCCCGGCGCGAAAGCGAACTTCGAGGCCGCCGGCTGGGAGGTCGACCTCCGCGCCGGCGCGCTCGGCGAGGCGGATCTCGTCGCGGTGATCGGTGGCTTCGACGCCGTCGGGATCCGCAGCAAGACGCAGATCACCCCCCGCGTCCTCGAGGCGGCGCGGAACCTCCGCGCGGTCGGGACGTTCTGCATCGGGACGAACCAGGTGGCGCTCGATGACGCGCACCGCCTGGGGATCCCGGTCTTCAACGCGCCGTTCTCGAACACGCGCAGCGTGGCCGAGCTCGTGATGGCCGAGGTGGTGTTCCTGGCGCGCAAGCTCGGCGACCGCAGCCGCGAGATGCACGAGGGCGTCTGGAAGAAGACCGCGAAGGACTGCCACGAGGTCCGCGGCAAGACGCTCGGCATCATCGGCTACGGCCACATCGGCCGGCAGGTCGGCGTGCTCGCCGAGGCGTTCGGGATGAACGTGATCTTCCACGACATCATCTCGCAGCTCCCGATGGGCAACAACACGCCGGCCGGCGGGGGGCTCGACGAAGTGCTCTCGCGGAGCGACTTCGTGACGCTGCACGTGCCGGCCACCGCGCAGACCGAGGACATGATCGGGGCGGCGGAGCTCGCGAAGATGCCGCCGCGCAGCCACCTCTTGAACCTGAGCCGCGGCAACGTCGTGGTCATCGAGGCGCTCGCCGCGGCGCTCGCCTCGGGCCACCTCGCGGGCGCCGCCATCGACGTCTACCCGGAGGAGCCGCGCACCAACGACGAGCCCTTCTCGAGCCCGCTGCAGGGTCTCGAGAACGTGATCTTGTCACCGCACATCGGCGGCTCGACCGAAGAGGCGCAGGTCGCGATCGGCCAGGAGGTCTCGACCAAGCTGATCCACTTCCTCCAGCGCGGCCTCACCGCGGGCGCGGTGAACTTCCCGGAGGCGGACCTCGCGGTGCGCCCGGGCGCGGCGCGCGTCCAGCACGTGCACCGCAACGTCCCTGGCGTCCTCGGGGACGTCCACCGCATCGCGGCCTCGCACGGCGCGAACGTGCTGGGCCAGGTGCTCGTGACCGACGCGGAGATGGGCTACCTCCTGATGGACGTCGACAGCCACGCGGACGAGGTCGTGGCGGACGTCGGCAAGCTCCCCACGACGCTGCGCGTCCGCCGGCTGTACTGAGATCGCGAGCTCGCCGCGGCGTGCGCCGCGCGCTACTCGAAGACCTTGCCGGGGTTGAGGATCCCCGTCGGGTCGAGCACGCGCTTCAGGCCCTTCATGAGCGCGATCTCGTCGGGCGAGCGCGTGTAGCCGAGCCACTCCCGCTTCAAGAGGCCGATGCCGTGCTCTGCGGAGATGCTGCCGCGGTGCGCGCGCACGAGCTCGAAGATCGCGCGATCCGCCTCGTGGGCGCGCGCGAGGAACGCCGCCTTGTCGAGGGCGTCGGGCTTCATGACGTTGACGTGGAGGTTCCCGTCACCGATGTGGCCGAACAGGCAGATCTCCCAGCCGGGGTAGCGGGCCTCGAACGTCTGCTCGAGCGCGGCGCAGAACGCGGGGAGCGCGGCGATCGGCAGCGCCACGTCGTTCTTGTGCGGCAGGCCCGTCGCCGACAGGCTCTCGCTGATCCCCTCGCGCAGCTCCCACAGCGCGCGCGCCTGCTCGTGGCCCGCCGCGCGCACGCCGTCGGTGACGAGCTCGCGCTCGACGAGCTCCTCCATCCACGCGTCGAGGCGATCGCGATCCGGCGCCTCGACCTCGAGCAGCACGTAGTGCGTCGCCGGCGCCGAGAGCGGGGAGACGAGGCCGCGGTGGCGCGTGAGCCGCGCGAGGCACCGATCCGTCAGCATCTCGAACGCGCTGATCGTGAACGGGCCGCCTCGCGCCGCCTCGAAGACGCGCAGCACGCCGGCGAGCGAGCCGACGCCGAGGAAGAAGACGTCGAGGTGGCCGGGCAGGCGCGAGAGCTTGAGCGTCGCCTCGGTGATCACGCCGAGCGTGCCCTCGGAGCCGATGAAGAGCTGGCGCAGATCGACGCCGGTGTTGTTCTTCTCGAGGGCCGCGTCGAGGTCGAGCACCCGCCCGTCGGCGAGCACCACCGTCAGCCCGAGCACCCACTGCCGAGTCAGCCCGTAGCGGATGACCTTCACGCCGCCCGCGTTCGTCGCGATGTTGCCGCCGACCTGCGAGCTCCCCTTCGACGCGAAGTCGACCGGCCACGTGAGGTCGTGGGGCTCGACGGCGGCGTGGACCGCCTCGGTGACCGCGCCCGCCTCGACGCGGACCGTGCGGCCCACCGTGTCGACGGGGCCGATCGCGCGCATCCGCTCGAGGGACAGGACGAGCTCGCCCCGCGCGGCGACCGCGCCGCCGGCGAGCCCGGTGCGCCCGCCGGAGGGCACGACCGGCACGCCGTGGCGGTGGCAGATCGCCATCACCCGCGAGACCTCCCCCGTGGAGCGGGGGAAGACGACCGCTCCCGGCGCCGGGTCGTGGACCCGCGTCCAGTCCTTGCCGTAGGCCGCGAGGGTCTCCGCGTCGGTCTCGACGGGGAGGACGGCGGCCAGCTCCGCGAGCACCGCTTCAGCGATCACGGGCCACTCGTAGCACGCCGGCGGGTCGGTCACCGGTTGCGGTCGCGGGCGCCGCTAAGGCAATCTCGGAGGGCGTCGATGCCTCGTCGGACGAAACGGCTCGGTCGATACCACCTGACCGAGCGCATCGCATTCGGCGGGATGGCCGAGATCTTCAGGGCCTTCACGTTCGACGACGACGGCTTCAAGCGGGACGTGGCGATCAAACGCCTGCTCCCGCACTACCTCGAGGACCAGCAGTTCATCACGATGCTCACGGACGAGTTCAAGCTCGTCTCGCACCTCAAGCACCCGAACATCGCCGAGGTGTTCGAGCTCGTCGAGGTCGACGAGAACCTGCTGATCGCGATGGAGTACGTCGACGGCAAGGATCTGCGCTCGACCGTCGAGAAGGCCAAGCAGCGGCGGCTGCGCCTCGCGCTCGACGACATCGCCTACGTCCTGGCGCGCGCGCTCGACGGGCTGCACCACGCCCACGTCGCGCGCGACGAGCGAGACCAGCCCCTCAAGATCGTCCACCGCGACTTCAGCCCGTCGAACATCCTCGTCGCCTACGACGGCACGGTGAAGCTCTGCGACTTCGGGATCGCGAAGGCCACGCACAACCGGGTCCAGACCAAGACCGGGATCATCAAGGGCAAGGTCAAGTACATGAGCCCGGAGCAGGCGTTCGGCCGCAAGCTCGACTGGCGCTCCGACCTGTTCAGCGCGGGGAGCGTGCTCTACGAGCTCGCTACCGACACCGCGCCCTTCAACGCGTCGAACGAGATCGACCTCATCTTCGCCGTGCGCGACGCGCAGCCGACGCCCTGCCGCGAGCTGAACCCGGACATCCCGGAGCAGCTCGGCCGCATCATCGAGAAGTCGATGAGCCGATCGCGCTCCGCGCGTTATCAGACCGCGCTCGAGTTCCGCGATGCGCTGCTGCGCTTTCTGCGCAACTACAACCCGAAGTACCGGCGCACCAAGCTCTCGCGCTTCATGAAGCGGGCCTGGAACGAAGAGATCGAGCGCGACCTCCGCGCGATGGAGGACTTCGTCATCGACACCGCCGCGCCCGCGCCGCCGGAGAGCCTCGGCAAGAACCTGATCGCCGACGCGCTCGGCCCGGGCGCCGCCTACAAGCACTTCAGCCCGCAGCCGACGCGCAACGTCGAGGGCGCGAGCGAGGTGCACGAGCTCAAGACCGAGATCATCGACGCGCACCAGGCGACGACGAACGCGGACGAGCGCCGGACGGCGAAGGCCGACGCGCCGCACGATCCCATCCACGACGAGAAGACCGTCGTGGTCACGACCAAGGGCAAGTGAGCTTGCACGTCCACCTCCTCGACGGGACGTACGAGCTGTTCCGCATGTTCTTCGGCGCGCCGCGCGCGAGCGCGCCGTCGGGGCGCGAGGTCGGCGCCGTGCGCGCGCTCGTACGCAGCCTCGAGCGCCTGCTCGCGCGCGAGGAGGTCACGCACCTCGGCGTCGCGTTCGATCACGTGATCGAGTCGTTTCGAAACGCGCTCTTCGACGGCTACAAGACGGGCGAGGGGATCGACCCCGATCTGTTCGGCCAGTTCGAGCTCGCGGAGCGCGCCTGCCGAGCGCTCGGCGTCGTCGTCTGGCCGATGATCGACTTCGAGGCCGACGACGCCATCGCCACCGCGGCCGCGCGCTTCGCGGGCGACGCGCGCGTCGAGCGCGTGGTGCTCGCCTCGCCGGACAAGGACCTCTGCCAGTGCGTGATCGGCGAGCGCGTCGTCGCGTGGGATCGCATGCGCGACGTCGTGCTCGACGAGCCGGGGGTCCTCGCCAAGCACGGCGTGCCCCCCGCCGCGATCCCGGACCTGCTCGCCCTCGTCGGCGACAGCGCCGACGGGATCCCCGGCGTCCCGCGGTGGGGCGCGAAGAGCGCCGCGGCGGTGCTCCGCCGCTACGGCGCGCTCGAGGCCATCCCGCTCGACGCGGGCGCGTGGGACGTGCCCGTGCGCGGTGCCGCCGCCCTGGCGCGGAGCCTCGCCGAGCACCGCGAGGCGGCGGCGCTCTACAAGGTCCTCGCGACGCTCCGCCGCGACGCTCCGCTCGAAGAGGACCTCGACGCCCTCGCCTGGCGCGGCGCGGATCGCGCCGCGATCGCCGCGCTCGCGGAGGAGCTCGGCGAGCCCATCGCGCCGCGCATCACGCGCTGGCGTTGACCGCTCGCGAGCCTCAATGCCGGCGGATGATGACGCGCTCGCGGCTCTGATCCGGGTTCTGGATCTGACGGTGCCGAGCGAGCAGCGTGCGCACGCGCTGGACCACGGTCTCGGTGGCCGGCGAGAGATGCCAGCGCGCGCGGACCTCCTCGGTCGCCTCGTCGCGCTGCCACTTCACGAACGCGACGAACTGCTGGTCGAGCAGCCGCCGCTCGTTGGTGCGCACGGTCGGGAAACCCGCCTCGCCCTCCCGCGTCACGAGCACGAGCTCCTCCTCGACCTCTCCGTAGTAGCGATGGTCGACGTGCACGAAGAGGCGGAAGGTGCTGCGCCGGTCGAGGTCGCTGTCGTGCCGGATCGTCCGCACGGTCACGCCGAGCACGAGGTCGGCGTTCGATACGCGCGCGTCGAGCTCGTCCTCCCACGTGCGCAGCCAGCTCCCGCCCATGCCCTCCGGATCGCGGACGAGGTCGAGCCCGTTCGCGAAGATCGGCTCGTGCTCGGCGGTGAACGGCGACGAGATCGAGCGCTGGACCTGACCGCCGCCGCACGCGGCGAGCACCGGAACGAAGAGCCAGAGGGCCACCCAGAGTCGTCGGTGCATGTGTCGCCGCACCTTACCTTGTCGGGCTCACTCCGGCACGCCTCGCGAAGGAGCCCCACCGAGGGCGACCCAGAGCGCGGCGAGGTCCGCCGCGAGCGGCGCGACCAGGGACAGCCGCGCCCCGCTCCGCGGGTGCGCCACGGTCAGCCGGTGCGCGTGCAGCGCCTGGCGCTCGTGGCCGAGCCGCGCGCGCAGCTCCGGCCCGACCTCGCCGGCCTCGACGTACTCGAGGAACGGCGCGGGCCCCTCGGGACCGTAGAGCTTGTCGCCCACGATCGAGTGGCCGAGCCACGCCATGTGGACGCGCAGCTGGTGCTGGCGCCCCGTCTCGGGGTGGAGCGCGACCAGCGTGTGTCCGGGCGCGCGGTCGACCACCCGGAACCGGGTGAGCGCCGGCGCGCCGTCGTCGCGGACCGCCATCAGGAGGTGGAGCCCCTCGTCGGGCCGCGCGATCGGCCGCTCGATCACCCCCTCGGCGTCTCGGAGCTCCCCTCGCACGATCGCCAAGTACGTCTTCGCGGTCTCGCGGCGCTCGAACTGCGCCTTGATCGCGCGCTCGTCGTCGAGCGTCTTGGCGCAGACGAGCACGCCGCTCGTCTCGCGATCCAGGCGGTGGGCGAGGTGCGGCGGCGCCTGCGGGTAGCGCTCGCGCAAGAGGTACGTGAGCGTGTGCTTGTGGTAGCTCGCGCTCGGGTGCACGGGCAGCCCCGGGGGCTTGTCCACGACCAGCAGCGCGTCGTCCTCGTAGACCACGCCGAGCTCGGTCGGCACACGCGGCTCCTCGAAGCTCGGGCGGCAGAGGATCACGTTCTCGCCCGCGCGAACGCGCTCGCTCGGCCGCCGCGCGCGACCGTCCGGGTGCACGGCGCAGGCGCGCACGATCTCGTTCGCCCGCGTGCGGCTGAGCCGCGGGATGCGGGCTTGCACGAAGCGGTCGAGCCGCAGCCCCGCGAGCTCGGGCGGGACCGTGAACTCGAGGACGATCGCGTCCGGGGGACAGCCGGGCGGCGGCGCGCGCGGGGGGCGCTGCACGCGCGGAGGCGGCTCAGGCCGCCTTGACGATCTTGCCGGACCGGATGCAGCGCGTGCAGGCGCGGATCCGCACGACCTGGCCCGCGACGCTGGCGCGCACCGCCTGGAGGTTCGGCCGCTGCCACTTGCGGGCCTTGCGGTTCGAGTGACTGACGGTGTGAGCGGCGTTCGCGCCCTTGCCGCAGATGTCGCAACGGTATGCCATGCTTCTCTCCGAGGGGAGCGGGACCTAGCATCCCGCGCGCGCCGTGGCAAACGCGGAATCACCCCCTCGAGCCCCCGCGTTCAGGACCGACCCCCCGTGAGCCCCGACCCGGCCTCCACGACCTCCCCCGCCCCACGTGGCCCGTGGGGCCTGGGAGTCGCTGCGATCGCGGCGATCGCGTTGGTCCTCGGGGGCCCGCCCTCCACGCGCGAAGGCGGCGGGGGCGGCGAGGGCGACCGCGCGCCCGCGGGGCCCGCCGCGGCGGACGAGCCGGCGCCGGCGCGCGCGCGCGTCGAGCTCACCCCGACCGAACCGCTCGAGGCGCCGGTCCGCGTCGAGGCCTCGGTCGACGGCGAGCTCGTCGCGAGCTACCGGGGCGCCCTCCCCGTCGTGCTCGATCTTCCGGCGGGCGCGCCGGTCCGCATCCTCGCCGAGGCGCCCGGGCGCGCCCGCTTCACGCTCGAACAGCGGTTCGAAGGCGACACCTCCGTCCGCGTGCCGCTCCCGCCCGGCGGGCGCGTCGCGGGGCTCGTCGTGGACGACCGGGGGGACCCCGTCGCCGGCGCCCGGGTCTCGGTGGAGCGCGAAGGGGCGCCGTTGCCACCGTGGGTGGTGGGCACCGACGCCGCGGGCTTGTTCGAGATCGATACCCTCCACGCCGGCGCCCACGCGCTCACCGTCGACGCCGCCGGGTATGGTCCGGTCGCGCGCTCGGGCGTGGAGCCCGGCGGGGACCGGCTCCGCGTCGAGCTCGCCCGCGTCGGCTCGGTGGCCGGCCGGGTCGTCGCCGAGGACGGGACACCGCGCGCGGACGCGACGATCCTGCTCGCCGGCTCGGGGATCTGGCCCGCCCGGCAGGCGCGATCGGACGCGGACGGGAGCTTCCGGTTCGCGGCCGTTCCCCCGGGCACGTACGAGGCGCGCGCGCACTCGGGCACCCTGGTCGCAGAGCCGCGCCGGGGCATCGAGGTCGAGCCAGGGACCCGCGCATTCCTGACGTTGACGCTCCGATCCGGCGCGGTTCTCACTGGAATCGTTACTGATTACGACACCGGTCGTCCGCTGGCCGGAGTGGAGATCACCGTGGCCGCGGAGGCGCTCGACGTCGCCCCTCGGGCCGTGACCAGCGACGCCCAGGGGCGGTTTCGGGTCGCGGGCGTCCAGCGCGCGACGCACCGCGTGAGCCTGTGGGCCGACGGCTACGTCCCGGTCACCGCGCTCGAGCACGACCCTGGCGCGCCCCTCGAGGTCGCCCTCACCCCGGGAGGAGCGCTCTCGGGTATCGTCATCGATTCAGATCGATACCCCGTCGCGGGCGCGCGGCTCGAGGTCCTCGGCGAGGCGAGCGACCGACAGCCCGTCGATCTCACCGGGGCGCGCGGCTTCCGTGGGGCCGTGTTCGCGAGCCAGATCGACGTGGGATCGACGATGCGCCTCGAGGTGACGGAGGGATCCGTCCCCCCCATCCCGATCGCGCCGAGCGTAGAGCGCCCCCTCGGCCTCCCCGTCGCCGCCTCCGAGGGGCGGGTCGCCGCGGCCCACGTCGCCGATCAGGACGGCCGCTTCCGGATCACCGGGATCCCGCCGGGCCACGTGCAGGTCGTCGCCCACGCCCCCGGCTTCGCACCCGCCACGACCGCCCGGGTCTACGTCGCGCCCGCGGCAGACCGGGAAGGACTCGAGCTGGTCCTCGCTCCGGCGGGGCGCCTCACGGGCCAGGTCGTCGACGAGCGCGAGGCGGGGGTCGAGGGCGTGCTCGTCGAGGTGCACTCGGATCGTGAGCCGCACCCCCGGGTCGCCTTCACCGGCCAGAACGGCGACTTCGCGATCGACGCGGTCGTCGGCGAGCTCTCCGTCACCGCGCGCCCGCCGGGACGCCCGGCCGCGCGCGGCCGCGCGAGCGTCGCGCCCGGCGGAGAGGGCACGCTCCGGCTCGTGCTCGAGGGGGCCGCCCACCGCCTCCACGGCCGCACGGTCGACGAGCGCGGCTTCCCCGTCCCGGGCGCGCAGGTCGCGGTGAGCGCGTTGCGCGCGAGCGCGCCCCACCGGACCACCGTGTTCAGCGCCGCGGACGGGACGTTCGTCGCGGACGGGCTGCCCCGAGGACCCTGGCGGCTCGAGGCGGCCCGGACCGGCTACGCGCCCGCCGTGCGGGACGTCTTCGACGCGAGCGGCGAGGCGTCGATCCCCCTCGCGCGTGGCGCGAGCCTGAGCGGCAGCGTCGTGGACGACTTCACGGGCGCGGCCGTCGCTGCCACCGTGACCGCCGTCCGCGACGACTTACCGCCCGAGCGGCTCGAGGCGAGCGCGGGCCGTGACGGCGCGTTCGAGATCCCGCGCGCGCGCGCGGCGCGCTGGACGCTCACGTTCGCGGCGGACGGCTACGTCTCGGCGACCCGGGCGGTCGAGGTCGTCGATCGCGGTCGAGGCCCGGACGACGTGGCGCTCGATCCCGTGCGCCTCGTGCCCGGCGGTCGCGTCGAGGGGACGGTGGTCGACGCGCTCGGCCACACCGTGGGGCGCGCCGTGGTGGAGGCGGCGGGCCGCCGGGCGGCGACGGATCCGCGTGGCGCGTTCGTGCTCGCCGGCCTCCCCGCGGGCGCGACGGAGCTCGTCGCGTCGCACCCCGCCGCGGGGCGGAGCGAGCCCGAGCGCGTGCGGGTGCTCGCCGGCCGCGAGACGCCGGGGATCGTGCTCCGCCTGCCCGAGCGGCTCGACGCCTCGCGCGCGGGCGAGCTCGAGGGCCGCCGCCGCGGGGTCGCGCTCGAGCTCGGGTGGTCGGACGACGCCGCGCGCGTGCGCGCCGCCTTCGGGCACGCGGCCCTCGCCGGCCTGCGCGCCGGCGACGTGCTCGTCTCGGTCGATGGGGTCGCGCCGAGCGAGCTCGCGGAGGCGCGCCGGCTCCTGCGCGGCGCGCCGAACGTCGGCGCGGTGCTGCGCGTCCGCCGCGGTACCCGCGAAGCGATCCTCCACGTCCCGCGCGAGATCTGGCTCCCGCAGGAGTGAGCGGAGCCCCGTCGAGCGCTCGAGCGCCCGCGCCATCGAGGCCAGGCCATCGCCGGTCACCGGGCGAGCGCCCAGCCGGCGGCGCTCCGGACCGCCCTCCCCTCGCGCTCGAGCTTGATCAGGTGGGCCTCGAGCGAGAGCGCGGCGAGCGGCCACACCAGGAGCGGCGCGTCGTCGTACGCGGTGGGCAACAAGTCGTGCACGCTCGCGGGCCCGCCGAGCGCGCCGAGCGCGGCGGCGATCTTGGCCTCGCGCGCGAGGCGGTGGGCGACGTAGTGGTCGAGCAGCGCGTCGGCCTCGCGGACGGGCCAGCCGTGCGCCGGCAGGAGCACGCTGGGACGGAGCGCCTTCATCGCGGCGAGCGACGCGAGGTAGAGCGCCATGTCGCCGTCCTGCGGCTCCACGAGGATGGTCCCCTCGGAGGCCACCATGTCGCCCGCGATCAGCGCGCCGCTCGCCTCCTCGTAGAGGCAGAGGTGCCCGGGCGCGTGCCCGGGCGTGTGCACCGCGCAGAGGGTCATCGGCGTGGGGCCGGCGAGGGTGATGCGCTCGCCGTGCGCGAGGAGACGCGCGACCGGGACGTCGAGCCGCGCCGCCGTCTCCGCGTGCGCCCAGAGCGGCAGCCCGAGCTGCTCGACGAGCGCGCGCGCCGCGCCGACGTGATCGACGTGGTGGTGCGTCACGAAGATCGCCACGGGCGCGATGCCGCCCCGCTTGGCCTCGAGCAGCCACCGCAGCATCCGCTCGCGCTCGTCGGCGTACGGCGTCGCCGGCTCGACGAGGAGCGCCTCCCCCGTCCCGACGAGGTAGCTGTTCGTGTGCGTGGCGGGCGGCAGCGTCGGGGTCCGGAACGGCAGGAGCCAGACCCCGGGGACGACCTCCCAGCGCTGCGCGGGCTCGCCGCTCGCGCCGTAGAGGGCGCGCAGCGCGTCCTCGTCGAGCGCGCCCTTCGCGAGGTCGCGCAGGAGCGCGAGCAGCGGCGGAGGGGCGAGGATCCCGCCGCGGGCGAAGCGCGCGAGCGCCTCGGGCACCTCGATCCACTCCGCGTGCGCGAGCTCGTTCAGCACGAGGCTCGGCGGGATCGGCGCGGGCAGGCGGACCGCGAAGAAGCGCGTGTCGAAGCGCTCGGGCGCGAAGTCCGGCGTCACCCAGCGGCCGATCGGGACCAGCTCGGCCGTACGCCACGTGAGGCCCGCGGCCGCGAACCGCTCGGCCGCGTCCTCGTCGCCCTCGATCAGCGCGTCGCGCAGGACGTCCAAGCTCGCCGGGTCGAGCCGCTCTGCCCCGTGGGCGAGGAGGATCCCCGTCTCCTCGAAGAGCTCGCGCAGGCAGGCGACGCGAGCGTGGAGGTGGTCCCCTCCGTCGTGCGGGAGCGCGTCGTCGAGCGGGTCGAGCAAGCCGCCCGGCAGGACGTGGAACCCGGGCAGCGTCGGCGCCTCGCGCGGCCGGGCCGCCCAGAGCAGGCGCGCCGGCCCGCCCTCGACCACGAGGGCGACGCAGGCGCCGAGCTGCAGCGGCGCGTGCATCAGTCCTCCTCGTCGAGCCGCGGCGCCTGCGCAGGGGGCGGCAGCGGCGCCTCGCCGGTGAGCGCGCGAGCCTCGGGGCGCAGGCCGGCGGCGCTCGGGAACATCGACGCGCGCTTGCCCGGCAGGATCGACGGCGAGCGCCCCTCCGGCGAGCGCCGCGGGTCGCCGACGATCGCGAGCGACGCCTTGAGGATCCCCTTCACCGTCTCGAAGACGCCCGCGCCGCTGACCGCGACGGCGTCGAAGCGCGGCGTGTGCGCGGGCACCCCGAGCCGCGCCTGCAGCGCCTCGACGGGCAAGGCGCTCGGCAGATCGCGCTTGTTGTACTGCACGACCATCGGCAGCCGGTCCGGGTCGTCGCCCTGCAGCCGCAGGTTGTCCGCGAGGTTCCGGATGCTCTCGAGGTTGTCGTCGACGCGCGAGGCCTGCGAGTCGACGACGAAGACGATCCCGTCGACGTGCCGCAGGATCAAGCGCCGGGTGCGGTCGTGCGCGATCTGCCCCGGCACGGTGCAGAGGTGCAGCCGCACCTGGTAGCCCTTGAAGAGCCCGAGCTCGACCGGGAGCAGGTCGAAGAAGAGCGTGCGCTCCGACTCCGTCGCGAGCGAGATCAGCTTGCCGCGCAGCTCCGGGCGCGTTCGGGCGTGGATCACCTCGAGGTTCGTCGTCTTCCCGCCGAGCCCCGGCCCGTAGTAGACGACCTTGAGGTGGATCTCCTGTCGCGCGTGGTTGACGAGGGGCATGGGCTTGCGGCGGGCGGCCAGAGAGCCTACCGCTCGGAGGCTCGCACGAGAATGTCTTACCTTCGCGCCACGATCGCGCTCGCCCTCGTCGCCTGCGGCGGCGGCGCAGCGCCGCCCCCGACCGACGAGGCGTTCCGCCGCATCCAGGTCTACGAGGCCACGATCGCGCACCAGCGCGCCGGGGCCGAGGCGTGCGCGGAGGGCGAGCGGTGTCCGGCGGAACGCGAGCTCTGCGACGCGGTCGAAGGGCTGTGCGCGCTCGCGCGATCCATCGAGGACCCGGACGCCCTCGCGCGCTGCGCGATCGCGCGGCGCAGCTGCCCGGAGCCGCGGTGAGCGGCCAGACGAGCTGGGTGCGGCGCGCGGAGCGCGCGCTCGAGACGGGGACCGCGGCGGACGGGGACACTCGCGTCGTGGTCGTGCGTCCGCCGCTCCTCGACGCGGACGGCGCCAAGGCGGTGCTCGCGCCCGTGCTCGCGGCGATCGCGTGGGCCGCCGCGGTGTTCCGCGAGGTGGTCGCGGAGTCGAGCCTCGATCCGATCGGGATGCTGCTGCGCTTCGTCGCCCTCGGGCTCACCCTGCGGGTGATCCTGCTCGGGGCGGTCTTCGCGGGCCGCGTGCGGACGTGGCTGACGACCTCGCGCCACGGCCTCGTGCTCACGAGCGAGGGGCTGCTCTACCGGACGCCGACGCACGACGTGGTGGTCCCGCGCGAGCGCGTGGTCGGGATCGCCGAGCGCGGCCAGTGGCAGACGCGCAAGGCGGGCCGCCGATGGAGCGAGGTGTTCGTGGTGGTCGATCCCGCGCTCGGTCGCACGCACGTCGCCTTGCCCCCCGTGTTCGACGACACGCCCGGGCGGCTCGCCGAGCGGCTCATGCGCTGGCGAGGCTCGGCGCCCGAGCCGCGCGAGGCGGAGGCCGAGCCGGCCTCGCTCGCGAGCCGCGTCTACGACGCGGCGGCGGCGGGCCTCGCCGAGCCGGGGACGACCGTGGTGCGGCACGATCTCGGCTGGCTCAAGAAGGGGCCGTACGCCCTCTTGCTCGTCGCGACGGTCGCCCTCGACGGCCTGTCGCGCGGCGGGGCCGCGGTCTGGGGCGCCCTCGAGCCCTGGATGATCGCGGGGCTCTTCTTGGCGCTCCTCGCCGTCCCCGGGCGCTGGCTCTGGATGACCCGCCGCGAGGTCTCGCCGCGCAAGGGCCTCGCGATGGTCCTCACGCCCGCCGAGGTGTTGATCCGCACACGTCAAGGGATCTTGCGCGCGCGCTGGAAGGAGCTCGTCGGCGTGACCGTCGACGCGAAGACCAAGTGGTCGGTGCTCGAGGGCGCGCACGAGGCGCGGCAGCTCGTCCTGACGCGCAAGCACGCGCCCGCGATCCGCTACGACGAGCCCTACCTCGGTCTGCCCGTCGAGGTCGGCAAGCTCCTGCTCGACGCGTACCGCAGCGGCTGGCTGCCCCGCGAGGAGCCGGCCGCGCCCCCGCGGGCGGCCTCCGACGAAGAGCAGTGACGCTCAGGCGGCCGGTCGCGCCTCGCCTGCCTCGCGCTCGGCGGCCAGCTGGCCCCGCAGCTTCGCGAGCCCGGCGCGGATGCGCGGCCGCAGGATGGCGACGATCGCGGCGGCAACGCCCGGGATCGCCGAGTCGAGCACGATGTCCCAGCTGAGCTGCGCGCCGGTCTGCCCCCACGGCTCGACGAGGATCTCGCCGCGATGGAAGCGCACGATCGGGAGCCCGCGCACGATGCGGTAGACCATGCGACGCGGGTAGAGGACGTAAGTGACCTCCTCGTCGAGCGCGCCGCCGCCCGGCATCGCGATCCGGCGCACCGTACCGACGCCGCCGTCGTCCGGGCCGCTCACGACCTTGACGCGCGCGCCCATCCACTCGCTCATCCCTTCGTGATCGAGCAGGGCGTCGAAGAGCCGCTCCGGGGAGACCGCGAAGCTCTCGACGAAGGTCACGCGCGCTTGCGTCTTCAAGCGTCCCTCCAGCGCACGTCGACGACCTCGTACGTGCGCACGCCGCCCGGTGTCTTGACCTTCACCTCGTCGCCGACCTCGCGGTTGATCATCGCCCGCGCGATCGGCGAGGTGACGCTGATCGAGCCCGCCTCGACGTCGGCCTCGTCGGCGCCCACGATGCGGTAGGTGACGGAGTCCCCCTTGTCGGTGTCCTCGAGGGTGACCCAGGCGCCGAACGCGACGCGCTCTCCGCGCATCCCGCTCGTGTCGATGACCTCCGCGCGCGCGAGCTTGTCCTCGATCTCGTCGACCTGGGCCTTGACGATGCCCTGGCGCTCGCGGGCCGCGTGATACTCGGCGTTCTCCTTGAGATCGCCCTCCTCGGCGGCCTCGCCGATCGCCTTCGCGAGGCGCATGATCTCCGCCTTCTTCTCCTTGAGGAGCTCCTTGAGCGCGGCGTGACCCTCGGGGGTCATCGGTACCTTCTCCATCGCGCTGTCCTAGCACGAATGGGTGGACCGGCTGCCGCTCAATCCTCGTCGACGGGCTCGTGCACGAGGGCCGCGTCCGCGTGCAGCAACAGCTCGAGGCTCCCCGGTCCGCGGTTGAACTCGTAGTCGTGCGGGCCCGGCACGACGGTGAGCGTGTGGGGGACCTGGCGGTCGCGGAGCGCGCTCGAGAGGCGGCGGGTCGCCCACAGGAACGGGTCGGCCGCGCTCGAGAGCACGCGCACGCGCTGCGGGCGGCTCCGACCGGCGTCGCGCGAGAGATCGGCGAGGCCGTCCTCGAGCCCGCGGATGGCCGGCTGCATCCCGCCGACGGCGCCGAACGCCTCGGGGTGTCGGAAGCCGACCTCGAGCGCCACGCGACCGCCGAGCGAGACGCCGTCGATCCCGACGCCCTCGCGCGTCTGCGCGAGGCCGGGGAAGCGCTCCCGCACCGCCGCGAGCAGCGGGCCCGCGAGCCAGTCGCCGTACTCGGCGACCGCCTCCGAACCGAGCGGGCCGCCGATGTTCGGCATGTACGGCGTGACGACGGCGACCCCTCGGAACGGACGCGCCCGCAGCGTCGCGTTGACGTACGCGAGGTGCTCGTCGCGCACGTGACCTTGGTAGTCGGCGCGGGTCAGCCGGCCCCGCAGCACCGCGCTCATCGCCGTCGGGAGCCGGTAGAGGAACGACCAGCCGAGGTGGCCGCGGCGGGGGCCGGCGAGCGCCTCCGCCTGGCCGTGGAGCGCGATCACGACGGGATAGCGCTCCCCCGGCGGGTGCTCGCGCCGATCGCGGCGGCGCGGATAGGTGACGAGGACGTTGCGCTCGCCGAAGCTCGTCGCGACGGTCAGGCGGCGGTAGTGGACGAACTCTTCCTGCTCGTCCGTCTGCGCGTCGCCCCGCTCGGGAGGCCAGGCCGCGACCGCCGCGATCGCCGCCAATCCGAGCCCGAGCTGAAGTCGTGCGCGCATGCCCCTTCCCGAGGCTCAGGCCCCGAGGGACTCATGGTACTCCTGAAGCGAGCAGACCGTCAGCGTACCTTGCCGTCGCGCTTCGATCGCGCTCACCGCGGCCGTCGCCGCCGCGATGGTGGTGAAGTACGGGACGCCCGAGGTCAGCGCGGTGCGACGCAGCGAGTAGCTGTCGCGGATCGCCTGCTGCCCCTCGGTCGTGTTGATCACCATCGCGATCTCGCCGCTCCGCAAGCGATCGACGATGTGCGGGCGACCCTCGTAGACCTTGAAGACGTGCTCCGCTTCCACACCCGCGCGCGCGAGGACGCGCGCGGTGCCGCCCGTCGCCACGACCGTGAAGCCGAGCTCCGCGAGCCGCATCGCGAGGTCCGTCGCCGCCGGCTTGTCGTCGTCGCGCACGCTCACGAACACGCGCCCCGCGTCGGGGAGCCGCGCGCCCGTCGCCTCCTGCGCCTTGAGGAACGCGCGCGGGAAGTCGCGGTCGACGCCCATCACCTCGCCGGTCGAGCGCATCTCCGGGCCCAGCAGCGTGTCGACGCCGGGGAACTTCGCGAACGGGAACACCGACTCCTTCACCGCGACGTGCTTGGGCACGATCTCGCGCTCGACGCCGAGCTCGCGGAGCGTCTTGCCGGCCATGACCTTGGCCGCGATCTTCGCGAGCGGGACGCCGATGGTCTTGCTCACGAAGGGCACCGTGCGCGAGGCGCGCGGGTTCACCTCGATGACGTAGACGGCGCTGCCGCGGATCGCGAACTGGACGTTCATCAGGCCGACGACGCCGAGCTCGAGCGCGAGCGCGCGCGTGCTCGAGCGGATGGTCGCGAGCACCTCCGGCGGCAGGGCGTGCGCGGGCAAGACCATCGAGGAGTCGCCGCTGTGGACGCCCGCCTCTTCGATGTGCTGCATCAGCCCGCCGATGACGACCGACTTGCCGTCCGAGACCGCGTCGACGTCGACCTCGATCGCGTCGCGCAAGAACTCGTCGAGCAGGATCGTCTGCGCCTCGGAGTCCTCGACCGCCTCGAGCGCGACCGCCATGTAGCGCGCGAGGTCCGTGCGCGAGTGGACGATCTCCATCGCGCGCCCGCCGAGCACGTAGCTCGGCCGCACCACGACCGGGTAGCCGATCGCGTCGGCGACGCGCATCGCCTCGGCAGGGCCGCGCGCGATCCCGCCGCGCGGGCGGCGCAGGCCGAGCAGGCCGAGCAGCTCCTCGAAGCGCTCGCGATCCTCGGCGCGATCGATCGCGTCCGCGCTCGTGCCCAGGATCGGCACGCCCGCGCGCGCGAGCGACACGGCGAGCTTGAGCGGCGTCTGGCCACCGAACTGGACGATCACGCCCTTCGGCCGCTCGATCTCGACGATGTTCATGACGTCCTCGAACGTCAGCGGCTCGAAGTAGAGCCGGTCGGACGTGTCGAAGTCGGTCGAGACCGTCTCGGGGTTGCAGTTGACCATGATGGTCTCGAACCCCAGCTCGCGCAGCGCGTAGCTCGCGTGGACGCAGCAGTAGTCGAACTCGATCCCCTGGCCGATGCGGTTCGGGCCGCCGCCGAGGATCATGATCTTGTCGCGCCCGGTCGGGGCGGCCTCCGAGGCGCGTCCCCAGGTGGAGTAGAGGTACGGGGTGTGCGCCACGAACTCGGCCGCGCAGGTGTCGACGCGCGCGTAGATCGGGCGCACGCCCGCGTCGACGCGGTGCTCGCGGATCGCCTCGACGGAGAGGCCCCGCAGCGCGGCGACCTGGCGGTCGGAGAAGCCGAGGGTCTTGGCGCGCGAGAGCAGCGCGGTGTCGAGCTCGGGCGCGTCGCGGATCTCCGCCTCCGCGGCGACGATCTCGGCGAGCTGGGTCAAGAACCACGGGTCGATGCGGCTGAGCGCGTGCAGCTGCTCGACGCTCGCGCCGAGGCGCAGCGCGTCGACGAGGTACCAGAGCCGATCCCCGAGCGGCGCGCGCACGAGCTCGAGCAGCGCCTCGAGCGTCTCCTCCGCGGTGGCGTCCGGGAGCGGGATCTCGCGGCGCGGCGGGCCCGCGGGCGGCTCGAGCCCCTCGGAGCGCGTCTCGAGCGCCCGGACCATCGCGACGAGCTCGCGATAGTCCGTCCGCTCACGCAACGTGACGAGGCCCTCCCGACCGATCTCGAGCGAGCGCGCCGCCTTCTGGATCGCCTCCTTGAAGGTGCGGCCGATGCTCATCGCCTCGCCGACGGACTTCATCTGCGTCGTGAGGCGCGGGTCGGCGCCGCGGAACTTCTCGAAGGCGAAGCGCGGCCACTTCACGACGACGTAGTCGATGGTCGGCTCGAACGCGGCGCTCGTCCCGGTGATGTCGTTCGTGAGCTCGTCGAGCGTGTAGCCGACCGCGAGCTTCGCGGCGATCTTCGCGATCGGGTAGCCGGTGGCTTTGCTCGCGAGCGCGCTCGAGCGCGAGACGCGAGGGTTCATCTCGATGACGACCACCCGGCCGCTGGCGGGGTCGACCGCGAACTGGATGTTGCTGCCGCCGGTCTCGACGCCGATCTCGGTGATGACCGCGCGCGCGGCGTCGCGCAGGCGCTGGTACTCGCGGTCCGTCAGCGTCATCGCGGGCGCGACGGTGACGGAGTCGCCCGTGTGCACGCCCATCGGGTCGATGTTCTCGATGGTGCAGACGACGGTGAAGTTGTCGGCGCGGTCGCGGATGACCTCGAGCTCGAACTCCTTCCAGCCGAGCACGCTCTCCTCGACGAGGCACTGGCGCGTCGGGCTCTGCGAGAGCGCCCAGAGGATCTTCGACTCGAGCTCCTCGCGGTTGTACGCGATGCCGCCGCCGGTGCCGCCGAGGGTGAACGAGGGGCGCAGGATGAGCGGGAAGCCGAACTCGCCTGCGGCCTCGAACGCGTCCTCGAGCGAGCCCGCGACGCGCCCGCGCGGCACGTCGAGGCCGATGCGCTCCATCGCCGCCTTGAAGAGGTCGCGATCCTCCGCCTTGCGGATCACCTCGGGCTTGGCCCCGAGCAGCTCGACCCCGTAGCGCGCCAGGACCCCGGCCTCGGCGAGCCCGAGCGCGAGGTTCAGCGCGGTCTGCCCGCCGAGCGTCGGCAGCAGCGCGTCCGGGCGCTCGCGATCGATGATCGCCTCGAGCACCTCGACGGTCAGCGGCTCGACGTACGTCCGATCGGCGAACTGCGGATCGGTCATGATCGTCGCCGGGTTCGAGTTCACGAGGATGACCTCGTAGCCCTCCTGGCGCAGCGCCTTCGCGCCCTGCGTGCCGGAGTAGTCGAACTCGCAGGCCTGGCCGATCACGATCGGTCCGGAGCCTACGAGGAGGATCCTCCGGAGATCGTTTCGTCGCGGCATCTCGGGGGGCCGGATTACCGTAGGGAGGTGGCCCGCGCAAGCGAGTCCACGATCGCGCGTCCGCGTGCGTCGACTCCGCGCACGCGCACGAGGCGCCCGGGCCCGCTCGCGGGCGCCTCGAGCACGAGCTCGATCCCGCGCTCGCCGATCGCGCCGCGCAGCCGCCGGCCCCACTCGATCACGGCGACGGTGCCCTCGAGCGCCTCGGCGAGCCCGAGCTCGTCGAGCTCGCCCGCGTCGCCGAGCCGGTAGAGGTCGAGGTGTCGGATCGGCACCCGCCCCTCGTGCTCGTGGACGATCGCGAACGTCGGGCTCGTGACGGGGATCGACTCTGGCACCCCGAGCGCGCGCAGCAGGCCACGCGCGAAGAACGTCTTGCCCGCGCCCAGGTCCCCCTCGAGCCAGACGATGTCGCTGGGCACGAGCAGGGGCGCGAGGGCCGCCGCGAGCCGCCGGGTCGCCCGGCGGCTCGGGAGCACGATGGGCTCGAGCTCGATCACGCGAGCGGGATGCGGATCCCGAGGTGCTCGCGCAAGCGGAAGTACTCCTCGCTCACGCTGAACAGCACGAGCTCCTTGACCTTGTCCTTCGGCGGCACGTCGACGGCCGCGGCCGGGAGCTGCGTGACCATGCGCGCGGCCGTGTCGAGGTCGTTGCAGACGAGGAAGCCGGTGCGGCACGCGGTGAGCTCGACCGCCTGCAGCCAGCGCTTGATGTCCGTGCGCGCGCCCGCGTCGACGAAGCGCTTGCCCAGGCGGCGGAGCGCGTCGACCTGCGCCGGCTGCATCTTGGGCGCGAGCTGCTGCGCCGCCGCCTCGATCGCCGGCTCGGAGGCCGGCAGCACGCCCGCGATCCGCAGGCCCGCCATGAGGACCGTCTTGAGCTCGGTGTTCGAGCGCAGCATCGTGCGGATGTAGTGCTCGGGCCGGTAGTCCGCGAGGTGCCGGCCGACCACGAACATCAGGTCGTTGGGCTGGTAGCCGCTGAGGAGCGTGGCCCCCGAGATCGACGCGAGCGGCCACACCGGCAGCGCGGTCAGCCCGCCCGGTACGTCGGTGCGCAGGAACAGGCGCGGGCACGGCAGCCCGAGCACGTTCGCGACGAACCCGAAGGTGCGCGCGAACGTCACCGTGCTGTCCGCGGGGTTGACCTCGTACTTGGGCGAGAGCCCGGCCGCCTTGTCGGTCTGGTGGCGGAGGGAGAGCACGCCGCCCCACAGCTGCTCGAAGATCTTCGCCGCCAACAGGTCCTGCTCGGGGTGCGCGAGATCCTTGAGCCAGCGCTCGTCGTTGAGGCGGTTCGTCGGCCGGATCGGCCCGTTGGGCCGGTTGTCCGCGAAGAACTGCTGCTGTTCGACGTCCGCCTTCTTCAAGAAGTTCAGCGTCGCCGCGAGGCACCACGCCTTGTCGTACGCGCGGGCGTCGAAGTAGAGCTTGTAGAGCTTCTGATAGCTCTCGATGCGGTACGGGTCCTGCCGGATGAGCCACTGGTGCTCGCCGATCGCGTTCGCGATGTTGTCACCGCCGATCAGCGTGTGGAGCTCCGCGAGGATCTGGTGGTCCACGGTGCTGTCCGGTCGGATGCGATCGGTGACCGTCGCGAACGCGGCGACGGCGTTGTCGTACTGCTTGAGCCGGTCCCGGTAGATGACGCCGAGGTTGTGCCAGAGGTTGTACTCGAGGTCGAGGTTCCCCTCGCCGGTGATGCGGTGGAGCATCTTGCGGAACGCCCGCTCGAGCTGCTTCCAGTCCTTCTTCTGCGTGAGGATCTTGTTGATCGCCTCGAAGGCCTTGAGCATCGAGTGGTCGAGATCGAGCGCCTCGTTGAACTTGGCGATCGACCGGTCCATGTCCTTGATCTCGTCGCGCAGGATGACGGCGACCGTGTACGCGTACTTCGCCTTCACCGAGGTCCGCTCGTCGAGGTCGCTGACCTGCTGGATGATCGCGATGGTCTCGTCCCACTGCCGCGTCTGCTGGTAGAGCGCGAGGAGCTTGTGGAGCAGGCGGTGGTTGCCCGGCTGCAGCTCCGTGCCCTCCACGTAGGACTCGATCGCCTTCTGCGCGTTCTTGACCTTGTCGGCCCAGAGGTCGCCGATCTCCTGCAGCAGCTCGAAGCGCTCCTCGATCTCGGCGACCTCGAGGACCTGCTTCTTGTAGTGGATGACCTGCTCCCAGTCGCTCGACGACTCGTACACGCCGACCATCGCCTCGAGGGTCGGGCGGTGGTGCGGATCCTCCTCGAGTGCCTTGTCGAACATGTTGAGCGCCTTGCGGCGATCACCCTGCTCGCGCTTGACGACACCGAGCTTGTAGAAGACGTCCGTGATCTCGTCGCGACCGAGCGCGTCGCGGTGGTGGACGAGCAGCATCTGGAAATACTTGAACGCCTTCTCCCAGTCCTTCGCGAGGTAGTAGGCGTCCGCCAGCTTCATCAGCGTGGGCAGGTGGTGCTGGTCGATCTGGTACGCCTTGAGGAGCGCCTTGATCGCGTCGTCCGCGTTCTGGAGCCGGAGCGCGACGTCACCGAGGGTCAGCGAGAGGTGGTGCTGCTCGTGCGCCTCGCGCTTGCCCATCCCCTTGACGAGCATGTCGAGGATCGGGAACGCCTCGTCCCACCGCCCCTGCTTGACGTACTCCTCGGCGAGCGGGAGGGCCGCGTCCTCGTTGTCGCTCGCCTGCCGGAACGCCGCCTCGTAGCACTCGACCGCGCGCTCGTGCTCCTCGAGGCGCTCGTCGTAGAGGCGGCCGAGCTCGACGAGCAGCTCGGAGGTCTGCCGCGGGCTCTGCGTGTACTGCGTCTCCTGCTCGAGCGTGCGTGCGGCCGCGAGCCAGTCGCCCATGTCGAGCTGGATGCGGCGCATCGCCGCCAGCGTGGGCAGGTGCCCCGGGTCGCCCTCGAGCGCGCGCCGGTAGCTGTCGACCGCGCCGTCGCGATCGGCGAGGTGCTCGTCGAGGATGCGCCCCATGCGGTAGCGCATGTCGACGACCTTCGCCGGGTCGGTCTCGAGGCGCGCGAGCTGGTTCATCATGTCGATGGCCTGCCCGTAGTCCTGGCGCTTCTCGTAGAGGCGAGTCAGCGCGTCGAGCGCGCCGACGCTGTTCTCGTCGATGGCGAGGAGGTTGAGGTAGCTGTCGATCGCGCGGTCGACGTCGCGCAGCTCACCCGAGTAGACCTCGCCGATCGCGGCGTAGCACTCGACCTTCACCGCGCGCTCGGGAGAGGCCTCGATGTGTCGCTCGTAGGCGCCGATGAGGTCCGGCCAGCGCTGCATGCGGCGGTAGAGCCGCTCGAGGCCGCGCAGCGCCGTCTCGTTGTTCGCGTCGATGGTGAGCGCCTGCTCGAGCCGATCCGCCGCCTGCTCGGGCTTGATGAACTCCTCCTCCAGCATGCTGGCGAGGCGGATGAGGATCGAGACGCGCTCCTTCTCGGTCGAGACGAGGTCGTACTCGCGCGCGAGCACGTCGTGCAGCGGCTGCCAGTCCTCGCGCTGCGCGTAGAGCCGCTCGAGGCCCTTCAGCGCCCGCAGCTCGCTCGGGCTGGTCTCGAGGATCTTGCTGTACTCGGCGATCGCGTCGTCGGCCTGCTCGAAGCGCAGCTCGAGCAGCTCCGCGACCTGCAGCTGCGCGTCGCAGCGCTCCTCGACGTCCTTCAGCGCAGCGACCTTCAAGCGCAGGATCTTGAGGAGCTCGTTCCAGCTCTCCGCCTGGGTGTGGAGGCGCTCGAGGTTGGCGATCGCGCCGAGGTGGGTCTTGTCCGCGTCGAGCGCCTTGCGGAAGTACATCGGCGCCTGGTCCGGCACGCCGAGGTGCGTCTCGCACAGCTCGCCCATGTCGACGAACACCGACGCGAGCTCGTGAGGCGCCTTCACGATCTCGGACATGCGGCCGAGCATCTGCGCGAGCGCCTGCCACTGGCCGAGGTGCCGGTGCAAGTTCGCTTGCGAGTTCATCGCCTGGTAGTTCGTCGGATCGAGCGCGAGGATCTGGTTGTAGTAGGGGACGGCGTACTCGGGGTGGTTGAGCCGGGTCCCGTACCACTGCGCGCAGCGCAGACAGAGCGCGATCTTGATCGCGCGCGTGTCGTGCTCCTGGTCGGCCTGGAGCTGCTGGAGCGTCGTGTTCGCGAGCTCGAGCGGCGTGTTCCAGTCCTTGGTCAGCGCGCAGATGCGCTCGAGCTCGTCCGCGGTCTCGGCGTTCGTGAAGTCCTGCTCCCAGGCCAGCACGAGCGCGTCCTGGGCCTGCGCGAGGTCCTCGAGGTGCACCTCGTTGACCTTCGCGACGCGGCGCAGCAGATCGATGATCTCCTCCGGCTCCTCACACGTGTCGATGCGCGCGAGGTAGAGGTCGACGAGCGCGTCCCAGCGCTCCGCCGCGCGGTGCAGGATCTCGAGCTGCGTGAACGCGAGCTCGTGCCTCGGCTCGAGCTCGATCACGCGCTCGTACGCGGAGGTGCCGCGGTCGGGCTCCTGGGCGTGGACCTGCCACGCCTCCGCGATCGCGAGCAAGATCGCCACGCGCGCGGCCTCGTCCTCGGTCGCCTCGACGCGCTTCTCCATCACGCCGATGGCGTCGACCCAGTCGCCCTGCGCCCGGTGGACACGCTCGAGCGCGTCCATCGCGTCGAAGTCGTGGGGGTCGACCTCGACCGCGCGCGCGTACGCCTCGGCGGCGCGGGCCGGCTCGAGGAGCGTGTACTCGTAGAGCGCGCCGAGCTGCATGTAGACGTCGGCGAGCGTGCGGTCGTCGAGCGTCGCGGCGCCGACGTCGACGACGCGGTGGAGCGTGTCGGCGAGCTCGTGCCACTGCTCCGCGTTGCGGCGGATCTCGGCGAGCCCGAACAGCGCGTTCGGGTTCGCCGGCTCGATGTCGAGCACGCGCTCCCAGCTGTCGATCGCCGCGTCCACCTTGCCGAGGCGCTGGTAGAACGTGCGCGCCATGTCCGTGAAGATCGCGACGCGCGCCTCGTCCGTGTCGGCGACGGTGACCTCGCGATCGAGGATCTCGACGAGCTCGCCCCACCGCTGGAGGTGCGCGTAGATGTTCCCGAGCGCGTTGAGCGCCTCGGGATCCTCGCCGCGCATGTCGAGCACCTCCTTCCAGAGCTCGATCGCCTTCTCGGGCTGGCCCAGGTAGAAGGCCGACACGTGCGCCATCCGCGCGGTCACGTCCGAGCGCGCGGAGTCGCCGACGGCCACCTCCATCTCGCGCTGGAACGTCGCGAACAGCGCCGGCCAGTCCTGCTTCTCCGTGTAGATGTTCTGGAGCGCCTTGATCGACGGCTCGTGCTCCGCGTCGAGCGTGCGCAGCAGGCCGTCGTACACCGTGACCGCCTCGTCGATGCGCCCGAGCTCGTTCTCGAGCACCTGCCCGAGCCGGAACGAGAGGTCGACCTTCTCCCGCTCGTCCTGGCTCGCGGCGACCCGCCGCTTCAGCGTCTCGGCGAGCGCCTCGTGCGCGCCGTGGTCGGTGTAGATGCGGTCGAGCTGCTCGAGCACCTCCGCCTCGGCCGGGTTGCTCTTCAGGACGAAGAGGTACGCCGCGACGGTGCCCTCGACGTCGCCGAGCTCGGCCTCGAGCACGCGCGCCTGGCGCTTGCCGATCTCCGCGATCGCCTGCGGGTCCTCGGACTGCGCCAGGACGTCCGCGTAGGTGTTCGCGAGCTGGTCCCAGCGGTCGAGCATCCCCGCGAGGCGCTCGACCTCGGCCACCGTGTGCTCGTTGCGCGGCCCCTCGAGCAGCGCGCGCTGCATCCACTCGAACCCGAGCTGGTGGTCTCCCGCGCGATCCTCCGCGAGCTCCGCGATGCGGTGCATCATCTGGACGCGCTCGTCCGGGTCGGTCTG
Source organism: Sandaracinaceae bacterium (assembly GCA_019637095.1). Classification (GTDB taxonomy): domain Bacteria; phylum Myxococcota_A; class Polyangia; order Polyangiales; family Sandaracinaceae; genus JACKEC01. Next base: position 51,797 of record JAHBWG010000018.1, on the reverse strand, counting down.
GTGCTGGAGCTGCACCGTGTTGACGCCGATGAGGCGATCCCACGACTCGCTCATCCGGTAGAGCGGCTCGAGGATCTCGGCGATGGCGATCGGGCTCACGCCGCGGCCGAGGAGGATCTCGAGCGCGACGAGGGCCTCCTCGTGCTCGGGCGCCGACGCGAGGATCTCGCGGTACTGCTCGATCGCGTCGCCGACGCGGTCGAGGTAGTGCTCGTAGACCTGTCCGAGCCGGAAGGACAGCGCGAGGATGTCGTCGGAGCTCGACGCGAGCTGCACCTCGAGCTGGAGGATCTCCGCGAGCTCGGCCCACCGCTCGGTCTGCTCGTAGAGCTGATCGAGCGCCTCGACCGCCTGCACGTGCGACGGCTCGACCTCGAGCACGACGCGGTAGCGCGCGATCGCGTTGTCCACGTCGCCGAGCTGGATGAAATAGATCTGCGCGACGCGGAGCGCGAGCTCGACGACCGCGTCGGGCGCGTCGGCGCGCAGGCGCTGCACCTCGCGATCGTAGAGCGCGGTGACCTCCGGCCACGCGTTCAGCTCCTCGGCGAGGCGCTCGAGGCTCCCCATCGTCGTCTCGTTCCCGCTGTCGAGCGGGAACGCGCGGGCGTACGCGTCGAAGGCCTGCCGCGTGCGCTCGAGCTGCACCTCGGAGAGCTCCGCGATCCGGTGCAGCAGCGAGACGCGCGCGAGCGCGTCCTCTTCGTGACGCACCTGCACCTCGAGCACCGCCACGAGCCGCTCGAACTCGCCGTACTGGCTGTAGATCGGCTCGAGGACGAGGGCGGCCTCGTTCGCCTCCTTGCCCTCCGCGATCATCCGCTCGAGCGCCTCGAGGGTCGGCTGGTGATCGGGCAGCACCGCGAGGATCTCGCGGTAGCCGTCGACGGCGCGGCTCGCGTCGCCGAGCTTGTGATCCCAGAGGTCGGCGATGCGGTAGCGGTACGAGATCACCTCGTTCGGATCGGTCGAGAGGTCGGCCTCACGCTCGAGGATCGCGCGCAGCTCCTCCCAGTTGCCGCTCGCCTGGTAGAGCGCGTCGAGCCGCCCGATGGCGGTGAGGTCGTCCGGGTCGATCTCGAGGATGCGCTGGTAGGTGTCGATCGCCTTCTCGACGTCGCCGATCTCGCGCTCGTACACGGCGCCGACCTCGACGAAGATCGCCTTCTTCTCGTCCGGGTCGAAGACGATGTCCGCCTTGCGCTCGTAGAACGCGAGCAGGTCCGGCCACTTCTCGAGCAAGAGGTGCAGCTCGATCAGCTTGTCGAGGGCGCGCAGGTCCTCCGCGTCGACCTCGAGGACGCGCTTGTAGACGTCGATCGCCTGGGTCGGGCTCTCGAGCAGCTCCTCGTGGATCGCCGCGGCGCGGAAGAGGTGCGCCTTCTGGTCGTCGGGGACGTCGAGGATCCCCGCCTTCTGCAGCAGGATCGCCGCGAGCTCCGTGTAGCGCTCGGACATCTGGAAGAGCCGCTCGAGCGCGCTCGCCGCCTCGATGTGACGCGGCTCGAGCGAGAGGACCCGCTGGTAGTGCGTGATCGCGGTCTCGACGTCGCCGAGCTGCTCCTCGCGGATCGTCGCGGCCTTCACGAGGAGCTGCGAGGCGAGGGTGGGATCCTCCGGGGCGCCCGCCTCGAGCAGCGCCTGCACGCGCTCCTCGTAGACGACCGCGAGCTGCTCGAACGCACCCGTCGCGCGCGCGAGCCGCTCGAGCTGCTCCTGCGTGTTGAGGTCGGCCGGCTCCTCGCCCAGGGCCCGGGCGTACGAGTTGAACGAGTTGCCGTAGTCCTCGAGCGCCACCTCGTAGAGCTCCGCGATCTGGTGCAGCAGCTCGACCCGCATGTCCGGGCTCGACGCGTGGTGCGCCTGGATCTCGTGCACGTAGATGAGCTGCTCGTAGAGGCTCGCGTCGCGGTAGATCGGCTCGAGGATCGTCGCGATCGCGAGCTGGTGCTCCTCGGTCTGGATCAGCCGCTCGAGGGCGCTCAGGGCGCGCTCGTTCTGCGGGTCGCGCTCGATCACCTCGCGGTAGATCTCGATCGCCGCGTCGACCGCGCCCATCCGCGACTCGCGCAGCGCGCCGAGCCGCAGCATCAACGCCGTCTCGGCGTCGGGGCTCTCGGCGATCGCGAGCTGCCGCCCGATGTTGTCGGCGAGGTCCGTCCAGCGCTCGAGCCGCTCGTAGAGCCGGTCGAGCGCCACGAGCGCGCGTTGGCTCGACGGATCGAGCTCGAGGATGTCGCTGTAGACGCCGATGGCGCTCTCGGGCTCCTCGAGCATCTCCTCGAAGATCATCGCGTTCTGCGCGAGCAGCTCCTCGCGCAGCGCCACGTCGTCGGTCAGCTCCGCCTTGCGGCGCACGACGCCGAGCAGGTCGCGCCAGCGCTCGGTGCGCCGGTAGAGCGCGTCGAGCGCGTCGAGGACCTCGGCGTCCGCCGGGTCGAGCTCGAGGATCTTGCCGTACGCGGCGACCGCGCGGTCGATGTCGCGCCGCTGGCCGTCGTGGATCGCCGCGGCCTTGAGCCAGAGCGTGCGCGCGAGATCGGGGTCCGCCGTCTCGCCGGCGAGCTCCTCGACGAGCGCGACGAGGTCGTCCTGGCGCTCCTGCTCCTCCGCGAGCAGCTCGAGGCGCTGGAGCGTCTCGAGGCTCTCCGGCATCACGCGCAGGGCACGCCCGAAGGCGTCGAACGCGCGCGCAGAGTCCCCGATCTGGATGCCGCACACCTCGCCGACCTTCGTGAGGATCTCGAGCTGGCGCTCCGGGTCCTCCGAGCCCTTCGCGAGCACCTCGAGCGCGCGCACGAGCGGCTCCCAGTGGCCGCCCATCTCGTAGATCGGCTCGAGGATCGTCGCCGCGCTCGCCCCGAGATCCGCGCGATCGAGGAAGCTCTCGAGGCGCGCGCGCGCGCCGTCGTGCTCGGGGTTCAGGACCAGGACCTCGCGGTAGAGCTCGAGCGCCCTCTCCTTCTCCTCGAGGTGATCGGTCAGCACGTTGGCGTGCCGGAACTTGAGCGCGGCGAGCTCCTCCGGGCTCTCGGGCCCGAGGTCGATCCGCCGCTCGAGCGTCGCGGCGAGGTCCGCCCACCGCGACTCGGCCTCGAACAGGCGGTCGAGCGCGGCGTACGCGTCGGACTCGTCGTCGCCCCACTCCGCGAGGATCGCCTGGTAGGCGTCGATCGCGTGGGCCGCGTCGCCGAGCTCGCCCTCGTAGAGCGAGGCGCGCCCGTAGGCGAGCTGGCGGCGCGCGTCGGGGTCCGACTCGAGCTCCATGCGGCGCTCGTAGACCTCCATGAGCTCGGCGTACTTCTCGGTGCGGCGGTAGAGCTCCTCCAGCGCCGAGATCGCCGCCATGTTGTCGCCCTCGGACTCGTAGACCGCGCGGTACTGCGCGATCGCGTCCTCGACGCGGTCGACCTGAGTGAGCAGCGCGCCGAGCTGGAGGCGCAAATCGACTTGCACGTCCGGCTCGGTCGCCTCGTCGATCGCGACGCCGTACGCGGCGATCGCCTCGTCCCAGCCCTTGGTCGCCTCGGCGAGTCGCGCGACGTCCTCGCGGATGACCTCCTGCGTCGGGTCGGCCTTGAACGCGGCGATGAACGCGTCGAAGGCCTCCTTCGGGCGGCGGAGCTTCTCCTCGTAGAGCAGGCCGCTCTCGCGGAGCAGGTGCACGCGCTCCGCCGGCTCGGTCGCGTGGCGCAGGCGCACCTCGTAGACGCCGACGAGCTTCTTCGCGTCGCCCGCCTCCTCGTAGATCGGCGAGAGCGCGAGTGCCGCGTCGAGGTTGTTCTCGTCCTTCGCGAGGACCTTCTCGTACGCGCGCGCGGCGCGATCCGGCTTCTCGAGCTTGTCCATCCAGAGGCGCGCCGAACGGAAGAGCAGGTCGATCCGCTCCTCGTCGGAGGCCTCCTTGCCCTCGGCCTCGCGCTCGAACACGCGGATGAGCTCGTCCCACTTGTCGGTGGCCGCGTAGAACTCCTCGAGGTCGTCCCACGCGCGCAGCGACGCGTAGCGGCGCTTGAGCTGCTCTTGCGCGCGGCGGTCGTCCGGATCGAGCGCGAGCAGGCGGCGGAACGCGTCGACCGCGCCGCGGTCGTCGCCGACCTTGTCGGCGTAGATCATCCCGAGCTTGTTCAGCGCGGCCTTGAGCTCCTCGGTGTCCTCGATCTGCGCGACGAGCTTGTCGAGCACGCGCGCGAGCGGCTCCCACTCCCTCGCGCGCTCGTAGAGCTGCGCGAGGGCGTTGAGCGCCTCGGGGTTCTCCGCGTCCTCCTCGAGGACCACCTGCCACAGCTCGATGCACAGCTCGGGCTTGCGCAGGCGCTGCGTCGCCATGTTGGCGATCTCGACGTACTCGAAGAGGCGATCCGCCTCGTCCATGAGCTGCGCGGCGCGCTGACGGACGCGCACGAGCGACTCCCAGTCGCGGCGCTTCTCGTACATCTCCTTGAGCTGCTCGATCGCCTCGACGTTGCCCGCGTCGTGCTCGAGCACCTGCTCGAAGCACTTGATCGCCTCGGCTTGGTTGGAGGACTTGTCGAGGTACATCCGACCGGCCTCGGCGAAGAGCTCCACCTTGGCCGCCGGGTCGGGATGGATCTCGGCCTTCTGGACGACCGCCTTGATCACGTCCGACCAGCGCTTCTGACCGGTGAACTTCTCGATCGCCTCGTCGAGCTCGGCGAGCTTCGCTCGCGTCTCTTCCGTCAGCGCTTCATCCGACACGGGTGCCTCCATGGGAGGCCGGCGAGGCCGACCCCCAGACGTCGTTTCTGTCGCGTGGCCGGCGCATCCGCTGGCTACGGCTCACCGAGCAGGTTGAGCCGATCGCGCGCGGCCTTGAGGTAGTGCGGGGGCGCCTCGGCGCCCGCGTTGTCCACGTACTGGCGCAGGAAGCGGCGCGCTTCCTCGCGGTTGTCCTGCAGCGAGTAGGTCCAGCCGAGCGCGAAGAGCGCCTCGCGCAGCGTCGGCACGAGGCGCAGCGCGGCGCGGAACTCCTCGACCGCGCGGTCGTAGTTGCGCTGCTGCTGGTAGACGGTGCCGAGCAGGTGGTGCAGGTGCCCCTCGTCCTCGGTCCCCTGGATCACGACCTGCAACCCGCTCTGCAAGACCTGGATGGCCTCGGCGAGGTAGTCGAGATCCGCGTAGAGCCGGCCGAGCGCGCGATACGCCTCGATGAAGCGGGGCCCCGTCTCGACCGCGCGCGTGTACTCACGCAAGGCCTCTTGCGGGTTGTCCATCCGCTCGTGGACCTGGCCGAGCTTGTAGTGCGCCTTGAAGAGCGTGTCGTCGAGCTCGAGCGCGCGCGTGAACCGCTGGCGCGCGCCGTCCCAGTCGGACAGCTCCATGAGCACCGTGCCGAGCTTCTCGTGGTAGCCCGCGACGTTCGGGTTCACGTCGATGGCGCGCTGCAGGTCGTCGCGCGCGCGCTCGAACTTGTGCATCTCCATGTGCACGATCGCGAGGTTCCAGAACGCCTGGTCGTTCTGCGGATCGATGACCGTGGCGCTCTGGAGCTTCTCCGCGGCCTGGACGTACTGCTTCTGCGAGGCGAGGACGACGCCCTCGTTCATTCGGTTCAGCGACTCGACGCGCGTCCGCGAGCAGTTGCCGCCGATCATGAACACGAACGTGAAGAGGCCGACCGAGATGGCCTTGAGGCGGTGCATCGAAGGGGTCTCCCTGGGCAGATTGCGCTGGCGATACTACTGAGATCCGCGCGCGCGGCTCAAGCAGAAAAGCAGCGTGTTTTTCGAGCGTTCGCGCGCTTCGAACGCGAAGAGGCGAGGCCCGAGAGCCTCGCCTCTTCATGCCCCCGTGGGCCCCTCGATCAGCCCGAGGAGGTGAGCACGAACGGGTAGTTCACGCCGACGACGCCGCCGCCGTCGGGCGCCGGGAACGTCCAGCGCCGCACCGCCGTGGTGATGCAGCCCTCGACGCGGGCGTTGTTGATCGTCGTGCTGCCGACCGAGGCCGCCTGCACCGCGCCGGTCGGCGAGATGATGAAGCTGACCATCACGCGACCCTCGAGATCCGGGCGCTGCGAGAGCTCCTGCTCGTAGCAGAACCGCACCTCGTTGATGTGGCGCTGGATGACGCGGCGGATGACCTCGCGCGAGAGCGAGCCGCGCACGTCCGCGTTGCCCGTCCGGATCCGCGGGACGCGATCCGTGCGGCCGCGCAGGCCGCCCGCGCCGCGGCCGTAGCCGGAGCCCGTGCCGCCGCCGCCGCCGTGGCCGATCGTGCCGAGGTTGCCCAGGCCGATCGTGCCCTCGCCCGTGCCGCCGCCGCCGCGACCCGTGCCGCGCAGACCGAGGCCGCCGAAGCCGAAGTTGCTGCCGATCTGGTCGCCCATGAGCGCGCCGATCGCGCTCATCGGATCGTTGCCGAGCGCCTGGTCGGCGCCGTACGGCGAGGTCGGCGAGTTCCACGAGCCCGTCATCGCGCGCAGGATGCCGATCGCGCCGACGTTGGCCGCCTGCTCCCGCGCCTGCTCGCGCGCCATCTGCGGGTTCTGGTTGTCGCGCGGGCCCTCGATGCCGAAGCGGTTCGTCGTCTTCTTCGAGGTCTCCTCGCCCATCGCGCCCTCTTCGTCGCGATGGCGCTTGCCGGTGCCGCCCTCGTTGTCGTCCTGGTTCTCGGGCTCCTCGAGCCAGTCGGGCGTCTCCTCCTCCTGCGTCGCCGGCGGCTCCATCAGGTACTCGACGAGGCGCGAGTCCGCGGTGAGCAGGTCGAGCGACAGCGACGAGGGCCGCGGCGGCAGGAAGTAGAACATCAGGAGGAACGCGCCGTGGACGGCGAGCGAGACGGCGGTCCAGATGTAGCGGCGCCACTCGACCTCGACGCCGCTGCCGACGACGCGGCCCGCCGCCGTGCTCTTGGTCATGAAGGTGAAGCCGCGGTAGCGGACCTTCGCGACGGCTCCGTCGGGCAGCGGGTACTGCATCGCGCCCGCCATCTCGGGGCACGGCTGCAACTTCCCTTGCGCCTTCAGATCGGCGAGCGACATGGTCTGGTCGCCGACGGTCACGTCGCCCTCGGCGCCTTCCGGCACGACGACCGCGACGCCGCCGCCGACCGCCGTGGTCACGGGCAAGCGCGAGGCGCCGAGCACCGACGACTCGAGCAGGTAGTCGACGTCGCCCTCGCCCACGTAGAAGGAGCGCGGCGGCGACAGGTGCTCGACGTGGAGCACGGACATGTCGCCCCACATCACGACGACCTCGGCCGCCGACGTGTGGCTCTCGACCTCGGCCGGGTTCACCGGCGGGCCGCTCGCGGCGATCCCGTAGCGGACGTCCCCGCTCCCCGCGGCCGCCGGCGCGTGCGCGGCCGGAGGCGGCGCGGCGAACGGGTTCGGGAGCGCCGCCGGAGCCGCCGCCGCGGCGAACGGGTTGGGCCGCGCGGCGGGAGGCGACGGCGGAGGCGCGGCGGCGATCGGGGCCGCTGCCGCGACCGCCGCGACCGCCCCGACCTCGGTCGGCGCGTCGTCGGTCGCCGCGGCGCCGCCGATCTCGATGATCACGCGCGTCTCGCCGAGCACGATCTCGTCGCCGCTCTGCAGCTGGGTCTTGTTGACCTTCTTGCCGTTGACGATCGTCCCGGCCGCGGACCCGAGATCGATCACGAAGATCTCGTCGGGCGACGTGACCTCGATGACGGCGTGCATGCGAGAGACGTTGTCGTCCTCGATGCGGAGGTGACTCGACGGAAGCTTGCCGACCTTGATGATGTCCTGGGTCAGCGTCTCCGTTCCGACGAGCTCCTCGCCCTTGTAGATCTTGAACGTAATCGGGACGTTGTGGCTCATTGCTCGTGCTCCTGCCGTACGCCCGCGCGCATCGCGAGCCATGTTCTCGTCACGGCCCTACGACACCGGGTCGGCGCAGAGGTTCCTGCCGTCAGAGGTTCTCGACCGACTTCAACATCTCGGGGATGAAGTGCTCGCGGACCCGGATCAGCGACGCGCGGCGACCGCGGCGGCGCACGTTCAGCATCTCGCCGTCGGGACGGACCAGATCGCCGGTGACCAGATCGTCCTCGAAGTCGTAGGTGGTGTCCGCGTCGCCCTGGGCGAACGCGACGCCGCCGAGGAGCGAGGTCGAACCCACGAGACCCACTACGATGAGCAGCTTCTTCATACGTCTCTCCGAATCCTTGCCGCTCACCGAGCGGCGCTCCCGGAGCCCACGGGAGCGGTGCGAATCCTACAGGCGGCGCGCGCCCACGGTCAACGGCTCCGTGGCGCCGACCCGCTCATGATGGGCCGCGAGGCGGCGGGGGGCCAGGCCCTCGCCGCCTAGCCCTCGCCGCCGCCTTCTCCTCCGCCGCCCTGCTGCTGCATCTGCTGCTGCATCTGCTGGAGCTGCTCTTGGAGCTCGATGGCGAGCGTGATCTGCTGGTTGCGGCCGGGGCGGCAGTCGCCGACCCACTCGCTCTGCCCGGTGCGTGCCCGGCGCGTGCGGCTGGTCGTCTGCTGCGGGCGGCGCCGGCAGGTCCGCGTCACCGCCTCCACCGTCTCCGCGTAGCGCGGCTGGTTCCCCGCGCGCTGGGTGAACTGCTGGTAGAACCCCGTCGCCTGGCGCAGCTCGGGGATCGAGCCGCCCTTGAAGTCCTGGTAGAGCAGCCCGAGGTTGAAGTACGCCTCGGGGCGGTTCGCGTCGAGCGCGATCGCCGCGCGGTACGTCGCCTCCGCCTCGTCGAGCAGGGTGAGCCCGCGCTGCGCCGCGCCGAGGCCGATCGTCGCGTCGTAGTCCTGCGCCCGCAGGCGCCGCGCCTGGGTGAACGCGCGGACGGCGTCCTGGTAGCCCCGGAAGCTCAGCGTGAGCTGCCCGAAGTTCATGTAGGCCTCGAAGAAGTCCGCGTCGAGGTTGAAGGCGCGCTCGAACTTCGCGAGCGCGGCGATGATGTTCCCCTGGCGCACGTTGATCAGGCCCCACGTGTTGTAGATCGGGGCGTAGTTCGGGTTGATCAGCTGCGCCTGCCGGCAGACGACCTCGGCGAGATCGAGCATCTGGCGCTGCGTGTCCGTCGCCTGCGCGAGGTAGAGGAGCGCCATCTGGTTGAACGCGGGGAGGTAGTCCGACTCGATCGCCAGCGCGCGGCGCAGGTTGTTGAGCGCCTCGCGCACCTCCGCGGGGTTCTGCCGCTGGATGATCGCGAGGTTCACGTACGCCGAGGTGCACTGGTTGTCGTCGCGGATCGCGCGCTCGAAGTGCTCGCGCGCCGGCGCGGTTCGGCCCGCCGCGAGGTCGGCGAGGCCGACCCCGACGCGGGCGCCGCAGTACCGCTCGTTCGTCTCGAGCGCGCGGCGGTAGAAGCCGAGCGCCGCCTCGTCGTTGCGGCAGCGCGTGTTGACGACGCCCTGCATGTAGATCGCCTCGGTGAAGCGCCCGCCCTGGGCCGAGTTCGCCTGCTCGAACTTCGCCTGCGTCTGCTGGCAGTTCTGGGCGGTCCACCCGTTGGCGGTCGTGTCGTTGCGCTGGAACATCTGGACCGCTTCGTTCCAATGGTTCTGCGCCGCCTCGCTGACGGTCGCGCCGCCGGCGGTGCGGATGCCGCCGCCCGCGCCGTCACCGCCGCCGCCGCCGCCGCCGTCGCTGCCACCGCCGCAGCCCGCCCAGCCGCCCGCGAGCGCGAGCGCCGCGGCGAGCCCCACCGTCGAGCCAACCCTGGTCATCATCCGCTCCATCACTGGGCTCCCGGTACGCTGGAGTCCTCGGCGGCTTCGGCGGAGCCGAGGCCCTCGTCCTGGCTCCGCTCGAGGCTGACCACACCCGGCTGCGCCAGCTGGCGCTGGATGTAGCTCGACTCACCGCGGAGCTCGGCCGCCATGGGGAAGCGCGCGCGGTCGAGCTGGTTGAGCTCCCGCTCGCACTGCGACGAGTACTGATTGAACCAGCGCACGCGCGTCGCCGTGTTCAGACAGAACTCGAACTTGTCCATCGCTTGCTGGTTGAGCGGGCGCGCCGCGTCCTCGAGCGCGCCGACGTAGATCGAGTAGAGCTCGTCGTCGTTCTCGATCTCCTCGGGGATGGGAGCGCCGCGGATCTGGTCCATGAAGCTCCGGTACATCTCGCCGATCCGCGCCGCCGCCGCGATCTCCCACTGCGGGATCTCGAGCTGCGCGATCAGGTTGTAGGCCTGCTCCGCGCGGACGAGCGCCTCGCGCTTCTGGACGAGCCACTGCGAGAAGGACGTCTCCGCCCACTGCTGGACGCGCTGGAGGTTGCGGCCGCCGTTGAAGCGCGGGAAGTGGATCGCGCGGAACGCCGCGTACTCGTACTCCGCGAGATAGAAGAGCGCCTCGCTGGTCGCGTCCTTCGCGCGCACCAGGTAGAGGGCCCGATCCTCGTCGGAGACGCCGTCGAGGGCCGCGATCCGCTGGCCGGCGTCGCGCTGCCACTCGCGCGTCGCCGTCTCGAAGAAGCGGCGCGCGCCGTTCTTGTCGTCCTGCTCCCAGAGCGCGCGGCCCATCTGCACGTTGGCGCGGATGACCTCGTGCGGGAACGCGCGGCGGCCGTGGCGGCGGAGCCAGTCGCGGTAGTGGTCGTGGACACGCCGCCAGTTCTGCTGCCGCTCGTAGATCGAGCCGAGCGAGAACATGACCTGCGAGGTCTCGACGGGCATGCGGCGCATGTAGTTGCGCTCGTAGAGCCGCGCGTCCTCGATCGCCTGGTCCTCCTGGCCGAGGCCGAGGCGGAAGAACACGGCGTTCTGCAGCGCTTCGTGGGCGATCGCGCAGGTGTTGGCGCGGCGCTGCTCCTCGGTGCAGGAGCTGCCGTCCTCGCCCGGGTACTCGCGCGCGAAGCGCTCGTACCAGTCGGCGGCCTGGTTGTAGATCGCGAGCGCGTGGTAGTTCGCGCCGACGAGGTAGATCGCGCGGCGCGCGTGCTCGCTCTGCGGGAAGTTCTGGATGAGGATGGTGCGCACGCGGATGGCGCGGCCGAGGAGGCGCGCGGCCTCGTAGTTGAGCGCCGCGTTGTAGAGCACCTCGTCGAGGCGCCCGCACTCGCGGTGCTCGCGCGCGATGGTGACGAGGATCTGCGCGGCGTCGCGGAACCGCCGCTCGCGCTGCGCCGCCTCGGCCTGCAGCCGCATCGTGTCACACCGCAGCTGCCCGAGGACCCCGCAGAGATCGGGGTGCGCGTCCCGCTGCTGCTGCGTGTTGCAGTACAGGTTCGACATCGGCTCGATGTTGTCGCGGATGTCGTTGATGCACTGCGTGCGCTGCCACTGGGTGCCGAGCACGTTCAGCGAGTCGAGGTAGAGGTTGGCCGCGTACTCGGCGAGCTCGTTCTGCGGGTGGTTCATCGCGATGTCGCGGAACAACACCGCCGCCTCTTCGTAGCGGTTGGACTCGTAGTAGATGCGCGCACGCCGGTACTTGATGGTCGGCAGCTCGTCGCTGTCGCTCACGTAGCAGACGAAGCGCTGGAATGCGGCCAGCATCCCGGTCTCCGTGGAGGTGAGCTCGCGCGGGACGTTGACGGTCGGCGCGGCCTCCTCGGCCTGCTGCCGCCCGCGTGGCGTCCGCCCGCGTGCCCGCGTCGAGGCCTGCGCCCCGCTCGTCTCGCGCTCGCGCCCTTGGTACTGCTGTTGGTAGAGGCTGTTGTAACAGAGGACCGCGGCGTACGCGGCGTCCTGCGTGAACTCGCCCTGCGGGTTCAGCTCGACCACGCGATCGAAGGCGGGGCCGCACTGCGCCCAGTCCTCCATGCGCCAGAGCAGCTCGGCGTAGAAGTACGCGACGCGGTACTCGTTCGGCCAGTCGCGCCGATCGATGTCCGGGAACTGCATCTGCCCCATGTCGGGGAACCGCTCGACGGCGATGCGGTAGAGCGCGGCGGCCGCGCGCATCGTGTTGCGGTCGTTGGTGCCGGGCTGGTCGTCGGTCCCGACGGCCTCGCGGTGCCACGCCGTCGCGAGCGAGACGAGGATCGACGCCGTCGCCTGTTTGCACTCGGTCACCGCCTCTTGTGGGTGGCTCTGTGCGATGAACGCGCCGTAGACGTCGACGAGCCGTCTCACCTCCCGGACCTGATCGTCCTTGGGGCGTGACGAGATCACCGCGTTCGTCACCCGGCTCTGCCAGTAACAGAGCCGTGGTCCGGACGAGCGCTCCGCCATCATCCGTTGGTACGTCTCGATCGTCTCACCCCACTGGCCGGTGTCGTAGTAGAGCTCCGCGAGGCTCTCGAGCATCTCGACCGCCTGGTCCTCGTTCGTCGCGTAGCGGCGGAAGAACTCCAGGGCCTGCCGCGGTCGGCCGACCCGCGAGTAGGGTAAGACGAGCTCTCGGCGTGACTGCCGGGCGAGGTTCGCCGCGTCTCGCGCCTCCGGGTTCTGCGTCGCGAACTCGATCGTGCGCACGAACTGGGTGAGCGCCCCTCGGAAGTCCTCGAGGTTGTACATCGCCCACGCCTGTTTGTAGAGCGCGTACCCGTACACCGGGTTTCGTTCGGGCGGGATCTCCGTGACCTTGTTGTAGAACTGCTGGGCGGCCCGCATGTCGCCCTCGCCGAAGTAGTACTCGGCGAACGACAAGTAGGCGTGCGGGATGTACTGGCTCTGCGGGTAGCCCTTGATCAGCCGGTGGTACACCTGCCGCGCGCGCTGGAACTGCCGCATCTCCTCGAGGCCGAACGCCAGCGAGAAGAGCACCTGATCCATGTTGCGGTAGTTCGGGTAGTCCTGGACGAGCCGCGCGTACGTGCGGATGGCCTGCTCGCGCTGCGCGGTGAGCTGCTGCTCGGCCTGCTGCTGCTGCTGCTCGATCTCGCGGACCCGCGCCGCGTTCTTCGCGTTGCGCGCCTGGAACAGCGGCTCGTCGAGGCTGCGAGCGCGCGTGTTGTAGTACTGCTGGAGCTCGAAGTAGGTCTCCGCGAGGCGCAGGAGGTAGTCGGCGCCGCGGGGGTCGCCCGCGCGCGTGCGCTGGACGAGCCGCTCGAGCACCTGCACCTCGCGCTGCAGCAGCTCGAGCGCGCGCACCTCGATGCGCTCGCGGTTGCGCCGGCTCGCCGCGTCGAGCTCGATGCTCGGGCCGGTCGGGCCGCCGCCGCGCGACTCCTCCTGCCGCCGCTTCGTCTCGCGGAAGTGGGAGGCGACCTGCGGCGCCCCCGGCCTCGCCGCGCCCGCCCGCTTGCTCGGCGGCGGCGCACCGGACGGGCACTCGGCCACGTTCTGGTTCGCCACCGGGCGGATGCAGACGCCGGCGGGTGCCGGGGGGACGCCCGCCGGCGGTGCGCTGGCGCCCTCTTGGGCGCCCACCGCGAGCGGGATGCCGCCCGCGACGAGCGCCGAGGCGATCAGCAAGGCTCCGAGTCGATTGCGACGCATCTACTCACCTCTCCGGGTCATGTTCCTCGAGCCCTCAGCGTCCGCACTGGGACGTGACCTGCTGCCGGTAGAAGCCGAGCTCGTCACGCCAATACTCGCCGTCGAACGGCCACATCTGGTGCTCCTCGTCGACCTCGACGTTGAGGCCGCCGGAGCGCGCGACCGCGGTCTGCTGCTCCTGCATCTCCTGCGAGAGCTGACCGCGCTGGAAGGTCGCGATCTCGAGCTCGACCGTGTCCACCTGGTTCATGAGCTCGCCGAGCTCGTCGATCAGGCGGTTGTAGCGGCCGCGCGCGAGATCGCCGGTCTGGTCGATCGCGAAGGACTTCGCGACGAAGATGTCCTGGAGGATCCGCGCGCCGAGGCTGCTGTTGCGGAACTCCGCCGGCGACTGGTTGAGCCGGGCCTCCTCGGCCTCGAGCAGGCGCACGTACTCGACGTGGCGCAGGAGCGTGCGGTCCGAGAGCGCCGACGCGACGACCCCGCGGATGCGCGGCGAGAGGTTCGCCTCGCCCGAGCGCACGCGCTGGAGGAACTCGAAGAACTGCTGGTTGTCCTCGAACTGCTGCAGCGTGGACTGGAGCTCCGCCTGCACCGGGTCGTAGCGCTCGTGGAAGAGCGCGACCATCGCCTCGGCGTTCTCGACCTGACACGCGGAGAAGAAGATGACCGCCTTGAGGACGAGCGCCTCGGGGTAGTACGCGTCGTCGAAGTAGGGCGAGTACAGCGTGTGGACGTTGCCCATCGCGCGCGAGTACTGATCCGCGAGGAAGAACGCCCACGACTCCTCGAAGAGCGCGTCGAGCCAGTACTCGCTGCCCTGCCCCACCTGCTGCCAGGAGGCGACCGCGTTGCCGAGCAGCGTCCCGTCGATCGAGCGCTCTCCGGTCTCCGCGTTCGTCCGGTTGGCCGCGGTGTAGTAGACGCGGGCGAGCGAGAGCCACGCGAGGTCGCGCATGCGCTGCGTGTCCTCGACGCCGCTGACGCCCTCGGCGATCGCCTCGGTGATCGCCCGGAACGACTGGATCGCGGGCTGCGCGCGGCGGAGGCGGACGTGCGAGATGCCCTCGAAGAACCGCGCGTACACGAAGTGATCGCTCTGACGGCTCACCTGCTGGAAGAGGGCGATCGCCTCGTCGAACTCACCCTGGCCGTACTTGAACCGGCCCATCAGGTAGATGAGGTGGTTGTAGAGGTCGCGGCTCTCGGAGGTGTTGAACTGCTCGAGCTCCGCCGCGCCGTAGCGGCCGACCTTCTCGATGATCCCCGCGGGCTCCGGCAGCTGCGTGGCGAGCTGCGCGAGCCACTGGAGCGTCTGGCCGAAGTAGTTGTGGCCCTGCCCCTGCTGCGTGATCTCGTCGAAGATCGCGAGCGCCGACTGGTAGTAGCGCAGGTGGTAGAGGGCCTTGCCGAGGAAGAACTGCGCCTTCTGCACGTTCGCCGGCGCGTCCTGCGTCTCCCCCTCGACGACGCGCTGGAACTGCACCGCGGACTCCATGTACCGCTCCTGCTGGTACAGCCGCAGCGCGTTCGCGAGCGCTTCCGACGGAGGCCCCTCGGCCGGCGGCGCGGGGGGCTGCCCCGTCTCCTCCACCGAGAACACCATGTCCTGCGCGCCCGCCACGGAGGTGACGCTCGAGAGAATCGCTACGAGAACGCAAACGGACCGCCGGTCATGCCTCATGGGCTCGTCCCTTGTTCGGAAGTGTCGCTGTCTGTCGATCGCGAGGATCAGCCGTCTCGGCATCCGCCCTCGACCCGCCAAAATCATCAGCGATATCGACGGCTTAGATGCCGATGGGGCGCCATCATAGAGAGTTGTCGCTTCCATTGTCAAGGCCCATGGCGCGGGGCCGGTTCGCCGAGAAGAGCGTCTTGACACGTCGAGCCGGGGCGGCGTAGCGTTCCGGGCGTTCCGCGGCGGCCGGGCGAGTCACAGCCCCCTCAGAACCACTCGAAGCGGCCTCCTTGGGTCGACTGTTTTGGAGAAACGAAGCATGCATCGTCGGATGAGCGGCCCCTCGCTGGTCCTCGCCCTCCTGCTCGCGGCCGGCTGCACCGGCTCCCCCGTCGGCGACCCGTGCGTCCCCGAGTCCATCCCGCCCGGTGGCTTCGACGCGCGCGAGATCTACCTCGAGACGAGCTCCGTGCAGTGCCGCACGCGCGTCTGCATGGTGTACGAGCTCACCGGCGATCCGGGGAACATCTGCGAGGACACGGGCAACGCGCCCGGCTGCCTCCCGCGCGCGACGGTCAACTCGCAGGTCTTCTGCAGCTGCCGCTGCTCGATCAGCGAAGGCGGCCAGGCGAACACCCCGCTCTGCGACTGCGGCGAGGGCTTCAACTGCGTGAACGACATCGTCACCACGGGCGGCGAAGGCGTGCGCGGCGGCTACTGCGTCCCCTGCATCGAACCTGGCAATCCCCGCAACCTCGACTCGGCCGTCTTCGACGCCTGCCCCGCGAGCTGAGCTCGCCGAGGGGTGCTTCGCACCCCTCCCCCTCTCCAGCCCGCACGCGGCGGCGCCGCGTTCGACCCCATCGCGGGGCGATGGAGCGATGGGGGCCCCTCGGCCAACGGCCATCGCTGCGCGATGGCCTGGCCTCGAATGGCGCCGTCGGCCGGGATGCCTCGACGAGCGCGGGAGGCGAAACCGGGCGACGGGCGAGCCGATGACCGGCGCGTGGCACGAGACGAACGACACGCGGCCCGCGCCCTCGGCGCGCGCGCCGAGAGGATCGCGCGCGAGCGGCTCGAGGGCGCAGGCTACGAGATCGTCGAGGCGAACGCGCGCGTCGGGCGAGCCGAGATCGATCTGATCGCGCGGCGCGGCGCGCTCCTCGTGTTCTGCGAGGTCCGCTCACGCACCGGCACGAGCGGCCCCCACCCGCTCGAGACGATCGACGCGGCCAAACAGCACCGGCTGCGCCGCGCCGCGCTCGCGTGGCGCCTCGCGCACGGACGGCCCGCAGAAGCGGTCCGCTTCGACGCGATCGCGATCACGTTCGAGGGCGCCGAGGCGCAGATCGATCACGTCGAGGGCGCCTTCTGAGCGCCCTGGTCAGACCTCGAGCGCCGCGCGCATGCGATCGCGCAGCGCCGTGATCTTCGCGACGACCTCGTCGTCGACGCCCTCGTCGCCGGCGCGCTCGAGGATCGCCTCGAGCTCCGCGATCTCCTCCTCCTGCCGATCGCGCAGCGCCTTGACCATCTGCTGGAACGCCTCGCCGACGTCCTGCAGCTCGTCTCCCTTGCGCAGCCCGCCGCGGACGTTGAGGCGTCCTCTCGCGACGTCCCCGAGGAGCAGCTTCAGCTTGTACGCCGGGCCGACGATCCGGTGCGTGATCACGATGCCCGTCACGCCGAGCGCGAGGCTCAGCACCACCACGAGCACCACGATGCCGACGGTGATCTGGCGCAGGACGCGCGCGTCCTCCTCCTGCGACTCGGCCTCGAGCAGCCGCTGGAGGCCATCGTCGAGCTCCATCGCGCCGCCCTGCTGCATCAGCAGCATCTCGGACATGCCGCGCGAGTAGTTGTACGCCTCGTAGCCGAGCCAGGCGCCGACACCGCCCGTGACGATCGCCGTCACGAGCACGACCATCCCCGTGTACTTGAGCTGGAAGCCCGGATCGAGGAGGAAGTTCCGCAGCCGACGCTTCGGCGGGGCTCCGCCGCCCTGCTTGGGGACGCTCTGCGTTTCAGCCGTCATGACGCCTCGATTCCACCCGAAACGGTATCGGGCACTTCGGGTCGGTGTCCACTTACGGGCCCGGCGCGTCCGAACGCGCTCATCGCCGCCGCCCTCCGCCGCCCGAGGCGCCGCCGGGGCTCGGCCCGGCGCCCGCGCTCGCCGCCATCGCCTGAGGGAGATTTCGCAGCGCCCCGCGGAGCGCCCCCTCGATCGCTTGGCGTTCCGCCGCCGGGCCCGACCCGCCGGGCACCGTGGCGGCGCCGCTCAGCATGCTGCGGATGTTCCGATCGGGATAGGACTGCACGACGACCGACACCGCCACGCGCAGCCCCTGCGGGGTCTGCTCGACCGACGTGATCGAGGTGTCGAGATAGTAGCCCGCGAGACCGTCCCGCAACACGGCTTGCGCTGCTGCAGGCGTCTCGCGGTCCGGCGCGAGGCGCACCCCGCTCATCTGCCCGGTCGTGGCGCGGATGATCTGGCGCGCGGACGCGAGCGTGCCCTCGTCGATCCCGCGGACCTTCGTCGCGGGCTGACCGACCGCGACGTAGAAGCGATCGTCGCCGCGCGGGGGTTCTGGCCCCGTCTCCGAAGTGGCCGGCAGCCGCTCGCGCTGCGGCTGCGTGCGCGCGGCGCGCTCGAGGCTCGTGGCGGCGGTCGCGCACGCCGTCCGAACGGCGGCCTCGCGGTCGCTGGCGAGCTGCCGCACCGCCGGGAGGGCGCTCGGATCGCGCTGGCGCTCGATCGCCGCGCAGGCGGCGGCGCGCACCGCGGGGTGCTCGTCGCCGAGCGCGTCGGTCAGCGCGCGCGTGACCTGCGGCTCGTTCTGCACGCTGCCGAGCGAGATCGCGGCCTGCGCGCGGACGCGGAACATCGGCGAGGTGCGGAGCGCGCGCACGAGGTAGTCCGTGCGCGCGTCGGCGGCGACGCTCGCCGCGATCGCGAGGACGGCCACGCCCGCCACGCCGAGGACGAGTCGCGCGAGGCGGCGCCGAGTACGAGAGCCCTGATCCAACCCGATGAACCTCTCTGCCCCGCCGACACGACGTCAGACGGCGGCGATCGCCGAACCTTCAAGCGATGAGCCGAGTATCGCCCGGCACCCGCGGGAGGTTCAACGACGACCTCGCCCTCGGAGCGCTTGCGACATCGCCCGCCGGCATGCACCGTCCGGGCGTGCGCCGCGCGCTCGCCCTCGCCTGCCTGCTCGGCCTGCCGGGCGTCGCCGCCGCGCAGCCGATCGTCTGGGTGCGCGCCGAGACGCGCATCGAGCTGCGCGTCGAGCGGGGCCCCCGCGTGCGCGTGCGCGCGACCCTCCGCGACGATCGCGGCAGCGGGCTCGCGAGCCGCGCGCTCGAGCTCCGCGTCGCCGAGCCGGGCGGGCTCACCCGGGGGCTCACCCGCGGCGCGACCGACGCGAACGGAGATCTCGCGGCGGACTTCGACGTACCGCCGGGCACCTACCGCTTCGAGGCGAGGTACGCCGGGGACGAGAGCTACGCGGAGACCCGCGTCGAGCTGCTCCTCGACCTCGAGCGGGCGCACGTGCGGCTCGTGCTCGCGCCGCTCGAGGGGCGCCTCGATCGCATCGATCTCGACGTCCCGACGCACCCGATCCGCGTCCGCGCGGAGTCGGACGCGGGCGGCGCCGGGCTGCTCGTGCAGCTCGAGAACGAGCTCGACGAGCCCCTCGCGTCCGGGACGACGGGAGCGGACGGCTCGCTCCTCTTGACCGTGTCGAGCGAGGCGCTCGGCGGCCCGGCCGCGGGCCGGCTCGTGGTGCGGACGACCGGGGACGCCGTCCGCGCGCCCGCGCAGACGGAGGTGCTCGTGGTCCGCTTCCGCCCCACCCGGCTGACCCTCGAGGCGCCCACCGCCACGGTGACCGCGGGGCAGCCGCTGCGCGTGCGCGGGACGCTCGGTACGAGCGAGGGGCCGCTCGCGCGCAAGGCCGTCGGCGTGTTCGCTGGTGAGCGCCACCTCGAGACGGTCCTCACCGACGCGGACGGGCGGTTCGAGAGCGTCGTCGTGCTCGAGGACGCCGACGGCCCCGTCGCGCTCACCGCGCGCTTCGAGAGCGACGCCCCGTGGCGACCGGCGGCGGCGAGCGACGCCGTCGAGGTGCGCGTCGAGCCGCGCGGCGCCACCTCCCTGCCCTGGCTACTGCTCCCGATCGGGGTGAGCGCGCTCGCGATCCTGGCGCTCTTCTGGCGCGGACGGCGCGTGGCGCGCGCGGTGGAGGCCCGCGTCGCGTCGCTCGCTCCCGCGCCGCCCGGGATCCACCTGCGCGCCCCGCCGGGCGCCCGCGAGGCGACGCGCCGCGATCTCGAAGGCGTCGTGCTCGACGCGGACGACGGCGACCCGCTCGGCGGCGCTCGCGTCACGCTCTCCGGCGGCGCACGCGCGCTCGAGACGCAGACCGACTCGGCGGGCGCGTTCGCCCTCGCCGACGTCCCCGACGGCCGCTGGACGCTGCGGATCGAGTACGCCGGGTACGAGGCGCGCGAGGCGACGGTCGAGCTCCCGCACCGCGGCGCCCTCGGCGCGATCGACGTGCGTCTGCGCAGCCTGCGTCAGCTCGCCTTGCACCGGTACGCCCCGCTCGCCGAGGCGCTCGCGCCCGAGCGGCGCTGGTGGGCGTTCTGGACCCCGCGGGAGCTCGCGGGCCGCGCGCGCGCGGGAGCACGTCGCGACGTGGAGGCGGTCACCGACGAGGTCGAGCGCGCGGTGTGGTCGTCCACGCCTCCCGCGCCCGAAGAGGTCGACGCGATCGGCCAGCGCGCGGCGCGACTGGCCGGCGAGGTGCGGGTGGGCGAAGTGCAGAAGGGCCCAACCGCGCGTTGACGCGCGGACGACCGCCTCTGTACAGTGGGCGCCCTTCGGGGCCGCCACGGCGCGCGGCCTCAGTCCCCACCGGAACGACGAGAGCCGGAACAAGGAGCCGACGACGAGATGGAGACCATCGCGGGCATCGTGATCGGACTGATCGTGGTCGCCGCGCTCGTCTGGTTCTTCCTCTTCCGCAGCAAGGGAGAGGGGGCCGGCGAGCTCGAAGCACCGCGCGAGGCCAAGCCGAAGCTGCCGTCGAGCGAGGCTGCGAAGCCCGCGCCCACCGAGCCGACCAAGAAGACCGAGCCGACCAAGAAGACCGAGCCGACCAAGAAGACCGAGCCGACGAAGAGGTCGGAGCGCCCGGCCGCCAAGTCCGATCACCCGCCCGCGAAGTCCGAGCGCCCGCCGAAGGAGGAGCCGCCCGCGGCGGGCGAGCCCGAAGAGGGCGAGGAGGTCGAGGCGCGCGGCGAGGAGCCCGCGAGGCCGGCGGCCCCGGCGAAGCCCGCTGGTCCGACGAAGGAGGCCGTCGAGGCGCTCCGATCCGGGCTCGACAAGACGCGCGGCGGGTTCATCGCGCGCATCGCCAACATCTTCCGCAAGAAGAAGGAGATCGATCCCGAGCTCCTCGACGAGCTGCGAGAGGTCCTGATCACCGCGGACGTCGGCGTGAAGACCTCCGAGAAGATCCTCGCGCGCCTGCGCGAGCGCATGGACAACCGCGAGCTCGACGACGAAGATCGCGTGTGGGCGGCGCTCCGCGAGGAGGCGAGCGCGATCCTCGGGCGGGCGGAGCGGCCGCTGCGGCTCGCCGCCTCGCCGAGCCTGATCCTCGTGGTCGGCGTCAACGGCGTCGGCAAGACGACGACGATCGGCAAGCTCGCGTCTCGGTTCAAGGACGAGGGCAAGGGCGTGATCCTCGCCGCGGGCGACACGTTCCGCGCGGCCGCGGTCCCGCAGCTCGAGGTCTGGGGCCGCCGCGTCGGCTGCCCGGTGGTCACGGGCAAGGGCCGCAAGGCGGATCCCGCGGCGGTGATCTTCGATGCGGTGAAGCAAGCCCAGGAGAGCGGCGCGGACGTCGTGATCGCGGACACCGCGGGCCGGCTGCACACGAAGAGCAACCTCATGGAGGAGCTCAAGAAGGTCGCGCGTTCGGGCGAGAAGGCGCTCGGTCGCCCGGTCGACGAGGTCCTGCTCGTCCTCGACTCGACCACCGGACAGAACGCGATCCAGCAGGCCGCGCAGTTCAAGGAAGCGATCGACGTGAGCGCGATCGCGCTCACGAAGCTCGACGGCACCGCGAAGGGCGGCGTGATCCTCGGGATCGTGGACGAGCACGGGCTGCCCGTGCACTTCATCGGCGTCGGCGAGCGGGTCGAGGACCTGCGCGAGTTCGAGGCCGGGGCCTTCGTGGAGGCGTTGTTCGCTCACCCCGATCAGGAAAGCGCGACCGCGTGAAACCCCGTTGCTCGGCGCGATGCGCGCGTGATATAGTCGCCGCCACCTCGCATCGAGAGGCGTTTTCCTCTGCAATTTCAGACAGTTGCCGGCTCCTCTCGGCCGGCGGATCCGCGACGTAGATGTTCGACTCGGCAGCCAACATGCACCCGATCTCCCAGGGCGATCGCGCTGAGCGATCGCTGGGCGGAGCTCGCGCCCGGGCCGGTTCGGAAGAAGGGGTCACGATGAAGAGGCTCTGGATGCTCGCGCTGGCGGTGGCGCTCGTGCTCGGCACGGGCGGGCTCGCGACGGCGCAGGATGCGGACATGGACTTCACCTCCGACGACGGAGGTGGCAGCGACATGGACTTCACCGACGACGGCGGTGGCAGCACGGACGGCGGGGGCGGCGACGTCATCGACTCGCTCGCCGGCGGCGACGCGGCGCAGGAGGGTCCGCGCGATCGCCCGGCGCGTACCGGCGAGGCCCGCGAGGAGATCTTCGCGGTCCAGCAGATCTACGCGCTGCGGATCAACCGCGTCGAGCTCCTGCCCTCGGCGGCCTTCACGCTGAACGACCCGTTCGTGAGCCACGCCGCGCTCGCGCTGGGGCTCAACTACTGGTGGACGAACGTCCTCGCGATCGGCGTGAACTTCCTCTGGTACGAGGGGCTCGAGTCCGAGTCGGACCTGAGCTTCTACACGCGCCGCTCGACCCGCCTCGCGGTGCCGGTGAGCAGCTACCAGTTCGGTCTCCACCTGAACTTCACGTACGTGCCCCTCTACGGGAAGTTCTCGATGTTCAACGAGTTCATCTTCCAGTGGGACGCGTACATCGTGGGCGGCATCGGCCTGATGCACACGCGCCCCGTGCCGGTGGTCGACCCCGAGATCCGCAACTTCGAGTACGGCATCCGGGTCGCCTTCAACCTCGGCATCGGCATCCGCGTGTTCGTGTCGCGCTGGCTCGCCATCTTCGGTGAGATCCGCAACTACATGTACCTGGAGCAGCTCGAGGCGCTCGAGGTGGCGCTCGGAGACGAGCGGCTGTCTCAGGAGACCTGGGCGCAGCCGGACCCGGCCTTCACCAACAACGTGACCGTGCACCTCGGGCTCACGATCTTCTTGCCCCCCGAGTTCGACTACCGACTGCCGCGGTGAGGAACGGACGATGATGTCGAAGATCACGAAGACGCTTTCGGTGGCCGCGCTCGCGGCGAGCGTGCTGTGCCTCTCGCCGGCCACGCCCGCGAGCGCCCAGGAGATCCAGATCACGGGCCCGCTCGCGGGTGCGCCGGCGGTCCGCCGCCTGCGCCAGCACCGCGTCGGCCGCGTCCAGATCGAGATCCCGACGGTGGGCTACACACTGCAAGACGAGTTCGCCCGCTCCCTGATGGTCGGGCTCGGCGCGCACGTCCACTTCACGGACTTCCTGGGGATCGGCGTCTGGGGCGCGATGGCGAACTTCGCCGACGCGTTCCAGATCAACACCGACCTGACCTCCCAGGTCATGGCCAACGGGCAGACGACCGACCGCAACCGGCTCAGCATGCCGAGCAACGAGGGCTTCGGGGACCAGGTCGCGCGCATGCTCGGCCTCGCCTCGGTGCATCTCATCTTCGCCCCGCTCCGCGGCAAGCTCGCGCTCTTCCAGGGCGCGTTCGCCGACACGGACTTCTGGATCCTCGCGGGCTTCACGGCGGCGTTCGTCTCGGAGCGCGCGGACGTCGACGGCAGGCCACGAGAACGCGAGGTCGAGCCCATCTGCAACCGCGACAGCGCCGAGTGCGTCGCGTCGCAGAGGGAACGTGCGGTGCGCTTCGCGCCGGCCCCGATGATCGGCGTCGGCCTGAACATCTACTTCAACGAGTTCCTCGGGATGACGCTCCAGTGGCGCGCCTTCCCGTTCGACATGAACCCCGCGGGCACGGACGAGAGCGGTCTGGGCCCCGACGGCGCGGCCGGCAGCGGCTTCCCCGATCGGCGGATCGACGCGCAGGACCAGCGCTTCTACTTCCACCACATGATGAACATCGGCTTCGTCGTGAACCTGCCGCCGGAGATCCAGATCTCCGACTGACTCTCCGGAGGGGTCGTTGCGACGTTGCGACCCCTCCCATCGCGCGGCCTGACCGGCGCCTCTCACGACGGCGGCTGCGGGCGAGCGCCTCAGCCGCCCTTCTTGCGGACGTGGCCCTTCTTGTCGCGCGCCCAGCCGTCCGGGAGCTCGACTGCCTCGGGGACCTCCCAGCCGAGCTCGGCGAGGGCGCCGAGCACGCGGCTCTTGACCCGGATGCTGTCCTCCTCGACGAGCGCCTCGAGGAGCTCGGCCCGCACGGCCGCGACGTTCTCCTGCGCGAGCGCCGCGCCGAACGCGTGGAAGCGCGCCTCCTCGTTGACGGCCGTGAAGAACGGGACGACCGCCGGCGCGATGCGCGCGTGGCGCTTCTCCTCGAGGGTCCCGAGGACCTGGAGCTTGCGCTGCGGGTCCCGCTCGTACTCGACGCTCATCGACTCGAGCAGGGCGAGCAGCTCCTCCACGAAGCGCTCGGGCGTCACGACCTGCTCGAGGCACTTCAGGCCCCAGCTGAGGGACTCCTGCCGCCGCAGCGCGGCGCGGATGGGCTCCATGGCCGTCTCGCCGGCCTCGCAGATCCACCGGAACGCCTCGTCCTTCTCCTCGCCGTCGGTGATCGTCGGGTCGACGTAGAAGGTGAACCGCGCGAGGAGCGCCGCGACGGCCGCCGCGCGCTCGTCCGGCTTGCCGCCCGCGGGCGCCGTGGTGGCGAGCTTCCCGAGCGCCTGGATGGACTCCCAGCGGTCGGGGTTCTGCGTGCGCTTGTTGGCGACGCGCTCCGCGTGCTTCTCGAGCGGGCTCTTCCGAGACAGGAAGTCGAGCAGACCCATAGGAGCGGCACCATGGCCGTTCGACGCTGGCAGGGCAAGCGGCGGCGGGTGCGAAGCACCCCTCATCGAGCTCAGCGGATCACGACGGGGCGCAGGTTCACCTGCGTGCCCTTGGTCTGCACCTGGAAGCGCACCATGCGGCAGTCGTGCTTCTTGATGAGGGACTTCTCGTTGGCCTGCAGCCGCATCACGAACTTGTCCTTCGTGATGTTCGCGACGTTCTCGCCCATCGCCTGCTTCGCCGCGACGTACTCCTCGAAGATGCGGTCGTAGTACGCGTCCTCCGGCTCGGCCGCGAGCTCGGCGGCGAGCGCCTCGTCCTCGACCTCTCCGGCCGCGGCGGCCGCCTCGGCGGGCACCCGCGGCGCCCCCGGCACCTGCGCGGGCGCGGGGCCGCCATCGGACCACGCGGCGGGTGGCGACGAGATCCGACCGTCGGCGTCGGCTTCGGGCGTCCCCGTGAAGACGTTGAGGAGCTGGTTGATGCGGTACGCGAGCCCGCCGAGCTCCGCGCTCTCGATGTCGAGCCGCAGGTCGGTCCGGCCGTTGATCACCGCGAGCACGCCCTCCTCCATCTCCTCGATCGGCTTGAGGAAGCTGCTCGCGAGCAGGAAGCAGAACACGATCACGATCGCCGCCCCGACCGCGGTCATGACGAGGATCGTGCGCACGGACGATCCGCGCTCCGCCTGCTGCGTGCGGTTCGCGAGCACGACGGAGGCGACGCGCGCCGACGCGGCGCTCGAGAGCGGCGCCGTGAGCGCGACGTACTCACTCCCGCCGATCTCGACGCGGAACGGATCGCTCGCCGTGCCGGCCTCCCCGAGCGCCGCCTCGGTGCGGGCGCGGTGCTCCTCTCCGAACAGCGCGCTGCGGAGCTGATCGACCGCGTCCCCTTCGAACGAGGCGCTGTAGAGCGTCTGACCGCGTACGAACGCGACGTCGCGGCCGAGGAGCGCACCCGCGCGGGCGGCCATCCCGTTCGAAACGTCGTAGCCGACCACGAGCGCGCCCATCGGGCGCCCGGTCGCCGGATCGACGATCGCGGCGATCGCCGTCTGCAGGACCTTCTCCTGGCCGGAGGCGAACTCCCAGACGTCGACGCTCGTCCCGCCGCGCGCGAGGACGCCGGCGAGGCCCCCGAGCACCCCGCGCAGGTCGTCCCCGTGCATCCGGTTGCGGTCCTGTGAGCGCGCGATGACGCGGCCGTCGTCGTCGACCACGACGACGATCTCGGCGGCGCCGCGGTTGCCGCGGTTCTGACGCCCGAACCAGTCGTGGATGCGCGTCGCGCGCGCGAACGCGCGGGCGCGGCGATCGCTCTCGTCGAGGGCGGAGAAGATGTCCGTGCTCGCGTCCTCGCGCGCCTGCTGCTCGGCCTGCTCGGCGAGCTCGAGACCCCACAAGCGCCACGTCTGGTCGAACAGCACTTGGTCGCGCGCGACCGCGCGGTCGAGGTCGCCGAGCAGCGCCGCCTCGAGCTGCGCCGAGACGACGAAAAAGGACACGAGGCCCACTACCAGGACCGCGAGGAGGTTCCCGGCGATCATCTTCGTCCGCATCGTCTCTCCCCCGGATGAGGCCTGGACTCAGGACGGCTCTGGATATCACCCGCGCGCGCGCGCGGTCAAGGTATGCTGCACCTCCGATCAGGGCGCGAGCGCGGGCGATCAGGGCGCGAGCGCGGGCGAGCGGCCCTGGACGACGTGGAACCGATGCCCCGACGTCACCCGGAAGCGCTGCGTCGAGAGGGCCGCGTCGGGCCACCGGATCTCCACCTCGGCCTCGCAGTGCGCGCCGAGCCCGAAGTGCAAGACGAGATCCTCCTGGGCCCCGAAGTGCCCGTGGCCGCCGTCGACCTCGCGGGTCTGCACGACGCCGTCGGGCGTGGTCACGCGCGCCCGGGCGCCGATCGCCGCGCGGTTGGTGCCCGGGCCGCCCTCGAGGCGGAGCTGGACGAAGTTGCCCCCGTCGCCTGCGACGTTGCGGAAGAAGCGGATCTGGCTCGTCTCGTAGCAGTCGTTGGGCTCCGACGGAGCGCAGCGCGCGCGCGAGTGGCCGACGATCACGTCGAGGTCGCCGTCGCGGTCGAAGTCCGCGATCGCGATGCCGTGGCTGCGGTTGTGGTCCAGACCGGCGGACGGGAACACCTCCGTGAAGCCGAGCACCGCGCCGGCTTGGTTGCGGTAGAGGCGGCCGCGATTGCGCGGGTAGTCGGTGCCGCCGATGTAGACGTCGAGCCACCCGTCGTTGTCGAAGTCGAAGATCGCGCCCGACAGGTGGCCCTCGTCCCAGGCGACCGTGCGGTGATCGATCGCGAGCCCCATCGCGTCCCTGCCCGGGCGCGTGAAGGTGCCGCTGCCGTCGTTGAGCAGGACCTCGCCCGCGTCCGCGCCGCTCCCCGCCCACCAGTGGCGGATCTCGGAGGTGAGCAGATCGATGTCCCCATCGTTGTCGAGGTCGCCGCAGAACGTCGCGGCGCTGACCCCACCGAGCCGGAACGGCCGCCGATCCCGCTCGTGGACCCAGCCGCCTTCGGTGCACGCGATGCGCGGCGCGGGCAGCGTGCCGCACCCCTCGGCGGCGCGGTTGGCCTGGCAGAAGCAGCGCGCGTTCTCGTTGTCCTCCCACGTGAGGTTCTGATCGAACGCATACCCGGACGCGACCGAGCGGTTGTCGAAGCCCAGGCCACCTGCGCGGGCGAGCCAGAGGTGGTTGGGCGCGCGGCCGTAGGACGCGGCGAGCAGCTCCGCCCACCCGTCCCCGTTCAGATCGCAGGCCGCGCCCGCCCATCCCTGCGTGTGGGCGCGCGCCGCGTCGATATCGTCCATCGAGTCCCAGCCCGTGGTGAGCAGGCCGCGCTCTGCGGTCACGTCGTCGAAGCGCCCGCTGCCGTCGCCGCGCCAGAGGCGGTCGTTCTGTAGGTAGAGCTGGCCGAGCGTGCCCGTGTACGCCGCCTGCGGCACCCACAGGTCCAGCACGCCGTCGTGGTCGACGTCGACGAACGACGCGGCCGCGGGGGCGTCCACCGAGTCGGTGCGCCGGATGGGGCTGCCCGCCGGGCCGAGCGTGAAGCGTCCGGTGCCGTCGTTGAGCAGGATCTCCGTCGTCTCGCCGCCCGATCGCTCCGGGTCCGAGGTGGGGATGGCCGAGAACGCGTCGAGGTCTCCGTCGTTGTCGACGTCGCCCCACGCCACCACGTCGACGGGCCGGCCTCCGCCGCCGGGCTGGCGGCGCGTGAGGAACCCGGAAGACGCCGTCACGTCCTCGAAGCCGGCGCCCGTGTTGCGCAGCAGCCACACGCGCCGGGGCCCGTCCTGCGCCTCGACCTCGGCGGCGCCGCGCCGGACCTCGAGATCCGCCCAGCCGTCTCCGTCGATGTCGGTGACGGTGAGGCGGGTGCCCTCGACGCCGCGCAGCCCCCACGCGTCGGTGACCTCCTCGAACGCCATCGCGCCCGGGAACCAGCGCGTCCCCGAGCCGCATCGCGCCGGGTCGGGGAGGCAGCTCAGCGACGCGGCGAGGCAGGTGGCGGCGGCGCCGCACACGGGACCGTCGAGCTCTCCACAGTGACACTCTCCGTCGGTCGGGTTGCAGAGCTCGCTGGCGCCGCACACGACCCCGCTGCACGGGGCGCGCTCACAGGAGAGCGAGAGCGACGCGAGCACGAGGATCGAGGCGAGCCGGCGCACGGCGACCATGGGCATCGCCGAGAAGGTAGCGCAGCCGCCGGCGGGGATCATCGACGAGCCCGCGCGCAGGTCTGGTACGGTCCAGCCCTCTCACGGAGGTCGGCGATGGAGGAAGTGCGCTTCGACGGGCGGGTCGCGATCGTCACCGGCGCGGGTGGCGGGCTCGGGCGCGCTCACG
The DNA here is from genome assembly GCA_019637095.1 of Sandaracinaceae bacterium. Lineage (GTDB taxonomy): Bacteria > Myxococcota_A > Polyangia > Polyangiales > Sandaracinaceae > JACKEC01. The sequence continues at coordinate 23,725 of JAHBWG010000018.1, read as the reverse complement.
CCCTCGCGCTCGCGGCGCGCGGGGCGAAGGTGGTCGTGAACGACCTCGGCGGCTCGCTCCGCGGCGATGGCGACGATCGCGCCGCCGCCGCCCGCGTCGTGGGCGAGATCGTCGCCGCGGGCGGCGCGGCGGTGCCGAGCTTCGCGGGCGTCGACACCCGGGAGGGCGCGCGGAGCATCGTCGCGACCGCGCTCGACGCGTTCGGGCGCCTCGACGTCGTGATCAACAACGCGGGCATCCTGCGCGACGTCTCCTTCCACAAGATGACCGACGACGACTGGGAGGCGGTCGTGCGCGTCCACCTCGCGGGCACCTACCACGTCTGCCATGCGGCCTGGCCGCACCTGCGGGACGCGGGGTACGGCCGCATCGTCAACACGTCGAGCGCGGCGGGCCTCTACGGGAACTTCGGCCAGGCGAACTACGCCGCGGCCAAGCTCGGGATCGTCGGGCTGACGAAGTCGCTCGCGCAGGAAGGCGACAAGCGCGGCATCCGGGTCAACGCGATCGCGCCGATCGCCAAGAGCCGGATGACCGAGACGATCCTCGACGCGCCGACGCTGGACCGGCTCGAGCCCTCCCTCGTCTCGCCGCTCGTGGCGCTGCTCGCGAGCGAGGCCTGCCCGGCGAACGGGCAGACCTACGCCGTCGGCGGCGGCTACTTCGCGCGGGTCGCCGTGATGGAGGGCGAGGGCACCACGCTCTCGGGAGAGGTGAGCCCGGAGGCGCTCGCGGCGGCCTGGCCGGCGATCGACGACCTCTCCGGCGCCCGCCCGTTCGCGAGCGCGATGGAGGCGGTCGGGGCCGCGCTCGGCCGTCTGTGAATCCGAGGGCCGCGCGGCCACGATCGACGGGCCCCCTCAGCCAACGCCCATCGCTGCACGATGCCCTGATCTGGGATCGCGCGCTCGCAGGGTGGTCGCTCGATGCGTCGAACGTCCTCGAGGGGGAGCGACGCACGCGAAGCGTTCCGGGCAGCGCGCCGCTCGGGTATCCTCGCGCCCCTCATGGCGAAGGCGCGTAGGGCGTCGGCGCGGCGTACGCGCCCGCGCCGACCCGGAAGACCGGCGCTCACCGGGCGCGCGCTCCGCGTGGGCGACCGGGAGATCCCGCTCCTGTCGGGGGCGATGCACTACTGGCGGCTCGAGCCCGCGGCGTGGCGGGCGGGGCTCACGCAGCTGCGCGACCTCGGGCTCCCGATCGTCGAGACCTACATGCCCTGGCAGGTCCACGAGATCGCGCCCGGCGAGCACGACTTCGGCGCGCACGATCCGCAGAAGGACGTCGGCGCGTTCGTGGACCTCGCGGGGGAGCTCGGGCTCTACGTCTTCGTCCGGCCCGGCCCGCACATCAACGCCGAGATGACCTACTTCGGGCTGCCCGAGCGGATCGTCTACGACCGCGCCTGTCAGGCGCGCTCGCCCCGGCAGAACCCGGTCCTGCAGCCCTTCCCTCCGCGGATGTTCCCGGTGCCTTCGTACGCGAGCCGCACGTTCCACGAGGAGGTCGGCCGCTGGTACGACGCGGTCGGCGAGGTGCTCGCGCCGCGGCTGTTCCCGGCGGGGCCCATCGTGCTGCTTCAGGTCGACAACGAGGCTTCCTACTACTTCCGCGACGCAGCCTACGAGCAGGACTACCACCCCGACGCGCTCGCGCACTGGCGACGCTTCCTCGAGCGCCGCTACGCGACCGTGGAGAAAGCCGCCGACGCGCACCGGGCGAGCTACGCGCGCTGGGACGACTGCGCGCCGCCCGAACGCTTCCGCGCCGAGACGCCGAGCGAGCTCGCCGTCCACCTCGACTGGGCGGCGTTTCGCGAGGATCTCATCACCCAGGCGCTGGCCAAGATGCGACGGCGGCTCGCGAAGGCGGGCATGAAGAACGTGGTCACGGTCCACAACTTCCCGCTCGGCGAGCAGGGCGTCCCGATGAGCTCGACCGCGATCGAGTCGGTCGTCGACCTGGTCGGCTTCGACTACTACCACGCGCGCCGAGAGCACCGGACGATCAAGCGCCGGACGCTCTACCTCGCGGGCACGCACCGCGTGCCGTACGCGCCCGAGCTCGGGATCGGCGCGCCCGCGTGGTTCACGCCGCTCGCGAACGAGGATTCGCTCTTCACCGCCATGACCGCCCTCGCCTACGGCCTGCGCGGCTTCAACCTCTACATGGCCGTCGACCGCGACCGCTGGTACGGCGCGCCGATCGATCCCCGCGGGAACCCGCGCGTCGAGGCCGGGACGTGGAAGCAGCTCCTGTCCGCGATGGATCGGGTGGGCTTCCACGCGCTCGCGCGCCGCGCCGAGGTCGGGCTCATGATGCCGCGCGAGTACGCACGCCTGAGCCGCGCGACCTCGCTCCTGGGCGCGCTCAGCCCGACGGTGCTCGAGGCGATCGGCGGCACGCCGGTCGAGGCGTGTCGCGAGGACTCGTTCGGGCTCACCGGGCCGATCCAGGTGCTCTGGTGGAAGCTCGTGGCGCGCTTCGCCGCGGCGCTGACCCACGCCGGCGTCCCGTACGTCTACGTCGACGGCGACGCGCCAGCGGAGCAGCTCGAGGGCCTGCGCGTGCTCGTCACTCCGTCGTTCGAGCTGTGCGACCCGGCGCGCTGGCGGCGGATCACGACGTTCGCGGAGCGCGGCGGCACGGTCGTGTACGGCCCGACGATGCCCAGCCTCGATCTGAGCGCGCGCCGCACGCTGTTCGAGGTCCCGTCGCACGGCCGCCGGGTGCTCATCGACACCGACGACGACGCTCGCCACGTGGTCGACGAGCTGGTGCGGGACCTCGAGCTCGCGCGCCCGTTCCCCGTCCGGCCTGCGCCGCTCGAGGCGACCGTGCACGAGGACGCCGCGCGCCCCCGGGTGCTGTTCGTCGTGAACCCCGGCAAGGCCCGGCTCGAGGCGCGCGTGACGGTGCCCGCCCCCACGCGGCTCGAGGACCTGCTGAGCGGCGAGCGCTTCGAGGGTCGCGAGGAGGTGGCGATCCCGATGGCGGGCTGGAGCTGCCGGATGCTGGCGATCGAAGGCGCGGTGCAGGCGATCGAGGGCAGCGGCGAAGCGGTGGCGTCGTGATCAGCGAGGACCTGCGCTTCGAAGGGTTCGACGCGCGCTCGTGGACGAACCTGATCTCGCTCTTCGCGCCGAACGTGGTGAGCCGGCTCGATCGGGAGGCGATCGGCAGCGACGCGCCCGAGGCCGAGGAGGAGCTCGTCACCGACGCGCGCGGGACGCTCGTCGTCGTGCTCGACGATCGCGAGCGCGTCCTCAAGGCGATGCACACGCGGCACGGGCGCGTGCGCGAGCTCGACTACCTCGGCCCGGACCAGCTCGAGGCGATGGCCGCGCAGCACCGCGCCTCGCGCTGCGTGGTGCTGCGCGAGGGAGTCGCCGAGGAGATCGGGGAGCGCGTCGCCCACCGGATCGAGCGCGGCGACGACTACTTCGCGCAGCTCCTCGTGGTCACGCGGGCGGTGCGTGAGATGAGCGAGGCCGGCCTGCTGGTCACTTGGCCGCGCACGATGGGGGACGTCCCCATCCCGACGATCGGCATGGTGCGGCGCGCGCTCGACAGCGTCCTGCCGGACGAGCACGCGCTGGTCGTCGTCGTCTGGAGCCGCACGACACCGTGGACGGCGCTCGTCCTGCGACGCCGCGGCGGGCTCGTGGATCTGGTCGCCGGCCCCGACCTCATCGCGCGCTGGACCGGGCCGCTCGGCGGTGACTGGCGGCGCGACTACCGCGTGATCAGCGAGGCGGTCGAGCGCCACGTCGCGCCGATCCACCTCGGCCTCTTCACGGAGCGCGCGACGGCGCGCGCGCTGCTGCGCGAGTACGAGCCCGGCGCGTGGGCGCGAGCCGCCGCCGTGCGCGACGTGATCCTGCACCCGACGCCGCCGTACGTCGCGGTCGCCCTCGGGGCCGACGCGGTGCGCGCGGCGGCGCGCGAGTCCGCGCGCTGGATCGGCGGCGTCGAAGCCCTCTCGCAGCTCGCGCCGCTCGCGACCTACCTGCGCTCGCGCGTCGCCGAGGTCGCGAGCGTCACGGCGACGCTCGGGTTCGATCCGCTCAAGCTCCTCGCCGCCTGGCTCCGACGCGCGGAAGAAGACGCCGGGGGCGGCTGACGGAGCGCCGCGCTCAAACGCGACGGAACACGCCCACCACGACCCCGAGGATCGAGGTCTCCCGCCAGTCCGTCCGCGGGACGAGGATCGGCGCGAGCTGCGCGTTCGCCGGCTCGAGCCTGATGTGGTGCTTCTCGGGGAAGTAGTACTTGCAGGTCGCCTCGTCGCCGACCATGCAGACCACGATCTGTCCGCGCCGCGCCTCGATCTGCTTCTTCACGAAGACGTAGTCGCCGTCGTGGATCCCCGCCTCGATCATCGAATCCCCCGCGATCCGCAGGCCGTAGATCTGGCCCCGCTCGCCGAGGAGCATGCGGTCGACGCGGACCGTGTCCTCCGGTGCCTCGATCGCTTCGGCGGGGAAGCCGGCGGCCACGCGGCCGAGGATCGGGATCTCGATCAGGTCGTCGTCGTCCGGGGCCGCGGCCGGCGAGGGCCGCCCCACCGCGGTCGCCCGCCCGACGTCGTTCGTCGGACGCAGCGTGCGCGACTTCATGTCCTCGCGTGTGAGGTACCCCTTGCGCTCGAGCGCCCGGAGGTGGTCGTTCACCCCGTTCGTCGAGCGGATCCCGAGATGGTTCCCGATCTCTCGCAGGGTCGGTGGGTAGCCTCGGTCCTGGATGGACTCGACGATGTACTCGAGCACCGCCTGCTGTCGCTGCGTCAGCTTCTGCACTGAACGGCTCCTCTCCTGAACACCTGCCACGGTAGGACAAAGGGTTACTCGACGGATGCACAGCGGTCAAGTTTCCTCTCGGCCTACGGTCCGGCGGTTGCGCAGACCGAGCTTTGCGAGTAGGCGGAGCCCCCGATGAACGCCCGCGCGCCCTACCGCGAGCTCACCGCCGCCGCGCTGATCTTCGGCGTCCTGCTCGGCGCCGCGATGACCGCCGCGTTCGTGTTCGTCGGGCTCAAGCTGGGCTTCACGCTCCCCGGCTCGACCGTCGCGGCGATCCTCGGCTTCGCCGTCCTGCGCGGGCTCCTGCGGCGGGGGAGCATCGTCGAGAACAACATCAACCAGACGGTCGCGTCCGGCGTGAACAGCGCGTCGGCGGGGATCGCGTTCACCCTCCCTGCCCTCTTCATCCTCGGGGTCTGCGACCCGGAGCTGCGCGACTTCGGCCCGCTGCCGGTGATCCTGTCGGCGATCGCCGGGTCGTTCCTCGGGATCGTGTTCATCATCCCGCTGCGCAAGCAGATGATCGAGCTCGAGCGGCTGCGGTTCCCGAGCGGGATCGCCGTCGCCACCCTCTTGCGCTCCCCGGGCGCGGGGATCCGCCAGGCCAAGCTCCTCGCGGGCGGCTTCGCCGTCGCCGCGTTCTTCCACACCCTCGCCGGGCTCGGGGTGATCCACGAGGAGATCGAGATCGGCAGCGCCCTGGGGCTGCCGGCGTACATCCCGATCGCGGTCGGCGTGTCCTTCGCGAGCCTGGGCGCGGGGCTGCTCGCGGGGCGCGGTGGGCTGCCGTTCGTGCTCGGGGGGATGCTCGCCTGGTGGGTGCTCGCGCCCGCGATGGTCGAGCTCGAGTGGGCGCCAAGCCCCGCCGAGCTCGGCGGCGCCGCCGGCGCGCCGTACGAGGCGTTCGTGCAGTGGCCGCTCGTGTACAGCGAGATGCTCCGACCGCTCGGGATCGGGATCCTCATCGGCGGCGCGCTGACCGGCGTGATCGCGAGCGCGCCCGCCCTGCGCGCGGCGATGCGCTCGCTCGGCGCCGCGCAGAAGGCCGGGAGCGGCGACGAGATGAGCCCGCGCGTGCTCTACGCCGGCGTCGCGGCCGCGTTCGTCGTCCTCTTCGTCGCCGCGATGCTCTCGGGCGACATCGGCGCCGGTCGCGCCCTCGTGACCGCGACGGTCGGTACGGTGTGGCTCGCCCTCGCCGGGATGATCGTCGCCCAGGCGACGGGGATGACGGACATCACCCCCATCTCGGGCATGTCGCTCGTCGGGGTGACGCTGATGTTCTTCCTCAGCGGCGGGAACGTCGTCGCGGCGATCATCCTCGGGGTCGCCGTGAGCATCGGCATCGGCCAGTGCGCCGACATGATGCAGGACCTCAAGAGCGGCCACCTCATCGGGGCGACGCCGAAGCGCCAGCAGATCGCGCAGTTCGCCGTCGCGTGGATCGGCGTGCCGGTCGCCGTCGGGGTGACGTACCTCCTCTGGCAGAGCTACGAGAGCCCCGGCTTCGGCGTCCCGGGCGCGCCGCTGTCGGCGCCGCAGGGCGCCGCGCTCGCGAGCGTCATCGACTCGCTGCGCGCGGGCTCGAGCCAGCTCGACAAGTACGCGGCGGGCACGGCGATCGGCCTCGGGCTCGGGATCTTCCCGATCAGCGGCGCGGCGGTCCTCGTCGGGCTGGCAATGTACCTTCCCTTCTACATCACGATGACCTACGGCGTAGGGTGCTTCGCCGCGATGGCCCTCGAGGCCAAGCTCGGCAAGCGCTGGATCGGAGACACGCTCGTGCCGATCGCGGCGGGCCTGATCATCGGCGAGGCGCTGACGAGCCTGACGGTCGTGCTCGTACAGCTCGGGACGGGGAGCGCCTGATGAAGCACGTCGGCGTCGTGATCCTCTGCGTCGGGGTGGCCATCGCCGCCGCCTACGGCGCGCGCCTGTCTCCGCCGATGCGCGCGCAGATGGTCGCGCGCGGCGAGGCCGCCATGCGCGCCGCCGCGACCCGAGCGGCGCGGGACGCGTATTGCGCCGCGCTCGCGGGCGAGCTCGACGCGGCGCCCGATCGCGTGCGCGCCCTCGCGGCCGAGGACGAATGCGAGCTCCCCGGCGCGGAGGCCGCGGCGAGCGCGGAGGCCGCGACGGGCGCGAACGTCGCGGCGATCTGCAGCGCCCGCGGCGCGTCCGGGAGCACCTACGACGCGGTCGTCACGGAGGCGCGCGCCACGCTCGAGCGCCGCGCGCAGGCGCCGACCGACGGGCTCGCCGTGAGCACGCGCGAGCTCCGGGCCCGCTGGCTCGCCGCCGCTCGGGCCGAAGTGGAGCCCGCCGCGCGCGCCGCGCTGCTGCAGCCGGTCGCGCCCGAGGCGCGGCTCACGAGCTGGCTCGCCGAGAGCGGGCTCCTCTTCGCGCTCGGGCTCGCGCTCGTGGTCGTCGGCGCCGTCCTCGGCCGCGTCGCCGCGCGGCGCGAGGCGCACGCGGCGCCGGCGCGGCCCGCGGGCGAGGCGCCTGCGGCGCGCGATCTCGGCGCGCTCCTCGACGATCTGCACGCGCTCGTCGCCGCGCTCGCAGAGGAGGCCGCGCGCGCGAGCGCGCCGTCCGACGCGGACTTCGACGCGCTCAAGGACCGCATCCACGAGGTGGTGCTCGAGAAGGTCGAGCCGATCGTGGACGCCGCGCCGCGCGTGCAGGCCAAGTACGGGCTCGCGCGGTTCGCCGACGTCTTCGGCCCGCTCTCGAGCGGCGAGCGCTACCTCAACCGCGCGTGGTCCGCCCTCGTCGACCGGCACTGGGAGGAGGCCACGCGCTCGCTCGCGCGCGCCGCCGCCGATCTCGAGCACGCGCGCGCGGCGTTGTCCGAGGCGTCCTCGGGCTGAATCACCAACCGGCTCTCGAATCGAACCCTCGCTCGGAGCGTCGAAACCGCCATGCGTCTCCTCTTGCCGCTGCTCCTCCTCACCCTCGCCCTGCCCCTCGCCGCCTGCGGCGCCTCCGAGAGCTCCGCGAGCCGCGACCCGATCGTCATCGACGACCGCGGCTCCGAAGGTGGCGAAGGCGGCGAAGGCGGCGAAGGCGCCGGCGAGGGTCGGCTCGTCGTCTCGGACGACGCCTGCACCACCGACGCGGACTGCGTCCCCGCCGGGTGCTGCCACGCGGCGGCGTGCGTCGCACAGGCGAGCGCGCCCGACTGCGCCGACGTGATGTGCACGACCGACTGCCAGTACGGAACGCTCGACTGTGGCGGCGCGTGCCTCTGCCACGAGGGGCGCTGCGCGGCGCGCTTGTCGGTGCCGCCCGAGCTGCGCGTCGAAGGCCAGTGAGCGACGCGGGGTGCCCCGCGACCGGCTCGCCGGCTACTTGTCCTTCATCCGCAGGAGCGTCGCGGTCAACACGAACGCGCCGAAGGCGAGGATGCCCATCCCGAGCGTCGCGAAGACGAGCGGGTACTCGGTCACGAACCCTCCGAGCTTCGAGTCCGGGTCGCTGAAGAAGTTGGGCAGGTTCTCGAGGTAGCGCTCGACCTGGCAGTCCTGCAGCTCGTCGCGCGCGCGGAGGTCCACGGACGTCAGCGACTCGAGGCCGAAGCGCGTCGAGGTGAGCCAGCTCAAGATGGCGGTCAGGCCCTGCAGGCGGCTGATCGAGCCGGCGAACAGGAGCTGCGGGATCACGAGGAAGTTGATGCCCCAGAGCGCCGTCACGGGGTTGGAGACCGCCGCGCTGAGCGCCATGCCCATCGCCGCCGCGGTGCTCGTCGTCAGGAACCCCACGTACATGTACTTGAAGAGGTTCACGACACCCGCGGCACCGCTCGCCGCGTTCAGATCGCAGAGGTAGTACGCGATCGGGACGTGCAGCACGACGACGACCCCTCCGAGGAAGAACAGCACCCCGAGCCGCGCGAGCACGTACGGCAGGATGTTCAGCCCCGCGAGGCGCTCGCGCTGGTAGACGGTCTTCTCCGCGACGAGGACGTTCGAGCTCGCGATGATCATCGGCAGGAAGAGCGCCATCAGCATCGCGAGCAGCGCCGTCCGCGGGTCCTTCACGCGGTCCTCGGAGTGCGGCGTCGTCACGTCGGGCAGGCGCGCGGCGATCGCCATCCGGCGCTCGGGGTCGCACGCGAGCCGGTCGTCGACGCCCGCGCACTGATCGACCGCCTCCTCGCGGGTCGAGCAGCCGAACTGCGGGACGAGGAACGCGGTCGCGCCGCCGGTCGTGAGCCCGATGAGGATGGCCAGGAGCGGCGCCTGCACGACGAGCATCGCGAGCGCCGTCTTGTTGCGGAACGTCAGCTTGAACGAGCGGCCGAGCAGCACGGGGAACTGGCGGATCGACGAGCGCGCTCTGGGCTTGGGCGGCGCGCCGCCGCTCTGCGCCTGCGCGTTGCCCGCCCGCTCGACCACGAAGCGTCGATACGTCCCGGTCTGCTGGAACTTGTCCCGCCACTGGTCCGCCGGGAGCTGCTCGAGGTGGTCGAACATCTCGCGCGGCTTACCGGGCGTCGCGCCGAAGAACTCGTAGCTGTCCGGCGACGCCGGCCCGAAGAACAGGAGCTTGCCCCCGCGGCCGAGGATCGTGACCGCGTCGAACTTCTCGTACTCCTGGTAGTCGGGCTGGTGGATCGTGACGACGATCGTCCGCCCGTTGTCGGCGAGGCGGCGCAGCGTCGAGATGACGTCCGCGGCGTCCGTCCAGCTCAACCCGGAGGTGGGCTCGTCGAGGATCAGGAGCGAGGGATCCGTGACGAGCTCGACGGCGAGGTTCACGCGCCGGCGCTGGCCGCCCGAGAGCACCTTCTGCTCCGCGCTGCCGATGCGCTGGTCGCGCTGCTCCCAGAGGCCGACCTCCTTGAGCGTCGCGTCGATCGACTCCTCGATGTGCTTGCTCGACGTGCCCTTGGGCAGCCGCAGCTTGCACGCGTAGCGGAGCGCCTCCTTCACGGTGAGCTCGGGGTGGACGATGTCGTCCTGCGGCACGTAGCCGACGTTCGTGCGGAACGACTCGTACTGCTCGAAGAGCGGGCGGCCGTTCAGGAGCACGCCGCCCGAGGTCGGGCGGATGATCCCGAGCACCGTCATCAAGAGCGTGCTCTTGCCCGCGCCCGACGGCCCGAGCATCCCGATCAGCTCGCCCGGGAAGATCGAGAGGTTCACGTTCTCGAGCAGGTTCAGCGGCTTGCCGGTCGTGCGGTTCTTCACCTGCAAGCCGACTTGCACGATGTCGAGCCGGACCTTCGCGCGCTGCGCGCCCTCGATGCCGCGTGCGCCGAGCAACAGCGTGACCGCGCCGACGGTGACCCGATCGCCCGGGCCCGCGACGTGCGTGCTGATGCGCACGCCGTTGACGTAGGTGCCGTTCGTCGAGCCGAGATCGCGGATCTGGAAGCGGCCGTCCGGCTGCTTGCGGATCTCCGCGTGCCGGCCCGAGACCGACGGGTGCGGCAGGACCAGGTCGGCGCCCGGCGCGCGGCCGACGGTGATCACCGGCTTGTCGAGGTTGAGGCCCTGGACCGCGGCCTCCGCCATCTGCATGACGGAGCCCTCGCCCTTGGCGCCCTCGACCATCCGCGCGAGGAGCTGGAGCGGCAGCGCGAAGCCGCCCAGCATGATGGTGCTCGTCGCGTTGGCCGTCGCGGTCTGCACGCGGAACGACGCGTTGTCGATCGCGGTGCCCGCCGGGGAGCCGAGGTCCTGGACCTGGAAGCTGCCGCCGGGCAGCTCGGTGAGCTGGCAGTGGCGCGGCGCGACCTGCGCGTCGCGCAGCGTGATGTCGCAGCCCGCGTCGCTGCCGAGCACGAACGGCTGCCCCTTCTGGGGCGGCCGGTTCACCACGATCACGAGCCCCGCGATCCGCGGGTCGCTCATGCGGAGCGGCGCGGACCCGAGGTACACGTCGTCGAGGAGCGAGACCACCCGCGACTGGATGCGCTCGCCGCGCAGGTACGTGCCGTTCGTCGATCCGAGGTCCGCGACGAGCAAGCCGCCTTGCGGGTTGCGCGCGATCTTCGCGTGCCGCGCGGAGACGACGGGGTTGTCGAACACGATGACGTTGGAGGGATCGCGGCCGACGGTGACCTCGCCGGGACCCGCCTGGCCGCCGCCGGGGATCGACCCGGGCGAGGACTGGTTGGGCCCGCCGATGCCCGCCATGCTGAGCGCGGCCATCGCGTCCTCGGAGCTGAGCGCCATCGTGGCCTTCGGCGCGGGCGGCCCCCCGGCCTGCGAAGGCGCCGCGTGCCCCGCGTACGACCCGGGCTGCGACGGCGGATAGCCGGGCTGCTGCGGCGGGTAGCCGGGCTGCGACGGCGGGTAGCCGGGCTGAGACGGCGGGTAGCCGGGCTGCTGCGGCGGGTAGCCGGCCTGCTGCGGCGGATAGCCGGGCTGCTGCGGCGGATAGCCCGGCGCCGCGAGCGGCGTCCCACAGTTGTAGCAAGCCTGGCCGGTCGGCGGGTTCGGCGTCTGGCAGCGCGGGCAGATCTTGGCGTTCACGACAGGGCGGAGGATACCGAAATGCGCAGGCGTACAGAACCGCGATCGTGTAGCCTTCGGTGCGCATGGGCGAGGAGTCGGACCGTCACCCCAAGAAGCGGCCTGCCAAGCCCCAGGAGCGCGACAAGCGCAACACGTTCCGCGGCTTCGCCCCGAAGGTCGAGGTCCCCGATCTCGAGCCCGAGGTCGCCCGCTTCGAGGACGAGCCCGCCGCCTCCGTGCGGGTCGAGGCGCGCCCGGCGCCGCCCGCGGGCGTCGAGCCGCAACGCGTCGCGCGGCCGGTCCGCCGGGGGCAGCCCGCGGTCGACATCGATCTGATCCACGAGCGCCGGACCGCGCCCCTGCCGGACCACGACTGGACGTTCGTGGAGATCTGGACCCGCAACACGATCTACGCGCTCGACTCGCGGCTGGTCTGCATCGCGGTGATCGACCAGAACACGCGCCGGGCGCACGCCGAGCACGCGCTGCTCGGCGCGCGCCTCGTCGGCGGCCAGCTCCGCGACGGAGAGTCGATGGAGCTCAGCCACCCCTTCCCGCGGCCGGGCTCCGAGGCGGTGTTCGAGCAGAGCAAGGGCCGGCAGGTGCGGTTCAGCCAGACCTCCGGCGTCACGCGCGTCGTGCTGCGCCTGCGCGTGCTGACCGTCTCGAGCGACAACCTCCTGCCGACCTGGGAGGAGATCACGGGCCGACACGACATGCCCGTGGCGCCGGCTCCGAGCAAGAGCCGCGAAGAGCGCGGATGAGCCTGCGCGCGTGGGCGCGGGCCGCCCGTCCGCTCGCCCACGTGAACCTCGCGCCGCCGATCCTGCTCGGTCAGGCGCTCGCGTACGCGCAGACGCACACGTTCGACCCCGTCCTCGCCGCGGTGGCGTTCGGCTTCGGCGCGCTCGATCACCTCGTCATCGTGTTCGGCAACGACTACGCCGACCGCGACGCCGACGCGCAGGCGCGGGCGCGCACGCTCGTGAGCGGCGGCTCGCGCGTGATCCCCGACGGGCTCATCCGCGCCTCGAGCCTGCGCGCCGGCGCGCTCGCGGCCGCGATCGCCCTGCTCGTCGGGTCGGCGGCGGCCGGCGCCGCGCTCGATCGCCCGCTCCTGCCCGCCTTCGCGCTGGCCGCGCTACTTCTCTTGCACTCGTACAGCTTCCCTCCCCTGCGACTCTCCTACCGGGGCTTCGGCGAGGTCGTCCAAGGGCTCGGCGTCGGGCTCGTGCTGCCGCTGCTCGGCTGGTACGCGCAGACGGGCGAGCTCGCGCGCGCGCCCTACGACGCATTCGCGCCGCTGGTCGTGCTCGGCTTCGCGGCGAACGCGCTCACCGCCCTGCCCGACCTCGACGGCGATCGCAGGGCGGGCAAGCGGACCTGGCCGGTCCGCCGCGGGGATGGGCGCGCGCGCCGCGACGCGCTGGCGCTGAGCGGCCTGGGCCTCGTGCTCGCGACCCAGGTCGGCCCCGCGCTCGCGCCGGCCTGGATCGCGCTCTCGGTGGGGCCACCGGCGCTCTGTGCCGTGCTCTCCCTCGGCTGGCTCCGCCCCGAGCGGCCCGTGCTGCCGTTCGTCGTGCTCACCGCGGGGGCCGGGCCGCTCCTCGCGCTCGGCTGGTCCGCCGCGCTAGCCCTCGGCGGCGCGAGCGGCCCGTAGATCGGCGAAGGGCCGATCCCACACCGGCACCGCGTCGAGCCGCCAGCCCTCCACCGGCAAGAGGCCCTCGCGCGCCAGCGCGCGGTGCAGCCGCAGCTCCTCCGTGGGCCCGCGCGAGAACCCGAACGGGTTGCGCGGGCGCTCGTCGCGCAGGCGCGGGTAGTCCGCGTCGTCCGCCGCGATGAGCGCGAGGAGCTCGTCGCCGCGCGAGGCGAGCGCCGCGAGGAACACCGGATCGAAGGGGCCGACGTGCGCGCGCGCGGCCGGATCGCGCCGGACCCACTTCGCCCAGTCGAACCCGTAGACGAAGTCGTGGACGTACTCGAAGCGGATCGCGGTGTGACGGCCGAAGCGGGCGTGCAGCGCGACGACCTGCGCGAACGCGCGCGCGAGCGCGTCCGCGTCGGGCGCGGTACGCACGAGCCCGGCGGTGAGCGCGTCGAGGTCGAACAGGAGGTTGCCGGGGAAGTGCTCGATGAGCGCGTCCGCGACCGCCGCGAGGCCGTCGGCGAGCGCCTGCGCCATCGCCTCGTCACGGCAGCGCGGCGCGAGCGCGCGGTGGAGCGCGGTCGGCGGGCTCGCCGCGTCGCGCCCGGGGCCCAGCGTGCCGAGCCGCCCGAACGCGCGCGCGAGCCGCGCGTCCGCGGCCGCGAGCCGGCTCAGGTGAGGTGGCGCCACGCGAGCAACATGGCCGCCGCCAGCGCGCCACGCCACATCCCGGCGTGCAGGCGCGCCTTGTAGCGGCGCTGCGCCTCGAACGCGCCCGTCACCGCCGCGTCGCTCACGGCGAGCATGCGCCCGACCTCGAACAGGACGATCACCGCCGGCGCCGCCCGAAGCCAGAGCGGCAACGGCGCGGTCGCGAGCCACGCCACCGCGCCCGCGAAGCCGAGCCCCTCGGTCGCGCGGCGCCCCGCGAGGTTCCCGAACCGAGAGACGAAGGTGACCTTGCCGCCGCGGCGATCGGAGCGCTCGTCGGCGAGCCCGCTGGCGATCGCGGACGCGAGGGCGAGGAGCGAGAAGCCGACGAGGAGCCACAGGCCATCGAGCGCCAGCGCCCCACCCTGCAAGTAAGCTTGCGTCCACGGCAGCGCGACGCCGACGCCGAGCATCTCGAGGAGCTCGCCGCCCCCGCGGTAGTTCGCGCGGATCGGCGGGAGGGTGTACGCGACGAAGATCAGCAGACACCCGAGCGCGAAGACGCCGAACAGCGGCCGGTCGAGCCAGCCGCCCGCGAGCACGCCGAGCGAGAGGGCGGCGGCCCCGGCGGCGCTCCCTCCGGCGAGGAGCGCGCGCGCCGGCAGGATGCCGTCGGGGATCGTCTTCTTCCCCGACGTCCGCGGGTACATCCGGCGCTTGAGCGCGTCGACGGAGCGGTCCCCCCAGTCGTTGAGGAGCACGATGAAGAGCGTCGTGAGCGCCGTGAACGCGAGCCCCGCCGCGAGGGCATCGACCCGGACGCCGCCCTCCGCGCCGAGGCCGATCGCCTGGCCGAGAAGACAAGGCACGAGGAGCTTCGGCCAGCTCCCGGGCTTGACCGCGAACCACCAGCGCGCCCACAGCCCCGCGGGCGCCTCAGCCACCGCCGGCCTGGAGGGCCGCCACCACCGCGTACGTCCCTGCGGTCGCGACGACGAAGGTGATGATGCCGAGCACCACGAGCAGCGCGATGAGCCCCGCGCGCGACCGCCGCGGCGGCGCGCCCGCCGCGAACGGGGTCGAGCCGACCGGCAGCGTCGGCTGGGTCACCGGGATCGCGGGCGCGGCAGCGGGCGTCGTCGCCGAGTACGCGGCCGGCGCTTCGAGCGCCAGGGTGGCGCCGAGCCCGAGGGCGCCACCGTACGAGGGTTCCACGGCGGCCGCCGAGGGGAGCGGGCTCGCGGGCCACGCGGGCGCGCCGGCGGCGGTGGGCTGCGCGCCGTGCGCGGCCAGGGCAGGCGGTGACGCGAGCGGCGCGGCGTACGGAGAAGGCGCGTCGTGGCCGGAGGCCGACGCGTAAGGCGACGGCCGATCGTGGTGCGAGATCGCGTCGGGGTTGGTGACCGACCAGCCCGGCTCGGCCGCGCGGGCGGGCGCGCGGCCCGCGTCGCTCGTCCGCGTCGCGGCGTCGGGACCGGCCGCCGAGACGGAAGGGTATGCGGGCGCCGGGGTGTCCGTCAGCGACGCGGTGCGGCTCGGCGACGACAGCGCGAGCGACAGGGAGCTGCTCAGCGACTCCCCGAGCGAGCTCGCCACGCGCCCGAGCTCGCGCCCCGCCGTCGCGGGCGGCGCGAACGGCGCCAGCGCCTCGAGCAGCTGCGCCGCGCTCTGGTAGCGGCTCGCGGGGTCCGCGCGGATCAGCGCCTCGACGAGGAACGCGAGCCCGGGCGGGGTCGCCGGCGCGAGCTCGAGGAGCGGTGCGTGGCGCCCCACCTCGATGCGCGCGAGCGTGTCGAGGTCGGTCGCCCCGTCGAACGGCCGCCGGCCCGCGAGCGCCTCGAAGAGCACGACGCCGAGGCTGAACAGATCCGTGCGCGCGTCGAAGCGGCGGTGGAGCGCGTACTCGGGCGCCATGTACGGGACCTTCCCCCGCACCACCCCCGTCTCGGTGCGGCGCGGATCGCCGATGGCGCGCGCGATGCCGAAGTCGGTCAGGTACACGCCGCCGGAGCGGCTCACGAGCACGTTCGACGGAGAGAGATCACGGTGGACCACCGCCGCGCGGCTGCGCGTCGGCGTGTGCGAGAAGTCGAGCGCGGTCGCGAGCGCGACGCCGATCAGCACGACGAGCGAGGTGTCGAGGCGCTGCCCTCGCTCGGCGAGGCGCGCGAGCAGCGTGCGCAGGTCGAGCCCGTCGACGAGCTCGAGCGCGAGGTAGTGCGAGCCCTCGACCTCGCCGAAGTCGACCACCTGCGCGATGTTGGGGTGCCGGAGCTGCGCGGCGAGCCGCGCCTCCTCGAGGAAGTCCTTCACGAACGCGGGGTCGCGCTCGTAGATGGGCAGGATGCGCTTGACGCAGACGTGCTGCTCGAAGCCGCCGACGCCGCGCCGCACGGCGAGGAACGTCTCGGCCATCCCCCCGGTCCCGAGGCGCTCGACGAGCTCGTAAGGGCCGAATCGCTGGAAGCTCATGCGCGCCGCTCGGCGGCAAGCGTAGCGCACGCCGGGTCGGAGCCGTAAGGTCCCGCCGATGCACCGATTCGACACGCTGGCGGTCCACGCGGGCGACGCGCCGGACCCGACGAGCGGCGCGCTCGATCCGCCGCTCGTGACGTCGAGCGCCTTCGCCTTCGAGAGCGCCGCGGACGCCGCCGCGCGCTTCCGCGAGGGGACCGGCTACGTGTACTCGCGTTGGAGGAACCCGACCGTCGACGCGCTCGAGGCCAAGCTCGCCGCGCTCGAGGGCGCCGAGGGCGCGGTCGCGCTCGCGAGCGGCATGGCCGCCATCCACGCGGCCCTCACCGCCTCGCTCGCGGCGGGCGACCACGTCGTCGCCAGCGAGCGGCTCTATGCGGAGACCGTCCGGCTGCTCGTGGAGCACTTCGGGCGCTTCGGCGTCGCGGTCGACTTCGTCGACGCGACCCGCGCGGACGCCCTCGCCGCGGCGCTGCGCCCATCGACCCGCGTCGTGTACCTCGAGACGCCCGCGAACCCCACGCTCGCGATCACGGACCTCGCCGCGGCGCGCGCCGCCGCGCCGGCCGCGACGATCGTCGTCGACTCCACCTTCGCGACGCCCTACCACCAGCGCCCGCTCGAGCTCGGCGCCGATCTCGTGATCCACTCGACGACGAAGTTCCTCTCCGGGCATGGCGACGTCGTCGGGGGCGTCGTGCTCGGCGACGCGGCGCGCGTCGAGGCGGTCCGCCGCGTGGGCGTGCGTACCGCGGGCGCCGCACCGAGCCCCTGGGCCGCGATGCTCGTCGCGCGCGGCTTGCGCACGCTCGGCCTGCGCATGCAGCGCGCCTCCGCGAGCGCGCTCGAGCTCGCGACGCGGCTCGAGGCGCACCCCGCCGTCGAGCGCGTGCTCTACCCGGGCCTCCCCTCGCACCCCGACCACGCCGTCGCGGCCCGGCAGATGCGCGGCGGCTTCGGCGCGCTGCTCGCGTTCGAGGTCGCGGGCGGACGCGCCGCGGGGGCCCAGTGCTACGACACGCTCGACGTGATCACGCGCGCCGTGAGCCTCGGAGACGTGCGCTCACTCATCACGCACGCAGCGAGCACGACGCACGCCTCGTTGACACCCGCGCAGCGCGCCGCGGCGGGGATCGGCGAGGGCCTGTTGCGGTTGAGCGTCGGGATCGAGGACGTCGAGGACCTCTGGGCAGATCTCGAGCAGGCGCTATCCTCGTGCGGGTGAAGCGACGCCACACCCGCTGGCTCGGCCTGCTCGGGCTCGCCCCGGTCCTCGGGTGCTTCGGCTTGTGCGACTCGCCGTCCGAGCCGGAGGTGCGCCGGTGCGACACGGCCTCCACGGGGGTCTCCGTCGACACCGTCGAGGTGAGCGCGCGGCAGGTCACGGGGCTCCAGGGCCTCGACATGGTGATGTTCGACGTGACGTACCTCGGGGCCAACCCGCCGTCGTGCGCGGAGGTCGCGTGGAGCGCGCGCAGCCCCGAGGGAGCGCCTCTCGTCGCCGGGGAGCGGATCAGAGTCGAGACCGAGCCGGTCGAAGGCGGCCGGCGCACCTCCACGCCGCTCTGGGACCTCTGGCCGTCCGACGCGCCCGCCCTCGAGGTCGAGGTAATCACCCACGGGCACACCGCGCGCGACGTCGCGTGTGACTGGCGCTACGCGCTCGACGCCGGCGGGTGCGAAGCCCCGGACGCGGGCCTCTGACGCACGCACGCGCGCGCTCAGCGCGCGCGGCCGAGCTCCTCCGCGAGCTGATCGAGGAACGCCTCGAGGAACCCGGCTCTGCGCCGCGCCTCGGCGCGGCCGACCTCGGTGCGGAGCGTCGCCGCGAGGCCGAGCAGCTTCGTGAAGAAGTGGTCGACGCCGTACCGCGTGTCGTCGAGCGCCCGCGCCTTCGCGAACGGATCCTCGGGGTGGAAGTACGCGGCCCCCATCCGGGTGCCGGTCGAGATCGTGCGACAGAGCCCGAGCGCGCCGAGCGCCTCGAGCCGATCCGCGTCCTGGAGCGCGTCGCCGAGCGCGTCCCGCGGCACGGCGCCTCGGCTGAACGAGTGATCCTCGATCGCCGCGGCGATGCGCGCGACGGCCTCGGGCGCGAACCCGTGCGCCGCGAGGAGCACGCGCGCGCGCTCGGCGCTGCGCGCGCTCGCGCGCGCGCGCTCGGGGTGGTCCTTGGGGACGTTCACCACGTCGTGCAGCAGCGCGGCGGCGACGCACTCGCGCGGCGCGGCGCGCCCCGCGGCGCAACGCACCGTCCAGCCGGCGACCCGCAGGCAGTGCTCGAGATCGTGACCCGGATCGCCGTCGGCCTCGGCGCGGACGTGCTCGGCGAGCGCGCCGAGCGCGGCGTCGGCCGTGATCCACGCGAGCGCCTCGTCGCGCGCGCTCACGACGGAGCGACCGTGCCCGCGAGCACGAGCTGCGCCGCGAAGTAGAGGGGCAGCCCCCACGCGCGGTTCGCGAGCGACTGCTTCACGAACCGGCCCTGCGCCACCGAGAGGTCCGAGAGGTAGAACGCGAAGGCACCCACCAGCACGAGCACGTCGCCATGCGCGCCGTACGTCCCGGCGGCGAGCGCCACCATCACGGTGATCACGGCGACGTAGGCGAGCACCGGCCCGCGCATCTTCGGCTCGACGTGGGGCCACAACCAGCGCAGGACCGGCGCCGCGGCGACGACGAGGATCGCGAACCCGCCGCCGGCCCACGCGAGGTCGACGCCTCGCACCACGAACGCGACGGCGTACGCGACGTGGCCGAGCAGGAACGCGACGAGGCCCCCGAGGAACGCGCGCTCGTCCTTGGGGATGAGCAGCACGTCCCCGCACGCCGCCAGGATCAGGCCGGCGAACAAGACCCGGCCGTAGTCGCTCGCGAGCGCGCCCGCCCACGCGCCGGCGGCGATGAACACGAGCGCCGCCGCGGGCTTGAGGACCCACTCGAGGCGCCGTCGATCCGTCGCGAACGCCCAGAGCTGGCCCGCGACGAGCGCCCCCATGACGCCCCAGAACACCGCCATCGCGCCGGTCTAGCAGGCCCAGGCGCCGATGGCTCGCGCGAGGGCGCCGCGTACGCTATCGCATCGTCGCGTTGCGCCCCGAGCACCCGTTTTCGAGCCGCCTCGCGTTCTTCACGGGCAAGGGCGGCGCCGGCAAGTCGACCGTCGTCGCCGCGCTCGCGGTCGAGGCGCGGCACAGGGGGCTGCGCCCGCTCGTCGTGGAGCTCGGTCACCGCGCGTCCATGCAAGCGATCTTCGGCGCACGGCACATCGGCCACGATCCGGTGGAGGTCGCGCCCGGCGTGCACGCCGCCAACGTCGAGGTCGACCGGGCGCTCGCGGACTACGTCGCCCGCAACGTGCCCGTCGATGCGCTCGCCCGCCGCATCGCGTCGAGCGCGTCGCTGCGGCGCTTCTTCGAGGCCGCGCCCGCGGTCGGCGAGGTGCTGACGCTCTTCCGGCTCGAGCAGCTCCTCGGGACGGACTTCCACCCCATCCTCGTCGACCTCGACGCGACGGGGCACGCGCTGATGTTCCTCGGCCTGCCCGCGGTGTTCGACGGGCTCGTGCCGGCCGGCCCCGTGCGCCGGCTGCTCGACGGCTTCGCGCGGTTGCTCGCGGACGGGACACACGCCCGCCTGCACCTCGTCACGCTGCCCGCGCAGCTCCCCGTGCAGGAGACGCTCGAGCTCCACGCGCGGCTCGCGGGCGAGGTCTCGGTGCGGCTCGGCACGCTCTTCGTCAACCGCGTGGTGCCCTCGCCGCTCGAGCCGGGGCTCGTCCCGACGTTGGGCGAGGTCCGCGCCCACGACGCAGGGGCCGCGGAGGACCTCGGCCTGCTCCGGGCGGCGTGCGCCCGTCACGCGGACGCCCAGCGACAGATCGAGCGGCTGCACGCGATCCCGATGCCGCGCGTGCTCCTGCCGCTCGACCCCGTGCGGAGCGACCGCGCCGCGCTCGCTCGGCTCGGCGCCCTCGCCGCGACGGAGGGCGCGTGCTGACGCTCGACGCGCTCGCCGCGACGCGCTCGCTCGTCGTCTGCGTCGGGCCGGGCGGCGTGGGCAAGACGACCGTCGCCGCCGCCCTCGCGGTGCGCGCCGCGCGCGCCGGGCGCCGCACCGCCGTCATCACGATCGATCCCGCCCGGCGGCTCGCCGACGCGCTCGGGCTCGACGGGCTCGACGACGAGCTGCGGCGCGTCCCCGGGCTCCCCCTCGACGCGGCGATGCTCGAGACGAAGGCGGCGTACGACGCGCTCGTGCGCCGCATCACGCCCGATCCCGGCGCGCGCGACCGCATCCTCACGAACCGGGTCTACCAGTCGTTCTCGCGGACCCTCGCGCGCAGCCACGCCTACGTCGCCATGGAGCGGCTCTACGACGTGACCGCGAGCGGCGCGCACGACCTCGTCGTGCTCGACACGCCGCCGACGCGGAGCGCGCTCGACATCCTCGACGCGCCGGACCGGCTGGTCCGGTTCCTCGACGAGCGCGTCGTCGGGGCGTTCGTCGGCGAGGACGCGCGCGGCCCGCGGGCGTGGCTCCGCGCCAAGGGGACGGCGGTCGCGCTGCGGCTCTTCGGCGCGATGGCGGGCGAGGCGCTGATGGAGGAGCTCGCCGCCTTCTTCGAGGTGTTCGTGCATCTACGCGCGGGCTTCGCCGAGCGCGCCGCGGCGGTGCGCGCGCGGCTCGCCGATCCCACGACCTCGTTCGTCCTCGTGACCGCGCCCGACCCGACGCACCTCTCCGACGCCGCGTACCTGCGCGACGGCCTGCTCGATCGCGACACGCCGATCGACGCGGTGATCTTCAACCGCGCCTTCCACGCGGCGGCGGACGGAGCCCCGCTCGCCCGCTCGGCGGGCTGGCCGGACGAAGCGCTCGATGGCCCCCCCGGGACCGAGCGCGTGCGCGCGGCCGCGCGCGCGCTCCGCGCCCACCTCGACGACGACAACGCCACGTTCGCGCTCGCGCGCGCGCGCTTCGGCGCCGCCCTCCCCCCGACGACGGCGCGCTGCGCGCTGCCCGTCCTCGACGCCGAGCCGACGAGCCTCGCGGATCTCGCCGCCCTCCTCGATCGCGCCACCGCGCCTCAGGGCAGATAGAGCACGAGGTCCGCGACGTTCGTGCCCGTCGGACCGGACACGAGCGTCGCGCCGACCGCGTCGAGGAGCGTGTAAGAGTCGTTGTCGGCGAGCGCCCGCTCGGGATCGAGCCCGCGCGCGCGCACGGCCGCGACGACGGCCTCGTCGAGGAGCCCGCCCGCCGCGTCGCTCGCCCCATCGATCCCGTCGGTGCCGAGCGCGAGCAGCAGCCCCCCGGGCCAGCCCTCGGCCAGCGCGCCGACGACGATCTCCTGGTTGCGCCCGCCCCGGCCGCGCCCGCGCACCTCGACCGTCGTCTCGCCCCCGCCGACCCAGCCTGCGCCGCGCGCCTCGCGCGCCTCGCGGGCGAGCCGGCGGCCGAGCGCCGCCGCCGAGCCGTCGAAGTACCCGTCGCGATCGACGAGGGGCGTGCCGCGCGCTCGCGCAGCCGCGACGAGCGCAGCCCGCGCGATGCCCTGGTCGGCGATCACGCGCGTGGTGATCGGGGGCAGCGGCGCCTCGTCGAGCGGCGGGAGCGCCACCTCGATCCCGTAGCGCGCGAGCACCGCCTCCGCGGACGGGGCCCCCGGCGGCGGCGACGCGGTCGGGCCCGACGCGACGAGCTCGGGGGGCGCGCCCGGCACGTCCGAGAGCACCAGGTTCGTGATGCGCGCGGGCGCGATCCGCCGCGCGAGCCCGCCGCCCTTGACGAGCGAGACGCGCCGCCGGACCGCGTTGAGCTCGGCGATGTCCGCCCCGCGCTCGCGCAGCACGCGCGCGAGCCGCGAGAGGGCGTCCAACGTGAACGGAGGACGCGGGAGCTCGAGCAGCGCCGAGCCCCCCCCGGACACCAGCGCGAGCGCCGCGTCGTCCGCGCCGAGCCGGTCCGCGGCCGCGAGGAACGCCTCGGCGGTGCGCGCCGCGTCGGGCGCGGGATCCGGGTGGCCCCCGACGAAGCACGCGAGCCCGTCGAGCGCGAGACCTCCCGTCGCCGGCGGCGGCGCGACGAGCACCCCGCCCCGGATCTCGACGCGCTCGAGCGCCGCGCGCGCCATCGGCACCGCGGCCTTGCCGAACGCGAAGACCGTGAATGGGCCGCGGTCGCCGAGCGCCGCGAGCGCGTCGCGCGTCGCGCGCTCGGGATCCACTGCGTCGAGCGCCGCCTCCACGAGCGAGAGCGCGAGCTCGCGACGGGCGCGCACCTCGGGCGCGAGGTCACCGAGGATCGAGCGGGCGGGAGAGAAGCGAGCCACGACGAGGACGGTGGCACGGCTCGACCGTCCACGGCATCCTCGGGCGCCCGTGCGCGCGCTCGCCCTCAGCCTCGTGCTCTTTGCGATCCCGGTGGGCGCGCGCGCGTCGAGCGTCGTCGTGGTCATCGGCGACGCGCCCGATCCGGGCGCGCTGCGCGCGGCCGTCGTCGAGGCGATCGCCGAGCGCGGCCTCCGGCTCGTGCGCGTCCCCGACGGGCGCGCGTGTGACGAGGGAGAGGGCGAGTGCCTCGCCGCGCTCGCGGCGCAGACCGGCGCCGACGCGACCCTGCGCGTCGAGATCCTCGGCGGGGCTCCCCCGCGCGTCCGCGCGCACCTCGTCCGCCCCACCGGGGCGCCCGCGGAGGCGATCGTCGAGATCCCGGAGGGCGGCCTCGACGAGGCCGTCGCCCGCGCGGTGACCCGCGCCTTCGAGGCCGCGCCGCCCGCGACCGGCTTCGTGTTGGTGCGCTCGAGCCCCTCGGGGGCGCGGGTCGAGGTCGAGGGGATCGCGTACGGCGCCACGCCGCTGCGCCTGACGCTGCCCGCGGGCGAGCACGCGGTCACCGTCGTGCACCCCACCGCGGGAACCCAGCAGGTGCGCGCGCGGGTCACCAGCGGCGAAGAGGCCCAGCTGCTCGTCGAGATCGGCGCCACCGCCGAGCCGGGCGCGACGGCGCCGGCCGGCCCGCGCGTGGTGCACACCGAGCGGAGCCCCTTCAACTGGGTGATCGGCGGCGCCCTCGCGATCGGCGGCGTCGTCGCGCTGATCTCGCCGCTCTCGACGCTCGCGCGCGAGGGCCAGTGTCACGAGGAGATCGAGGACGTCGGGTGCGTCGAGATGATCCGGGTCGGCGCACAGACCGGCATCCTGCTCGGGACGGGGCTCGCCCTCTTGGTGGCGGCGGTGGTCGTGGACGTGGTGGCGCCGATCCGCGTCGAGGTGTCGGCGTCGCCGGCCGGCGCGCGGATCGGCGTCGAGGGGCGGTTCTGAGGCCCATGCGGCGGCTGCTGATCGCGCTCTTCGTCCTCGTCGCCGGGTGCGTCGAGACGGTGCGCTGCCCCGACGGTGAGATCTTCGACGCGCGCGGCGAGTGCGTCCCGATCCCCGACGCGGGCGCGGACGCCGGCCCCGACGCCGCCCCTTGAGCGGCGAAGGCGCTTGAACAACCGGGCACCGGTCCCCTACCTTCGAGCGAGCCCGTGAGTGATCCGAGCCAGCCCGGTGGTTGGGGGGACGGCGCGCCGGCGCCCGCGCCCGGCGGCGAGGACTTCGCCGCGACCGCGCTGGCGCGCCCGGCGTTCGAGATCGACGAGTCCCAGACGGTCGAGTCGGCGCTGCCGGCGCCCGCGC